>NZ_JBVJIR010000024.1:26555-162082 GCF_055586185.1 Actinoplanes sp. NPDC051405
TTCTCCCTTCTCCCTCCCCCCCCCCCCCCTCTCCCCCCCCCCCCCCCCCTCCCCTCCCCCCCCCCCCCCCCCCCCCCCCCCCCCCCGGCAGGGAAGGAGATCGTCGTGCGCCGTATCGCCTGGCCCGCCCTCATCGGTGTGCTCTCGGCCGCATTCGGGGTCGCCCTCGCGGAAGTGCTCGCGGCTGCGACCCGGCCCCAGGCCGGACCGCTGGTCGCCGTCGGGGGCGCGGTGATCGACGCGGCGCCGACGCCGCTCAAGGAGTTCGCGGTACGCACGCTGGGCACGAACGACAAGCCCGTCCTGCTCGGCACGATCGCCCTGGCCCTGATCCTGTTCACAGCCCTGGTCGGGGTGCTCAGTGTCCGCCGCCGGTGGGTCGCTGTAGCCGGTGCCGCATTGTTCGGCCTGGCCGGCGCGGTCGCCGCGGCACTACGACCCGCCGCGATCGCCTACGACGTGGTGCCGTCCATTGTGGGCGCTGCGGTCGCCGGTGCCACGCTGCTGTTCCTGCTCCACCGCTCGTACCGGACCGATCCGGCGGAGCCCGGCCCGGCCGGTTTCGATCGTCGTGCGTTTCTGCGTACCGCCGCGGTGATCGCCGGCGGCGCCGTTGTCGCGGGAGCCACGTCCGAAGTCGTCAAGCGGGTCCGCGGCGGAGCCGTCACCAGATCCCGTGAGGCCATCGAGCTGCCGGTGGCCGCGAGCCCCGCGAAGCCGCTGCCGGCCGGCACCGCCCCGGGCTTCGTGACCGCCAACGCGGACTTCTACCGGGTCGACACCGCTCTGACCGTGCCCTCCATCGACGTCGAGACCTGGCGCCTGCGCATCCACGGGATGGTCGAGCGGGAGGTCGAGCTGTCCTTCGACGACCTGCTGAAGCGGCCGCTGATCGAGCGGGACGTCACCCTGAACTGCGTGTCGAACGAGGTGGGTGGGCCGTACATCGGCACTGCCCGATGGCTCGGTGTCCCGCTCGCCCCGCTGCTGCGGGAGCTGGGGGTCAAGCCGGGAGCCGACCAGGTGGTGGCCCGCTCGGTCGAGGGCATGACCATCGGCACGCCGGTCGAGACGGTCTTCGACGGCCGCGAAACGATGCTCTGCGTCGGGATGAACGGCGAGCCACTGCCCCTGGCGCACGGCTTCCCGGTCCGCATGCTGACCCCCGGCCTGTACGGCTACGCCGGCGCCTGCAAGTGGATGACCGAGCTCGAGCTGACCACCTTCGCCGACTTCGACGCCTACTGGGTGCGCCGGAAGTGGGGTGCCCGCGGCCCGGTCAAGACGGCGTCGCGGATCGACAAGCCGGCGCCGTTCGCCAAGCTGAATGCGGGCAAGCTCACCGTGGCCGGCGTCGCCTGGGCGCAGGGCCGTGGCATCAGAACGGTCGAGGTACGCGTCGACGACCGCCCGTGGGCGAAGGCCGAACTGCTGCCGGTCCCGTCCACGGACACCTGGGTCCAGTGGCGCTACGAGTGGCCCGCCACCGCCGGTCTGCACACTCTCTCCGTCCGGGCCGTGGACGGCACCGGCGCTGTGCAGACCGAGCAGCGGGCGACACCGTTCCCGGACGGTGCGACCGGCTGGCACACCGTCACCGCAACGGTGGAGTGACCGTCAGGGGACCGTACGCTCGATGGCCGCGGCGCCGTCGCGTTCCAGCTCCTGGCGGGCGCGCTCGATGTTCTCCGGCGTCGGGTCCCGGCCCTCGGCCTGCGCCAGGTCGACCGGCTCCCACTCCTGCTCCGCCCCGGTCCGCACCGCCGGCTCCTCGCCGGGCTGCCGGAACTCGGGGTTGTCGGAGTCGGGGCCGCCACCGGTGACGAAGGCGCTCACGGCGACGTCGTCCTCCACGGCGTCCGCGACCTCCTGTGTCTCCTCCAGCGGCTGGCGGTTCTCGTCGGTCATGGCTCCTCCAACGTGGATGCCTCGATACCTCGATCTTCTTCCTACTCCGCCTTACCCGGCTTGCCCAGCGCCCTACCAAGCCGGCTCAGCACCCGTCCGCCCGGCCCGTCGGCCGCATAAATCGGACGATCAAGCACTTCGACCTCCAAGCGAGCGTGATTCGGACAACGGTCGCGCGCATCGGATGGACGGTGTGTAGTGAGCCGAATACATTTCTGCGTTGGCACGTGTATGAGTGTTCCGGCGGGGACCGCTCAGTGCGTGGGCCGCCGGCGGCGACTCGCGGCACGTGGCGCGAGGGGAACGTGACAGATGATGGATCGCTGGGATGTCCAGAGGTGAGCAGCCTGCCGGATGCTGAGCGGGACGCGAGCGAGGTCGTCCAGTTGCTGGCAGGGCTGGCCGCTCTGCTGCGCGGCCGGGAACGCGCGCTCGACGAAGACACCCGCGTGATGCTGAACATGGCGCTGGAGGGCCGGCTCTCCGCAGGGCGTGTGCTGGAGTATCTCCACGCTCTGCAGGGCTCCGGTGACGGGGTGGCCGCTGCGGTGCCACCACGGCTCGGCCCCTGGCGGGACTGGGTGCCGCCGAGGGGAAACCTGCTCGGCGAGAAGGCCGGCGCACCTCGGATAGAGGAGCTGCCCCGCCATCGCCGCCGCCACGACCCCGGCGAATAGCGGAGACCAGCGACCGGCGTCACGCCGAGGCGGAAACCCGGGCGGCCGACCGTCCCGGGTCCGAGTCGGATCATGCCGTGCGCGGCTCTCTCCCCGGCCTCGGCAGGCCCGATCGCGCTCCCGCGCGGGTCCGGTCCGGCCGGCCGGCTCTCGACGCGCGGGCCGTCCGCTGACCGATCCAGCACATTCTGGCCATATGAACTACTCTGGCGTTCCGCGCCTACCTGGCGTAACTTGCAGACCAGCGGACTGTTGTTGGACGCGGTATCCGGTCGGCGCCTGGGTGAGGCGCCGAGCTGCGCAGCTGGTCAGCGCAGAGACCCCCGCGCGGAGGTGGCGTCGTCCGCACGACGCCCAGGAAGAGGGCAGCTGTGTATCTGCCGATCACCACTCGTCAGTTGGCCGATGGCACCGTCGAGATCGCGCCGAGCGGCGAGATCGATCTCGACAACGCGCACGTGATGCGGGACGCGGTCAACGACGTGCTCACCACCTCCACGCCCGGGAAGATCGATCTCGACCTCCAACGGGTGATGTTGATCGACAGCATCGGCATCGGCATTCTCGTGGCCTGCTTCCACGCGGCCGCCGCCAGCGGCGTCAAGCTCGTGGTGAGCCACCCGAGCCCGACGGTCTACCGCCAGCTCTGGATCTCCGGCCTGGTCGGCCTGCTGGGCTGCGCCGAGCCGCCCTCCCCGCGCACCTCGGTGGGCCTGCGCCCCAGCTGACCCGCGTCACCCGATCGAGGGAAATCCGGTCGTCGATTTTCCGGCCGGAACAGAGATGAGGGGGCCCTCGAAAAGGCCCCCTTCACTTCTTCACCCTGTTCAGTGCAGCGGCACGCCTGTGGCTGCTTCCTCCTGCGCGCGGCGCTCGTCACCGCTGAGGGTGTGCAGTGGCTTCTCCTTGACGAAGAGCACTGCGATCACGGCCAGCGCGGCGATCGGGGCGCCGACCAGGAAGAGCTCGGCGGTCGCCTGACCGTAGACGTCGGCGACGATGGCCCGTACCGGGGCCGGCAGCGTCGTCAGGTCGGGCACCGCCGCGGTGCCGTCACCGCCCCCGGCCGCCGCCCCGAAGCGCTCGGTCATGAGCGTGGTGACCCGTCCGGCCAGCACCGCGCCCAGCGCGCTGACCCCGATCGCGCCGCCCATGCTGCGGAAGAACGTCAGCGCGGACGTGGTCGCCCCGAGTTCCTGGGCCGGTACGTCGTTCTGCGCCGCCAGTACCAGGTTCTGCATCAGCATGCCGACGCCGACACCCAGCACGGCCATGTACAGCGACAGCATCAGCACGCTGGTGTGGGCGTCGATCGTGCTCAGCAACAGCATGCCGCCGGTCATCACCACCGCCCCCGCGACCAGATACGCCTTCCACCGGCCGTACTTCGTGATCAGCTGGCCGGCCACCGTCGAGGACACCAACAGCCCGAAGATCATCGGCAGGCTCATCAGGCCGGCCACTGTCGGGGACTTGCCCAGCGAGATCTGGAAGTACTGCGACAGGAAAACCGTGCCACCGAACATCGCCACACCGACGAGCACGCTCGCCACGATGGTGAGCGAGACCGTCCGGTTGCCGAAGATGGACAGCGGGATGATCGGCTCGGCCGCCTTGGACTCGGCCAGGACGGCGAAGCCGAGCAGCACCACGCCGGCCGCCACGAAGGCCGCCGTCTGCCACGAGCCCCAGGCGAAGTGGTTGCCGGCCAGCGTCGACCAGATCAGCAGGTCGCACACGCCCGCCGTGATCAACGCGGCGCCCAGCCAGTCGATGCTGACCGCGCGGCGCACGACCGGCAGGTGCAGCGTGCGCTGCAGCAACAGGATCGCGGCGATCGAGAACGGCACGCCGATGAAGAAGCACCAGCGCCATCCCAGCCAGGAGGTGTCCACCAGCAGACCGCCGATCAGCGGGCCGGCGATGGTCGCGACGCCGAACACCGCGCCGAACATGCCGGAGTAGCGGCCCAGCTCGCGCGGCGGGATCATCGCGGCCATCACGATCATGGCGAGTGCCGTCATGCCGCCCGCGCCGATGCCCTGCACCACCCGGCTGACGATCAGCACTTCGACGTTCGGGGTGAAGCCTGCGATCAGTGAGCCGGCGACGAACAGGCCCAGGGAGAGCTGGATCAGCAGTTTCTTGCTGTAGAGGTCGGCCATCTTGCCCCACAGCGGCACGGTCGCCGTCATGGCCAGCAGCTCGGTGGTGACGATCCAGGTGTAGACGGACTGCGAGCCACCCAGGTCGGCGATGATCCGCGGCAGCGCGTTGGACACGATCGTGGAGGCCAGGATGGACACGAACATGCCGAGCATCAGGCCGGACAGCGCCTGGATGACCTCGCCGTGCGACATCCTGCCCGCTGTTTCGGCGGGCACGGCGTCGTCGAGGACGGCTGCCTCGCCCGCCGTGACGGCGTCGCCGGCCACCGGGATGCCGGCGAGAGCCACCGCATCCTTGGCGACTTCGGCTTCCGTCCGGATTGCGGTCGTGCCGGGTTGCTTCTCGGGCGACATCAGACTTCCTCGTTCGTAGGGTCGGTCAGGCCCGCGGCGAGAATGCCGAAGGCTTCGTGCACCAGGGCGCTCAATGGCCGTATGCCGTCGCCCGCGCACCAGCGCATCATCGCGACGCGGAAGGCGGCCCCGACGGCAGCCGCCACGACCTGCGGGAACGCCGAGCTGGACGGAGTGGCGGTGCGTTCGGCGAGCGCCGCGACGAACTGCTGCTCGGCAACGGCGCCGCGAGCCATCAGGGCCGGCAGCAGCCCCGGATTGTTCTCGATCACCCGCATCCGGATCAACCACAAATCCCGGTCGGCCTGGATCTGCGCGATCGCCGGGCCCAGCGCCCGCAGCAGCGCCTCGATCACCGGCGTCTCCGCCGGCACCGCGGCCAGTCGCTCGCGCATCTCCTCGGGCTCGACCAGCGGATCCCCGATCAGCGCGTCGTCCTTGCCGGCGAAGTAGTTGAAGAACGTGCGCGGGGAGACGTCGACGGCCGCGCTGATCTCCTCGACCGTCACCCGTTCCAGGCCCCGCTCGTCCACCAGGCGCAGGGCCGCGGCGACCAACGCCGCTCGGGTCTGCTGCTTCTTGCGGTCCCGGCGCCCCGGTATCCGCTGCACCGGCAGGGCTTGCGCATCGCTCACCGAGTCAAGGTACGACGTGAATTGCAGTCACTGCAAACTTTTATTGACTGCAGTGATGTCGGTTACGCAAGCGCTCAACCGGCCCGGGTGAGGTCTGTCGAGGCCGCCAGGTCGGTGGCCACCGCCAGCAGGTGGGTCAGCACCGGCCGGTCGGCTCGCGGATGCCACGCGACGACCGTTTCGGCCCGGTCCCCGGCCAGCGACACGAAGACCACTCCGCTGTCCCGCAACGTCCGGGCCGAGCGGGCCAGCCGGGTCACTCCGACGCCGGCCGCGACCAGTCCCAGCAGGCTCGGCACGGTGGCCGACCGCTGCACCACCCGGGGCGTGAAGCCGGCGATCGCGAAGTCCCGGTCGTACTTGGCGTGCCACGGCGGCCACGACTCGCGTGGTGTCAGCACCCACGGATCGTCGGCCAGCTCGCCCAGCTCCACCTCGTCACGGCCGGCCAGGTGGTGCCCGGCCGGCAGCACAGCGCAGACCGGCTCGACGATCAGAGTGCGGGTGACCAGGTCGTCCACCAGCGGCGGCCGGGTGAAGGCGGCGTCGAACCGGCCGTCGCGCAGGCCGGCGACCAGCTCGGCGATGCCGGTGTCGGCGGTTACCAGCTCAACATCCGGATACTGCGCCCGGAACGCCCGTACGACCGGCGGCAGCATGTAGTTCGCCACCGAGGACAGGAACGCCACACTCAGCCGGCCGATCTCACCCCGGGACGCCCGGCCGACCGTCGCCACCGCCTCCTCCGCACGAGCCAGGACGGCGCAGGCCTCGGGTAGGAACAGCCGGCCGACCTCGGTGAGCCGGGTGCCGCGGCTGTCCCGATCGAACAGCCGCGCCCCGAGAATGCGTTCGAGCACGGTAATCTGGGCCGACAGCGACTGCTGGGCGATGTGCAGGTCGGCCGCCGCGCGGGTGAAGCTCAACCGCTCGGCCACCGCGACGAAGTAGCCCAGCTGCCGCAGCTCGGGAGTGGTCACAGTCTCCGACTGTAGCGACGCCAGGAAGTCGATGTTGGCCGCGCCGGACGCGGCACCGGCAGGCTGGCAACCATGGTCGAGACAGACAAGGTATGGCTGATCACCGGCTGCTCCGCGGGCTTCGGCCGGGAACTGGTGCTGGCGGCCCACGCAGCCGGCGACCGGGTGCTCGCGACCGCCCGCCGCCCGGAACAACTCGCGGACCTGGTCGCCGCCGGCGGTGGCCGGATCGCGGCCACAGCCCTGGACGTGACCGATCCGGCGTCGGTCGCGGCGGCGGTCGGTACGGCCCTGGACACCTTCGGGCGCATCGACGTGGTGGTCAACAACGCCGGGCACGGCTCCGTCGGCGCGGTGGAAGAACTCGAGATGGCCGACCTGCGCGCGCTCATGGAGGTCATGTTCTTCGGGGCGGTCGAGGTCACCAAGGCCGTCCTGCCCCACCTGCGGGCCCGGGGCAGCGGCGCGATCGTGCAGATGAGCTCGATGGGCGGGCAGGTCAGCATGCCGGGCTTCGGCGCGTACTGCGCGGCGAAGTTCGCGCTGGAAGGACTGTCCGAGGCTCTCGCCGCCGAGGTGCGGCCACTGGGCATCACGACGCTGATCGTCGAGCCGGGTGCCTTCCGTACCGAATTCGGCGGGGCCCGGATGCACCGGTCGGCCACGATCGACGCGTACCGGGAGTCGACCGGGCCGACCCGGGCGGCCGTCGAGCAGATGGACGGCACCCAGCCCGGCGACCCCGCCAAGGCGGCCCGGGCCGTGGTCACCGTGCTGGGCAGCGACGACCCGCCACTGCGGCTGGCCCTCGGCGCCGACGCGGTCGACCACATCGGCGCGCACCTCGACGCGGTCCGCGCGGATCTCGACAAGTGGGCGGAGCTGAGCCGCTCGACCGCGCTCTCCGGGGTCGCCTACCGTTGACAGATCATGGTGCGGCGGCTGACAGTCACGGTCTTCTTCCTGTACGCCGTGGGCGTCGTCGCCATCACCGTCTTCCCGATCCGGGTACGGTCCGCGGCCTACTGGGCAGGCGAACCTTGGTGGACGATGTTCCACTGGATCCCCGGCGACGTGGACGCGCCCAGCTTCGTGCTCAACGTCATCATGTTCATCCCGCTGGGCGTGCTGCTGCCGCTGCTCCGGCCGTCGCTGGATGCCGTACGCCGGCTCGCCGGGTGCGCGGCCGCGGCCAGTTCGGCCATCGAGCTGATCCAGTTCGTGCTCGGGATGACGCTGGGCAGCCGCCGTACGGTCGATGTCAACGACCTGATCGCCAACACCGCCGGCGCGCTGCTCGGCCTGCTCATCCTGCGGCTGGCCGTGCCGTCGCGGCGGCACCGCGCAGCGTACGGCGCAGGAAGTCCGCCGTCGCCGTCACCGCCCGGCTGACGTGCGGCTCCCGGTCGTAGAGGTCGACGTGCTGCCCGGCGTCCAGCCAGACGATCTCCTTGTCCCCGGGCGTCTCCTCGTACATCCGGGCGGCGAGTTCCGGGCTGCAGTAGTCGTCCTTGCGGCCGTGCACGATCAGCAGTGGCGTCTCGGCCAGCAGCGCCGCCCGGCCCAGCGCGTCGAAGGTCAGCAACGCGTGCAGCGACCCGCGCGTCACCCTGTTCTCCCAGGTGGCGGCGGCGGAACGGGCGGTGCCGTAGTACGACCACGGTTCCGCGCCGGCCATCGCGGCCTCGCCGTCACCCGGTGCCACGGCCGGCAGGTAGTCGTCGTAGGAGTCGATGAAGCCCCGCAGGCCGGCGCGGTAGGCGGCCGGGTCACGGGCGAACCAGGCCGGGCTGTTGTAGGCGCCGGCGATCCCGGCCACGGCGCGTACCCGGGGGTCGGTGGCGGCGGCGCTGACCGCGTACCCGCCGCCCAGACAGATGCCCACCAGGCCGATCCGTTCGGGGTCCACCTCGGAGCGCGCCTGCAGCAAGCTCACCGCCGACCGCAGGTCGGCGAGCTTGCCCTGGGTGTCCTCGTGGCCGCGACGCCCTTCGCTGGCTCCGAACCCGCGGTGGTCGAAAGCCAGCGTGACCAGGCCCGCCCGCGTCAGCCGCTCGGCGTAGAGCCCGGTGACCTGCTCACGCACGCCGGTGAACGGCCCGGTCAGCGCGACCGCCCCGCCGTCGGCGCCGGCGGGGACGCGCAGGGTGCCGCGCAGGGCGAGGCCGTCGCCGGCAAAGGTGATTTCTTCGGTACGGATGTCGTCCACGCCCCGACGCTAGGCTCAGCGCAGGTGGCTGCCCAGAAGGCACTTCACAGTGCCCATCCGGTTCGGGGGTACGGACGATGACGCTGGTGATCCCGGACGTGCTCGAGGAGAGCTGCGCGACGCGGCAGGCGCTCGAACGCCTCGCGGCGAAATGGCGGGTGCTGCTGATCTACGCGCTGCTGGCCGGCCCGCAACGCCCGGCCGCGCTGCGCCGCAGGCTGCCGGGGATCACCCAGAAGGTGCTCACCGAGACGCTGCGGGCGATGGCCGCGGACGGCCTGGTGGAGCGGCGGGTCCTGAAGGAGGAACCGCCGCAGCACGTCGAGTACGCCCTCACGCCGCTGGGCCGCACGCTGGAGGAGCCGCTGGCCGCGATCTGCGGCTGGGCCGCGTCTCAGGCCTCGTTGAGCAGTTCGACCAGCTTGGCGGCGTCCACGTCGGGACCGTAGGCCGGGGTGCCGGGCTGCTGGCGCCACGACTCGTCGAGCCCGCCGATGTCGACGGCGTCGAAGCCGAGCTCGTCGACCAGGTTGAGCACGACGACCTTGGCCCGCTGGTCGTCGCCGGCCACCGGCAGCGCCCGCCGGCCCTCGGTGCCCGGCGGGGTGGGCCGGTCCAGCAGCTGCTGGGCGACGATGTTGTTGAAGACCTTCACGACCGGACGACCGAGCTGCTCACCGACCCACCGCGAGGAGACCGTCCCGTCGTCGATCGGACGGATCTGCCCGTCCCGCTGCGGGTAGTAGTTGTTCGTGTCGATCACGACGACACCCGGCGCGGCGCTGTCGAGCAGCCCCTTGGGCAGCTCGGCGACGGCCTTGAGCGGCACCGCGACGATCACGACGTCGGCGTCCCGCGGGGCGTCGAGGACGTCGACCGGCGTGGCGCCGGTCCGGGCGGCAACTTCATCGAGGGTCTGCGGCCCCCGCGAATTGGCGATGACAACCTGATGGCCGTGCCGGACGAGAAGCTGCGCCAGATTCCCACCGATGTGCCCGGCGCCGATGATCCCGATCTTCATGTCGATCCTCCGTCTCTCCGCCGATGACAATGCCCGAGGACGCCACCGTCATCCCGGACGTGTCGCACGCCATGCCGGCAACGTCAGACCATGAGCTCCGGCTCCACCTGATGAATCTTGATCGGCATCCCGTCCGGCGTCTCGACATGCAACCGCACCCCGAGATCCCGATCGACGGCAACCTCGACAACGGTGACACCCTGCGCCCGGAGCAGCTGCTCAAGCCGGTCGAGCGGCATCGTGGCGGTGAAGTTGAGCTCAACGGTGGACTCGCCGCGCGAGGCATCCGGAGGGCGGGTGACCAGGCCGATCTGGGCGGTGCCGACCTGCATGAGGACCCACTCGCCGTCCCGGTCGCCGTGGTTGATCTCGCCGCCGAGCTTCTCGTAGAAGGCGACTGCTGAGGGCATGTCGTCGACGTGGACCATCGGCTGGAGTTGCAGTCCGGGGAGCAGGGGGCGGACCTTGGCGACGCCTACGGTCTCGGGGCGGCGGCCGGTGGGCGGGGAGAAGGACCGCTGGTTGCCGGCGTTGGCAAGCAGGTTGGGCAGGGCGGCCGCGGGCGACGAGTTCTGCGGCTCCGACCGGCGCGGATCAGCCCTGGGGGTGTCGGCGGGGGTGTCGCCCATGTCGGGCTCGTGGGGGTGGGCGGGCGTGCCGGAAGGAGCGTCCTGCTGTGCGGCTTGGGGGTAGGGATGGGCCGTCGGCACGGCGGTGTTCTCCGTCGGCGGGGTGCGCCTGGGGCTTGGCATCGGGCGACCGGACGTCCGGACAAATCGGGGGCCGCTGTTTGCGGGCGAGTCACCCTCGACCGTTCCGGCCGCGGGATCCGGTCCGGGCGTCCTGAGCGCGCTGGTCGCGCCGACGGCCCCCGCCGTTCCGGCCGGACCGGCGGCTCTCCCCACTCCCTCCGCTCCGGTGGCGCCGCCGGCTCCAGGCGCCGGTCGTTCGAGCGTGCTTGCGTGCTGGCCGGCGGCCGGGTGCCCGGTCTCGGCAGAGGGCTGGCCGTGCTCCGGACAGCCAGCTGCGGGAGCGGGAGCCGGATGATCACCCAGGGCGTCAGGCGCCGGATGCTGCATGAACGGGGCGGCGATCGGCCGTGGGTCGGACGGGTCGCCCGCGGGTGGCCGCCGGGGGCCGGGTGGCGTGGGTACGGTCGGTGGGCGTGCCGGGGTGGCCTGGTGGTCCCGGGGGTTCGCCGGCTTCCTGCCGCCGGGCGGGACCGGTCGTTGCTTGGCCATGGCGGGCTCCTGTCGCGCGGGCTCTCGGCGCCGGCGAGGTACCGGCCGCCGAAAGGTTCAACGACCCGTCGCGCTCATCGATACATCTCCACCCCCGCCGCCGGTGCCGGACCGCGCCGCAGCCGGCGGATCACGAGCAGGCCGCCGATGCCCGGCACGGCTGCCAGGAGACGGGTACGCAGGTCCCCGGTCACCTGAACGGTCGCCCCGATCACGAACAAATAGGCACAGCCGTGCACCGGCCCGAGCAGCGACGCGACGGGCGCCCAGTGCACGGTCGCGAGGTTGGCCAGCAGCAGGATCAGACTGGTCAGCTCGACCAGCGCCGCGATCCGCAACAGTCGGTACGCCACGGTCAGACCCCCGTCGTGGAGCCGGGCCGGACGATCATCAGCACGACGACCACCGCCCACAGCAGGTTGAAGATTCCGGTGACCATGCCGAGCCGGGCCGCGAGGCGCCGGCCGGTCGTTTCGCCAGCCGAGTGCGGGGCTGTCTCCACCGTGTCGCCCGGCGGCGAGGCCGCTGCGGAACCCGGCGAGAAAGCAGGTGCGTCACCCGGTGGGGAGGCCGATGCGGAACCCGGCGAAAAAGCCGGTGCGATGACCGGTGGCGAGACCGGCAGTGACCGCAGCACGGCAGCCTGACCAGGCAGGACAAAGAAGATCAGCATTGCTGCCGCAGCGGCGGTCAGGATGATCGAGATGATCAGCCAGGCGTCACCCAGCACTCCCAGGTTGCTCGCCGTAGCCAGGCCGAACACCGGGACCAGCACGCCCAGCGTCGCGTAGACCCGGCAGATCCGGTGCAGGTTGTGCAGGACCGCCACGCCACGCGGATCAGTCGGCTCCGCCGAAGCGCGCCGGGTCGCCGCCGGGAACATGCTGGCCGCCACAGTCACCGGCCCGATGGCGATGATCGCGACCAGGACGTGGATCGAGAGAAGCAGTTTTGTCACGGTCGATCACGCTATGCAGGCCGCCGTACGGCCGACAGTGGCTGGAACGCCACATGCCAACGGATTCCCGCCACGACTGGGTTAGGCTCCCCGCCATGCACATCGTGGCCGTACTCGCACTCGACGGCGTCGTCGCCTTCGACCTCTCGACGCCTCTGGAGGTTTTCGCCCGCACCCGCCTCGCCGGGGGAGAGCCCGCCTATGACGTGCGCGTCTGTGCCCCCACGCCCGAGGTCGACGCCGGCGCCTTCGTGTTGCGGGCACCCTGGGGGCTGGAGGCGCTGGACACGGCCGACACGATCATCCTGCCGGGGCTCGTTGAGCTGGCTGCCGCCGTACCGGAAGAGGTTCTGGCGCGGCTGCGTGCGGCCGCGGCCCGTGGCACCCGGATCGCCTCGATCTGTGCCGGCGCGTTTGTCCTCGCCGCGACCGGGCTGCTCGACGGGCGGCGCGCGACCACCCACTGGCTGGCCGCCGCCCAGCTCGCCGAGCGCTTTCCGGCGGTTGATGTCGACCCGGACGTGCTCTACGTCGACGAGGGGCAGCTGCTGACCTCGGCCGGGGCAGCCGCCGGGCTCGACCTCTGCCTGCACCTGATCCGGCGGGACCACGGCTCCGCGGTCGCGGCCGACGCGGCCCGGCTCTCCGTCATGCCGCTGGAACGTGACGGCGGCCAGGCGCAGTTCATCGTGCCGGAGCGGCCGCCGGCGCCGCGGGGCTCCATCATGGAACCGCTGCTGCGCTGGCTCGACGAGAACGCCGGCCGGGAGCTGACCATGGCCGAGATCGCCGCGCACGCCGGCATGAGCACACGCACGCTCAACCGCCGGTTCCGCGAGCAGACCGGGACGACGCCGTTGCAGTGGCTGCACCGGGCCCGGGTGCGTCAGGCGCAGCACCTGCTGGAGACCACCGCCGAGGGCGTGGACCGGATCGGCGCGCGGGTCGGTTTCGGCTCACCCACCGCCTTCCGGGAACGCTTCAAGCGCATCGTCGGCACCAGCCCGCACGCCTACCGCCACGCGTTCCGTTCGGCTGCGTGAAAGCCCCGTCCTAATCGTTGAGCTGGGCTCTTTCGATCTCGCCCAGGGCCAGCGTGATCACTTCCGCCAGCGGTCGCGGCCCGAGCAGGTGAGCGATCAGCAGCGCCGAATGCCGGGCCAGCGCGTCGGCTTTCGGGGCGGGATCCTCGTCGTCGTGCACGCCCAGCGCGCCCGCCAGCAGGACCAGCATCACGCGCGGGTCCACCTCCGGCTGCCAGATCGCCGCCGCCCGGACGCTCTGCTCCAGGACGGCGCGGATGTCGTCGCCGTCCAGGCCGTCCGGGTGGGTCAGCTCCAGCAGCAGGCGCACCGTCGTGCCCAGGATCAGGCCGGTCTGGGCCTGGTCGAGCGCGGCCAGCTCATGGACTGCCGAGGTCAGCGCCTCGGCGTCGTGGTCCCGGGCGGCCACGACCGCGGCGTCGGCGGCCGCGGCGATCGGCCGTGCGGGTGCGGGCAGGTGCCGCCACTGGTTGGTCACGCTCCGACGCTAGCGGTCGGGTCCGACAGAACCGGGCCGGGGAAGCGGTCGATGTTGTCGACCACCCAGCGGCGCAGCAGCGCCAGCGGCTCACAGGCGTCCTGGCCCAGCGGGGTCAGCGAGTATTCGACGTGCAGCGGCACCGCGGGATACACCGTACGGTCGACCAGGCCGTGCTCCTCCAGCCGGCGCAGTGTGGCGGTGAGCACTTTCGGGCTCACGCCTTCCAGCTTCGCGCGGATGACGCCGAAGCGGCGCGGACCGTCCTCCAGGGCGCCCAGGGCCAGGGCGCTCCACTTGTTGGCCAGCAGATCCAGCATGTCCCGGCACGGGCAAGCCGCCGCGTAGACGTCGTGCGGCTTGCCGCAGGAGGTGGTCGCCATCGGGCCATCGTAGTTCCCTTTGGATACCAGTAACCGTTGACGGTAACCAGGACCACCGGCATAGCTTCGCGGGCATGGCTGATCTCATGCGCGCGGTGGGCTACCGCAAGAATCTCCCGATCTCCGACCCGGCGAGCCTGCTCGACCTGGAGCTGCCCGTGCCGGTCCCCGGCGAGCACGACCTGCTGGTCCGGGTCGAGGCCGTCTCGGTCAACCCCGTCGACGTCAAGGTCCGGGCGAGCAGCGATCCGGGCGGAGAGCCCAAGATCCTGGGGTACGACGCGAGCGGCGTCGTGGTCGCGGTGGGCAGCGCGGTCACTCTCTTCCAGCCGGGCGATGAGGTCTGGTACGCCGGTTCGATCGCCCGCCCCGGCACGGACGCGCAGTTCCACCTGGTCGACGAGCGGATCACCGGCCCCAAGCCGGCGTCGCTGGACTTCGCCGCGGCCGCCGCCCTGCCACTGACCACCCTGACCGCCTGGGAGGCCCTCTTCGACCGGCTCCGCCTCACCGCCGGCAGCACGGGCACCCTGCTGGTCCTGGGCGCGGCCGGCGGCGTCGGCTCGATCCTGGTCCAGCTCGCCCGCCGGCTGACCGACCTGGAGGTCATCGGCACGGCGTCGCGTCCGGAGTCGCGGCAGTACGTCCTCGATCGCGGCGCGCACCGGGTGGTCAACCACCACGAGGACCTCGCGGCCGCCCTGCCCGACGGTGTCGACTACGTCTTCTCCCCGCACTCCAAGGGCATGATCGACACGTTCGCCCAGATCGTCCGGCCGTACGGCGCGGTGGTCGCCATCGACGAGCCGGCCGGGCTGGATCTGCGGCCGCTGAAGTCCAAGAGCATCGCCTGGCACTGGGAGCTCATGTTCACCCGGGCCCTCTTCGACCCGGAGAGCACCGCGCAGCACGACATCCTCCGGCAGGCCGCCGAACTGGTCGACAAGGGTGTGCTGCACACCACCCTGACCGAGCGGATCGACGGCATCACCGCCGAGCACCTGCGACGGGCCCACGGGATCGTGGAACGCGGCTCGGCTATCGGCAAGACGGTCCTCGCCGGGTTCTGATTTCTGTCGGTGCCGGATGGCAGGGTGGTCGTCATGCAGACCTCCAAGATGCGGCAAGCGATGGCGGCACGCGTCGAGCGTGGCGAGTTCCCCGGGATCGTCACGCTCGTCGCGCGCGGCGACGACGTCCGGGTCGAGACGATCGGCTCGACGGCGTTCGACGGTGGCGTGCCGATGCGCCGCGACACCGTGTTCCGGATCGCCTCGATGACCAAGCCGGTGCTCGCCGCCGCCACGATGATCCTGGTCGAGGACGACGTCATCGACCTTGAGGAGCCGATCCACAAGCTGCTGCCCGAGCTGGCCGGCCAGCGGGTGCTGGCCCGGGTCGACGGCCCGCTGGAGGAGACCGTCCCGGCGCACCGCCCGGTGACGGTGGAGGACCTGCTGTCCTTCCGCAACGGCTTCGGCACCCTCATCGAGCCCACGTTCGACCCGCCGTTCCCGATCGTCCGGGCCGCGGCCGAGCTGGCGCTCGAGCTCGGCCCACCGACTCCGCGGACGCCGCACGACCCCGACGAGTGGATCCGGCGCTTCGCCACGCTTCCACTGATGTATCAACCCGGCGAACGCTGGCAGTACAACGTCGGCACCCTGGTCCTCGGTGTGCTGCTCGCCCGGGCCGCCCGGCAGCCGCTCGGCGACCTGCTGCGCGAGCGTCTGTTCGAGCCGCTGGGCATGACCGGGACGGGCTTCTGGCTGCCGGCCGAGCGGGCCGCCGAGCTCCCGGCCCACTACCTGACCGATTCCGCGACCGACCAGCTCACCGAGCAGCTGACCAGCCCACCCGAGCTGTGGAGCAGCCCGCCGGTCTTCCCGTCCGGCTCCGGTGGCCTGGTGTCCACGGTGGACGAGTTCCTCTCGTTCGCCCGCATGCTGCGGCACCGCGGCGTGCACGGCGGCACCCGGCTGCTGTCCGAGCAGTCCGTCGAGCTCATGACCACCAACCGGTTGACGCCGGAGCAGATCACCAGCGGCGGCATGCTCCTGTCCGGCAGTGGCTGGGGCCTCGGCATGGCCGTGATCGTCACGCCGAAGGCGCCGGCCACCAGCCCGGGGCAGTACGGCTGGTCCGGCGGCTACGGCACGACCTGGTTCAACGACCCGCACGAGGACCTGACCGCCATCGCGATGACCCAGGTCAGTGACTTCCTGTGGAGCGGCGCCCTCGATGAGTTCCGGCAGGCGGCATATTCGTGAGCGCCACCGGCCGGCCGGCTCGGTAGGCTGACCTGCGGCGTTCCCACGGAAGGGGAGACGATGACCAGCCTCGACGCTGTCACTGCCTGGGTGCACAACTATCGGCGGGCCTGGGAGTCCAACGATCCCGGCGACATCGGCGGGCTGTTCACCGACGACGCGGCGTATTTCACGGAGCCGTACGCGAAGCCCTGGCTCGGCCGCGACGAGATCGTGGCGCAGTGGCTGCGGGCCCGCGACGAGCCCGGCACCACGACCTTCGAGTGGCACCCGCTCATCGTCACCGACGACCTGGCGATCATCGAGGCCACCACGGTCTACCGGGAGCCGGCCAGGACCTACAGCAACATGTGGGTGCTGCGGCTGGACAATCAGGGTCAGGCCCGGCAGTTCACCGAGTGGTGGATGAAGCACCCCCAGGCGGAATGACGCTCAACGGCCCGGGGGTTTTCTCCTCATCTGCAAGATCTCCCCGTGATGAGCCGCTCACTTTCCGATTTGGGTGCTCTGGTCGCTGTCTCGGGTGAAGGTGAGCCGCCTTCGCCGGCGCCGTACGGTGCGTACCCGCGTCATTGCAGGCAGACTGCCTCGGATGGAGGTGCAGCAGAAGATTCTCGGTGGCCGCTACACGCTGCTGCACGAGCTCGGCCGGGGCGGCATGGCGGTCGTCTGGCGTGGCCGCGACGAGGTGCTCGGCCGCTCGGTCGCGGTCAAGGTGCTCGCCGCCCGGTACGCCGGGAACCCGCAGCTACGGGCCCGGATCCGCGACGAGGCCCGGGCCGCCGCGACGTTGTCGCACCCCAACATCGCCCAGGTGTACGACTTCGGCGAGTCCGACGAGCGCGGCGTGCCCGTCCCGTACGTGGTCATGGAGCTGATCCACGGCAGCACGCTGCACCAGCGGATGAAGGCCGGGCCGATCCCGCCCGGGCAGATCTTCCGGATCTGCGGCCAGGTCGCGGCGGCGCTCGCCGCGGCCCACGCCGACGGTCTGGTGCACCGCGACATCAAGCCGGGCAACGTCATGGTGACCGAGGAGGGCGCCAAGGTCGTCGACTTCGGCCTGGCCGCGGCGGCCGGACCGGCCGATCCGGACGACGAGGTGTTCGGCACGCCCGCCTACCTGGCGCCGGAGCGGCTGACCGGCGGCCCGGTGGAGCCGGCCTCGGACGTGTACGCCCTGGGCGTGCTCATGTACAGGTTGCTGGCCGGCGAGCCCCCGTGGACCGTCGAGAGCACGACGCAGATGCTGACCGCGCACGTCTACGTCGAGCCGACACCGCTGCCGCCGTTGTCAGCGGTTCCGCCGCAGGTCACGGAGCTGGTGAACCAGTGCCTGCGCAAGGAACCGGCGCAACGCCCGAGCGCGGCGCAGGTGGCCACAGTCCTGACCCGGGCCGCTCTCCTGGCACCGCTGCCGTCGCCTTCGCCTGCCCCCGAAACGCCTGTCGTCGGGCGGCCTCGCAAACGCCTGATCCTCGGCGGTGTCGCGGCTGCCGGGGTGGCGGCCGTCCTGTTGTGGCTGGTCCTGCCCGGCGGTGCCAAGAGTGACGCCGAGGTCGCGGCGTCCCCGCAGCCGTCGGTCTCCGGACGGTTCGGCACCGGCGCTGCTCCCGGCGAGCCCGGTACGGCCGCGCCCCGGCCGGGGACGGTGGCAACGCCCAGCGGCCAGCCCCGCCCTACCTCATCGGCGGCGCCTTCGGTTGCTGTTGTCGTGCCGCCCGCGGAGACCGGCGAGCCCTCCGCACCCGTGACGTCGTCGAGTCCGGCGGCCGAACCGACTACGGCGCAGCCGATCACCGACGTACGGACATTCGAGTCCCGCGGCGGCACGATCGAGGCGCGGTGCGACGCCAAGGGCCGGGCGGAGCTGACCTCCTGGACGCCGAAGGACCCGTATGAGGTGCAGCGGGTCAACGAGGGGCCGGCCCTCACCGCGGTGATCGCCTTCCGGAACGGCACAAGCCGCATCCGCATGACGGTGACGTGCGTGGGAGGCACGCCGACCGTCGTCAGCCTGCCGTTGTAAACACCGCCGCCGCTATGCCAGTCGGGCGAGTGCCGCCGCCGACATGCTGCCCGGCTCGGCCTGGTAGGCGATGATCACCTGGTCCTCGGCGCCGGCCACGACCAGGGCCTGCCGCCGCAACGTGAGCGGACCGACCACCGGATGGTGGAAATGCTTGGTCTCGTCCCGCGCCGGCCGCACATCGTGCCGCGCCCACCACCGCCGGAAATCGACATCCCGATCCAGCTCCGCAACCAGCGCCACCACCTCCGGATCCCCAGCGTCGGCACCGGCCCGCAACGCCGCAACGGTCTGCGCCGCGATCACCTCCCACTCCGGGAAGAGCTTGCGCACACTCGGGTCCAGGAACATGTCCCGCGCGAGGTTGCGCCCCGCTGAGTACATCGGCGACAGCGCCGCGGCCAGCCGATTACCGGCCAGCACGTCCAGGCGCGGACCACGGACATACGCCGGGATGCCGGCCCAGTCGTCGAGCAGCCGTTGCACCGCGGGTTCGAGCGGACGCCGCTCCGCACGAACGGGCGGCTGCGCCAGCGCGTGCAGGTGGGCGGTCGTGTCCGCGTCCAGCCGCAGGGCGCGGGCCAGTGCGTCCAGGACCTGCGGCGACGGGTGCCGGTCGCGGCCCTGTTCGAGCCGCATCAGGTAGTGGGTGCTCACTCCGGCAAGCCGCGCGAGCTCGTCGCGCCGCAGCCCGGCGACGCGTCTGCGGCCGTACGGGATGAGCCCGACGTCCTGTGGCAGCAGCAGCGCCCGGCGCGCTTGCAGGAACTCCCCGAGCGGGTTGCCGTCCACCATCGCTGCAGGGTAGCCCGGCCACGGTACTGGCTACCGCCACCCGCCGGAGCGAGCGTGGAGGTCATGAAGACATGGTTCATCACCGGTGCGGCCCGCGGCCTCGGCAACGTCTGGGCGACCGCGGCCCTCAGCCGCGGCGACCGCGTCGCCGCGACGGCCCGGCACCCCCAAGATCTCAAACCCCTGACCGACGCGTACGGCGACAGCGTCCTCCCGCTCGCCCTCGACGTCACCGACCGCCCAGCGGCGTTCGCGGCCGTCGAGCAGGCGGCCCGGCACTTCGGCCGCCTCGACGTCGCGGTCAACAACGCCGGCTACGGACTGTTCGGCATGGTGGAGGAGGCCACCGAGGAGCAGGCCCGCGCGCAGCTGGAGACCAACCTGTTCGGGGCGCTGTGGGTGACCCAGGCGGTGCTGCCGATCATGCGCGCCCAGGCGGCCGGCCACATCCTGCAGGTGTCGAGCATCGGCGGCGTCGCGGCGTTCCCGACGCTGGGCCTTTACCACGCGTCGAAGTGGGCGCTGGAGGGACTGAGTGAGTCGCTGGCCCAGGAGGTCGCACTGCTGGGCGTCAAGGTCACGATCGTGGAGCCGGGCCCGTACGGCACCGACTGGTCCGGCGCATCAGCTGTGCACACCGAGCCGATCGCCGCGTACGAGCCGATCCGGGAGGCGCGCCGGGCGGGGGCGGCCAACCGGGCGTCGAACGATCCCGCTTCGACCGCCGCGGCGATCTTGAACCTGGTCGACGCGCCGGAGCCGCCGTTGCGCCTGTTCCTGGGCTCGTTCCCGTACGCGGTGGCCGAGCGTGTGTACCGCGATCGGCTCGCCACCTGGGAGGCCTGGCGGGCGGTGGCGGAGACCGCCTGATCTCCACGCTGTGCCGATCGGCCCGTCCGGCTCTGCCGGGCGGGCCGATGTCGTATGTGTTTCCGGGCGTTGACGAACCAGTGACGCATCTGCAACATTGAATGCCCCGCCCCGCAAGAACTCGACAGTAGCCGCGTAATTTCTGTGGCGAGTGTCGAAAGATTCGCGTCACTGGTTCGCGGGTTCATCCCCCCTGTCGTTCTCACAGAACAAGGACGCCATGAAACCCAAGCAGCTCAGGAGACGGCTGGTCAGCAGCCTCTTCGCGGCCGGTCTCGTCGCCGCCGCGCTCGTCCCCACCCCGGCCCTCGCCGCCGGCGGCCCCAACCTCGCCGCCGGCAAATCAGCCTCCGCCAGCGGCGCCAACGGCCCGTACGGCGCGGCCAACGTCAACGACGGCAACGCGCAGACCTACTGGGAGAGCCCGTCCAACGCGTTCCCGCAGTGGGTGCAGATCGACCTCGGCAGCGCCGTCGCCGTCGATCAGGCCGTCCTGAAGCTGCCGCCCGCGACCGCGTGGGGCGCCCGTACCCAGACGCTCAGCCTGCAGGGCAGCACCACCGGCAGCACCTTCAGCGTGCTGTCCGGCTCGGCCGGACGGGTCTTCGACCCGGCCTCGGGCAACACCGTGACGATCACCTTCACCGCGGCGACCGTCCGGTACGTGCGGGTGGTCATCACCGGCAACACCGGCTGGCCCGCCGCGCAACTGTCCGAACTGGAGATCTACGGCGTCGCCGGCACCGACCCGGATCCCGATCCCAACCCACCGACCGGGACTAACCTGGCGAGCGGCAAGCCGATCGAGGCCTCGTCGTCGATCTTCACTTTCGTCGCGGGTAACGCCAACGACAGCAGCCCGACCAGTTACTGGGAGTCCAACGGCTTCCCGGCCACGCTGACCGTCAAGCTCGGTGCCGACGCCGACGTCACAGGCGTGGTGGTCAAGCTCAACCCCGACCCGGTCTGGGGTACGCGTACCCAGAGCATCCAGGTCCTCGGCCGCGCGCAGACCGCCACCGGGTTCACCTCCCTGAAGGCCCGGGCCGACTACACGTTCAACCCGGCGACGAACCAGAACGCGGTCACCATCCCGGTCACCGGCCGGGTCGCGGATGTGCAGCTGCAGGTCTTCAGCAACACCGGCGCGCCCGGCGCGCAGGTCGCCGACCTGCAGGTGCTCGGCACCGCGGCACCGAACCCGGACCTGGTCGTCACCGCGGCGACCTGGACCCCGGCCTCGCCGAGCGAGGCCGCGCCGGTCACGCTTTCCGCCACCGTGAAGAACCAGGGCACCGCGGCTGCCGCGGCGACCAAGGTGGACTTCAAGCTGGGCGGCACCGTCGTGGGCAGTGCGCCGGTGGGCGCGCTCGCGGCCGGCGCCTCGGCCACGGTCTCGGCGAATGTCGGGGCGCAGCCGATGGGCAGCTACAGCGTCTCGGCGGTGGCCGACCCGGCCAACACGGTGGCCGAGCAGAACAACGACAACAACACCTTCACCGCGGCGACGCAGCTGGTGGTCGGTCAGGCCCCGGGGCCGGACCTCCAGGTCACCGGCATCACCGCCAACCCGGCGAGCCCGGCCGCCGGCGCGGCGGTCTCGTTCACCGTCGCGGTCAACAACCGCGGTACCTCCGCGGCCGGCGCGTCCAGCACCCGCCTGGTCGTCGGCGGCACCACGCTGACCGGCGCGACCCCGGCGATCGCGGCCGGGGCGACGGCGAACGTGGCGATCGGCGGCACCTGGACCGCCACCAACGGCGGGGCCACCCTCACCGCCACGGCCGACGTGAGCAACGCGGTCACCGAGACGAACGAGAACAACAACACGCTGGCCCGGTCGATCGTCGTCGGGCGCGGCGCCGCGGTGCCGTACACCGAGTACGAGGCGGAGGCGGCCCGCTATCAGGGCACGCTGTTGGAGACGGATCCGCTGCGCACGTTCGGGCACACCAACTTCGCCACCGAGTCCTCGGGCCGCAAGTCGGTGCGGCTCACCAGCACCGGCCAGTTCGTCGAGTTCACGTCGACCAACCAGGCCAACTCCATCGTGGTGCGCAACAGCATCCCGGACGCGCCGGGCGGTGGCGGCCAGACCGCGACCCTGAGCCTGTACGCGAACGACACGTTCGTGCAGAAGCTGACGCTCTCGTCCCGCAACAGCTGGCTCTACGGCACCACCGACGACACCGAGTCGCTGTCGAACTCGCCGTCGGCCGACGCGCGCCGGCTCTTCGACGAGTCGCACGCGCTGCTGGCGCAGTCCTACCCGGCCGGCACGAGGTTCAAGTTGCAGCGGGACTCGGGTGACACCGCCGCCTTCTACGTCGTCGACCTGATCGACCTGGAACAGGTGGCCCCGGCCGCGAGCAAGCCGGCCGACTGCACCTCGATCACCACCTACGGCGCGGTGCCCAACGACGGGGCCGACGACTCCGCCGCGATCCAGCGGGCGGTGACCGACGACCAGAACGGCGTGATCAGCTGCGTGTGGATCCCGGCCGGGCAGTGGCGCCAGGAGCAGAAGATCCTCTCGCCGGACCCGGCCCGCGGCCAGTACAACCAGCGGGGCATCCGCAACGTCGTGATCCGCGGCGCCGGCATGTGGCACTCACAGCTCTACACGACCACCGAGCCGCAGAACGTGACCGGCAACATCAACCATCCGCATGAGGGCAACGTCGGCTTCGACATCGACGACAACACCCAGATCTCCGACCTGGCCATCTTCGGCATGACGACGAACCGGGCCAACCGCGGGCACGGCCTCAACGGCCGGTTCGGCAAGAACACGAAGATCAGCAACGTGTGGATCGAGCACGTCAACGTCGGCGCCTGGGTCGGCCGCGACTACTCGGACACCCCGGCCTACTGGAACCCGGGCGACGGCCTGGAATTCTCGGGCATGCGGATCCGCAACACCTTCGCGGACGGGATCAACTTCTCCAACGGTACGCGTAACTCGAAGGTCTTCAACTCGTCGTTCCGTTACACCGGCGACGACTCGCTGGCGGTGTGGGCCAACCCGTACGTGAAGGACCAGGCGGTCGACATCGCGTCGAACAACCACTTCCTCAACAACACGGTGCAGCTGCCGTGGCGCGCCAACGGCATCGCCATCTACGGCGGCTCGAACAATTCGATCGAGAACAACCTGGTGTCCGACACGATGAACTACCCGGGCATCATGCTGGCCACCGACCACAGCCCGCTGCCGTTCGGCGGCACGACTCTGATCGCCAACAACGGCCTGTACCGCACGGGCGGCGCCTTCTGGAACGAGGACCAGGAGTTCGGGGCGATCACCCTCTTTCCGTCCACGAAGGACATCACGGGGGTGACGATCCGCGACACGGACATCATCGACTCGACCTACGACGGCATCCAGTTCAAGAACGGCGGCGGCAACATGCCGAACGTCGCCATCACCAACGTCCGCATCGACAAGTCGAACAACGGCGCGGGCATCCTGGCGATGAGCGGCGCCCGCGGCAACGCGACTTTGTCGAACGTGACCATCACGAACTCGGCGGACGGCAACGTCGTGATCCAGCCGGGCTCCCAGTTCACCATCGCCGGCAGCTAGCCGGTTCGGCTACGGGCGGGCCCCCGGTCGTTCCGGCCGGGGGCCCTTCTCAGGCCCGATAGCCCTCGAACAGAGGACCGCCTGCCTTCGCGAGAACCTCCGCAGCGAAAGCAGCCGGTTCATCACGGGCAGCCAGCCACCGAGCGGCGAAGTCCGGATCGAGAGCCCGCAACTCGCGCAGCAACCACTTGCCGCTGCTGAGCCACCGCCCGGCGAACGCCAGCGCCACGCGGGCCGACTCGGTCCATACCGCGGCGGCGATCACCGCCCGTTCGCCGACGTCCCCGGCGTGCTTGTGGTCATCGAGCAGATCAGTCAGGCCGTACCGCAGCCGGTCGCCCTCGGCGCCGCTCAGCGGCGGTGGTCCCGCCGCGAGAACTTGCGCGCAGCGCACTTGGAGGTCGCCCGGTTCGCCGAGCAACGGAACGCCGCGCGCGATCATCCGATGGGTGCTCGGTTTGCGCTGGGCCAGCTCACGTTCCAGGAAGACGGCCAGCCGGGCCGGAGTGTGCACGAACAGCTCGACTGGCCACCCGCGGAAGTAGAGGCTCTCGCGATAGCCGGGCTCCTCCTCGCGCAGCACCACGATGTCCAGGTCGGAGCCGGCCGTCCGGTCGGGACCGAGCACGCTGCCGGTGAGTATCGCCCAGGTGGCGTCCGGGAACCGCTCGGCCACGAGATCCCGGGCATCGGTCAACGCGTCCATGCCACAATCCCGGCCCCTACTGCTCTCGGCGCGGTGTGGTCCGCCCGGCCGGGCGGACCACCCGTTCGGGACGGCTCAGCCCGGCAAGTGCGATCCTGGGCAGACCCTGCACCAGCGGTGCCGTGGCGTCCGGTCGGCTGAGCCCGTACAGGATCGCGACCAGGAAGAGCGCCGCGGCCACGACCACATAGGGCACCACGTCGGCCAGCTGGTTGCGCGCAACCCCGCACACAGCGGGACCCAGCCACCGCACAAGCGTCCGCTGCGTGTCTTCGGCCATGAGACCAGTCTGTGGCCTAGCCGCTACCCCGTCAGCCCGCGGCGACGGTCACGCTCGGGTACAGGTGATAGGACTGATCGGGCGTGTCGTCCTTGGCGGCCCGGCAAGTAGCGGTCACGTGCCAGCCACTGGCCCCGGACCCGGCCGGCAGAACCAGCCGTACCGCATCCCAGCGCCCGGCGGCGGTCACCGCGGCGGTGCCCTCGACAACCGGCTTGCCGCCGCGGATCGCGTCGTACACCGAGACCTCGACGGCCTGCGCGGGTGTCGGGTAGGCGCCGCAGCCGCCGCCGTCGGTCACCGTCAGAACCTGCCCCGGCCGGGCGGCCGCCGGGCTGACCCCGAGGACCGGCCGGGTCGTCGTGACGGTCTGGGTGAAGCTGTACGTGGCCAGACTCCGGCCGCCGGTGCGCACGTTCGGATCGGTGGACGCCTCGCAGACGACGCTCGCCGGATAGGCGCCCGGTCCGGCGGTCTCGGAACTGCCGACCCACGCCCCGCTGCTGAACTCGTCGTACGACTCGACTCCGGGCGCCCCCTGACCCGCACCGCGCGTCACGACCAGCACGTAGCCGCTGCTCACAGCCGGGCAGGTGACCCCGGTGACGTACGAGACGAAGCCGGCGCGGCCGCTCGTGCGGTAGACCTTGGGCAGCTTGGCGGCCACCTTCGCGCCGAGCTCATCGAGCTGCGGCCCGACCCGGTAGCTCATGTGGACGGCGGTGCCGACGCTCATCGCGACCCGGCCTGCCGGCGTCGCGGCGTTGTGCAGCCCTGGGCGGTGATCGCAGACGATGTCCAGAGAGTTGCAGAGGCTGAACACCCGGTTGCCGATGGCGCCGAACCTGGCCCCGCTGGCCAGCGAGAACTTCGGATACCACAGGCCGACACCCTTGGCCTTGGCGCCGGCGCTGCCGAGCAATTGCCCGTCGTCGCGGGGTAGCCGGTCGCCGTCACCGATCAGCACGATCGCGTCGATCCGATCGGTGACCCGGCTGCCGAGGATCTGCATGCTGCGGTGGATGACCATCGCGCCCTGGGAGAAGCCGGCCAGCACGAGGCGCTCGCGGGGGCATTGCCGGATCCGGTCGAACAGGAACTCGTTGAGCTTGCCCTCGCCGTCGATCAGGCTCTCCATGAACTTCCCGATCCCGGGATAGATCATCGTCGGCAGCACGGGCGCGGCCCGGTAGGGAAGCGCGTACGAGGTGACGGTCCGGCCCTTGGCCTTCGCCTTGACGGCTTTGTAGACCGCGGTGACCTCGGCACCCATCCCGGACTTGTCGTATCCGGGCCAGCCCTTGTCGGCCTCGCCGGACCCGGCGGCGCCCACGAAGAGGACATCGCCGCATTTCCCGGGTGCGGCGGCCTGGGCCGGGGTGGCGGGCACGGCGAGGGTGGCGGCGACCAGGGCCAGCGCCGAGAGGATCCGCTTCATCGGGGCAGCATGGCCCGCGAAACGGGGCGACAACGGCGTGGTCCCCCGATCGTGGCCAAGACCCCGCCGAACGGGGTCGGCCGGCTCGAAGCGGCGAGAACCCGGACGTACGACAAGGGCCACCGATCGGCTCTCGCCTCCGGTCCTCGGCCTTGTCTCGCAGGCCTGCGTCGCCGTCGCCGTTCAGGTCCGGCGGGGCCGGAGTCCGTCGCAGGCGATCTCGATCATGCGCTGTTGGGCGGCGCCGTTGTCGTCGCGGGCGATGCAGCCGGCGATGAGGGCCTTGATGTCCGCGGTGTCGGCATCGGCGCGGACCGTTCCGGCCTGCTGCGCCCGGCTGAGCAGACCCGTCATGGCCGCGCCGAAATCGCTGATGGCTGTCGACGCCGCGGCCTGGAGATCAAACCCCGCACCGGTGAGGGCGTCACCGACCGCGTGATCGGCTGCGCCCTGACGCACCAGGAACGCGAAGAAGGTGAAGAACGCGGTTGCCGGGGCCTCCCGGGCGGCGATGTCCTCCGCGCTGCGGACAAGGTGTTCGATGCGGTGCAGCGCAACCGCCTGGAAGAGCGCCTCCTTGGTGGGGAAATGCCGGGTGACGGTGCCGGTGCTCACGCCGGCTCGACGGGCGATCTCGCGGATCGGAACCGCGGCACCGTGAGCTGCGAAGGCGGCGAAGGCCTCTTCCAGAACCCGCGCCTGATTGCGCCGGCCGTCGGCGCGCTGGGGCCGGGCCGCCTTCTCGCCCGCGTCGGTGCTCGCGGGGTCGGGGTTTCGGTCCGGGGGTGGCATCGCTGCGATGGTAACCGCGCTGACTGGTTCAGCCTTGGAGTGGTCCGAACCCGCTGATCTCGTACCGGACGAGCTCCACGGCGCGCACGTCCGGCATCGGCGGCGCGGTCTGCGCGACGCCGGCCAGGTGGGCGGCCAGGTGGGCCTCGGATTCCCACCTCTCGTAGATGTTGACCCGGTCGGGCTCGATCGGGTCGGCCGCGACCACATAGTCCAGGCATCCCGCGGTGATCCGATTCCGACGGAGAGCCGGGGTGAGGCTCTCCAGGAGTGCATCGCGGTGGTCGGGGTCGACGTAGCCGGCTCCGGCGACGATCAGCATGACTGGCCTCCAGGGGTTGACGTCCGATGCTGCCGGCGGCACTGTAACAGCTAAGCGGGACACGTGTACCGGATAATTTTGTCGCCACCATGTCGAGGAGCATCAATTGCGCTTGGCCATCTTCGGCGCGACCGGCCGCGCCGGCCGCGTCGTCGTCGAGCACGCCCTGCAGGACGGCCACGAGGTCAGCGCGCTCACCCGCGATCCGTCCCGGATCGGTCCGCGCGCACAGCTTCGCGTCGTCGGTGGCGACGTGCGCGACCCCGGGGCGGTGGCCCTGACACTCAAGGGCGCCGACGCGATCATCAGCACCTTGGGCAGGCGCCGCCGAGGCCCCGACGTATGTACCGAAGGCATCCGTACGGTGCTGTCCGCCGCAGCCGGCAACGGCCCCCGCCGACTCATCATCTTGAGCAACTACGGCGTCGCGGACAGCCGGGACCGCAGCCCCTATGTCACCGCGTCATGGCTGCTCGAACGGGCCGTGCTCCGGGACAAGGAACAGATGGAAGCTCTCGTCCGAGACAGCGATACCCAATGGACGGTGGTCCGCGCACCGGTCCTCACCAACGGACCTCGCACCGGCAGCTTCCGCGCTGGAACCGACCTCCGGCTCTCCTTCACCGCCAAGGTGTCCCGCGCCGACCTCGCGGACTTCATGCTCACCGAACTCCGGGAGAACGCCTACCCGCACCGGGCCGTGGTCATCACCGGCGCTCCGTAAACCGCACCAGACGTGTTGTGGGTGGCCGCTACCGGTCAGCGCTCTGTCCGGCCGAGTGGCCCTCGGGCCATCATGGACCACGCGTCGGAGGGCACCATGCGCAGAACAAGAAACGCCATCTTCGCCGGGTGCACCGGCTTGATCCTGGC
Source organism: Actinoplanes sp. NPDC051405 (assembly GCF_055586185.1). Lineage (NCBI taxonomy): Bacteria > Bacillati > Actinomycetota > Actinomycetes > Micromonosporales > Micromonosporaceae > Actinoplanes > Actinoplanes sp. NPDC051405. Next base: position 54,572 of record NZ_JBVJIR010000024.1, read on the forward strand.
CTGCTCCGTCTCGGGCACCGCGTTGGCCACAGCCCCGGCCGGAGCGCCGGCCGCCGAGGCGTCGCTGCCCTCGCCGTTGCCGGTCGGTGTCGGAACTCGAGCCGCGTCGGCGGCTCCGGTGCTGCGGGCCGCCGCGGACGCGTCGTGTGCCGAGCGGGGAAGGCGGCCAGAAGCGCCTACTCCTGCGTCGAGATGAAGACCAGAAATTCACCATGTGCTTCCAGTACGGCTTCGTCCGGCTGATCAACAATCCGAACGGCACCCCGAGCAGCCAGGTCCAGTTCGCGATCCACCAGCAGATCAGCCACGTCGTCAACGGCGGCGCCACCTACACCTACGAAACGTGGATCACCCCGGTGCCCGGCCACGGTGACCTGCTGGTCGGCGGCGGGATCGCGCTGTCGGTGAACGACAGCGCGGTGAACGAGACGGCCGCGCACATCCGCGACGCCCAGCAGCGCCTGGCGGGTCACCCGGGCCGGTTCGGCGACGGTTCTCCGCTCACCGACGAGTCGCGCCATCCTGCACGGCCGGGCCGACAAAAAAGGCCACCGAACCAGTTTGTGCTGGTCAGTGACCCAAGATTGCCTTGTGAAGCTTTGTGCCCCCGGCAGGATTCGAACCTGCGCTTTCGCCTCCGGAGGGCGACGCTCTATCCCCTGAGCTACGGGGGCTCAGCGGAACTGAGCCTAGCAGGCGCCGCGGAGCCCTCGCCAATCGGTTCCGCGGCGCGCCGCCGGTCAGCTCGCCTGGATCCTCTTCAGCATCGAGTCGATCAGGTTGATCTCGCCCTGCTGGCCGCGGACCTGGGACTCCGCCAGCCACGTGACGTCGGTGTTGTCCGATTCGGTGAGGATCTCCTGGGCCATGTGGATGCCGCCCAGGTGGTGCTGGCGCATGAGGGTCAGGAACTGCACGTCCAGGGCCTTGCCGGTCGCCTTGCGGAGGTCGGCCAGCTGGGCCGGGGTGGCCATGCCCGGCATCAGGCCGTTCTGCACCGAGCCCGCCGAGTCCTTCATCCAGGTCATCGGTGGTGTCGACGCTGTCGGGCTCAGGTGCCAGTCGCGCAGCCAGGCCTGCATGTAGCCGATCTGGCCGTGCTGGGTCAGGGCGATGTCCGCGCTCAGGGAGATGACCGCCGGGTCGGTCGAGCCGGCGTGGGCGATCATCGACATCTCCACCGCCTGGGCGTGGTGGGTGCTCATGTCGCGCAGGAAGCCGGCCTCGACCGAGTCGTCGCCGGGGGTGGTCAGGCGCGGGCCGAGCAGGCCGATGGCCAGCCCGACGAGCAGGCCGAAGACCAGTACGGCGGCGAGCCACGCCGCCCCGAACCGGTGGCGGCCGGCCGGGGTGGTGGTGTCGTTCGCGTCGGCTTCGGCCGGGGCGGGCGACTCGGTCGAGACTGTCATCAGTTGCCCGCGGGAGGAGCTGCGGCCTGCAGCGGGCCGGTCGTCGTGTTGCCGCTCGAGCAGGCGGCGTTCGGCTCCAGCGTCGCGTTCAGGCGCAGCGCCTGGATGAACTGGTCGATGCGCTTGTCGTCGGCGTTGTCGACCTTGAGCTGGTAGCCCCACGCCTGCAGGGAGATGTTCTTGTCGAGGTTCGCGATCGGGCTCATGAACATGTAGTCCCGGCCCTGGACCTTCTCCTGCAGCTTGGAGACCTGGTCGGCGGCCAGACCCTGCTTGTACGTCACCCAGATCGCGCCGTGCTCGAGGCTGTGCACGGCGTGCTCGTTGGCGATCGGCTGGGCGTACACGTCGCCCATGCAGTTCTGCCAGACGGAGTTGTGCGCGCCACCCACCGGCGGGTTCGTCACGTACGTGAGCGGGCCCTCCTTGTGGTCCTGCGCGTTGATCGCCGGGTTGTTCTGGGCGCGGTAGTTGACCACGCCCTCGATCCCGGCCGCCTTGTCCTGCCAGGACTCGGTGCCCTTGATCGAGGCGAACACGCCGTACCCGATGATGCCGACCGCGATCAGCACGACCACACCGGCCACCGCGATCGGGCCCCAGTTGCGGCTGCCCTTGACCGTCACCGGCGCGGTGGGCTTGCGGCCCTTGCCGCCCTTGCCCTGCGGGCGGGCGCCCGGGCGGGTCCCGGACTTGGCCCCGGCGGACTTGGCCCCGGCGGACTTGGCCGCGGGCGGCTTGCCCTGGCCCGACGTCTTGTCGACCTTCACGGTGGACGGGACCCGCTCGGGTCCCGGGGTGCTCATGCTCATCGTTCCTCGTCAATCCGATGGAAAGGTCGGGCCGGGCCCGCGAGCAGGCCCCGGTACGCCGCCGGGCGGCAAAGTCTACCCGGATAGCATGGCTCAGTGACTCCCGCTGACCTCGCTTCCACCGTTCTCACAGCTGCGCGTGCCGTATTCGTCACCCGCGGCCTGGATGTCTCCCTGCTGCCGGGGACCACGACGGTGGAGCGACCCCGAAACCCCGAGCACGGCGACTACGCGTCGACCATGGCCATGCAGCTCGCCAAGAAGGCCGGTGTCGCGCCGCGTGAGCTGGCCGCGGCGCTCGCCGACGAGCTCAGCAGCCGTCCCGGCATCAAGTCGGTGGAGATCGCGGGGCCCGGCTTCCTCAACATCCGGCTGGACGCGGCCGCCGCCGGGGTGCTGGCGCGCGACGTGGTGCTGGCGGGTCAGGAGTACGGCCGCACCGACCGCCTGGCCGGCCAGCGGATCAACCTGGAGTTCGTCTCGGCCAACCCCACCGGCCCCGTGCACATCGGCGGGGTGCGCTGGGCGGCTGTCGGTGACGCGCTGTCCCGGCTGCTGCGGGCGGCCGGCGCCGACGTCGGCACGGAGTACTACTTCAACGACGCCGGTTCGCAGATCGACCGGTTCGCCCGCTCGCTGTACGCGGCGGCCAAGGGTGAGCCGGCCCCCGAGGACGGCTACGGCGGTGCGTACATCGCGGAGATCGCGACCGCGGTGCTGGCCGAGGCCCCGGACGCGCTGAAGCTGGGCGAGGACGAGGCGCTGGAGGTGTTCCGGGTCGAGGGCGTCAAGCTGATGTTCGCCGAGATCCGGCAGTCGCTGGACGAGTTCGGCGTGCACTTCGACACGTACTTCAACGAGAAGGACCTGCACGACCGGGGTGAGCTGCAGGAGGCCCTGGACCGGCTGCACGAGCAGGGGCACATCTACTCCGCTGACGGCGCCACCTGGCTGCGGACCACCGACTTCGGTGACGACAAGGACCGGGTGCTGCGCAAGTCCGACGGCGACTGGACGTACTTCGCCGCGGACTGTGCCTACTACCTGGACAAGCGCAAGCGTGGCTTCGACCGCGTCGTGATCATGCTGGGCGCCGACCACCACGGTTACATCGGCCGGATGAAGGCCATGGCGGCGTGTTTCGGCGACGACCCGGACGCCAACCTCGAGATCCTCATCGGCCAGCTGGTCAACCTGGTCCGCGACGGCGAGCCGCTGCGGATGAGCAAGCGGGCCGGCACGGTCATCACGCTGGAGGACTTCGTCGACGCGCTGGGCGTGGACGCCACCCGGTATGCCCTCGCGCGGTACTCCTCGGACTCGCCGATCGACATCGACATCGCTCTGTGGACCCGGGCCTCCAGGGACAATCCGGTGTACTACGTCCAGTACGTCGCGGCCCGCACGGCCAGCGCCGCGCGCCAGGCCGCGGCGGTGGGGCTGATCCGCGGCGAGGCCGCCGACTTCCGGCCCGAGCTGCTCACCAACGAGAAGGAGAACGACCTTCTCAAGGCGCTGGGCGAATATCCGGCTGTGGTGGCGAGCGCGGCCGAGCTGCGTGAGCCGCACCGCGTCGCCCGCTACCTGGAGGAGGTCGCGGGGGCATACCACCGGTTCTACGACGAGCCGGCCTGCCGGATCCTCCCGAAGGGCGACGAACCGATCGGCGAGGCCAACAAGGCCCGCCTGTGGCTGAATGACGCCACCCGAACGGTGATCGCGAACGGTTTGGCACTGCTGGGCGTCTCCGCCCCCGAGAGGATGTAGTCATGCGGGCACATGAGGCCGGGGCGCTGCACGGCGACATCGGCAACCGGGGACCGGCGTGGCTGCGTACCCCGCAGAACGTGAACGCGCTCGTGCCGCAGCTCTGGCCGCGGACCGTGCGCCGCGCCGAGGCCGGGGCCCTGGAGATCGGCGGCGTGAGCGTGCTCGATCTGGCCGCCGAGCACGGCACTCCGGCGTACTTCCTGGACGAGGACGACCTGCGCTCGCGCTGCCGCGATTTCGCGGCCGCCTTCGCCGGCGCGGATGTCTACTACGCGGGCAAGTCGTTCCTCTGCAAGGCCGTGGTCAAGGTCATCAACGAGGAGGGACTTTTCCTCGACGTCTGCTCCGGCGGGGAGCTGGCCGTTGCGCTGGCAGCCGGATTCCCGGCCGAGCGGATGGGCTTCCACGGCAACAACAAATCGATCTCCGAGCTGACCCGGGCGCTGGACGCGGGCGTCGGCCGGATCATCCTGGACTCGTTCCAGGAGATCGACCGGCTGACCGCACTGGCCCGGGAGAGCGGCAAGCGGCCGAAGGTGCTGATCCGGGTCACCGTCGGCGTCGAGGCGCACACCCACGAGTTCATCGCCACCGCGCACGAGGACCAGAAGTTCGGCTTCTCGCTGGCCGGCGGGGCCGCGTTCGAGGCGGCGATCCGGGTGCTCGACGAGGGCGTGCTGGACCTGCACGGGCTGCACTCGCACATCGGCTCGCAGATCTTCGACACGTCCGGTTTCGAGGTCGCCACCCGGCGGGTGCTGGAGCTGCAGGCGCAGATCCGCGACGCCCGCGGGGTCGAGCTGGAGGAGCTGGACCTCGGCGGCGGCTTCGGCATCGCGTACACGACCCAGGACGACCCGTCGCCGGCCGGCGACCTGGCCAAGCGGATCAACAAGATCGTCGACGCCGAGTGCGCGGCCGAAAATCTGCGGCGGCCCAAGCTCTCGATCGAGCCCGGCCGGGCCATCGTCGGACCGGCTGTGTTCACCCTGTACGAGGTGGGCACGGTCAAGGACGTCGACGGCATCCGGACGTACGTGAGCGTGGACGGCGGGATGAGCGACAACATCCGTACCGCCCTCTACGACGCCTCGTACTCGGCCACGCTGGCCGGTCGCGAGTCCGACGCGCCCCCGCTGCTCGCCCGCGTCGTGGGAAAGCATTGTGAATCCGGGGACATTGTCGTGAAGGATGAATTCCTGCCCGCCGACGTGCAGCCCGGAGATCTTCTCGCCGTGCCCGGTACGGGCGCGTACTGCCGGAGCATGGCCAGCAATTACAACCACGTGCCCCGGCCGCCGGTGGTCGCCGTGCGTGACGGCGCGTCTCGCGTGATCGTCCGCCGGGAGACCGAAGATGATCTGCTCGCATTGGATGTGGGATGAGTTCTGAGAAGCCCGCGGTTCGCCTGGCCCTGCTCGGATGCGGCACTGTCGGCAGCGAGGTCGTGCGCCTGCTGCACGAGCAGTCCGAGGATCTGACCGCCCGGATCGGCGCCCCGCTGGAGCTCGTCGGCATCGCGGTGCGCCGGCCGGGCCGGCAGCGCGGCAGCGACATCGACCCGGCGTTGTTCACCACCGATGCGCTCGGCCTGGTCAAGCGCGACGACGTGGACGTGGTCATCGAGGTGGTCGGCGGCATCGAGCCCGCGCGCTCGTGGCTCACCGAGTCGCTGAAGGCCGGCAAGAGTGTGGTCACGGCCAACAAGGCGCTGCTGGCCGAGGACGGCGCGACCCTGCACGACGCCGCCGCCGAGGGCGGCGCCGACCTCTACTACGAGGCCGCCGTGGCCGGCGCGATCCCGCTGCTGCGCCCGCTGCGTGAGTCGCTGCACGGCGACCGCGTCACCCGGGTCACCGGCATCGTGAACGGCACGACCAACTTCATCCTGTCGTCGATGGACGCCACCGGCGCCGGCTTCGGCGAGGCCCTGGACGAGGCCACCGAGCTGGGGTACGCGGAAGCCGACCCGACCGCCGACGTCGAGGGTTTCGACGCCGCCGCCAAGGCCGCCATCCTCGCCTCGCTCGCGTTCCACACCCGGGTCACCGCCGCGGACGTGTTCCGCGAGGGCATGACCGGCGTGACGGCGGCCGACATGGCCAGCGCCAAGGAGATGGGCTGCACGATCAAGCTGCTGTGCATCGCCCAGCGCGGCCCGGACTCCGCCGGCACCGACTCGGTCAGCGTCCGGGTGCACCCGGCGATGATCCCGCGCAGCCACCCGCTGGCCGGCGTCGGCGACGCGTTCAACGCGGTCTTCGTCGAGGCCGAGGCCGCGGGGCAGCTGATGTTCTACGGCCGGGGAGCCGGGGGTACGCCGACAGCCAGCGCCGTGCTCGGTGACATCGTGGCGGCGGCCCGCAACCGGCTCTCGGGCACCCGCGCGCCGAGCGAGAGCTCGTACGCCCACCTGCCGATCCGTCCGATCGGCGAGTCCGTCACGCGCTATCACATCAGCCTCGACGTGGCCGACCGCCAGGGTGTGCTGGCCACCGTGGCGGGCGTCTTCGCCAAGCACGAGGTATCCATCGCGACCGTGCGGCAGTCCGGCCGGGACGAGGACGCCACGCTGGTGATCGTGACCCACGGCGCGCCGGACGCGAACCTGGCGGCCACCGTCGAGGATCTCCGGTCGCTCGACATCGTCCGCTCGATCGCCAGCGTGCTGCGCGTCGAGGGCGGCGCTTGAGCCCAGAGTGTGGACGCCAAGTCCCGCTATTCGGGTACGTACGGCATGCTTGCAGGGTTGACGACGAAGGGGCAGTGCCATGTGGCGGGGCTTGATTGAGGCGTACCGGGACCGCTTGCCGGTCTCCGCGACCACCCCGGTGGTCACGCTGCATGAGGGCAACACGCCGCTCGTGCCCGCGCCGGTGCTGTCCCGGCGCACGGGCGCGGACGTGTACCTCAAGGTCGAAGGGGCCAACCCGACCGGCTCCTTCAAGGACCGCGGCATGACGATGGCCGTGTCCAAGGCCGTCGAGGAGGGGTCGAAGGCGATCATCTGCGCCTCGACCGGCAACACGAGTGCCTCCGCGGCCGCGTACGCCGCCCGGGCCGGGCTGACCTGCGCGGTGCTGGTGCCGCAGGGCAAGATCGCGCTCGGCAAGCTGGCCCAGGCGCTGGTCCACGGGGCCAAGCTGCTCCAGGTCAACGGCAACTTCGACGACTGCCTGGCGCTCGCCTCGAAGCTGTCCCAGGACTTCCCGGTCTCGCTGGTCAACTCGGTCAACATCTTCCGCCTGCACGGGCAGAAGACGGCCGCCTTCGAGATCGTCGAGGCGCTCGGCACCGCGCCCGACATCCACTGCCTGCCGGTCGGCAACGCGGGCAACATCTCCGCGTACTGGATGGGCTACCAGGAGGATCACGAGGCGGGCAACAGCAAGGTCGTGCCCAAGATGTACGGCTTCCAGGCCTCGGGCGCGGCCCCGATCGTCAACGGCCAGGTGGTGCCGGAGCCGTCGACCATCGCCACCGCCATCCGGATCGGCAACCCGGCGAGCTGGACGAAGGCCCTCGACGCCCGGGACAGCTCCGGCGGGCTCATCTCGGCGGTGACCGACCGGGAGATCCTGTCGGCGTACCGGCTGCTGGCCCGTGAGGTCGGCGTCTTCGTCGAGCTGGGCAGCGCGGCGAGTGTGGCCGGGCTGTTGCAGCAGGCCGAGGCCGGGATGATCCCGGCCGGCAGCACGGTGGTCTGCACGGTGACCGGGCACGGCCTCAAGGACCCGGAGTGGGCGATCAGCACCGCGCCCTCACCGACCACGATCAAGAACGACGTGATGGCGGCCGCGCAGGCCCTCGACCTGGCCTGACGCGAGCTGCTCCAGGGCGGGTTGCGCGCCGGCGCCGCGGGCGGACGCTCGTTGTTTCGCTGAACCGCGCGCCGGCCCTCGTGGCCGGCGCTCGTCGTTTCGCTGCGGCGACCGGGTCAGGACTTGGTCGCGTTGACGGCCGGCTGGTCCTGGGGAACGCCGCACGCGGCTGACTCGGCTTCCTCGGAGGCCGCCCGGACCATCGCCGTCATCGCTTCCGCGACCGTGCGCAGCTCGGCGTCCGTGAGGCGCTTGAGCACCCGGGTCTGCTTCTCCGTCCCGGCCGTGATGATGTTGGCGATCATCCCCGCGCCGGTGCTGCTCAGCGCGATCCGGCGGACCCGGCGGTCGTGCGGGTCCTCCGTCCGGGTCACCAGGTCGTGGGCCACCAGCCGGTCGACCATGCCGCTCATCGTGGCCAGGCTCACGCCCAGCAGCCCGGCCAGCTCCCGGCCCGAGGTGTCGCCCAGCCGGTGCAGCAACAGCAGGATTTTGAGCTGCGGCATGGTGAGCTGGGACGTGAAGAGCGGGTCCGAGCGGTCATAGGCGAACAGGTGCTGGAGCCGCTGCTGCGCGCCCATAATGTCGGCGATGAGTCGTTCTTTCTCGGCCACCGCACCTCCTGTGTTGCGCGCCGGTGGCCGGAGCGCGTCCTTCTTGTGACGGGACGCTATCAGCGGACCCCGGCGAAAACCATTTGTTCGCGTCGGGCAAACTATATGCCTTGGCCGAACTTTCACGGGGGAGCACATGTCATTTCTGACCAGGCTCAGTCTCGCCAACCGGGGGCTCGTCGCTCTCATCGCGGTGGTGATCACCGGTTTCGGCATCTACACGGTGCCGTCGCTCAAGCAGCAGCTGCTGCCTTCGCTCGAGTTCCCGGGCGCGTTCATCGGGGTGGTCCTGCCCGGTGCCAGCCCGGAGATCATGGAAGCGCAGGTGACCAAGCCGATCGAGGACGCCGTCAAGGGCGCCGACGGCCTGGACACCATCACGTCCACCACCCGTGAGGGCTCGGCCACCATCCAGGTCCTCTTCGAGTTCGGCACCGACCTCGACAACGCGGTCAACCAGCTGACCACCTCGGTCAACCGGATCCAGCCGACGCTGCCCGACGACGTCGAGCCGACCATCTTCGCCGGCAGCACCGACGACATCCCGGCGATCATCCTGGCCGCGTCCGACGGCGGCAAGGACCAGGCGGCGCTGGCCAACCGGCTCCAGCAGAGCGTCATTCCCGAGCTCAACGCCATCGAGGGCGTTCGCGAGGTGGCCGTCACGGGCACCCGGGCCCAGCAGATCGTGATCACGCCTGACCGGGCCAAGCTCGGTGCCGCGGGCGTCGACCCGCGCGCGATCGCCACCTTGCTGCAGAGCAACGGCGTCTCGATCCCGGCCGGTGCGGTCACCGACGGCAGCCGCTCACTGAGCGTGCAGGTCGGCCAGCCGATCCAGACTCTCGACGAGCTCAAGGGCCTCTACCTGAGCGGCAGCAGGGGCCCGGTCACCCTAGGGTCCGTCGCCTCGGTCAACCAGCAGCTGGCCACGGCCACGTCGTTCACGCGTACGGATGGGGTCGAGAGCCTCGGCATCGCGGTCACCGCGTCGCCGGACGGCAACCCGGTCAACATCTCCCACGAGGTCCGCGACAAGATCGCCGAGCTCGAGAAGTCCTCGAACGCCAAGCTCACGGTCATCACCGACCAGGCGCCGTTCGTGGAGAAGTCGATCGAGAGCCTGACCACCGAGGGCCTGCTCGGCCTGATCATGGCCGTGATCGTCATCCTGGTGTTCCTGCTGTCGGTGCGTTCGACGCTGGTCACCGCGGTGTCCATCCCGCTGTCCGTGGTGATCGCGCTCATCGCTCTCAAGCTCGGCGACTATTCGCTCAACCTGCTCACCCTGGGGGCGCTGACCATCGCGGTCGGCCGGGTGGTCGACGACTCGATCGTCGTGCTGGAAAACATCAAACGGCATCTGGGGTACGGCGAGACGAAGGTCCACGCGATCACGTCCGGCGTCAAGGAGGTGGCCGGCGCGGTCACCGCCTCCACGCTCACCACGGTCGCCGTGTTCGCCCCGATCGCCCTGGTCGGCGGCTTCGTCGGTCAGCTCTTCGCGCCGTTCGCCATCACGGTCACGGTCGCGCTGATCGCCTCGCTGTTCGTGTCGCTGACCGTCGTGCCGGTGCTCGCGTACTGGTTCCTGCGGCCCGCCGCCGGCGGCTCCGAGTCCGAGGAGGTCCGCCGGGCCGCCGAGGAGAAGGAGCTGCGCAGCCCGTTGCAGCGCGCGTACCTGCCGATCATCCGCTGGGTGACCCGCAGCCGGATCACCCGCTGGAGCACCATCGCGATCGGCATGGTCATCCTGATCGGCACGCTCGGCCTGGCCAGCCGGCTCGAGACGAACTTCCTCGACGAGTCCGGCCAGGACACCATCGCGCTCACCCAGGACCTGCCGGTGGGCACCGACCTGGCGACCACCGACGCGGCGGCCAAGAAGGTCGAGACCGTGCTGGCCGCCCGCGACGACATCAAGAACTACCAGGTCACCGTGGGCAACGGCGAGTTCAACCCGTTCGTCGGCTCCGGCGGAGCCAGCGGCGCCGGCTTCAACGTGGCGCTCAAGGAGGACGTCGACGCGGCCAAGGTCTCCGACGAGCTGCGTGAGCAGTTCAAGGGGATGACGGACGTCGGCGAGGTCACCGTCGGCAACGACAGCGGCACCGGCTTCGACGGCAGCGCGCTGGCCGTCGTGGTGCAGGCGGGCGATCAGCAGGCGCTGACGGCCGCCACCAAGCAGGTGCAGGACGCGATGGCCGGCACGCCGGACGTCACCGACGTGAGCAGCACGCTCGCCGCGAGCGTTCCGCGCCTCGACGTCAAGGTCGACCGGGCCGCCGCCGCGGCCCGCGGGCTCACCGAGGCCGCGATCGGCCAGTCGGTGGCCGGGGCGTTCCGCTCGGCGCCGGCCGGGCAGATCACCGTCAACGGGGTCGGCCAGGACGTCGTCCTCGCCCTGGGCGCACCGCCGGCCAGCGCCGACGCCCTGCGCAAGCTGCCGCTGACCACGCCCGGCGGCCAGCTCGTCACCCTCGACTCGGTGGCCGACATCACCGAGGTCGACGGTCCGGAGGAGGTCACCCGGATCGACGGCAACCGCAGCGTCACGGTCGAGGGCACGGCGACCGGCTCCAACGTCGGCAAGACCACGACCGAGCTGACCAAGCGGCTCGACGCACTGCAGCTGCCGTCCGGGGCAAGCTACGAGATCGGCGGCGTCAGCCAGGACCAGGCGGACGCGTTCGCCGACCTCGGCCTGGCCGTGCTGGCCGCGATCGCGATCGTCTTCGTGATCATGGTGGCCACCTTCCGCAGCCTGCTGCAGCCGCTGATCCTGCTCATCTCCATCCCGTTCGCGGCGACCGGCGCGATCGCGCTGCTGCTGGCGACGGGCACCCCGCTCGGCGTCCCGGCCCTGATCGGTGTGCTGATGCTGGTCGGCATCGTGGTCACCAACGCGATCGTGCTGCTCGACCTGATCAACCACTACCGCCAGGCGGGTCTGGGCGTGCAGGAAGCCGTCGTCGAGGGTGGCCGGCACCGGCTGCGCCCGATCCTGATGACGGCCATCGCGACGATCTTCGCGCTGCTGCCGATGGCCCTCGGGCTCACCGGCGAGGGCGGCTTCATCTCGCAGCCGCTGGCCATCGTGGTCATCGGCGGCCTGGTCAGCTCGACTTTGCTGACCCTGGTCCTGGTGCCGGCGCTCTACACCATGGTGGAGAACACCAAACTGAAGGGCCGCACCCGGCGCGAACGCCGCCGGGCCCGCAAGGCGATGAAGCGCAGCGGTGCGACCCAGGTGGCGGAGACGCCGAAGCACGCGGCCGACGAGCCGGGCGGTGCGGTCCCAGCCGACGACCAGGTCCCGGACTCGAGCGGCGGCGCGCACGAGGCGCCGGAGGGCGCACCGGCCGGACAGCCGGCGCGGGCCGAGGCGGAGCCGCAGAGCGGAGCACTGCGTGGCTACACGGACCAGTTCGAGGTCCTGAAGATGCCGCGCCGCCCGGCGACACCGCCGCCGGCCTGATCGAAGCGGCGCTGGGCCTCTTCGGGCTCACCGGAGAGGCCGCGGCGCCCGGTACCAGCCGTCAGCGTGACGGAATGCGGCGGCCGGCCCTGCGGGATCGGCCGCCGCGCCGCAGCACGACCCGACCGGTAGATTCCGGTACGTGGCGACTCCCTTCTCGGTCCTTACCCGTAACCGTGACTTCCGGCGGCTGTTCGGGGCCGAGCTGGTCGTGTTCGGCTCCGACTGGTTCGTCATGGTGCCGCTGCTGGTGCTGCTGCCCGAACTGACCGGCAGCGGCGTGTGGGGCGCGCTGGTGCTGGCCGCGGATACCGGGATCAATGCGCTGCTGCTGCCGTACACGGGAACCGTCGCCGACCGCCTGGACCGCCGCACCATCCTCATCGCGGCCAACGTGGCCGCGCTCGTGGCCATCCTGCTGTTGTTCTTCGTCCGGTCGGCGGCCACCGCACCGCTGGCCCTGGTCGCCATCGGCGCCGTAGCGATCGCCAAGGCCTTCTACTCCCCAGCCGCGTCCGCGGCGTTGCCGAACGTGGTCGACCCGGCGGACCTCGCCGCGGCCAACTCGGTGGCCGGCTCAGCCTGGGGCACGATGACCATCGTCGGCGCCTCACTGGGCGGCATCGTCAGCAGCGCCTTCGGCCCGTACGTCAGCTTCGCGGTCGCCTCGGTCAGCCTGTTCGTGGCGGCCGTACTGACCGCGATGATCCGCCGGCCGCTCCAGGCGCCGCGAGACCCGAACTATGTGCCGCCGCGTGCCTGGCACGCCCTGATCGAAGCGCTGCGCTACATCGGTGCCCGGCCCAGGCTCCGCGCGCTGGTCACCGTGAAGTCGGCGGTGGGCCTCGGCAACGGCGTACTGACAGTCTTCCCGCTGCTGGCCGGCATCTACGGCGTCGGCGCCCTGGGCGCGGGCCTGCTCTTCGCGGTACGCGGCGCCGGCGCCCTGGTCGGACCGCTGGTGATGCGGCCGGTCCTGAACCACCGCACCTGGCTGCTGCCCGGCCTGGCCCTGTCGATGGGCCTGTACGGCCTCGGCTACATCGGCGTGGCCTTCGCCCCGTGGTTCCCCCTCGTGCTGGCGCTGGTCTTCGTGGCCCACTTCGCGGGCGGGACGAACTGGGTGCTGTCCAACTACGCCCTGCAGGGCGAGGTGCCGGACAGGCTCCGCGGCCGGGTGTTCGCCACGGACATGATGCTGGCGACGCTGGCGATCTCGGTGAGCCAGCTCGGCGCGGCGGCCTTCGTGGACCGCGTGGACGAACGGGTCATCCTGATCGCCTGCGGCCTGATCACCCTGCTGTACGCGATCGGCTGGCGCTTCGCGACTCGCCACCTGTCGCTCGCGGACGCGACTCCGGCCGACGACAGCGAACAACCGCCCAACCCGGCATCGGACCATCCCGGCGGTGTGGCCTCGGGTAGCGGCGTGCTCCCGGTCGATGGTGCGGCCTGGGGCAATGGCGTGGCCTCAACCGACAGCGCCGTCGTGGTCGATGGTGCAGTCTCGGCTGGTGGTGCGGTCCCGGCTGGTGGTGCGGTCCCGGCTGGTGGTGCAGTCTCGGCTGGTGGTGCGGACTCGGCTGGTGGTGCGGCCTCCGGCAACGGCGCGGTCGCGGCTGGTGGCGTGGTTTCGGCTGGTGGTGCGGTCTCGGGCAACGGCGCGGTCCCGGCCGCAGACGGGATCCCGGCAGATGGGGTCCCGGCCGACAATGTCGGTCCGGTTGAGGGGCCGCCCATGGGAGGTGCCCGGCCGACCTACGAAGGCCCTGCCGCGGAAGGACTCCCCGGCGACCCAGACGCAGACCCCGCCTCCGTTCCGAAGCACTAGCTGTAGCGACCGGGGCGTGGTTGAAGCGCCTGATGGGCGCCCGGCCCGCTGGCTTGCGCCTGCTGGCCCGCGCCTGCCGACCCGCGCCTGCCGACCCGCGCCCGCTGGCCCAGGCCAGCGGCCTGCGTCCGCTGGACAGCCGCCCGCTGGCCCAGGCCGGTCGGCCGCCCCCGTCCGCCGCTCGCCGGTCCGCCGTCCGCCGGTTCGCCGTCCGCCGGTCCGCCGTCCGCTTGTCCGCCGGTCCGCCGGCGTCGGTCGGCCGGGCGTCGGTCGGCCGGGCGTCGGTCGGCCGCGCGCCGGACAGCCCCGCACCCCGCACCCCGCCGCGCGCCGGACAGCCCCGCACCCCGCACCCCGCCGCGCGCCGGTCGCCGGCCTGCGCCCGCCGGTCCGCCATGTGCCGGCCCGCGCCCGCCCGTCTGCCGCACGCCGGACAGCCGCCCGGCGCCCGCGGGTCCGCTGTGTGCCGGCCCGCGCCCGCCCGTCTGCCGCACGCCGGACAGCCGCCCGGCTGACCGGTGGCGGAGCTAGCCGGCAAACGGTGAGCCAGCAGGCCGATCGCCGGCCCCAAAAGGCTGTCCGCCGGGTTGGAAGCCTCCGTGGGACTGGCTGCCAGAAGGCGAGTTGCTATCGGGCTGGCTACTGGGAGATGAATCCCCGTAGGGCCAGCCGCCGGGAGGGGAGTTTCCGTAGGGCTGGTCGCCCGGAGAAGGAGGGCCTTCGAAGCCCGGCCCGTACTGCGGAGGTGGTCCGGCGAACGGCTGGCCGCCCGGCACCGGCCCCGCGAAGCCCGGCGCCGACCCGCGCGTCACCACGGCCGCGATGAGCAGACCCACCCCCGCCGCCGAGATCAAGGAGGTGATCAGGCCGATCAGGCCGAACACGATGCCGTACTGGGTCGCTGAGTAGTCCAGTGACGAGTACAGCGTCGGGATCAGCATCGTCCAGGCGAACTGGAGCAGGCTGCCGAGCATCAGCGCGCCCAGGCCCAGCCGGGCGAAGAGCATGCTGCGCGGGCTCAGCCGGTCTCGCCGGGTGGCGACCAGGACGAATCCCACGATCAGCACGGCCAGCAGGGGCAGATGACCCAGCATGCCCGAGAACAGGTATCCCACCGTCATGCCCGCGACCTTAACGGCCGGGTGCGACATCCCGTGGATGATGATCAACGCCTAGCATGAGGCGATGGGCCTGACCTTCGTCTCCGAGCCGGTGCGGGTGCGTACCCCGGCGACCAGCGCCAATCTCGGCCCGGGCTTCGACACGCTGGGCCTGGCGCTCACGCTCTACGACGACCTGAGCGCCCGGGTCATCGGGGATTCCTGGACCGTTTCCGTGACCGGTGAGGGTGCTGGTGAGCTGCCCACCGACGAGAGTCATCTGGTGGTGCGGGCCATGCTCGCCACCTTCGACGAGCTCGGTGGCCGTCCGGCCGGGGTGGCCGTGGAGTGCGTCAACCGCATCCCACAGGCGCGCGGGCTCGGGTCTTCGTCCGCCGCCATCGTCGGCGGGGTGCAGCTGGCCCGTGCGCTGGTGCGGGAGCAGCTGGATGACGAGGCCGCGCTGCGGATCGCCGCGCGGCTGGAGGGGCACCCGGACAACGTCGCCCCCTGCCTGCTCGGCGGCTTCACCATCGCCTGGACCGAGGCGAGCGGTTCCCGGGCCGTACGGCTGGACGTCGCTCCCGGCGTACAACCGACGCTCTTCGTTCCGCAGGAACGGGGCCTGACCGCCACCGCGCGGGCCGCGCTGCCCGGTGCCGTGCCCCATGCGGACGCCGCGTTCAACACGGGCCGGGCCGCGCTGCTGGTCCACGCCCTCGCCCGGGAGCCCGAGCTTCTCTTCACGGCCACCGAGGACCGGCTGCACCAGGGGTATCGGGCCGAGGCGATGCCCGGCACGGCTTCCCTGGTGGCGGCGCTGCGTTCTGTCGGGGTTGCGGCAGTTGTCAGCGGCGCGGGGCCGACAGTGCTGGCCCTGAGCCCGGTACCTGCTGATTTCCGGCCCGGAACCGAATGGCGCGCCGAGTCGTTGGGCGTGGATAGCGGCGGCGCCCTTGTCAAAGGGAGTATGGTGGAACACGCCGAGCGGGGCCCTGTTGCCGCAGGTCGTCCGAGTTGACTACGCTCAAGACCTAGCACAGCCGCGAAGCAAGCGATCTCTGCGGTTCGGCGCGCACCCGAGACTCACGGCACTCTGCCGGTCTCAATTCTCATCAAGGCACGTCGCCGAGCAGCGGATCTCCAGATCGCTGCACTCGCCGAGACCTATCCGTCACTGTCCGACGGGTCGGGAAACCGTCGAGCTGCCGTGCTGCAAACTCCCGCGCCGCAGTTGCGAAGCGGGTTCCGAGGGCACCCGGCCACCAGGCTGCAGACCCGGGTGGACTTGGCTTTTTCGACGGAAGGAATCCATTGAGCGACACCACCGACGTGACGTCGGGTGTTTCTGACGTCGCTGACGGCGCTACCACCGCTGCTGTCACCAAGCGTCGCCGCGGCGGCACCGGGCTGTCGGCGATGCTGCTGCCCGAGCTGCAGAGTCTCGCCGCCTCCCTCGGCATTTCCGGCACTGCGCGGATGCGCAAGGGCGAGCTCATCACCGCCATCTCGGAGCGCCAGAGCGGCGGGGCCCCGGCTGCCTCGACTGCCTCGGCCAAGGCCACCAGCACCCCGCGCCCGCGCACGACGAACGGCTCCGCTGCCACGGCGGCCGAGCCCGCGGCCCAGGCTCCGGCGGCCCAGGCCCCGGCGGCCCAGGCTCCTGTAGTCGAGGCTCCGGCAGTCCAGGCGGCAGCGGTCGAGGCCCCGACGGCTCCGGCTCCCGAGACGCAGGCCCAGCCCGCCGCCGCCCAGTCCGCGGCTCCGGCAACCGAGCAGCCCGCGACCGAGGCCGAGCCGGCCCGCCGCACCCGCCGCGACCAGTCCAGCCGCGACCAGGGCGGCCGCGACCAGGCCGGTCGGGAGCAGAACGGCCGTGAGCAGAGTGGCCGTGAGCAGGGTGGCCGCGACCAGGCCGGTCGTGACCAGAACGGCCGCGACCAGGGCGAGAGCCGGCGCGACAGCGCACCGGCCGACGGCCAGGTCGACACCGAACGCACCGACCGGGGGGACCGGCCGGAGCGGGGCGAGACGCGCAACCGGGACCGCCAGCGCAACCCGCAGCGGACCGAGGGCGGCGACCGCAACGACCGCCCCGACCGGGGCAGCAACGACCGTAACGAGCGCACCGACCGCAACGACCGGGGCCCGCGCAACGACGGCCCGGACGACGAGGACGGCGACAACGGCGAAGGCGGCCGGCGTAGCCGGCGCAGCCGGTTCCGGGACCGCCGGCGTGGCCGGGACCGCGACGGCGAGGGCGGCGGCACCGGTGGTGGCCGCGACGGCGGTCGGGACGGTGGCCGCGATGGTGGCCGGGACAGCGGTCGTGACAGTGGCCGCGAGCCGCACGTCAACGAGGACGACGTGCTCGTGCCGGTGGCCGGCATCCTCGACGTGCTGGACAACTACGCGTTCGTCCGCACCACGGGTTACCTGTCCGGTCCCAACGACGTCTACGTCTCCATGTCGCAGGTCAAGAAGCACGGGCTGCGTCGCGGGGACGCCGTCACCGGTGCCGTGCGGGCCGCACCGCGCGACAGCGGCAGTGGTGACCAGCGCCGGGACAAGTACAACCCGCTGGTCCGGCTGGACACCATCAACGGCATGGAGCCCGAGGAGGCCCGCCGGCGTCCCGAGTTCTACAAGCTGACCCCGTTGTACCCGCAGGAGAGGCTGCGTCTCGAGACCGAGGCGCACATCCTCACCACCCGGGTCATCGACCTGGTCATGCCGCTCGGCAAGGGCCAGCGGGCCCTGATCGTCTCGCCGCCGAAGGCCGGTAAGACGATGGTGCTGCAGGCGATCGCCAACGCGATCACCCACAACAACCCCGAGTGCCACCTGATGGTCGTGCTGGTCGACGAGCGGCCCGAAGAGGTCACCGACATGCAGCGCTCGGTGAAGGGCGAGGTCATCGCGGCCACGTTCGACCGGCCGCCGCAGGACCACACCACGGTCGCCGAGCTGGCCATCGAGCGGGCCAAGCGCCTGGTCGAGCTGGGTCACGACGTCGTCGTGCTGCTCGACTCGGTCACCCGGCTCGGCCGGTCGTACAACCTGGCCGCGCCGGCCTCCGGTCGCATCATGTCCGGTGGTATCGACTCGACCGCGCTGTACCCGCCGAAGCGGTTCCTCGGCGCGGCACGCAACATCGAGAACGGTGGCTCGCTCACCATTCTCGCGACGGCGCTGGTGGAGACCGGCTCGATGATGGACACCGTCATCTTCGAGGAGTTCAAGGGCACGGGTAACGCCGAGCTCAAGCTCGACCGGAAGATCGCTGACCGGCGTACGTTCCCGGCCATCGACATCCACCCGTCCGGCACCCGCAAGGAGGAGATCCTGCTCGGCAAGGAAGAGCTGGCGATCGTCCACAAGCTGCGCAAGGTGCTGAGCTCGCTGGAGTCCTCGGCGGCTCTGGACCTGTTGCTCGACCGGCTCAAGCAGTCCCGGACGAACATCGAGTTCCTGATGCAGATCGCCAAGTCCACGCCTGGCGAGTAAACGCCCGAAAACGGCATAAAGGGGCAGTCACCGCGAGGTGGCTGCCCCTTTGTCGCACAACGGGTGCGTTTGCTCCCGGACGGGGTCATGCGAATCTCCCTCCACACCTCAGCTCAACGTGGGGAGGACGCTCGATGATCCCTGGCTACCGGGACCAACCGACCGAGAGATGGGACCCGATCGCACCGGTCGATCCCGGGGAGGCCGAGGACTTCCTGCGGCAGTGCTACGTCGAGAACCCCCGGCTCGGCCCGGTCGAGCCGCGACTGGCCATCGTGCGCGCGCAGATCGCGGCGACCGGCGGCTACGTGCACACCACCGAGGAGCTGGCGTACGGGGCGAAGATGGCCTGGCGCAACGCGAGCCGCTGCATCGGCCGGCTCTACTGGCGCAGCCTGGTCGTGCTGGACCGCCGCCGGGCCCGGACCGCGGACGACATCTTCTCGCTGCTGGTGCACCACCTGCAGACCGCCGGCGGCGGCAGCGAACGCCCGGGCGCGATCCGGCCGGTCATCAGCATCTTCGCGCCGGCGCTGCCCGGCCAGCCGTACGCGCGGGTCTGGAACGAGCAGCTGATCCGCTACGCGGGCTACCGCACCGAGGACGGCAGCTCTGTCGGGGACCCGCGCAACGAGCAGTTCACCGCCGCCATGCAGGGCTTCGGCTGGCGCGGCAAGGGTGAGGCCTTCGACGTGCTGCCGGTGGCGATCGAGACGCCGGCCGAGGGCGTACGCCTCTACGAGCTCCCGGAACGCGCCATCCTCGAGGTGCCGCTGACCCATCCCGAGTTCGGCTGGTTCGCGGAGCTCGGCCTGCGCTGGCACGCTGTCCCCGCGATCGCCAACATGCGGCTCACCATCGGCGGCGTGCAGTACCCGCTGGCGCCGTTCAACGGCTGGTACATGGGCACGGAGATCGGCGCTCGCAACCTGGCCGACACCGACCGCTACAACATGCTGCCGATCGTCGCCGCCCGGATGGGACTCGACACCAGCCGCGAGTCGACGCTGTGGCGGGACCGGGCGCTGGTCGAGCTGAACCGGGCGGTGCTGCACTCGTACGAGAAGGCCGGTATGAAGATCACCGACCACCACACCGAATCGGCCCGCTTCCTGACCCACCTGCGCAACGAGGAGAAGGCCGGCCGCCGGGTGCCGGCGGACTGGACCTGGATCGTGCCGCCGATGTCCGGTGGCATCACGCCGGTCTTCCACCGCTACTACGAGGAGCTCGACCTGCGCCCGAACTTCTACCTGGACCCCGAGGCGCAGGCCTTGTCGCGCGACGGGACCCGCTGCCCCTTCACGGGATAGCAAGATCAAAATCAATGTCCGGTCGTGCGTGGTTGCATGGCGCTGACCGTCGCTCCCGCCGATGACATGTCCGTGCGTGGCAAACTTCGGCTCAGGCGAACTCGTTGAGCGGGAAGTCGTCGCGGTGCCGCCAGGCGGCGTCGGTGCGGACGTGGTCCTCGCGGACCCATTTGAGGAGCCGGTGGGAGAACTCGGCAGCCGGGATGCGGCCCGCGCTGCGGACCACGAAACCTTCGGACGTCTCGGCATCGCGGGTTTTCGCCCAGGCCGCGCGGGCCTCGCTGAGGCTGCCGCCGCGGTACAGGACCGGGACCACCGGCAGCTCCAGGCGCTGCGCCCAGTCGACGGTGTCGTCCCAGCCGAGCAAGGTGTCCGTCTCGTCCCAGATGCCGAAGACGATGAAGACGCCCGGCAGGTCCGTGTAGGCGATGCTGCGGCGGGCCCACATGGACTCGCCGCAGACCCGCCAGTCGTCCGGGATCCGGTACGCCGTCATCGCCCACAATGCCTTGGCGGGCCGGTCCCACGGATTGGTGCCGGAGTCGACGGAACGGGCGTACATGGCGTCGCGGGTGAAGGTGAGGTTGCCGCCGTCGAGCTTCTCCGTCACCACCAGCTCACCGTCCAACCAGGACAGATCGTGCTGGATCCTGTCGTCGGCGGTGGCGCCGGGGGAGTCGGGCAGGTGGAAAGTCCGCGGATACTTCCCGTCCCGCCCGTCCATCAGAAGTCCCCCTCCGCCACCTGGAACACCGTCAGGCCCAGGGCGCGCCACATACGTACCACCTGCTGACGGTCGTCGAAAACCCCGATGACCCGCCAGCGGTCGCGGATCTCCCGATCGAAGATCTCCCGCTTGACGACGGCGTCCTTGCGCGAGTCCCCCTCGGGCCGCATGAAGAGTCCTTCGTACGGCACATCGACGTAGAGGTCCAGCCAGGCCTCGGTCTCGGCGCGGCACACCTCGTCCCGCCCCGAGCAGAAGACGATGGCGTGCCCGGCCGCGTGCATGGCCCGCACCGCCGCGATGACCGCCGGATTCGGCGCGTCCTCGCCGACCCGGCCCCAGTCGTACGGGCTGCGGCCGTTCATCAGCGCCACCGTGCCGTCGATGTCCACCAGCACCACCGGCGGCAGCTCCGGATCCGGGTCGTAGACGACACCCGGCCCGCCCGGATCGACGTACGGGACCGGCAGCGGCAGGTTCTTGCCGGCCAGATACCGCTGATGCATCCGGCGGATCCCGGCCTCACCGACCCGCTCGTCGTCGGGCCGCCCGGCGTCCCGCCGCAAGCACTCCTCCAGCGGCACATCGGTGAAGTCGTGCACCTCGAAACTCGCGTGGAAACGCGCGGCGAGCTCGGCCCACTCCCGTACCGTCTTGGCCCGCAGGTTGGTGTCATCGACGATCACGTCGGCGTGGGCGCGCAGCAGGGCCTCCACGGCGGCCCGCTGGGCGTGCGTCACCTGGCCCTCGGCCCACTGGGTGAACAGGCGCTGCCCGTGCAGCATCCGCCGCAGGTCGTCGCGGTTGACCCGGACGACCTGCGGCTGCAGCTTGCGCGCGAAGGTGGTCTTGCCCGAGGCGGGCAGCCCCCGGGTGATCAGCAGTCTGGTCATTCCTCACTCACCTGGTTGCCGCCGGGGGTGACGTCGCCCGCCGGCCGGACGAGCTGCCACAGGCCGGGACGGTAGTCCTTGTCGTCGAGCCGCAGGAAGAGTGCCCCACGGTGCTCGCTGCGCACGGCCCGGGCCGCGAACTCGCGCCGGCCCCAGCCCGCCGGCAGGTCGGCGACGATCGCCGCGAACTCGGCCTCGACGGCCTGGGCCAGCGCCGCGACGGCGCCGGTCAGCTCGGCGGCCACCGCGCTGACCCACGCGTGGAATTCGTCGGGCAGCGGTTCGGTCAGCGCGTCCAGGTCACCGCCGGAGACCAGCACCTCCCATACGGTACGGGCGGAGAGCCCGGTGACGAGCCGGTGCAGCCGTACGTACTCCGCGTACTTGATCTTCACCCGCTCGTCGGAGTCGGTGAGATGCACGACCAGCCCCTCCCGGCCGTCCCGCGGCGGTGCGGCGAGCGCTTCGGCCAGCGTCGCGTGCGCGAACGACTCCACGACCGGGCCCGGCCACAGCGGCACGGCGGCCGGGCCGAAGGTGCGGCCGGTCGCGATGTCGACGGCGCCGAGCAGGATCAGGTCGTCCAGGCCGCCGTAGTCGAGCACGATCCGGTTGGCCGGGTAGACGATCTCGACCAGCACGGTGAGCCCCGCGGGCGGCGTGAAGTCCGGGTAACGGGTGCGCAGCACCGCGGTCGCGTGCCGCGCCTGGTCCGAGGTGAACGAGCCCCGCGTCGCGACCGCCCACCCGTCCTCGTCGGGGAAGATGATGCCCAGGCTGCCGTCGGCCTTGTCGGTCACCGAGACGGGCGCGTCCGGCCGCAGCCGGGGCGCGTGGCCCTCAGAGTGATTGAAGAACTTGGGCCAGGGCCGGGCCAGCACTGTGTCGCCCGTCACGATCAGGCCGCGGCAGGCCAGCGTGACCGGGGTCCAGGCGCCGGCGTACTGGCAGGCCTCGGTGTAGTTGTAGATCTCGTACGGCCGCGACGGGTGACGCTGGACCCGCACGTGCCCGTTTTCGACCGCCGAAGCCAGTTCGGCCGGGTCCAGGACGTCCGCGAGCAGCGTCATGACAATTCCTTCCGTGCGATCCCCGCCGCGGGAATGCGGTGAGGGCGGCTCACGTTATCGATCACGGACGCAGGAACGCCTCCTGATTTCGGATCAGGGCACGTGACATGGCAGACTGGTCCATCGGCCAGTAAAGGTTCCGGTTCACGCTCGAGTCGTCCGCCCTAGCGGGGCGGTTCGGTGCTGACGGCGACCCGGCGACCACTTTCATCGAGAGGGACCGAGTAACCATGAAGAGCGGTATCCACCCGGAGTACACCTCGACCGAGGTCATCTGCTCCTGCGGCAGCACCTTTACGACCCGCAGCACCGCCAAGGGCGGCGAGATCCGCGTCGAGACCTGCAGCGCCTGCCACCCGTTCTACACAGGCAAGCAGCGCGTGCTGGACACCGCGGGCCGGGTCGCCAAGTTCCAGGCCAAGTACGCGAAGGTCAACGCGGCCAAGAAGAAGTAGCTACCTCGACGGCGCCCACCCCGGAATCCGGGGTCGGGCGCCGTTCGTGTGTTCGATCCCCAGTGAAGGAGGCGCGGCGTGAGCACAGACCGGTTGTCGACCCTGCTCGAGGAGTACGCGCAGCTCGAGAAGCAGATGGAGGACCCCTCCATCCACTCCGACCAGGCCCTGGTGCGGCGGGTCGGGCGGCGCTTCGCCGAGCTCGCGCCGCTCTACGCCGCCAACGCCGAGCTGGAGGCCGCCCGCGCCGACCTGGCTGCCGCCAAGGAGCTCGCCGCCGAGGATTCCTCGTTCGTCTCCGAGGTCGAGGCGGTCGCGGCCGTGCTGGCGCCGCTGGAGGAGAAGCTCGGCGAGATGCTCATCCCGCGCGACCCGCACGACGCCAAGGACGTGATCGTCGAGATCAAGGCCGGTGAGGGTGGTCAGGAGTCGGCGCTGTTCGCCGGCGACCTGCTGCGGATGTACACCCGGTATGCGGAGAAGCACGGCTGGGTGGTCGAGGTCATCGACGCGCAGGATTCCGATCTGGGCGGGGTCAAGGACGTCTCGGTCGCGGTCAAGACCAAGGGTGTGCCCGCGGGCGGCCACGGCGTCTGGTCGCGGCTCAAGTGGGAGGGTGGCGTGCACCGCGTGCAGCGGGTGCCGGTCACCGAGTCGCAGGGCCGGATCCACACCAGCGCCGCCGGGGTGCTGGTGCTGCCCGAGGCCGAGGACGTCGACGTGCACATCGAGCCGGGCGACATCCGGGTCGACGTGTTCCGGTCGTCGGGTCCCGGTGGCCAGTCCGTCAACACCACCGACTCGGCCGTACGCATCACCCACCTGCCCACCGGCACCGTGGTGAGCTGCCAGAACGAGAAGAGCCAGCTGCAGAACCGGGAGTCGGCGATGCGCATCCTGCGGTCCCGGTTGCTCGCCATGGCCCAGGAGCAGGCCGACGCGGCCGCCTCCGACGCCCGCAAGCTGCAGGTCCGCACGGTGGACCGGTCGGAGCGGATCCGGACGTACAACTTCCCGCAGAACCGGATCAGCGACCACCGGATCGGCTACACCGCGTACAACCTCGACCTGGTGCTCGGCGGGGAGCTGGACCCGGTGCTCGACGCGCTGGCGGAGGCCGACCGGGCCGCCCGGCTGGCCGGTGAGACGGAGATCAGCCGACGTCCGTGACGATCAGCCGGTTGTCCGAGGTCTCGCAGACGATCAGGTCGCCGCTGCTCTGGCAGCCGAAGTCGAGCACCGCCGCGACGGTGCCGCGTAACAGCACTTCGCCGGCTTCCGGGTCCACCTGGCTGACCAGCGTCAGGTCGTTGGAGTTCTGGGCGCGGGCGACCACGTAGCGGGTGCCGTCGAGCCGGTAGTCCCAGACCGGCATCGCCGTGCCCAGGTCGACGAGCTGCCGGCCGGTGGCGGTGTCGACCAGGCGGTGTCGTTCGCCGGTCTCGTCGTCGCCGACCAGCAGCAGACCGTTGAGCAGCGGGAAGCCGTTGGCGGCGCCGGCGATCCGCCAGCGCACCTCGCCGGTGGCGCGGTCGTGGCCGGTGGTGGCGTTCGTCCCGTTGAGACAGACCACCGGGCCGCAGCCGTAGACGCCGCCCGGCGCCGTCTGCTGGATGCGCCAGAGCTGCCGCAGGGTGTCGGTGTCGTACGCGGTCACTGTGGACGTGTCGCCCTCGTTGCGTTCGAGGTAGAGCTGCGTGCCGTCCATGATTAGCGTCGTGTAGTCGTTCTCCGGCGCCGACGGGGCCTGCCAGGGGAGCGTGCCGGTGGCCACGACCGAGCCGTCGTCCAGGTCCAGGATCTCGGCCCGGCCCTGCGTGGTGACGGTCACCAGGCGCTCGGCTGAGGTGCCGGGTGCGGTGTCGGTGGTCCAGGAGCCGATCTCCCCGGCCGGACGGGACCAGATGGTGCTGCCGTCGCGCAGCCGTACGGCCCGGAAGGTGGTGACCTTGTCGCCCGCCCTGTTCCATTCGGTGAGCAGGGCCCGGTCGCCTTCGGCGGTGATCAGCTCGCCGGGCTGCCGCCAGAGCAGGCGGCCGCTGACGGTGTCGACGGCGGCCGTGTCCCGGTTGAACTCGCGGGTGACGGTGGAGCCGTCGGCGTCCTCGTACGTCGCTGTGGCCAGTCCGGCCGGCAGCAGCAGCGCGCCGCCCCGGATGCCGCTCAGCCAGCTGCTGTCGTCCGGCGCGGGATGCGACCAGCGCAGCCCGCCGGTCCGCAGGTCGTAGGCGCTGAGCCGGTCCTGCCCCGGCTGGGTCAGCACGTAGACGCTGTCGGGAGTGAGCATGTAGGCGCCGCTGCCCAGCTCGAACGGGATGCTCCAGAGCTCGGTCAGCCCGCTCGGGTCGGGCCGCGCCGACCGGTCACCGTGAGCACGGTGGCGGCCGTGACGACGGCGACGAGCAACGACCGCAGATCCCGCCGGCCGAGCGGGCGCCGGCCCGGCCGGGCGTCCTGCTCGTCGCCCCCCTCACTGACGAGCCCGAGCTCGATCACCGCCATTCCTCGAGCGTAGGACTTCGGCGTCCTACGCGGGGGTACGGTGCGAAGCTGCCGCGGCCAGGGCGGCGCTGAGCGTACGGCCGTTGGTGCCGACCTCGGACCAGCCGGCGGCCAGGCCGATCGGCGTGCCCGGGACCAGGACCTGCCAGTTCTCCGCCGCGGCGGCCGCGCTGATCCGCCGGGAGACCTCGGCCGCCTGGGTGGGCCCCGCGCCCGGCAGCACCACCACGAACTCGTCGCCGGCGAAGCGGGCCACGAAGTCGCCGCGGCGCATGACCCGGTTGAGCACGCCGGCGATGCGCTGGAGGACCAGATCGCCGCAGTGCCGGCCGTGCCGGGCGTTGACCGCGGTGAAGCCGATCAGGTCGCAGACGCCGATCGCCGCGCGTTCGCCGCGGGCCAGCATCGCCGCCACGTAGCGTTCGAGCTGGCGGCGGTTGGGCAGGCCGGTGAGCGGGTCGGTGAGGTTCTCGTCGCCGTAGCGGCCCATGTCGCGGTGGGTCTCCTCGGCGTCGAGGCGGGCCGCGACGCCGTCCAGGTAACCGTCGCGGAGCCGGTCGATGCGCTGGGCGGCCAGCCGGAAGGCGTGCCGGTCGGCGGCGTGCGCGGCCTCGTGGTCGCCGGCCGAGGAGTGGCAGATGCTGCGCAGCCGGGCCGGTTCGGCCGGGCCGAGGATCTCCTGGGAGACCGGTACGGCGTCGAGCTTGCGCAGCGCGTCCCCGGCTTTGTCGGCGGCGATGTCGAGGCACACGGTGCCGAGGTGCCGCAGGTCGCGGGAGCGGACGCTGTCGCCGCCGCCGGTCAGCAGGGATGCCACGTCGGTCTGGGTGGACTCGCCCAGGGCCGCCCGGCGGGCCAGCGCGTAGCCGTAGACCGGCCGGCTGCTCGGGCGCAGCCGCACGTCGGCGCCGGTGGCGACGTAGCGGGTCAGCTCCGCGTCGATGTCGCGCAGCACCCGCAGGCAGCCGTCGGTGTCGCCCTGGTGGTCCAGCGAGACCGCGTTGCGGAGCCGGATGCCCGGCGCGGCGAAGACCTCGCTGGCCATGCCGGCCGCGGCGCCGACCTGCCGGGCCTGCTCGATCGCGGTCAGCGCGTGGCCGTGAAAACCGAGATAGCTGTACGCCATGGCGAGGTCGTGCCAGCCCCACGCCGTCTCGCTGTCGCCGTCCGGCACCGCCGCCAGCGCCCGCGAGGCCTGCACGAGGTGGGTGACCCCGCGGTCCAGGGCGCTCTGCAGGTGGGCGCCCAGAGCCGCGAAGGCGTGCATCTGACCGCGCAGATACGGGTCGGAGGTCTCCCGGACCGCGTTCGAGGCGAGCGTCATCGCGGTGGCGAACTCGGCGACCCGGCCCAGATTGATCAGTGCGCCGAACCGCTGGACGAGCGCGTACGCCCGGGTCAGCGGGTCGGTCGTACGGGCGAGCACCTTGTCGAGGATCGTCAACGCCTCCGCGGACCGGCCGCCCTGCTGGAGCTTGCCCGCCGTACGCAGGTCGTCAACGTTGTCGCCGAGCTGATCGAGCCACGTCATGGTGCCGCCACGGCCATCCAGGCCCCTCCCGCCGACGCCGTTCATCGCCGAGTGACCCGGCCGGTCACCGTCGAGAGACGACGTTCCATGATTATGCCGTGACGCCGACGCACGAACACCCCTCGACCGGAACGGAACGGACGCGCTTGGCCCCGGTGCTGGCCAAGGCCACCGCACTGCTGGCCGAGGCGGGAGTTTCGTCGCCGCGCGTCGATGCCGAACTGCTCGCCGCGCACGTTCTCGGGGTCGGACGCGGCCGGTTGCTGCTGATCGACACCGTGCGCGGCGACGAGGCGAGCCGGTTCACCGAGCTGGTCGAGCAGCGGGCGCAGCGGATCCCCTTGCAGCATCTGCTCGGCACGGCCGCCTTCCGGCATCTGGAGCTCGCGGTGGGTGAGGGGGTGTTCGTGCCGCGGCCGGAGACCGAGCTGCTGGCCGGCTGGGGGATCGAGCACACCGCGCCGGGTGCCACGGTGGTCGACCTGTGCAGCGGTACGGGCGCCATCGCCTGCTCGGTAGCCGACGAGGCCGCGCCGGACCGGGTCATCGCGGTGGAACGATCTCCGGCGGCGCTGGCCTTTCTGCGCCGTAATGCCGCGGCGTTCCCCGTGGTGCGGGTGGTGCCGGGCGACGTGACGGATCCGGGGCTGCTGGCCGACTGCCGGGGCATGGTGGACGTGCTGCTGTGCAACCCGCCGTACGTGCCGGACGGGACCGCCGTACCCCCGGAAGTGGCCGACCACGACCCGGCGGAGGCCGTCTTCGGTGGCGCGGACGGCCTGGTCGTGATCCGGCCGGTGATCGCCCTGGCGGCGGCGCTGCTGCGACCCGGCGGCGTGCTCGGCATCGAGCACGACGATGTGCACGCGTCGGCGGTGCCGGAGCTGCTGCGGGCCGACGGGCACTTCACCGAGGTCGCCGCCCATCAGGACCTGACCGGTCGCCCACGATATGCGACGGCCCGCCGCGTGTAGGGCACTTCGTGCGCGCCATGGCACACTGCAACTTGTGATGCTCTACGACTGTCGGGCCGTGGCCGAGCGCGATCGCGGCATCGCCGCGGCTGTCGAGGCGGTCAAGAGCGGTGAGCTCGTCGTGCTGCCCACCGACACCGTGTACGGCGTGGGTGCGGACGCGTTCACCGCGCATGCCGTCAATGCCCTGCAGAACGCCCGCGGCGCGGACCGGCGCGTGCCCCCGCCGGTGCTGGTCGGCTCCCGGCACACGCTGGACGGCCTGGTCTATTCGCTGCCCCGGGCGGCGCGTGAGCTGGCCGACGCGTTCTGGCCGGGCGCGCTGACCATCATGGTCGAGCACTCGCCCAGCCTGCAGTGGGACCTGGGCGACACCGGCGGCGTGGTCGCGGTCCGGATGCCGCTGCACCCGGTCGCGCTGGAGGTGCTGCGCGAGGTGGGCCCGATGGCCGTCACCACGGCCAACAAGATCGGTCAGCCGGCGCCGGTCACCGCCGAGGAGGCCCGCGATCAGCTGGAGTACGCGGTCCGCGTCTACCTGGAGGCCGGGGCGGCCGCCGACCCGGCGCCGAGCACGATCGTCGATGTCACCGGCGACGTGCCCCGGGTGCTGCGCAACGGCGCGGTGCCGTTCGAGAAGCTGCGTGACGTCGTGCCGGACATCCTGGCCGTGGAGTCCTGACGATGCCGTTCACAGTGCTGCACGTGTGCATGGGCAACATCTGCCGGTCGCCGATGGCCGAGCGGCTGCTGGTCCTGGCCGCCGCCCAGCGCCTCGGCAAGCTCGATCCCGACGCGGAGCTCGATGACCTGCTGCGCAGTGTCAGCGCCGGCACCGGCGGCTGGCACGAGGGCGAGGAGATGAACCCGCCCGCGGCCCGGCAGATCACCCTGCGCGGCGGCAGCACCGACGGCTTCCTGGCCCGCAAGCTGACCAGCGCCCAGCTGGACGGGGCCGACCTGATCCTGACCGCGACGGCCGACCAGAGCGACTACGTGCACGCCCTGGTGCCGGGTGCGGACAGCCGCACGTTCGTTCTCGGGCATCTGGCCCGGCTGCTGCGCGACCTGGAGTCCGAGCCGCTCCCGCCGGCCGGCACCGACCCGGAGACATTCGCCGCCCGGGCCGCCGCCGTGGTCGCGGCGGCCGCCCGGCTGCGCGGCGAGACGGAGCCGCAGCCCGGCGACGACCTCGACGACCCGTGGGGCCGCGGCGACCAGACGTTCCAGCGCATCGGCGACACCATCGAAGAGGCGCTGTACCCGCTCGTGGACGCCCTGCTGCCGGGAGCGCCGAGGCCCGCGTGACGATCGTCGAACCGGACGCCGGCGGCCTGCGCCGTGCGGTGGAGCTGCTGCGGGACGAGTCCGTCGTCGCGTTCCCCACCGAGACCGTGTACGGCCTGGGCGCCCACGCCTTCTCCGCCACGGCCGTGGCCGAGGTCTACCGCCTGAAGAACCGCCCGTCCTGGAACCCGCTGATCGTGCACGTGGCCAACGTGGCGGCGGCCCGCGCGCTGGCCCACGAGTGGCCCGACGCCGCGAACGACCTGGCCGCGCGGTTCTGGCCGGGCCCGCTGACCCTGGTCGTCGAGCGGGCGAAGCACCTGCCGCAGGTGGGCGCCCCGACGACGACGATCGCGATCCGGGTGCCCGCCCACGAGGTGGCCCTGAAGCTGCTGGAGGCCTCGAACCTGCCGCTGGCGGCGCCCAGCGCAAACCGCTCGGAGGGCATCTCGCCGACCACCGCCGAGCACGTGCTGCGCAGCCTGCCGGAGGTGCCGCTGGTGCTGGACGGCGGCCCGGCCTCGTGGGGCATCGAGTCGACGGTGCTCGACCTGACCACGCCGACGCCCACGCTGCTGCGCCCGGGTGCCCTGGCGCTGCGCCCGTTGCGCGAGGTGACCGGCGCGATCGCGCTGCCTGAGGCGGTCACCGACGGCACGGCCCGGCCCTCGCCGGGCATGAGCCGGCGGCACTACGCCCCCAAGGCGACGGTTTTGCTCGTCGACGACGTGAAAGCGGTGGCCCGAG
This sequence comes from Actinoplanes sp. NPDC051405, assembly GCF_055586185.1. NCBI lineage: Bacteria > Bacillati > Actinomycetota > Actinomycetes > Micromonosporales > Micromonosporaceae > Actinoplanes > Actinoplanes sp. NPDC051405. The sequence continues at coordinate 84,413 of NZ_JBVJIR010000024.1, forward strand.
ACGGCCTGGCCGCCCCGGTCGCGGTGCTGAGCTACGAGACGGCCGGCGACTACGACGCGGCGGAGGTGCTCAGTGCGGACCCCCGCGAGTACGCCGCGGATCTCTACGCGGCCCTGCACCGCCTGGACGACGCCGGGGTGGGCACGATCATCGTGCAGCGGCCTCCGGCCACCGAGGACTGGCTGGCCGTCCGGGACCGTCTGAGCCGCGCCGCCCGGTGAGCGCGCGGCCGCCGGTCAGCGGCTGGCCTGGTGGGCGATGTTGCGGGCCATGCCACTGAAGATCACCCCGTGGAACGGCACCACGCTCGCCCAGTACGCGTGCCCGGCCAGCCCGCGCGGCACGAAGATGGCCCGCTGCCGGTAGACGCTCGTCCCGTCCGGCCCGGGCTCGGCCGACATCTCCAACCACGCCCGGCCCGGCACCTTCATCTCGGCGCGCAGCCGCAGCAGCTCGCCCGGCCTGATCTCCTCGACCCGCCACCAGTCCAGCGCCTCGCCGACCAGCAGATGGTTGCGGTCGCGCCGGCCGCGGCGCAGGCCGACGCCGCCGACGAGCCGGTCCATCCAGCCGCGCACCGACCAGGCCAGCGGGAACGAGTACCAGCCGTTCTCGCCGCCGACACCCTCGATCACCCGCCACAGCGCCCGGGTGGGTGCGGCCACCGTGCGGGTGCGCTCGTCGACGTAGACGCTGCCGCCGGACCAGTCCGGATCGCTGGGCAGCGGCTCGGCCGCCGCGTCCCGGCCCACCGCGTTCGACCAGCGGGTCTCCACGTTCGCGTCGCGGACCTTGCCCAGGGCCAGCTGCACTGCCTCGTCGAAGCCCAGCAGGCCATCGTCGGGGACGTACCCGGCGATGTCGTGCTCGTGGGCGAAGGCTTCGTGAATGAGGCTGCCGACCAGCGGCCGGGCGATGGCATTGGGCACGGGCGTGACCGCACCCACCCAGTGCGCCGACAGCCACGGGCTCAGCGGACGCAGCGGCAGGATGATCCGCCGGCGCAGACCCGCGACCCGGGCGTAGCGGCGCATCATCTCCAGGTACGTCAGCACATCCCGCCCGCCGATGTCGAAGCCCCGGTTGACGTCCGCCGGCAGCGTGGCCACGCCGATCAGGTACCGCAGCACGTCCCGGACGGCGATCGGCTGGATCCGGTTGCGCACCCAGCGCGGGGTGATCATGATCGGCAGCCGCTCGGTCAGGTAGCGCAGCATCTCGAACGACGCCGAGCCCGAGCCGATGATCACCGGAGCCCGCAGCACCGCCGTCGGCACCCCGCTGTCCAGCAGGATCTTCGCCACCTCGGCCCGGGAACGCAGGTGGGCCGACGGGTGCTCGTCGGGTGGTGGCTCGGGACCACCGAGGTAGACGATCCGGCTGACCCCGGCCGCCTTGGCCGCGGTGGCGAAGTTGTGCGCCGCCTCGCGGTCGATCCGCTCGAAGTCCGGCTGCCCGAGCGAGTGCATGAGGAAGTAGGCGACGTCGACGCCCTCGAAGGCGGCCGGCAGCGTGCCGGGGTCGGACAGGTCGCCCTCCACCACCTCGGCCCGGCCCGCCCAGGGCACGTCGCGGAGCCGGGCGGCACTGCGGGACAGGCAGACGACGGAGTGGCCGGCATCGAGCAGACGGGGCGTCAGGCGGCCACCGATGTATCCGGTGGCGCCCGTGACGAGGCAACGCATACCACCACTGTGCCCGCAGGCAGGCCCCCATAAGCCATATGCTCGATCTCGGCAGCGTCGCCGAGGGTGAGGGAGCGCGTCATGGAGACTTTCTGGGGTCCCGACTTCGGCGCGCTCGAACACGAGGACCCGGAGATCGCCGAGGTGATCCTGGGCGAGCTGACCCGCCAGCGCGGCGGACTGCAGCTCATCGCCAGTGAGAACTTCACCTCCCCGGCCGTCCTCGCCGCGCTCGGCTCGACGCTGACCAACAAGTACGCCGAGGGGTATCCGGGACGGCGCTACTACGGCGGCTGCGCCGAGGTCGACCGGGCCGAGGAACTGGCGGTCGACCGGGCCAGGGAGCTGTTCGGGGCCGAGCACGCCAACGTCCAGCCGCACTCGGGCTCGTCGGCGAACATGGCGGCGTACGCGGCGCTCATTCAGCCGGGCGACACCGTGCTGGCCATGGGGTTGCCGCACGGCGGCCATCTCACCCACGGCAGCCGGGTCAACTTCTCCGGCAAGTGGTTCCACCCGGTCGGATACACCGTGCGCCGGGACACCGAGCTGATCGACTACGACGAGGTCCGCGACCTGGCCCAGGCGCACCGGCCCAAGCTCATCGTCTGCGGCGCGACGGCGTATCCCCGGCTGATCGACTTCAAGGCCTTCCGCGACATCGCCGACGAGGTGGGTGCCTACCTCATGGTCGACGCCGCGCACTTCATCGGGCTGGTCGCCGGCCGGGCCGTCCCGTCGCCCGTAGCGCATGCCGATGTCGTCACCTGCACCACCCACAAGGTGCTGCGGGGACCACGGGGAGGCATGATCCTGTGTCGTGAGGAGCTTGCCGCACGCATCGACAAGGCCGTCTTCCCGTTCACCCAGGGCGGGCCGCTGATGCACGCCGTCGCCGCGAAGGCCGTCGCCCTGCGCGAGGCGGCGCTGCCCGACTTCCAGTCGTACGCGCACCAGGTGGTCAAGAACAGCCAGGCGCTGGCCGCCGGGCTGGCCGCCGAGGGGATGCGCCCGGTCTCCGGGGGCACCGACACCCACCTCGCCCTGCTCGACCTGCGCGACACCGGGGTCAGTGGCCGCGACGCCGAGGCGCGCTGCGACCGTGCCCGGATCACCCTGAACAAGAACGCCATCCCGTACGACCCGGAGCAGCCCATGACGGCGTCGGGCATCCGGGTCGGCACTCCCAGCGTCACCACGCAGGGCATGCGCGAGGGCGAGATGCGCCAGATCGCCGGGTTGATCGCCGTGGCCGTGCGCGCGGACCCGGCCTCGGTCGGCGGGGCCACGCAGCTGCGTGAGGTCGCCGACGAGGTGGCCGAGCTGGTCCGGGCCTTCCCGGCGTACGACCGGGCGGGGGTGCCGGCGTGAACGACTCCGCCGACCGCGTGGTCCCAGCCCAGCCGGCTGCCGCCCAGCCGGCGCCGGCCCGCGACGACTATGACGACGACAACCGGCCGCTGCCGGATCTGCCGCCGCTGCCGGAGGACCCGCGCTGGCGGGTGGAGCACCTGCCCTTCCTCACCGCCTTCTCGGTCGCGCTGATGATCTGCGCGGCGTCGGTCGGCTTCTTCGCCGGGGGCGCCGACGCCGCGGTGGGTGCCGCGGCGGGCGTCGGCGTCGTGACGGTCAGCTTCACCATGACGACCCTGGTGTTCGCCTGGGCCGACACCGTGCGCCCGGCCCTGGTGCTGCCGCTGGGGCTGCTGACGTACGTGGTGAAGTACGCGTTGCTCGGCGTGATCATGGTGTTTGTGATCTCCTCGGAGTGGCCGGGCCGGCTCGCGATGGGCTGGGGGATCGTCGCGGGGGTGCTCGGCTGGACGGCTGTGCAGATCTGGTGGGTGGCGCGGACCAGCCTCTCCAAGTGATCTTCAGCACCGGCGTTTCGACTGGTCATTGCCGCTTTGGGTGGGCTCTCTCCACGATCCGGTGACTGACGCGCGACAAAGTTGTCCGGTTCTGGCGGAGGGGGAGTAGCGTGTTGCCGAGTTGCGAGACCCCTGACGCCTGGACAACTGCGGTTGTGCGGGGGGTCCCGCTTAGCTTCGTGTTACCTGCTGATATCGTTCGGGCCGTCATGACCGGTCAAGAACCTCCCAGCAAACCCCACGATGACGACGGTCAGAACCCGCCCGACACGGGCCAGGGGATGACGGCGGTCAGTTATCTCCTCGGGGGCATGTTGGTCTGGGGCGGGATCGGCTGGTTGGTCGACCACTACGTCGGCACCAAGGGCATCTTCGCCGGAATCGGCGCCGTCGTTGGTATCGCCGGCGGTGTCTACCTCATCGTGCGCCGTCTCGGCGCCTGACAGGAAAGGGCTACGGTGATCGGTCAGTCGACGGTCCTCGCAGCGGAGTTCCCGCCCAGCGTCGAGGACTTCTACCTGCCCAGCATCCTGCCGTGGGGCGCTCACGACTCGTACTGGTTCACCAAGATCACACTGTTGGTCTGGGTGGCCGTTGCTCTGATCATCATCTTCTTCCTGGTGTCGTACCGGAAGCCGCAGCTGGTGCCCACGAAGAAGCAGTGGCTCGCCGAGAGCCTCTACGGATTCGTGCGCAACAACATCGCCGTCGAGATGATCGGGGCGCGAGGTGTCGCGTTCGCGCCGTACCTCACGACGCTGTTCTGCTTCATCCTGCTGAACAATCTCTTCAGCATCGTGCCGCTGATCCAGATCTCGCCGAACTCGCACATCGCGTTCCCGGCGATTCTCGCGGTCATCAGCTACGTGATGTTCATCTACGTCGGCATCCGGCACCACGGCGGCTTCTTCAAATACATGAAGGCCGCGCTCATCCCGCCGGCGCCGTGGTTCATCCTGCCGCTGCTGATCCCGATCGAGTTCTTCTCGAACTTCATGGTCCGCCCGTTCTCGCTGGCGGTCCGACTCTTCGCCAACATGTTCGCCGGCCACATGCTGCTGCTGGTGTTCACGCTCGGTGGCTTCGCGATGGTCAGCGCAAACGTGTGGTTCACGCCGTTCTCGATCGTGTCGTGGATCATGACGATCGCCCTGACCTTCCTCGAGTTCCTGGTGATCGTGCTCCAGGCCTACGTGTTCACGGTGCTGACCGCGAGCTACGTCCAGGGCGCGCTCGCCGACGAGCACTGAGCTGTTCGAGTACCACCCCGTTGTCGTCCCGCGTGACAGTCACGCGAGATACCAGGAGGAACTGAGCAATGATTCTCGCCGAAGTTGTGGGTAGCACCGCCGCCATCGGTTACGGCCTCGCCGCCATCGGTCCTGGCATCGGTGTCGGTCTGGTCTTCTCCGCCTACATCCAGTCGACCGCTCGCCAGCCGGAGTCCTCGCGTCTGACCCTGCCGTACGTCTGGATCGGCTTCGCCGTCATCGAGGCGCTGGCCCTGCTGGGCATCGCGTTCGGCTTCATCTGGCAGAACCTGGCTCCGAACGTCGGCTAGTTCTCCCCTTGCGGAACGGAGCTTCCATGCTTGCGTACCTGGCCGCCGAGGGCGGCGAGACAACTGAACACAACCCGATCATTCCCGCGTGGGAAGAGATCGTGGTCGGTACGGTCGCGTTCGCCCTGCTCTGCTTCGTGCTGATGAAGTTCGTCTTCCCGATGATGGAGAAGACGTTCGCGGCGCGGGTTGACGCGATCGAGGGTGGCCTCAAGCGCGCCGAAGCCGCCCAGGCCGAGGCGAACGAGCTGCTCGAGCAGTACCGCGCGCAGCTGTCGGAGGCTCGTACGGAGGCCGCGCGCATCCGTGACGAGGCCCGCGCCGACGCCGAGGGCATCCGTCAGGACGTCCTGGCCAAGGCCCGGGAGGAATCCGACCGCATCATCGCGTCCGGGCGCGACCAGCTCGCCGCCCAGCGCGAGAGCATCGTGCGCGACCTGCGCTCCGAGGTGGGCACGCTCGCCGTGGACCTGGCCGGCCGGATCGTCGGCGAGTCGCTCGCCGACGAGGCGCGCAGCCGGGGCACGGTCGACCGGTTCATCTCCGAGCTGGGCGCCGGCACGGGCACCGGGCGGCGCTGATGGCGACCGTCAACCGGGAGTCGTACGCCGCGGCCGTGGAGAAGCTGACCACGGACACCCGCACGGCCACCGCCGCGCAGCTGGCCACGGCCGCCGACGAGATCCTGTCGGTGGCGCGGCTGCTGCGCGGCCAGCCGCGGCTGCGCCGGGCACTGACCGATCCGTCGCGCAGCGGGGCCGACCGGGCCGAGCTGGTTCGCTCGCTGCTCGCCGGCAAGCTGGGGGAGACCGCCGTGGAAGCGGTGGCGACCCTGGCCCACGGCCGCTTCAGCCGGCCGGCCGAGCTGCTCGACGCGGTGGAGCGCCTGGGCGTCGACACCGTGCTGGCGGCCACCGAGAAGGCGGGCGAACTCGCCGAGGTCGAGGACGAGCTGTTCCGCTTCGGGCAGGTCGTGTCGGGTGACTCCGAGCTGGCCGTGACGCTGAGCGATCCCGGCGCATCGATCGACCGTCGCGTTAAGCTTGTCCAGGACCTGCTGAAAGGCAAGGTCCGGCTGGGCACGGGGCGGCTCATCGAGGTGGCCCTCGAGAGTTTCGGCGGCCGCAGCTTCGAGGCCTCGCTGAGCCGGCTGGTCGAGCTGACCGCCGGGAAGCGGGACCGTCAGGTCGCGTACGTGACGGTCGCCAAGCTCCTCGACGACGCCGAGGAGCAGCGGCTCGCCGCCAAGTTGTCCGACATCTACGGTCGGCAGGTGTCGCTGAAGGTCGATGTGGATCCGAGCATCATCGGCGGTGTCAGCGTGCGTGTCGGCTCCGACCTCTACGACGGCACGATCCTGCGGCGACTCAACGAAGCCCGGCAGGCGTTCGCTAAATAGTTTTTCCCCTCGGTGGCGGCGACGTCCCGAGCACGCCCTCGGCGGCGGCGACGCCCCGAGCCGACTAGAGAAGGCAGAGGATGGCCGAGCTGACCATCTCCTCGGACGAGATCCGGGGGGCGCTAGAGCGCTACGTCTCGTCCTATTCGCCCGAGGTCTCCCGCGAGGAGGTCGGCATCGTCTCCGATGCGGGCGACGGCATCGCGCACGTCGAGGGCCTGCCCTCGGCGATGGCGAACGAACTGCTCGAATTCGAGGACGGCACGCTGGGTGTCGCCCTGAACCTCGATGTCCGCGAGATCGGCGCCGTGGTGCTGGGTGACTACACCCACATCGAGGAGGGCCAGCGGGTCAAGCGGACCGGCCGCGTCCTGTCGGTCCCGGTCGGCGACGCCTACCTGGGCCGCGTCGTGGACGCGCTCGGAAACCCGATCGACGACCGTGGCCCGATCGAGAGCGAGGGCTTCCGCGAGCTCGAGCTCCAGGCCCCGAACGTCATGTCCCGTCAGCCGGTGAAGCAGCCGCTGCAGACCGGCATCAAGGCGATCGACGCCATGACGCCGATCGGCCGCGGCCAGCGCCAGCTGATCATCGGTGACCGCAAGACCGGCAAGACCACGGTCGCGCTGGACACGATCATCAACCAGCGGGCCAACTGGCAGTCCGGCGACCCCGACAAGCAGGTTCGCTGCATCTACGTCGCCATCGGCCAGAAGGCCACCACGATCGCCAGCATCCGGGGCACGCTCGAGGCCCAGGGCGCGCTGGAGTACACGACGATCGTGGCCTCGCCGGCCTCCGACCCGGCCGGCTTCAAGTACATCGCCCCGTACACCGGCTCGTCCATCGGGCAGCACTGGATGTACAACGGCAAGCACGTTCTGATCGTCTTCGACGACCTGACCAAGCAGGCCGAGGCGTACCGCGCCGTGTCGCTGCTGCTGCGCCGTCCGCCGGGCCGCGAGGCCTACCCGGGCGACGTCTTCTACCTGCACAGCCGCCTGCTGGAGCGCTGCGCCAAGCTCTCCGACGAGCTCGGTGGCGGTTCGATGACCGGTCTGCCGCTGATCGAGACCAAGGCCAACGACATCTCGGCCTACATCCCGACCAACGTCATCTCGATCACCGACGGCCAGATCTTCCTCGAGGCCGACCTGTTCGCCTCCGGCGTGCGCCCCGCCATCAACGTCGGCACCTCGGTGTCCCGCGTCGGCGGCTCCGCGCAGGTCAAGGCCATGCGCCGGGTCTCCGGCCGGCTCCGCCTCGACCTCGCCCAGTTCCGTGAGCTGGAGGCCTTCTCGGCCTTCGCCTCCGACCTGGACAAGGCCTCGCGGGCCCAGCTGGAGAAGGGCATCCGCCTGGTCGAGCTGCTCAAGCAGCCGCAGTACTCGCCGTACTCGGTCGCTGAGCAGACCATCGTCATCTGGGCCGGCACCACCGGCCAGCTCGACGACATCCCGGTCGGCGACGTGCAGCGCTTCGAGCGGGACCTGCTCGACTGGGTCAAGCGCAACCGCAGCGACACCTTCACGGCGATCGAGTCGACGGGTCAGCTCACCGACGAGCAGGTCGAGATCCTGCAGACCGGCGTCAACGAGTTCAAGACGCTGTTCAAGCAGGGCGAGACCGGCAGCAACGTCGGCAACGAGGCGGAGGCCGAGCCGCTCGCCGAGGGCAGCGAGAGCCGCGAGACGGTAACCCGCGAGGTCCGTTCCGGAGCCCGCTCCGCTCAGGACGAGAGCTAAGCCATGGCCGGTCAGGTTCAGGTACTTCGGCGGCGCATCCGCACCGTCAAGTCCACGAAGAAGATCGCGAAGGCGCAGGAGCTGGTCGCGACCAGCCGCATCGCCAAGGCGCAGGAGCGGGTGACCGCCTCCAAGCCGTACGCGGAGGCGATCACCCAGGTGCTCACGGCGCTGGCGTCCAACGCATCGGTCGACAACCCGCTGTTGCAGGCGCGCGAGCGCGTGCGGCGTGCGGGTGTCCTGCTGGTCACCAGTGACCGGGGCCTGGCCGGCGCCTACAACGCCAACGCGATCCGCACCGCGGAGCAGCTGATGGCGCGCCTGCGGGCGGACGGCAAGGAAGTGGCGCTGTACATCGTCGGCCGCAAGGGCGTCGCGTACTACCGCTTCCGGAACCGTCCGATCGAGGCGAGCTGGACCGGCTTCTCCGAGCGGCCCTCCTTCTCCGACGCCCGCACCATCGGCGACGCGCTGATCGAGGGGTTCGTCGCCGGTGCGGACGACGGGGACGGGCACTACGGGCCGGACGGCATCCAGGGCGTCGACGAGCTCCACATCGTGAGCACGCAGTTCAAGTCGCTCATGACCCAGACGGCGGAGGCGCGCTTCCTGGCGCCGATGCAGGTCGAGGAGCGCGAGCGCGAGCCCGGGCTGCGGCCGGCCTACGAGTTCGAGCCCGAGGCCGAGGAACTGCTGAACGCGCTGCTGCCGAAGTACCTCAACACGCGGATCTACGCGGCGTTGCTGAGCTCGGCGGCCAGCGAGTCGGCGTCCCGGCGCCGGGCGATGAAGAGCGCGTCGGACAATGCGGACGACCTGCTCAAGCGGTACACGCGCGAGATGAACTCCGCGCGGCAGGCTGCGATCACCCAGGAAATCAGTGAGATCGTCGGCGGCGCCAACGCGCTGGCCGCGGCGGGAAGTGATGGATGATGACTGCTGTAGCTGAGCCCACCAAGACGCAGGCCGGTGTCGGCCGCGTAGTCCGGGTCATCGGCCCGGTCGTCGACGCCGAGTTCCCCCGCGACGCGATGCCCGACATCTACAACGCGCTGCACGTCGACGTGACCCTGTCCGGGGGCACCAAGACGCTGACCCTCGAGGTGGCGCAGCACCTGGGCGACAACATCGTCCGGGCGATCTCGATGCAGCCGACCGACGGCCTGGTCCGCGGCTCCGAGGTCAAGGACACCGGCTCGGGCATCTCGGTGCCGGTCGGTGACGTGACCAAGGGCCACGTGTTCAACGCCCTCGGCGAGGTTCTCAACGCCGACGAGTCCACCCTGGACATCCAGGAGCGGTGGAGCATCCACCGCAAGCCCCCGGCGTTCGCCGACCTCGAGCCGAAGACCGAGATGCTGGAGACCGGCATCAAGGTGCTCGACCTGCTCGCGCCGTACGTGCGCGGTGGCAAGATCGGCCTGTTCGGCGGCGCGGGCGTGGGCAAGACGGTGCTCATTCAGGAGATGATCATCCGTGTTGCCCGTAACTTCGGTGGTACGTCGGTGTTCGCCGGCGTCGGCGAGCGCACCCGCGAGGGCAACGACCTCATCCTGGAAATGGAAGAGGGCGGCGTGCTCGACAAGACCGCGCTCGTCTTCGGCCAGATGGACGAGCCGCCGGGCACCCGCCTGAGGGTCGCCCTGTCCGCGCTGACCATGGCGGAGTACTTCCGGGACGTCCAGAACCAGGAGGTGCTGCTCTTCATCGACAACATCTTCCGGTTCACCCAGGCCGGTTCCGAGGTGTCGACGCTGCTCGGCCGCATGCCGTCCGCCGTGGGTTACCAGCCCACGCTGGCCGACGAGATGGGCGAGCTGCAGGAGCGGATCACCTCGGTCCGGGGCAAGGCGATCACCTCGCTGCAGGCGATCTACGTGCCCGCCGACGACTACACCGACCCGGCGCCGGCCACCACCTTCGCCCACCTGGACGCGACGACCAACCTCGAGCGGTCGATCTCCGACAAGGGCATCTACCCCGCCGTGGACCCGCTGGCCTCCAGCTCGCGGATCCTGGCGCCCGAGTTCGTCGGGGCCGAGCACTACGCGGTCGCCCGTGAGGTGCAGCGGATCCTGCAGAAGTACAAGGACCTGCAGGACATCATCGCCATCCTCGGTATGGACGAGCTCTCCGAGGAGGACAAGGTCACGGTGCAGCGGGCCCGCCGCATCGAGCGCTTCCTGTCCCAGAACACGTACGCCGCGGAGCAGTTCACCGGCGTTCCCGGCTCGACGGTCCCGCTCAAGGAGACCATCGAGGCGTTCAAGAAGATCAGCGAGGGTGAGTACGACAACTACCCTGAGCAGGCCTTCTTCATGTGCGGTGGCCTCGAGGACCTCGAGAAGAACGCACACGAGCTGATGAAGGGCTGATCCTGACGGATCATCTCGGGCCGCGCCGGCAGTTGCCGGCGCGGCTCATCCGTTTCCAAGTGCCCGTTTTGTCCGTTTGACCACGGGTGCGACGGTACGCGGACGCGAAGTTTTCTTCCGTTGTTCGGATACTCTTGGCACTGCTTGTGGCGCGGCCCCGCGATCAGCCCATTGATCGCGGCTGGTATCGACCGGCATGGTTGGGGATCGAGTGGCGAAGAGCGCGAAACCGAAGAGCGGACGGCGTGCCCCCTTGTGGGCGCGGCTGTGCGCGATCTTCGGCTGTGTCCTGATGGTCCTCAGCGGCGGCGCGCTGGTCACGAGCCAGGTGCTCGTCGCCCGCTATGCGAACGCGGTGCAGACCAAGGACCTCTTCGGCAATGCCGCCTCCGGTGCCACCAAGCAGCAGGTCAGCGACATCAAGGGCCCGCTCAACATCCTGCTCGTGGGCATCGACCCGCGCAACGACACCACCGCGCCGCTGTCCGACTCGATCATCGTCGTGCACGTGCCCAAGGGGCTGAAGACGGCGTACCTCTACTCGATCCCGCGGGACCTGCGCGTCGAGATCCCGCCGTTCGCCAAGACGAAGTTCGGTGGCGGCACGGCGAAGATCAACGCCGCGATGTCGTACGGCAGCTCTATCGGCGGCGGCAAGCACGACGTCGCCCAGGGCTTCGACCTGCTGGCCAAGACGGTGAGCAAGCTGACCGGCATCAAGAAGTTCGACGCCGGCGCGATCATCAACTTCAACGGCTTCAAGGACATCGTCGACGCGATGGACGGCGTCACGATGACCATCGACCAGAACGTGAAGTCAGAGCACCTCCAGCCGAACGGCAAGCCGCGGCCCCGTCGTCCGGAGTGCGCGAGCAACAACTGCGAGCACCCGTACATCGGCCCGCAGAAGCAGTACAAGAAGGGCACGTACCACCTGGAGGGCTGGGAGGCGCTGGACTACGTCCGGCAGCGCTACGGCCTGCCCCGCAGCGACTACGACCGCCAGCGGCACCAGCAGCAGTTCATCAAGGCGATGGCCTCGCAGGCCCTGAGCAAGAACGTGGTGACCAACCCGGTCAAGCTCGACAAGGTCCTCAAGGCGGCCGGCGACGCGCTGATCTTCGACGGCAACGGCCACTCGGTCGTCGACTGGGGTCTCGCCCTCAAGAGCCTGCGCGCCGACGACATGACGCTGGTGAAGCTGCCCGGCCGCAGCCTGATCACGAACGGCAGATATCAGGGCGAGGCGCTCGACTCCAGCGCCGAGGAGTTCTTCGCCGCGGTGCAGAGCGACACGATCTCCTCGTTCCTGATCGACCACCCGGACTTCCTCCAGAAGCTCTGACCGGCCGGCCGGGGCCCGTCCGTAGTGGCGGTCGCCACCCCAGGCACCGGCAGGTCACCCAGCCGTTTAGACTTCACCTCAATCGGTTCCGCCGGCTTTACAGAGCCGACCCGCAGCGGAAAACCGAGGCAACGTCGTAAGGAGAGACAGCGTGGCCAACCAGCTGCACGTACAGGTCGTCGCCGTCGAGGAGAAGGTCTGGTCCGGCGACGCCGAGATGGTCGTCGCCCGCACCACCGAGGGCGAGCTCGGCGTCCTGCCCGGTCACTCGCCGCTGCTGGGCCTGCTCAAGGAGCCCTCCCAGGTGCGGGTCAAGCTCGCCGGCGGCGAGCAGCTGACATACGACGTAGCAGGCGGCTTCCTCTCCGTCGACGCGAACGGCGTGACCGTCCTCGCCGAGAGCGCCACCCCCGCCACTCCCGACGCGCACTGACGCCGACGATGCGGGTTCTGGAGGTCATCGGAATCTGCGTCGTCGCGCTGCTCGTCGTCCTGCTCGCGATCTTCCTCCGCCGCCGGCTGCTCATGGCCGGCGGCGGCACCATCCGGCTCCAGGTACGGGTCAGCACGATGGTGCCGGGCCGCGGCTGGTCCTCGGGGATCGGTCAGTTCGTCGCTGACGAACTCCGCTTCCACCGCATGTTCAGCTTCGGCATCCGCCCGAAACGCGTGCTGAACCGCCGCACCCTCTCCGTCGGCTGCCGCCGCCTGCCGGCCGGCCCGGAACGCCTGACCATGCCGGGGCACTGGGTCATCCTGCTCTGCACCACAGGCAGCAACGAGCTCGAGATCGCCATGGCCGAGTCCACGGTGACCGGCTTCCTCTCCTGGCTGGAAGCGGGCCCGCCGGGCCAACCCGGATCCGTGGCCCCCCGCCCGACAATCACCCCCCGCCCCGCCGAACGCTGAGGCCCCTCTTCCGGCACGCATCTCAAGACCTTTTTCGGTACGCGTCTCGCCGCGACCAACCGCAACACCGACTCGAGTGTCGCAACGTATGAGGCCGCGGCCGGTCCCGGCCGAGGGATCCGCCGCCGGGCGGTTCCGGGGGTCTGCCGCCGGGCGGTTCGCCCCTTCCTGACAGCCCGCGGGCGTCTGCGCAGCGGGCGCGGCGCTGGCGGTGGCGAACAGGGCGAAACTGCAAGCGCGGCGGCTTCGGCCGGGCGGCGGCGTGCCCACTGCTGTCGTTCGCCCAGCCGGCTGTCTGGCCTCGCTCGGGCCGCAGCCCGCACCCACGCTGCCGACGCCGTCGGCGCCTCGGCGGGTAGGTGGGTCGCTCCGACCGCCCGGCAACTCCGGCCGGGCGGCGGCGTGCGCTGCTGTCGTTCGCCAGGCCGGCCATTGGGCGTCGCACGGGCCGGAGCCCGCACCCACGTAGGCCGAGCCCGTCGGCCCGTTGCCCGCTGGTCCGCCGCCCGTCCGTCCGCCGCTCACTGGCCCGTCGCCCGCTGGCCCGTCGCTCGCTGCCCGCGGCCCACCGCTCGTTGGCCTCATGGCCCGCCGGCCGCTGGCCCACCGCCCGCCCACCGCACGCTGGCCCGTCGCCCGTCGCCCGTCGCCCGTCGCCCGTCGCCCGTCGCCCGCTGCCCGTCGCCCGCTGGCCCGCCGGTCGCTGGCCCGCCGGCCCGGCCGTTGGCCCGCGCGTCGCCCGCTGCCCGTCGCCCGCTGGCCCGCCGGTCGCTGGCCCGCCGGCCCGGCCGTTGGCCCGCCCGCCGCCCGCCGCCCGCCGCCCGCTGCCCGTCACCCGCTGGCACGCCGGCCCACCGCACGCCGGCCCACCGCACGCCGGCCCACCGCACGCCGGCCCACCGGCCGCTGGCCCGCTGGCCCGCGTCCGCTGGCCCGCGTCCGCTGGCCCGCCGCCCGCCCGTCCGCCGCTCGCTGGCCCGCTGCCAGCCGGCCACCGCACGCGGGTCCGCCGGCACGTCGCGCGTCGGCCCGCCGACCCTCGGCGGAACGACCGGACCGCCCGGCAGCAGATCCCACGGCCTGGACCCGGCACGGGCCCGAAGCTGCGGGGACGTCAGCCCCGGTGATGCGGTTGGGCACCCCGAGACGCGTAGCCGTGAATCCCGTATTTGAAGTAGCCGTGAATCTGAGAATTTAAGAGGGCGGCCCAGAACAGAGCTCCACCTCATACCCCCAGGCATCCTCCAGGTAGGCCGCGTAGCTCTCCGGCCCGCCCGCGTGCGGATGGCGGTCGGCGAACATCAGTGACCAGCCGCGCGCCGGTGCCGCCTCGGTGAGCCGGTCCACCTCGGCCTCACCCGCCACCGTGAAGGCCAGGTGGTTCAGGCCGGGCGCCCGCCGGTCGTGCGCGGTGCCGGACAGCGCCGGGGACTGCTCCAGCACCAGATACACATCTTCGTGCCGCCATGAGCGGCCCTTCGGCCATTCCTGGTACGGCTGCCAGCCCAGCTGACCGAGCAGCCATCCCCAGGGTCCCAGCGCGCCCGTCAGATCGGGCACCCACAGCTCGACGTGGTGCAGGGTCAAGAGACCCCGCCCGGCACCCACTTCACGTCGCCGCCCGGGTTGGCCGTGCGGCCCAGGATGAACAGCAGGTCGGAGAGCCGGTTCAGGTATTTCGCCGGCAGCAGTGACGTGCGCTCCTTGTCCACCTCGTAGAGCGCCCAGGCCGAGCGTTCCGCGCGGCGGGCGACCGTACGCGCCACGTGCAGCAGCGCCGCCCCCGGCGTGCCGCCCGGCAGGACGAAGGAGTCGAGCTCCGGCAGCTGCTCGTTGTATTCGTCGCACCAGCCCTCGAGCCGGGTCACGTACGCCTCGGTGATCCGCAGCGGCGGGTACGGCGGGTCCTCCGCCAGCGGGTTGCACAGGTCGGCGCCCACATCGAACAGATCGTTCTGCACCGCGGTGAGCACGCTCTTCACGTCCGGGGCGAGCGCTCCCAGCGCGAGCGCCACCCCGATCGCGGCGTTGCACTCGTCGGCGTCCGCGTACGCGACGACCCGGGGATCGGTCTTCGCGGCCACCTCGTTGTTGCCCAGGCGGGTCGAACCGGCGTCGCCGGTGCGGGTGTAAATGCGGGTGAGATGCACGGCCATGCCCCCCACCCTACGGAGGCGGGTGGGCGCGACCCATACGATGGCCCGCGTGGATGTGATCAGAGTCAAGGGTGGCGCCCGTCTGTCCGGCGACGTCACAGTCGGCGGTGCGAAGAACTCCGCGCTCAAGCTCATGGCGGTCGCCCTGCTCGCCGAGGGCCGCAGTGTGGTGGCCAACGTCCCGCGCATCACCGACGTGGCGATCATGGCCGAGGTGCTGCGCCGGCTGGGCTGCGAGGTGTCGCTCGCCAACGGCGAGGCGACCATCGACGTGCCCGCCGAGCCCGGCAGCGAGACCGACTACGACCTGGTGCGCCGGCTGCGCGCGTCCATCTGTGTGCTGGGCCCGTTGCTGGCCCGCCGCGGCTACGTACGGGTTGCGCACCCGGGCGGCGACGCGATCGGCTCCCGCGGGCTGGACATGCACGTCGCCGGCCTGGCCCGGATGGGCGCGGAGATCTCCGGCGAGCACGGCTTCGTGATCGCCTCGGCGCCCGGCGGCCTGCACGGCGGCAAGATCTGGCTGGACTTCCCCAGCGTCGGCGCGACCGAGAACCTGCTGATGGCCGCGGTCCTGGCCAAGGGCGTCACGGAGATCGACAACGCGGCCCGCGAGCCGGAGATCGTCGACATCTGCGACATGCTGACCGCGATGGGCGCGCAGATCGACGGCGCCGGCACCTCCACCCTGACCGTCGAGGGCGTCGAGGCGCTCAAGCCGGTGCGGCACACCACGGTGGGCGACCGGATCGTCGGCGGCACCTGGGCGTTCGGCGCGGCCATGACCCGCGGCGACGTCACCGTGCACGGCGTCCGGCCCGAATACCTGGCGATCGCCCTGGACAAGCTGGTCTCGGCGGGCGCGGTGGTCGAGCCGGGCGACAACCAGTTCCGGGTACGCATGGACGACCGCCCGAAGGCCGTCGACATCGTGACCCTGCCGTACCCGGGCTTCGCCACGGACCTGCTGCCGATGGCGATCGGGCTGGCCGCGGTGAGCGCGGGCTCCTCGCTGATCACCGAGAACATCTTCGACGGCCGGTTCATGTTCGTGAACGAGATGGTCCGGCTGGGCGCCGACATCCGTACCGACGGCCACCACGCGGTGGTCAACGGCCGCGAGCGTCTCTCCGGCGCGCCGGTCCGGGCCACCGACATCCGGGCGGGTGCGGGGCTGGTCATCGCCGGCCTGTGCGCGGACGGCATCACCGAGGTCGGCGAGGTGCACCACATCGACCGCGGCTACCCGGACTTCGTGTCGGACCTGGCCAACCTGGGCGTGGACGTCGAGCGCGCGGTGGTCACCGAGCCGACGTTCGACTTCTGATTTCGCCGATTCTTGGTGTGAACGGTAGGCCGAACGATGTGTGAGAGGTAGTGCAGCAACGTGATGCGGGGTAGCGTTGTGCGGTGCTGCCATACCAGACCCGGATCGTCGATCAAGAGCTCGATGACTTGCTCATCGGCCTGCCGGCCATCAGCCTCGAGGGGCCCAAGGGCGTAGGAAAGACCGCCACAGCGCAACGGCGCGCCACGACTGTTCTGGCTCTGGATGACGCCGCTCAGCGTGAGCTTCTAAGGGCGGATCCGCAGCGACTCGACCGCGCGTCCGGTCTGGTGCTCGTCGATGAATGGCAGCGGGAGCCGGCAGTCTGGGACGCCGTACGTCGCAGCGTTGACCGCGATCCCTCACCGGCTCGGTTCCTCCTGACCGGCAGTGCGACGCCCACGTCAGCACCGACCCACTCCGGAGCCGGACGTATCGTTCAGCTCCGGATGCGGCCGATGAGCATCGCCGAGCGAGCCCTGGCCACACCGACGGTGGGGCTCGGCGATCTGCTCAGCGGGCGACGACCGCAGGTAGGCGGGAGTTCTCCTCTCAGCGTGGTCGACTACGCCGAAGAGATAGTCCGTTCCGGGTTTCCTGCCGTCCGTCAACTGCCGCCGCGCGCCCGGCGCGCGCAACTCGACGGCTACCTCGCCCGTATCGTCGAACGAGACTTCCCTGAGCAGGGTCATTTGGTACGTCGACCCGATACGCTGCGCGGCTGGCTGGCCGCATATGCGGCCGCCTCGGCGACCACCACCTCATACAACGCCATCCTGGACGCAGCCACGCCGGGCGAGAGCAACAAGCCCGCCAAGACCACGACGACCGCCTACCGCGACGTGCTGTCGCAGTTGTGGCTACTCGATCCCGTCCCCGGTTGGTTGCCGAGTCGCAGCGCCTTCAGCAGGCTGGGTGCAGCCCCGAAACATCACTTGGCCGATCCGGCGCTCGCCGCCCGGTTGCTGGGCGTGGACGTGCCCGCTCTCCTGGACGATTCGGCACCGGGATCAACGATGCGGCGGCCCGGGCCGCTGCTGGGCGCCTTGTTCGAGTCGCTGGTCACTCTCAGCGTGCGGGTGTACGCGCAGGCTGCCGAAGCGACGATCCATCACCTTCGGACCTGGGACAGTCGACACGAGGTCGACCTCATCGTTCAACGCGCCGATCAACGGGTCGTGGCCTTCGAGGTCAAGCTGGCGCCGTCCGTGAGTGACGATGACGTCGCGCACTTGAGCTGGCTACGCCGGCAGCTCGGCGATGATCTGCTTGACGCAGTCGTCATCACGACCGGACTTGAGGCTTATCGTCGCGCGGACGGAGTCGCCGTCGTCCCTCTTGGCCTGCTCGGTCCATGACGTCACTGGTGGGGATGTCGTCAGGTCTCTCAGAGCGCCGGGGAGCCGCCGACGAGCCGGCGGGCCTCGTCCACTTCCTCCGGGAAGACCAGCACCAGGAGCCGGCCGTCCGGGCGTACCGCCGAGGTCGAGCGGATGCCCGCGGCCGCCAGCAGGGTGCGGATCTCCTCGGCGATGTCCGGGTCGTCGGTCGCCGCGGCCGGGCACAGCAGGCCGTAGTCCTCGGCCTCGCCGAAGATGGCCAGGCCCGCGTACAGCTCGCGGAGCGGGTCCTCGCGGGCCTGCGTCCACTGCAGGCCCATCCGCCAGAAGATCGCGCCGAGGAAACCGACGAGGGCGACGGCGATGAACGGCCCGAGGAGGTACCAGCCGTCGCTTGGTGGCATGGGCACAGTCTGGCACCGGCGACGGGGGATTTCCCAGGATTTGCCCCGATCGAGGCCCTGAGCGTTCGTTAAGCACGGCGGCTAGGCTGTCGGCGTTACCTCAACGTCGAGAAGGAGAGCACACATGGCGGGTCGACTCGCGGTCATCGGCTCCGGTCTGATGGGTTCGGGCATCGCCCAGGTGGCGGCCCAGGCCGGCTGGCAGGTCACCCTGCGGGACCTGGACGAGGCCTCGCTGGCCCGGGGCGTGGCGGCGATCCGGGAGTCCCTGGGCCGTTTCGCGACCAAGGGCAAGATCTCGGCGGAGGACGCCGAGGCGGCGGTCGCCCGGATCACCACCACCACCGAGCTCGACGCGATGGCCGACGCGGACGTGGTGGTCGAGGCGATCTTCGAGAAGCTGGAGGCCAAGCACGAGGTCTTCCGCGCGCTGGACAAGATCTGCAAGCCCGGCGCGGTGCTCGGCACCAACACCTCGGCCATCCCGATCACCCAGATCGCGGCGGTCACCTCGCGGCCGGAGTCGGTTGTGGGCATCCACTTCTTCTCGCCGGTGCCGATGATGAAGCTGGTCGAGCTGGTCCGCGGCTTCCAGACCTCGGACGACACGATGGCCAGTGCGCGCAACTTCGCCGAGGAGGTCGGCAAGACCTGCGTCGAGGTCAAGCGGGACGTGGCCGGCTTCGTCTCCAACCGGCTCTTCTCCGCGTTGCTGGTCGAGGCGATCAAGCTGGTCGAGACCGGCGTGGTGTCGGCGGCCGACCTGGACACGGTGATGAAGCTCGGCTTCGGGCACGCCATGGGCCCGCTGGCCACCGTCGACCTGACCGGCCTGGACGTCATGCTCAACGCGGCGTCGAACATCTACCGCGACACCGCGGACGAGAAGTTCTTCCCGCCCGAACTGCTGCAGCGCATGGTCACTGCCGGCGATCTCGGTCGCAAGACCGGTAAGGGTTTCTACACCTATTAGCCGTCGCGCTTGGTGGTCCATCGGAACGTGGTCAGACACAGGACGAGGGCCACCAGGCACCACACCCCCAGCACCAGGGCGACCATCGGCAGGTCGTAGGAGCCGCCGGGCTCGCGCGGGCCGAAGGACTCCGGCAGGAAGACCGAGCGCAGACCCTGGCACATCCACTTCAGCGGGAAGATCGACGCGACGTTCTGCATCCAGCCCGGCAGGCTGGTGAAGACGAAGAACACCCCGGAGATGAACTGCAGGATCAGCGCGACCGGGGTGACCACGGCGGGCGCGCTGCGACCGGTACGCGCCAGCGACGAGAACGCCACCCCGCAGAGCGTGCACGCGGTGATGCCCAGCGCCGACACCCACAGGAACGTCAGCCACTTGGCCCCGGTGTCCGGCAGGTCCAGGTCGAACAGCAGCGTCGCCACGGTCAGCAGGATGACGGTCTCCAGCACCGCGATGAACGCCACCATCAGCACCTTGCCGGCGAAGTAGACCCAGCGTGGCATCGGCGTGCCGAGCAGCCGCTTGAGCACACCGCGGTCGCGTTCCTGCGGGATCTGGATGGCCAGCGCCTGGAAGCCGGCCGTCATCAGCCCGGTGGCGATCATGCCGGTGACGAAGTACTGGGTGAACTTGACGCCGTTGCCGATCTCGCCGGAGAAGATCGAGCCGAAGACCAGGATGAGGATCGCCGGGAAGGCGAGCGTGAACATCACCTGCTCGCGGCTGCGCAGGAACTGCCGGATCTCCAGCACACCCTGCCGCAGGCCCAGGTTCATGCCCTCGCTCCGATCATGGTCAGATAGATGTCCTCGAGCGTCGGCCGGGTCACGGTCAGGCCCGGCACCTCGCCGTCGAAGCGCGCGGCCAGGTCGGCCACCAGCGCCGTCGGCGTCGCGCTCTCCGCGCGTTCCCAGACCCCTTCGGGGGTACGCCAGGAGACGGTGGCCAGGGCGGAGTCCCGGTTGCCGAGCTCGCGGGGCGTGTCCACCGCGATGAGCCGGCCGGCCGTGATGACCCCGACCCGGTCGGCCAGGGTTTCCGCCTCCTCCAGGTAGTGCGTGGTCAGCACGATCGTGGTCCCGCCCCGGGCCAGGTCCCGGATCAGCGCCCAGAACTCGCGCCGGGCCTGGGGGTCGAAGCCGGTGGTGGGCTCGTCCAGGAAGAGCAGCTCGGGCCGGCCGATGATGCCCAGCGCCACGTCGAGGCGGCGCTTCTGACCGCCGGAGAGGGTGTGCGTGCGGGCCCGCGCCTTGGTGGACAGGCCGACCCGCTCGATCACCGCGGCCGGGTCGTCGGGGGCGGGGTAGAAGCGGGCGAAGTGGGTGACGACCTCGCCCACGGTCAGCTCGTCGAACTCGCCGGTGCCCTGCAGCACGATGCCGACCCGCTCGCGCCAGCGGCGGACGGCCGGATCCGTGCGGGTGCCCCGGCCGTGCACCACGGCCGGGTCGACACCGAGCACGCGCACCTGCCCGCCGTCGCGCCGGCGGTAGCCCTCGAGGATCTCCACCGTGGTCGTCTTGCCCGCCCCGTTCGGGCCGAGCAGCGCGAAGATCTCGCCGCGCCGGACCGTGAGATCGAGGCCGTCCACGGCGGCGGTGTCACCGTAGAGCTTGCGCAGACCATTGACCTCGATCGCGGTCTCTTCCATAGGCAGAGACCATACGGGGCAGGTCAGCGGGAGGACGCGAAGGTCACCGAGAGGACGGTCGCGGCGAGCATCCCGCCGATCAGCGTCAGCCCGATCCCGCCGATGTCGAGCCGGGACCGCAGCTTGCGGTGGGCGAGGGCGGCGGCCACCGGTACGCCCGCGGACGGCGCGACCACGAACGCCAGCCAGCCCAGCCCGCGCAGCACGGCACCGCCCGGGATCCCCGTCCCCCCGAAGGTCACCAGCCCGGCCGCGACCAGCCCGCACAGCCCGGCCACCAGCGCGCCCAGCAGCGGCAGCAGCGGCAGGGACCAGCGCGGCAGCGACCGGCGCAGCGGCGGGCGCACGGTCACGTCGATCCGCTCGGCCGCCCGGGCGAGCAGCGTCCGGGCCGACTGCCGCGGCGCCGGCAGGGCCGAACCGGAGTCCGGCCCGCTCTCCAGCGCGGTACGCGGCAGCGCCTCGATGGACAGTGGCTCGGGCACCTCACCCAGCGCCCGTACCCGCATGCCCGGAGCCCGCCGCAGCTGCTCCCACAGCCGGGCCGCCTCCCGGTCCACGTCGAGCACCTGGGCCGCCGCGGCACCGGCCCAGCGATCGGCCGAGATCGCGTCGCCCTCGGCCCGGGCCAGTTCCCCGGCGGCCTGCGCGGCACTGGTCTGGTACGCCTGCTCGGCGTCCGCCAGAGCCGCGTCCCGCCGCCGGGCGACGTCGGCGAGCGCGCTCATCATCAACTGGTAGTCGCGGTCACGTGTGGTCACTGTTCACCTCGTACGGGATGATCACTTCCGGATGGCGGTGCACCGAGCGGTCGAAGAACAGCGCCCGGCGGGCGCGGGGATACCAGACCGGACCGCCGGGCTGGGGTGAGAGCGGGCTGAGCTCGGGGCCCTGCACGTCGAGCGCGACCCACGCGCCGATGGTGTCCAGCCGGGCGCCGGGGCCGCCGAGATCGTCGCGCAGCCGGGGCACGGACCGCCACCAGCCCAGCACGTGGATGCGCTGCTCGGGCCCGTCGGTCAGCAGGGCCCGCCAGCGGTCCCGGTAGGACGCTCCGGCCGCGTCCAGGGCGTAGCCGAGGACGTAGTGCGGGATGCCGTCCGGCGCCAGGACGTCGAAGAACTGGTCGAGGTCGCCGCTGCCGTACCAGTCGGCCTGGGGCAGTTCGGCGACGAGCCGGGCAGCCGGGCGTTCCGCGCCCGGTTCCAGGCAGACGACGCTGAAGCGGGCCGGCCCCTGCGCGGCCAGCGAGAGCGCGGCCGCGGCAAGCACGTCACAGGCCTCATCGGTACGGGTGCCGAGCACAGCCAGGTTGCGCCCGGGCATCCGGCCGAGCCGCAGCCGCGCGGGGCGGGCAGCCACGTCGATCCGCTCGCCCAGCACCGCCCCCGGGGACGAGCCGATGTCGCCGCCCGACTGCGCCACCCGCCCGGTGGGCCGGTACGCCTGCGGCAACCGGGGCACCGCGTCCCCGTCGAACAGCCGGGGCGGTACGCAGGTGTCCGGCCGCCGGTGCCAGAGCTTGCGTTGCAGCGTCCGCCAGGTCTGCCGGTCGCCGGCGTCGGGCAACCGGACGATGTGGTTGGCGCCGGCCGCGCCGGAGTCGGCGTTGACGACCGCGTGGAAGCGGGGGATGACGGCCGCGGCCAGGTTGGTGTCCGCCAGGATCCGCCGGGCCTTGGGCAGCGCGATGCGCAACGTGAACTGTCCGATCAGGCCGGAGCGGCCCCACAGCGCCTCGATGCCGGAGACGTCCTGGCTGGCCAGCACGAGGTGGATGCCCTGCGAGCGGCCGCGCCGGGCCAGATCCTCCAGCAGGGTCACGGCCTCCTCGGCGACCGCGTCCCGCCCGGCCAGCAGCACCTGGAACTCGTCGATGACGGCGACGATCCGCGGCCAGTGCCCGGCCGGGTCCTCGGCGCGCAGCTCGGCCAGCTTGGAGGCCTCGTGGCGCTTGGCCGCCTGGGCCCGGGTCCGCAGCTCCTCGCCCAGGTGGCGCAGCAGGGCCAGGCCGAACTCCCGGTCGCCGTTGACGTTGATGCCGGCCAGGCGCACCTGGGGCAGCCAGCTGGGGTCGCGCGGGCCCGCGGCGAACCGGGCGAACGACACGCCCTCCTTGAAATCGAGCAGGTAGAAGGCGAGTTCCTCGGGGCCGTACCGGGCGGCCAGCGCGCCGATCCAGGCGTAGATCAGGTTGGTCTTGCCGGAGCCGGACGGGCCGCCGATCAGCGCGTGCGGCGGATCGTCGCCGAGCGGCACCGAGATCAGCGAGCCGTCCGTGCTGTCCCCGATCGGCGCGCTCAGGCCGTGCGCGGACGACTCCAGCCAGAGCTTCTCCGGTTCCAGGTCGGCGAAGCGGGCGGGCGGCGGGCCCTGGCGCAGCTTCTCGGCCGTGGCCCGGCAGAATCCGGCGATCCGGTCCGGGGGCGGGGCCGCGTCGAGCCGTACGGTGAGGTCGCCGATGGTGTCGCAGGTGGCGGTCTCGCCGTGCACCTCGATGCGTTCCACCGTGGGATGCGGCGCGAGCTCCAGGCCCCGGACGACCAGGTGCACGCCGCAGGCCACCCCGGTGCGGGCGATCCGGTCCAGCTGGGCGCGCTGGTCGGGGCTCAGCTCGGCGTCCGCGAGCAGCACGATGATCCGCCACGGTTCCGGGCGCGGGCCGGTCGTGGCGGCGATGAGCTCGGCGAGGGAGGCGTACTCGCCGGCCAGGACGGTCTCGTTGACCCGGCAGATCTGCTCCACCAGGTCGTCGAGCACCGCGCCGAGCCCGCCGGGACCGATGAAGGACAGCAGGCCGGCGTTGCCCAGCGGCGCGAACGCGGCCAGCGTCCCCCCGAGCTGCTCGGGGTCGTAGACAGTGAGCCGGACGTCGCCGGGCCGGGTGGTGCCGAGCGCGCGCAGCAGCAGGCCCGAGATGACGCCGTCCACGGCCTCCCGGTCGCCGGCCAGGTTGATGTGGGCGTGGTCGAGCAGCGGCACCAGGGCGGGCAGGCGGCGCTCGCCGTCGCCCGGGTCGTAGCCGATGGTGCCGATCCGCAGCAGCCCCGGGCGGGTGACCCGGTCCGGCTCGGTGGGCGTCCAGTAGCGCCACGCGGTGCCGGCGGCGCCGGAGGCGTACAGGGCGGCGAGCGATTCGACGTTGCGGGTCAGCGAGCCGGCCTCGCTGCGGGTCCGGCGCAGGATGTCCTCCCGGGCCGCCTCCCGCGCCTCGGCCAGCTGGGCCAGGCAGGTGGAGTACGCGTCCCGGATCAGCTGTTTGCGGCGCAGCGCCTCACTGCGGGCCGACTCGGCGGCGGCCAGCACGGCCCGGGCGGTGCCGCGCGCTTCGGCCAGCTCCTGCCGGACGACGGCGACCAGTGCGTTGCGGTGGCTACCCACTGCACCCCCCGGATTCCAAGATGGGGGATTTTAACCAGTTTGGGGTGCTTGTCTGCTTCAGGCGGCGCGTGTCGCCACCGAAGCGTCACCGCACGGGTTGCCGGCGCGCGCTCGCTCCCGCCCCGGTCAGCCAGCGTGGGTCGGTGCTCACCAGGTCCCGCCAGAGCTGCGCGGCGACCATGGCGGCCCCCTCGGCCTGCCACCGGCGCAGCGAGCGCCGGGGCACGTACCGGCGGAACCAGTCAACGGCCCGCCGGGCGTCCCGGTCCAGGCCCTCCGGCTGCGGGCCCCGCTGGTACGGCCGCAGCCCCATGACGGTGCAGTAGTGCAGCGCGTTGAAGAACCGCCACTCCTCGGTCGTGCCGAACACCCCGGACGGCTTGAGCCGGGCCACGTGCTCGCTCAGCACCGCCTGCAGCTCGGCCGCCCGGACCAGCGGCTGATCGGCCACCCCGGGCCCGCGCGCGGCCAGCCGGCGGTCCACCGTGGGCAGCTCGACCAGCGGGTTGCGCAGCAGCCGGCCCACGTCGCCGAAGTCCTCCAGCGCGCGGCGGGTCAGCCGGCGGAACTCGTCGGCGTCGAGGGCGAGCATCTGGTGCCGTTCCCGGCGCCGGGGCAGCGCCTCGGCGGCCCGGTACAGCGGGCCGCGGGTGAGCCGCAGCCGGTCGTCGGTGAGGAAGGCGAGCCGGTCCAGCCCCGCGCGCAGCTCCCCGGCCAGCCCCACCGCGCTCAGCACCATCGCCACCAGCACGAACTGCAGCACGGCCACTGTGTCCAAGCCGGGCGCGGCCAGCATGGTCAGCGCCGCCGGACCACCGCAGAGCAGCACGGCGAGCGTCGCGGCCAGCAGGGACCGGCGCAGGTCGGGCAGGAGGCGCTCACCGGCCTCCACGGCGTCGGCCACGGCCACCAGGTAGCCCATCACCAGCAGGTCGAGGCCGATCGCGGCGATCACCAGCGCGGGCGGGCCCACCTCGATCGGACCCAGCACCACGATGAGCCCGAGGCTGTAGAGGATGGCGGCGGCGGTCAGCGCGGTGGGCAGCGAGGCCGGGCGTACCCGCTCGCGGTAGCGCAGCAGCAGCACCAGGCCGCCGGCCAGCGGGGCCAGGGCGACCAGCTTGCCCACGTCCGGCAGCGCCGCGGCCAGCACCAGGAACACCAGCGCGGCGACCGGCCAGCCGCGGTTGACCAGCCGGTGCTCGGGCGCGCTCGGCGGCAGCAGCCCCACCGCCACCCCGGCCCAGCACAGGGCCGGCACGCAGAGCAGCACCTGGGCGAGCCCGGAGCCCGGCTGCACCGTCCAGGCGGCCACCGCGACCGCGTACGCCACCAGCGCCCCCGCCGCGCGCCACAGCAAGGCTCGGGTGGGATCACGCCCCACCAGGTAGCAACCGAGCCACCAGGTCAGGGCGAAGGCTGGTACGGCGATCGCGGCCACCGCAGCAGTCAACCAAACAGACGCCGGGTCCCGACACCCTCAACCGGGCGCTGTTCCCGCTTGCGCCGCCGGCGCCGCCTGATCACCCACCAGCCGCCGAGCGCCAGCAGCGCGAGTCCGAGCAGGACCAGCACCGGCAACAGGATCGCCAGCAGCGACAGCACGACGCTGCCGAAATCCTCGGCGGTGCTGGCCACGGGCGCGCCGACGCCGGCCGTGGTGGCGTTCACCACCGGCCGGGAGGCGGCCTTGACCCCGTGCACGCAGAGCGCGATCACGACGCCGGCGGCCACCGGCACCCATTGGTGCGAGCCGAAGAAGGCGCCCGGGTCCGACACGGTGACCGTCTCGGACGACGACCCGGCCCCGAACGCCAGCCCGCCCGCGGTCGGCCGGACCACGGTCTGCACGATGTCGTTGACGTGGTCCACCACGGGGATCTTGTCGGCGACCACCTCCACCGCGAGGAGCAGGGCGAGGATGGCGACGACCCAGCCGTTGGAGAGCCACTGCCAGCCGCTGGGCAGGTTGATGGCGTCGGTGTAGCGGGCCAGCAGACCCATGGTGAGCAGGGGGATGTAGGCATTCAGACCGGCGGATGCCGCCAGGCCGGTACCGGTGAGCGCTTCGAGCACACCATCAGCATGGCACCGCCGCGCTTGCCCGGCAGGGCACGGAGGCTACCCTCGTCGGGTGCGCCTGGTCATTGCGAAATGCTCCGTGGACTATGTCGGCCGTCTCTCCGCCCATTTGCCGCCGGCGACCCGGCTCCTGATGGTCAAGGCCGACGGCTCGGTGTCCATCCACGCCGACGACCGGGCCTACAAGCCGCTGAACTGGATGAGCCCGCCCTGCAAGCTGCAGGAGGCCCCGGGCGTGTGGAAGGTCGTCAACAAGGCCGGCGAGGAGCTGCGGATCACCCTCGAGGAGATCTTCCAGGACACCTCGTACGAGCTGGGCGTCGATCCCGGCCTGGTCAAGGACGGCGTCGAGGCGCACCTGCAGGAGCTGCTCGCGGCCCATCCGGCGACCTTCGGTGAGGGCTGGACCCTGGTCCGCCGCGAGTACATGACGGCGATCGGCCCGGTCGACCTGCTCTGCCGCGACGCCGCCGGAGGCGCGGTGGCCGTGGAGATCAAGCGCCGCGGCGACATCGACGGGGTGGAGCAGCTCACCCGCTATCTCGAGCTGATGAACCGCGACCCGCTGCTCGCGCCGGTCCAGGGCGTCTTCGCCGCGCAGGAGATCAAGCCGCAGGCCCGGGTGCTCGCCACCGACCGCGGCATCCGCTGCGTGGTGGTCGACTACGACAAGCTGCGCGGCATGGAGCGCAACGAGCTGACTCTGTTCTAGCGGCCGCTGAGCTCGACCCGGTCGGTCTCGGTCGTCGCGTTCAGGTAGGCCCGCATGCCGATCACCGCGACCGCGGCCTGCACGACCACGCCGGTCCAGCTCAGCGGGCCGCCCTGGGCGATCTGCACGACGGTGGGCAGGCCCAGCAGCAGCACGTCCAGCCCGGCGACGGCGTTGAGCACGGGCCCGGTCGACACCGAGCCCATCGGGGTGTCCAGCGGCATCAGTCCGTTGTCGACGAAGCCCACCCGGGCCTTGCGCATCGTCGCGGCCGCGCCGACCGGGCCCAGCGTCAGGCCCAGCGCCCACCACGGACCGGCCGGCAGGTCGCCGAGCGCCCACAGCAGACTCAGTGCGGCGGCGTACCAGAGCCCGGAGAGCACCCCGGGCACCCAGAGCCGCTGGCCGATCGCCCGGCGCGAGCTGAGGCCGAGCAGGCGCAGCATGACCGGGTTGCCGGCGTCCGTGCGGATCGTCCCGGCCGTCACGCCACCGGCGATCAGGCCGCCGACCAGCACGGCGACGCCGAGGATCCAGGCGGGCAGGTGGGTCAGCAGGGCCGGCAGGGTGATCGCCCCGGCCACCCACAGCACCCGGCGGGGACGGCGGCGCAGCAGCAGGAGGTCCTGGGCGACGAGGATGGGCACCCGCGGCCAGAGCTGCCGGGACTTGAGCTTGCGATGGGCCCAGTAGCGCCGCTCGACCATCTCGGTCACGAAGGACGGTTCCATGCCGTACGCCGAGTCGAAGAGGGTGCCGGCCGTCTTGGACGCCTCCAGGATCCGTTCGTTCGGGGTCGTGGCGAGCCGCCGTACCGCCAGCACGAGGAGCACGGCCACGACCAGCGCGAGCGCACCGCCCAGCGCGGTGACGACCGGCGCCGCGGGCCACCCCGGGCCCGCGCGCGGCGCCCCGGCGGCCGAGTCGACGACCAGCCCGGCCAGGCCCGCCGCCACCACCAGGTACGCCGCGCGGTCGGCCCACGACGACCACCAGCGGTCAGCCTGCGCGGCCAGCGCGATCAGCAGCAGCACCCCGCCGAGCAGCAGCCCGACCAGGGGCAGCAGCGCATCGGCCCCCGGCACCGGACGGGCCGCCACGTGGCCGAGCACGGCCAGCCCGGCGACGGCCCCCGCGGCGGCGGCGCCGATCAGCGCCACCCACAGTGCCGGCAGCAGCAGGCGACGCCGGCTGACCGGGGCCGTGAGCAGCCAGGACGCGGCCGGGCGGCTCAGCGCGAGCGGGCCCAGGCGGCGCAGGGCGAGGTAGAGCCCACCGCCGACGACCAGCATCAGCGAGTAGCCGGCCAGCTCGGAGGCGTTCTGCTCGGCCGGCCAGACCACGGCGGCGATCTGCTTGTGCACGATGCCGCCGACGATGAGCACGAACAGCAGGGCGAAGTAGTAGTTGCCGAGGGTCTCGCCGCGTTCCCGGTGGGCGGACTGCGTGCGGCGCACCCAGCGGCGCAGGCTCCGGACGCTGACCGGGGCGGTCACTGTGCGTCGACGGAGTGCAGGTCCGCCATGCTCACCGTGCTGGTGCCGGCCGCGGCCGCGAACGCGTCGTCGTGGCTGGCCATCAGCACCGTGCCGCCGTCGGCGAGATAGTCGTGCAGCAGGCCCGCCACCAGCGCCCGGCCCTCGGGGTCGAGGCGCTGCTCCGGCTCGTCCAGGATCAGCAGCCGGCTCGGCCGCAGCAACGCCAGCGCCAGCGTGAGGCGCTGCTTCTGCCCCGACGACAGCGACGGCGGGATGGCGTCGGCGTGCGAGGCGATGCCGAAGCGGTCCAGCGCCTCGTCCATCCCGGCCGCCGCCGGGTCCAGGCCGTGTGCCCGGCAGACCAGCTCGGCGTGCTCCCGGGCGGTCAGGCCCGGATACCAGGTCGGCGGCTCCACGGTGGTGACCACGGCCCGCCAGAACTCCGGTGTGGACCCGGGCGGGGCACCGAAGATCTCGATCTCGCCCGCGTCGGCGCGTTGCAGGCTCGCCACGCAGCGCAGCAGCGTCGACTTGCCGATGCCGTTCTCACCGATCACGCAGACGCCGGCGCCGACCGGCACGGTGAGCTGGACGTCCACCAGGACGGGCGTGGAGCCGTAGCTCACCGACAGGTCGCGGACCTCGATCGCGGAATGATCCACCGGGGTGACGCTAGCAAATGGGGTTAAGGGCGGCGGCCGTACAGGAGCTTGACGGCCTTGACGATTCGGGCGACCTGGGCCGGGGTGCGCTCGAAGGTCATCGCGGGCAGCAGTGACGGTCCCCGGCGTACGGTGATCGACTTGGCCCGGCCGAACTCGCGCAGGCCGTCCTCGCCGTGGATGCGCCCGAAGCCGGAGTCGCCGACCCCGCCGAACGGCAGCGTGGCCATCCCGACGAAGCTCAGCGTCGAGTTCACCGCGACCATGCCGGTGTGCAGCCGCCGGGCGATCCGGATCCCGTGCGCCTTGCCGAAGACTGCCCCGCCCAGCCCGTACGGCAGCGCGTTGGCCCGGCTGATCGCCTCCTCGGTGTCGGCCACCTTGGTGATCGTCACGGTGGGACCGAAGGTCTCCTCGCGGATGGCTGCCGAGTCCTCCGGCACGTCGACCAGCACGGTCGGGGCGACGTTCGGCGGCTGCACCGCACCGGCGCCACCGAGCAGCGCCCGGCCGCCACCGGCCAGCGCGTCGTCGATGTGCCGGCGGATGACGTCCACCTGGCCCGGCATGGTGATCGGCCCGATCTCCTCGCCGAGGCGCAGCTTGCCGGCCTTCTCGACGACGGCCGCGACGAAGGCGTCGTAGACCGGCGCGACCGCGTAGACCCGCTCGATGCCGATGCAGGTCTGCCCGGCGTTGGTCATCGAACCCCAGACGGCGGCCTCGGCCGCGGCGTTCACGTCCGCGTCGGCGTCGACGATCAGCGCGTCCTTGCCGCCGGCCTCCAGCACCACCGGGGTGAGCGTCTCGGCGCAGGCGGCCATGACCTTCTTGGCGGTGGCGGTGGAACCGGTGAAAGCGATCTTGCCGACCCCGGACCGGCACAGCGCGGCGCCGACGTCACCGAGGCCGTGCACGACCTGGAACACCGGCTCCTCGGGCACGATCTCGGCGAACGTGTCGGCCAGCCACTGGCCCACCGTCGGGGTGTACTCGCTGGGCTTGAGCACGACGGCGTTCCCGGCGGCCAGCGCGCCGCTGATCGGGCCCAGCGGCGTGAGGATCGGATAGTTCCACGGCCCGATGACGCCGACCACGCCGTACGGCTGGTACTCCAGGTGGCCGGAGTGCTCGGCGACCAGCAGCCGGGTCCGCATCCGGCGGGGGCCCAGCACGCGCTTGGCGTTGCGGGCGGCCCAGTCGATGTGCTCGATCGCCGCGGTGGCCTCGACGATGGCGTCGGCGAGCGGCTTGCCCGTCTCCGCGTGGGTGAGCGCGGCCAGCTCCTCGATGCGCTCGGCGAGCAGGGCCCGCCAGCGCAGCAGCCGGGTCCGGCGGCCGTCGAAGTTGAGGCCGGCCCACCAGGAGCCGGCGGTGCGGGCCCGCTCCACGGCGGCCTCGACCGCCTTGTCGTCCGAGATCGGGACGCGGCCCGCCTCGGCGCCGGTCGCAGGGCTGGTCGAGACGAGGAAACCGTCCTCGACCACGGGCATGCCGGGAGTACGGGTAGCCGTCATGAACGTGAGTCTAAGTCGCATTCAGCGTGCCGCACCTCACACGTACGCTTGATTATCGTGAGTCCTCGCCGTAACCGCCCCCGACGCGACACCGCGCCCACCCCGCTGGGCGACGAGCGCACCCGCAAGGGCATCGAGGGCGTCCAGCAGTACCAGGACGGCGAGTGGATGGTCCGGTCGATCTTCGGCGGCGCCGCCACCAAGACGTACCGGTGCCCGGGCTGCCTGCAGGAGATCCGCCCGGGCGTCGCGCACATCGTGGCCTGGCCGGCGGACGAACGCGGCGACGAGAGCGACCGGCGGCACTGGCACACCGGCTGCTGGCGTGCCCGGGACCGGCGCGGCCCGGGTGTGGAGCGCTCGCGCAACGCACCCCGCTATGGGTAAGGATGAAGGCGTGACAAACCAGATCCGTGCCAACTCCGTGCTGCCCGCCCGGCGCGAGGACATCACGCTGCACACCGCCGACGGCCTCACCCTGGTCGGTGAGCTGGCCCGGCCGGAGTCCGGCGAGCCCGTGGCCACGCTGATCTGCCTGCACCCGCTGCCCACCCACGGCGGGATGATGGACAGCCACGTCTTCCGCAAGGCGGCCTGGCGGCTGCCCGCGCTGGCCGGGGTGGCGGTGCTGCGCTTCAACACCCGGGGCACGTCCAGCGTGCGCGGCACCAGCGAGGGCGAGTTCTCCTCGGGCGTCGACGAGCGCTTCGACGTCGCCGCCGCGATCGAGTACGCGGAGTTCCACGACCTGCCGAACATCTGGCTGATCGGCTGGTCCTTCGGCACGGACCTGACCCTGATGCACGGGCTGGACCCGGCCGTCACGGGCGCGATCCTGCTCTCCCCACCGCTGCGCTTCTCCCAGCCGGAGCACCTCGCCGCCTGGGCCGCCGGTGGCAAGCCCCTGACCGCGCTCGTGCCGGAGTTCGACGACTACCTGCGGCCGGCCGAGGCGCAGTCCCGCTTCGCGGCGATCCCGCAGGCCGAGGTCGTCGGGGTGCCCGGCGCCAAGCACCTGTGGGTCGGCGACGCCGAGAAGGTGCTGGACGAGATCGTGCGGCGGGTCGCCCCGGACGTGCCGGTGCCGCTGCCGCGGACCTGGGACGGGCCCATCGAGTCGGGCGACATGAACGCGTACGCCGACCGTACGGTGGCCGCCTTCGCCGACGTGCCCGTCCCCAAGCCGCTGGCCGACTGAGCCTTACTTCTCCTCCATGCTGGGATTGACCACCTCACGGACGATCAGCTGGATCGCCGCCACCATCGGGATGGCGATCAGCGCGCCGATCACCCCGAAGAGCCCCACGCCCAGCAGCGCGGCCGTCACCGCGGCAACGTCGCTGACCTTCACCGAACGGCGCATCACGTTCGGATAGATCAGGTAGTTCTCCACCTGCTGATAGATCACGAAGAAGACGATGCAGGCGATGCCGGTCGGCAACGAGGCGGCCAGCCCGACCAGGCTGACCACGACCGCGCCGAGCGTCGCCCCGATCTGCGGGATCAGGTCGCAGACGGCCACCACGACCGCCAGCGCGAACGGGTAGGCCAGCCCCACGATCATCGCGAACACCCAGGTGCTCAGCCCGGCCAGCACGGCGATGGCGATCGCCCCGACCATGTACGCGCCGACCTTGCCGAGGATCTCGTCGGTGAGCAGCCGCACCCGCTGCCGCCGGGAGCGCGGGACGAGGGCGTACCCGCCTTCCTTGATCCGGTCGAACGCCGCGAGGAAGTAGATGACCAGCACCAGCACGGTCAGCACGTTGAAAATCGTGCCGAAGACCAGCCGCGCGCCGCCGACCACGCCGCCCAGCGCGTTGGTGACCGTGCCCGCGTCCAGGGCGCTCTGCACCCGGGACAGGATGTCGTAGCGCTGGACCAGGTCGCGGACGGTCTCGTTGCGTTGCAGGCTCTCGATGAAGCCCGGCACGTTCTCGATGAGCTGCCCGGTCTGGGTCACCAGCGGCGGCACCAGCGCGAAGACGCCGCCGCAGAGCAGCAGCACGACCGCCAGCGCGATCACTGTCACGGCCAGGCCGCGGGGGAGACCCCACCCGCGCAGCCGGGTGACGGCCGGGTTCAGGCCAATGGCCAGGAACAGCGCGATGAAGATGAGCACCAGGATCGACGCCGCGTTGCGCAGGCCGAGGAAGATCCCGTACGCCGTGAGCAGGCCCAGCCCGCCCAGCAGCCCGACCAGGAACGGGTTGCGCCGGTTGAGCGGGGGACCGGGCGGACCGAACTGCCCGTCACGGTCCGGGTCGTCGACGGGCGGCTGGGCGGCAGGCGGCCGGGTGGCGGGCGGCTCTGGCTCGGCGGCCGGCGGTGCTGCCGGTGGGGCGGCGTCGCCCTCGACCGGGCGGGGCTCGTCGGCCGTCACCGGGACCTCCACACAGGAACGTGGGAGGCCCGGGCAGCGGTGGACCACCGGTGCGGCGACCGGACTTCCCGGCGCGCAGAGTATCGCTCCGGGTAAAGACGCCGCCGGTCAGTCGGCGTCGACGCCGACCCGGCTGCCGGCCGGGCGGGTGGTGACCTTGGCCGAGGCGCTCACCTTGGCCGGTGCCGGCGAACCCGGTGCCGGCGAGCCCGGCGCCGCGGCCTTGTCGGTCGGAACGGCGGCCTTCTCGGTCGGCGCTGCCTTCTCGGCCGATGCGGGCTTCTCCGGGGCGGCGTGCTGGCCGGCCGACTTCACCGGGGACGCGGGTTGCGGCGTCACCGAGGCCTGCCCCGTCGCCGTCACCGGCTGAGTGGCCGCCGGCTGGGCGGTCACCGGCTGGGCAGTCGCGGGCTGGGCGGTGGTGGACCGGGCA
This sequence comes from Actinoplanes sp. NPDC051405, assembly GCF_055586185.1. Classification (NCBI taxonomy): domain Bacteria; kingdom Bacillati; phylum Actinomycetota; class Actinomycetes; order Micromonosporales; family Micromonosporaceae; genus Actinoplanes; species Actinoplanes sp. NPDC051405. Next base: position 117,805 of record NZ_JBVJIR010000024.1, read on the forward strand.
GTCGCGGCCTGGGCGGTCGCGGGCCGGGCGGTTCCGGCCGGGCTCTGGGCGGCCGGGCTGTGGGCGGCCGGGCTGTGGGCGGCCGGGCTCTGTGCGGCCGGGCTGTGGGCGGCCGGGCTGTGGGCGGCCGGGCTGTGGGCGGGCGCTGACCGCTCCGGCTCGTCGTCCTCGTCGTCGTCCGGGCTGGGCGAGGCCGCGGCGGCGAGCACGGCGGCCGAGGCCAGCTCGGCGACGCGCTTGGCCTCCCGCTGCACCTGGCGGCGGACCTCGGTGGCGCGGCGCTCGGCGGCCTCGCCGGCCCGCTTGGCCTCCTCGACGTGCACGAGCTCGCGCTCCAGCTCGGCCTTGACCTCGGTCAGACGCTGCTGCACACGCTGCGTCTCCTGCTCGGCCTGCCGGGCTCGCTCGGCGGCGTCGGCCGCCTTCTTCTCCGCCTCGGCGACCTTGGCCTGCGCGGTCGCCAGGTCGCGGCCGGCCGCGGCGATCTTGTTCTGCTGGCCGGCGATCTCCTGGCGGATCGCGGTGGCCTGCTCGTCGGAGCGGCGCAGGATCTCCTCGGCGTATTTGTCGGCCTCGCTGCGCAGGTCGGCGCACTGCTTCTCGACCGCGGCGCGCATCTGGGTGAGCTCCTGGGTCAGCTCCTGGCGGCGCTGCGCGATCTCGCGGTCGACGGCGGCCTTCAGCTCGGTGCGCTCCCGGTCGGCGTCCGCGCGCTGCTTCGTCACGTCCTGCTGGGTCTTGTCGCGCAGGGCCTTGATCTCCTGGTCGGCCTGGACCCGGGTGGACTTGACGTAGCCCTCGACCTCGGCCCGCTGGCGCTGCACCTCCTGCGCGGCCCGCTCGGTGAGCTGCTGGGCCTCGGCGCGGGCCCGGGCGAGGGTGGACTCGGCCTCGGCGCGCAGCTGCTCGGCGGCCTGACGGCTGCTCGCGACGGCCTTCTCGGCGGCGGCGCGGCGGGCGGCGTCGACCTTCTCCTCCTCGGCCCGGCGGGCGGCCAGGGCGATCTCGAAGTCGCGGATGCCGTCGTGGGCGTGCGCCTCGGCCTCGGCGCGGATCCGCTCGGCCTCGGCGAGCCGGGCGGCGATGTCGTCGGTGGCGGAGCTCTTGATGTCGGCCGCGACCTCCTCGGCCTTGGCCAGGATCTCCTCGACCTTCGGCCCGAGGTGCCGGAAGGAGACCTCGGCCAGGCCCGGCTGGCGCCGCGACTGGGCGGCCTCCTGCTGCAGGCGGTCGATCTGCCCGGCCATCGCCTGGATCTGCGAGTAGGCCTGCTCGCGCTCACTGACCAGGGCGGCGATCTCGTTCTCGGCCCGCGCCACGTAGCGCTCGACCTGCTTCTTCTCGTAACCCCGCAGGGCGGTCTCGAAGCTGGGCTCGGAGGCAGCGTCTCCACCGAGACCGAAGATTTCCCCGCCGTGCGACATGCTTTCCATCCTCACATACCCATCGTCCCGTGACGTGTCGATACACACCGGCCTGGCGGGACTATGCGTCTGGTTGCGATTTGTCAGGGCTCAGGCTACTGGCGGAAACAAACAGGCCGTACCGGAGGACTCCGGCACGGCCCGTAGATGCTTCGCACAGCCCACCCGGTCGTCTCAACCGTGGCGTACCCCGAAGGGTGGCGCAACCGGGGACCGAGTGGTGAACGACTCAGCTCGTCTTGGCAACCGCCTCGGGCTTGCCGGCGTCGCTGGTCTCCGCCGGCCGCTGGGCCGGGGTGTCCGCCTTGGCCTCGGCCTGCTTGACGGCCTCGGCCGCCTTGGCCGCCGCACCGACGGTCGGCACCAGGCCGGACAGTCCGGAGAGCATCTGACCGAGCTGGTTGGTGACGGCGTCCTTCTGCCGGGTGAGGTCCTCGACCTCGCGCTTGGCGGCCTGCGTGGTGAGCTCGGCCTCGGTGCGTGCCTCGCTGAGCAGCCGCTGCGACTCGGAACGGGCCTCGGTGACGGTCTTTTCCGCGAGGGCGCGAGCCTTCTCGACCGTCTCGATGGCGGTGCGCTCCGACTCGACCCGGCGGCTCTCGGCGCGCTGCTCGATCTCCTTGGCGCGGTCCTCGGCGGCGCGGGCCCGGCCCTCGGCCTCGGCCACCATCTTCTGGGTGGCGCTGACCTGGGCGGCGTGCCGCTGCGACTCCTCGCGCTCGCTCTTCTCCCGGCGCTCGGCGGTCTCCAGCGCGAGAGCCTGCAGGTCCTTGTCGCGCTTGTCGCGGGCGTCGGTCAGCATCTTGGTGGCCTCGGCGCGCTTCTCCTCGGCCTCCCGGGCCGCCTTGGCGCGCAGCTGGGTGATCTCGCGCTCGGCGGTGGCCCGCAGCGAGGCGACCTCGCGCTCGACGGTCGACTTGAGCTCGGCGACCTCGTGTGCGGTGACCGTGCGCAGCTGCTTGGTCTCGCGGTCGGCGTCGGAACGCAGCGTGTCGGCCTCGCGCCGGGCCTGCACCCGGTTCTCCGCGGCCTCGCGCTCGGCCTGCGTGCGGACCTGCCCCGCCTCACGCTCGGCCGTCGCCTTCATCGCGGCGGCCTCGGCCCGGGCCTTGTCGGTGATCTCGCGGGCCTCGAGGCGCGCGGCGGAGAGGATGCCCTCGGACTCCCGCTTGGCCTCGCTGCGGTGGTCGTTGGCCTGTTCCTCGGCCAGCCGCAGGATCTGCTCGACCCGGGTGCCCAGCCCGGAGAGGGTCGGCCGGTTGTTCTCCTCGAGGAGCTTGTTGCTGTCGGCCAGCTTCTGCTCGAGGGCGTTGAGGCGCTGCTCCGCCTGCCGCAGCCGGCGCTGCGCGTCGTTCATCCGCTGCTCGGCCTCGCCACGAGCCTGCTCGGACTGGTTCAGGGCGGCGATGAGCCGGCCGAGGTGGGCGTCCACCTGTCCGCGGTCGTATCCACGCAGGACAACGGTGAAGTCGGTCTGCGAATTTGCGGTCTCGAAGAACGCGAGATTGGCATCCTGCTGCTGGGGCATTGGGACATACTGGCAGACCCCCCAGGGGGCCACGCAAGACCGTACGGGCCGGGTATTCCGCCCTGTGATCACCTTCGGCCCGCCTGCCGAAGGCCGAGGTCGGCCGTTCGGGTGGCGTCGAGCCGCGCTTGCCCGCACAGCGTTGCCGCGCCGCTACCTGCTGTGCCGTCCCGAAGCAGAAGATCGTCTCACAGCGCCACCGGCCACCGCGGGATGATGGCCCCGATCCTGCCAGTCCGTAGCCCTGCCGTCAGGATGTTTCACCCGCAAGGCGTACGAATCAGGCAGGCTGCACCAACTCCACCAGAACGCCCCCGGCGTCCTTGGGGTGCACGAAGTTGATCCGCGAGCCGGCCGTCCCCGGTCGCGGCTCGTCATAGAGCAGCCGCAGGCCGCGGGCGCGCAGGGCGGCACTCGCCGCCTCGACGTCGGCCACCGTGTAGGCGAGCTGTTGCAGGCCGGGACCGCTGCGATCGAGAAACTTCGCGATCGCGGAGTCCGGGCGCAGCGGCGCGAGGAGCTGGATCCGGGCGCCCGTGCCGTCGTCACCGGCGGCCAGCATCGCCTCGCGGACCCCCTGCTGCTCGTTCGTCTCCTGGTGCACGCACCGCATCCCGAACGCGCGATCATAGAAGTCGATGGCCTCGTCCAGGTCGGCGACGGCGATCCCGACGTGATCCACTCGCAGCAGGCCGACGGGCGGCAGAGAATCCATGCTGGAGAGTGTACTAGGCTGTACTTAACCATCGTTCAGGCCGCCATCCCTTCGGCCGACAGAAAGCGAAGCTCCCGTGACCAGCTCGGTGATCGTCAGCGGCGCCCGTACCCCCATGGGCCGCCTCCTCGGCAACCTCAAGAACGTGCCCGCCACCGCCCTCGGCGGGTACGCCATCGCCGCCGCCCTCGAGCGCGCCGGCGTGGCCCCGGAGCAGGTGCAGTACGTGATCATGGGTCAGGTCCTGCAGGCCGGCACCGGGCAGATCACCGCCCGGCAGGCCGCCGTGGCCGCGGGCATCCCGATGACCACGCCGGCGCTGACGGTCAACAAGGTGTGTCTCTCCGGCCTCGACGCCATCGCCCTGGCCGACCAGCTCATCCGGGCCGGCGAGTTCGACATCGTGGTGGCCGGCGGCATGGAGTCGATGACCAACGCGCCGCACCTGCTGATGGGCCAGCGCCAGGGCAAGAAGTACGGCGACATCCTGGTCCGCGACCACACCGCCTTCGACGGCCTGATGGATCCGTGGGACGGCATCTCGATGGGCGAGTCCACCGAGCGCAGCGGTGCCGAGCTGGGCATCAGCCGGGCCGAGCAGGACGCCTTCGCCGCGCTGAGCCACCAGCGCGCGGCCGCCGCCCAGCGCGAGGGACGCTTCGCCGAGGAGATCGTGCCGGTCAAGGCCGGCCTGCGCGGGGTCGACAAGCTCATCGACACCGACGAGGGGGTCCGCCCGGACGCCACCGCCGAGTCGCTCGGTGGCCTGCGTCCCGCATTCGCCAAGGACGGCACGATCACGGCCGGCAGCGCCTCGCCGATCTCCGACGGCGCCGCCGCGGTCGTGGTGATGAGCCGGGCCAAGGCCGAGGAGCTGGGACTCACCTGGCTGGCCGAGATCGGCGCGCACGGCAACGTGGCCGGCCCGGACAGCTCGCTGCAGGCCCAGCCCGCGAACGCGATCCGGCACGCGCTCGGCAAGGCCGGCCTGACCGTCGCCGACCTCGACCTGATCGAGATGAACGAGGCGTTCGCCCAGGTGGTGCTGCACTCGATGCGCGAGCTCAAGGTCAACGAGGACATCGTCAACGTCAACGGCGGCGCGATCGCCCTGGGCCACCCGATCGGCATGTCCGGCGCCCGGCTGGTGCTGACCCTCGCGATGGAGCTCAAGCGGCGCGGCGGCGGGCTGGGCGCGGCCGCACTCTGTGGTGGCGGTGGCCAGGGCGACGCTCTGCTCCTCACGGTGCCCGCCGCCTGATCGTGGAAGAGGCCTGATCGTGGGAGAGGATGGCGGGGTGACCATCTCCGCGCGGCCGGGCCGCGACGTGCCGACGCTCGTGGCCCGGGCCCGGGAGGGCGATCCCCGCTCGGTGGCCCGCCTGATCAGCCTCGTGGAGAACGGCGACCCGAAGCTGCCCGAGGTGGCCGCCGCGCTGGCCCCGTACGCGGGCCGGGCCCAGGTCGTCGGTCTGACCGGCTCGCCCGGCGTGGGCAAGTCGACCACCACCAACGAGCTGGTCCGCGCCCTGCGCGCCGCCGGGCACCGGGTCGGCGTGCTCGCGGTGGATCCGTCCAGCCCGTTCACCGGTGGCGCCATCCTCGGCGACCGGATCCGGATGCAGGACCACACCGGCGACCCGGGGGTCTACATCCGCTCGATGTCGAGCCGCGGGCAGCTCGGCGGCCTGGCCGCGGCCACCCCGCAGGCGGTGCGCGTGCTCGAGGGCGCGGGCTGCGACGTCGTGCTGGTGGAGACCGTCGGCGTCGGGCAGGCCGAGGTGGAGATCGCCTCGCTCGCCGACACCACTCTGGTGCTGCTGGCACCCGGGATGGGCGACGCGATCCAGGCGGTCAAGGCCGGCATCCTGGAGATCGCCGACGTCTTCGTGGTCAACAAGGCGGACCGGCCGGGCGCGGACGCCACCTACCGCGACATCCAGGGCATGCTCTCGCTGGGCGAGCGCGCCGCCGGGGACTGGCGGCCGCAGGTGGTGCGGGCGGTGGCCGTCAAGGGCGAGGGCATGGACGACGTGGTCGCGGCGATCGAGAAGCACCGCGCCTGGCTGGAGTCCGACGGCCGGCTGCAGGCCCGGCGCGAGGCGCGGGCCGCCGCGGAGGTCGAGGCGATCGCGCTCGGCACGCTCCGGGCCCGGCTGGGCTCGCTGCGCGAGGGTACGGCGCTGAGCGACCTCGCCGCCCGGGTGGCCGCGGGCCGGCTGGACCCGTACGCCGCCGCGGACGACCTCATCAAGGATCTCTAGCCGAAGCGGGCGAGCGTCTCGGCGATCAGGCTCTCGTTCCAGTCGAGCCGCCCGCTGCCCAGGTCGTCGATCAGTGCGCGCAGCCACTCCAGCTCGGCGCGCAGCATGGTGGCGCGGTATTCGTCCTCGATCAGGAAAAGCCGGGGCAGGCCGGGCGGCGCCTGCTGTTCGAGCCGGGCCAGTTTCTCCGCCTGCACGGCCACCCGGCTCTCCAGCAGCGTGCGCACCTCGGCCGGGTGCAGGATCGGCAGGAACGCCAGCGCGACGGGGAACTCGGGGAACTCCCGGGCCGGGGCCGGCAGCATGGCGGTCAGCCACCGGCGCAGCGTCGCCGCGCCCGCCTCGGTGATCTCGTAGACCGTGCGTTCCGGGCGTCCCGCTTCGCGTGCGGTGCCGCCGGGCCGGGCCAGCCCGTCCCGGACGAGCCGGTCCAGGGCCTGGTAGACGCTGTTGCGCTGGGCCACGTTGACCAGCTGGTCCTGGCCGCGTTCCTTGATCATCTGCTGCATCCGGTACGGGTGCATGGGCGCTTCGAGCAGCAGCGCCAGCAGCACCATCGCCAGCGTGGACCGGCGCGGCTCCGCAGACGTCATGGCCTCAGCCTAGGGGTTTTCCGGGGTTGCCTCCCATAGTCATCGCATGGATAGTCATTGTATGACTAAAACAGCTCTCGTGGCGGGCGGCGGCATCGCCGGCACCGTCGCCGCCATCGCCCTGCACGACGCCGGGTTCGCCCCGGTCATCCACGAGGCCCACGACCGCGGGGCCGACGAGCGCGGCTCCTTCCTCACCGTCGCCGTGAACGGCCTGGCCGCCCTGCGCACCCTGGGTCTCGACCCGGACCGGCTCTTCGCCGCGGGCTTCGCGACGCCGGCCATGGTGCTGCGCAACTCCGCGGGCCGGCAGCTCGCCCGGCTGCCGCTCGGCGGCCCGGACCCGGACGGCACGACGACCACGACGATCCGGCGCGCTGACCTCTACCTGGCCCTGCGCGGCGAGGTAGAGCGGCGCGACATCCCGATCAGGTACGGCAAACGGCTCACCGGCCGCACCCGTACGCCGGGCGGGGTGACCGCCCAGTTCGCCGACGGCACCACGGCCGGCGGTGACCTGCTCGTCGGCGCGGACGGCCTGCACTCGCGGACTCGCGCGGCGCTGGACCCGGCGGCGCCCGCACCGCGCTACCTGGGCCTGCTCAACGCGGGTGGCCTCACGACCGGCCCGGTCCCGGCGGAGCTGCGCACCGAACCCGGGGTCATGCAGATGGCCTTCGGGCGGCGGGCGTTCTTCGGCTGGGTCACCGCCCCCGACGGCTCGGTGTGGTGGTTCGCCAATCCGCCGCGCCGGCGCCCGGTCGAGCCGCGCGAGTTCACCCCGGCCGGCTGGCGGGCCGAGCTGCTGGAGCTGTTCGCCGGGGACGAGGTGCCCGCGGCGGCATTGATCCGGGACAGCGAGGAGATCGTGGGGCCGTGGAACACCTGGGACCTGCCGCGGGTGCCGGTGTGGCGCGACGACCGCACGATCGTGATCGGCGATGCCGCGCATGCCGTCTCGCCGTCCTCGGGTCAGGGCGCGTCGATGGCGATCGAGGACGCCGTCACCTTGGGGCGCTGCCTGCGGGCCCGTACGGACATCGCCGGGGCACTGGCCGACTACGAGCAGTTGCGCCGCAAGCGGGTCGAGAAGGTCGTCGCGTACGGGCGGCGCAGTGGCAGCACCAAGACCGCCGGTCCGATCGGCGCGGCCGTGCGCGACGCCCTGACCCCGCTGATCATGCGGATGCTGCACCGTAAGGGCGACCCGCAGGCCTGGATCTTCGAGCACCGGATCGGCTGAACTCCTCAGCACCGCCCCGGTGATGCCGAATGGACGGTCCAGCCCACCCGTGACTCAGCGGTGACGACCGACGAACGAGGTGACCATGCACCGGCGGAACCCGCGCCCGTGGCTGCGCGCCGACCCGCTGGTCGTGGTTCTGCTCGTGCTCGCGGTGACCGCCGTCGTCGGCTTCGGCGTCCGGCGCACCGGGACCGGCACCCAGGTGGCGACGTTCTGGCTGCTCATGGCCGCGGTGCACGGCTGTTTCGCGGTCCTCTCGGCGCAGGTCGCCCAAGCCGGACCGGCGGTCGCCCGGCGGCTCTGGCTGTCGTTCACGCTGGCCGGCGCCGCGTTCTTCGTCGGTGACGTGGGCCAGCTGGTGGCGGTGGCCCACGCACCGCTGGCCCCGTCCTCCCTGGTCGGCACCGAGTTCCAGTTCGGCTCGGTCGCGGTCGGGATGGTGCTGCTGGTCGCCGGCCTGCTGCGGTACCCGCTCGGTGAGCTGACGAGCAGTGCCCGGGCCCGGCTGCACCTCGACGCGGCCACGGTGCTCGCCGCCGCCACGACGTTCGGTCTCTGGTTCTTCGAGGTGCCGGCCGGGCCGCGGGACGCCGGCTGGGCGCTCGGCCTGGTCGTGGGGCTGCTGGTGATGCCCGGGATCTTCCTGGTGGCGATCTTCGCGGTGCTCCGGCTGGTGCTCAGCGGGCGGACCCCGTTCACCCGGATGTGCGGGATCGCCGGAGGTGCCGCGGCGGTCCTGCAGGCCGTGCTGCAGACGGTGCCGGGCTCGGTCTACCTGACGCCGCGGTACACGCCCTGGCTGCTCGCCGGGAACGTGGTCGCGAGCACCTTGCTGGCGCTGGTGGCCCGCATCCAGCAGCTCGGGGCGGGCGGCACGCCGCAGTCCGGTGCACGGGAGGGGCGCCGGCCGTACAGCGTGCTGCCATACGCGGGGATGGCCGCCGTGTGGGCCCTGACCCTGGCCGTGCTGGTGACCCGGGGCCTGGACGCGCGTTCGTGGGTGGTCGGCATCGGGGCGTCGGTGACCACGGTGCTGGTGGTCGGCCGGCAGCTGAACGCGTTGCGGCACATCACCGAGCTGCTGCGCGAACGCGACGAGCTCGCCGCCCGCCTGACCGAGCTGGCCTACCACGACGCGCTCACCGGACTGGCCAACCGCGGGCTGTTCATGCGGCTGCTGGATGAAGGGCTGGCGGCCGGGCCGGTGACCGTCCTGCTCATCGACCTCGACGATTTCAAGCCGGTCAACGACGCGTTCGGGCATGCCACCGGCGACCAGTTGCTGATCGAGGTGGCCCGCCGCTTGCGGGCCGGGGTGCGCGGCGGCGACACGGTGGCGCGGCTGGGCGGTGACGAGTTCGCCGTCCTGATGCCCGGGCTGGCCGCCGCGCGGGGCGCCGAAGTGGTGCGAGAGCTGACCGGCGGCCTGACGGGCACCGTCCGGATCCGCTCCGCCGACGTGCCGCTGCGGGCCAGTGTCGGCCTGGCCACCGGACGGCCCGGCGAGCACGGCCCGGACAGCCTTCTGCACGCCGCCGACATGGCCATGTACGCCGTCAAGGAAGCCCGGCGGAACCTCACTGCCAGTGACCTTCGGTAGCGACGCGTATCCATTGAGTTGCGGTCGCGATCAACGGGTTACCCAGCGCCGATGCCTGGTAACCTTGCCGCCCTGTGCCCGGGAGGAAGTCGCGATGCGTACGAAAATGGTCGCTCTGGTAGCGGTGGGTCTGCTCACCCTCGGTGGCACCGCCGCCTGCACCGACGATGACGGTGACGCCGCCGGCTCCAGCGGTGGCGGGCCCCGGGGCGGCACCGGGAGCGGCAAGGTCGGCGTCATCCTGCCCGACACCACCACGTCGCAGCGCTGGGGCACCGACGACCCGAAGCTGCTGAAGGCCGCCTTCGACGCCGCCGACGTGCCGCTGGACATCCAGAACGCGCAGGGCGACAAGGCGAAGTTCGTGCAGATCGCCGAGAGCATGATCGCCAGCGGCGTCAAGGTCCTGATGACGGTCAACCTGGACTCCGGCAGCGGCAAGGCCGTGCTCGACAAGGCCAAGGCCGCGGGCGTCAAGACCATCGACTACGACCGCCTGACCCTCAACGGCGGCGCGAACTACTACGTCAGCTTCGACAACGTCGCGGTCGGCAAGCTCCAGGGCGAGGGCCTGGTCAAGTGCCTCGCCGAGAAGAACGCCAAGCTGCCGCTGGTGGCCGACCTGAACGGCTCCCCGACCGACAACAACGCGACCCTGTTCAAGGCCGGTTACGACGCGGTCCTGCAGCAGCGGTACGACGACGGCTCCTTCATGAAAGGCCCGGACCAGTCGGTCACCGACTGGAACAACAAGGAGGCCGGCGTGGTCTTCGCGGAGATGTGGCAGCAGACCGGCAAGCAGATCGACGGAGTGCTGGCCGCCAACGACGGCCTGGGCAACGCGGCGATCGAGATTCTGAAGAAGGACAAGAAGAACGGCATCGTCCCGGTGACCGGCCAGGACGCCACCATCCAGGGTCTGCAGAACATCCTCGCCGGTGACCAGTGCATGACGGTCTACAAGGAGATCAAGAAGGAAGCCGAGGCGGCCGCCGACCTCGCCATCAAGCTGTACAAGGGCGAGAAGCCCGCCGTGAGGGGGCAGGTCAAGGACCCTGAGTCGGGCGCGTACGTGGCATCGGTGCTGCTCCAGCCGACGGCCATCGACAAGACGAACATCAACAAGGTGATCAAGGACGGCTTCGTCGAGAAGAAGGCCGTCTGCGCGGGTCGCTTCGCCGCCCTCTGCAAGGAGAACGGCATCAAGTAGCGGTTCAGGCCGCCGCGCGGTGCCGGCGCAGCAGCCGGCCGCTCCAACGGTCGATCGCCACGAAGAGCAGGCCGAGGATCCAGAAGGCGGCGGCGAAGCCCGCCGAGCTGATCGAGACGCCGTCGTAGCCCAGCTCGCGCACGTCGATGAACGGGTACGGGTACTTGTCGACGACGAGCCCCCGGATCAGCGCGAAGGCCAGATAGCCCAGCGGGAAGGCCAGCCAGTACAACGCGTGGCGCCACCGGAAGCGGCCCCGCTCGTCGAAGAGCAGCCAGTCGAGCACCGCGAGCAGCGGCACCACGGTGTGCAGGAGCTGGTTGCCGATCGCCTCCGGCAGGTTGCGGTGCACCGGGTCGACGGCGAAGCCACTGGCGGGATTGGTCAGCACGAGGTGGTAGACCAGGCCGGTGATCGCGACGTAGAGGGTGACCGCGCCCTTGAGGGCTGCCGGTGTGTCGCGGCCCCGGAACGCCGCCCAGGCCGCGAAGACGCCGTACGCGACGTTGCTCTGGATCGTGAAGAAGGGCAGCAGGCCGGTCATGGTCGCCGGCCCGGCCGCGGTGAGCACCACGCCGGCGATCACCGCGACGACGGCGATCAGCCGCATGATCTTCATGGCGACACGGTAATGCCCGGCGGTGCTCGTGGCACCGCCGGGCATCCTCAGCACGGTCGATCTGTCCGGTGCGTCAGCAGGCCGCGTCGGTGCCGGTCACGTTGACCGCGGTCCAGGCCTTCTGCACGGCCTTGTACTCGGTGCCGCACCGGCCGTAGAGGTCGGTCGCCGCGGACAGGGTGTAGCCGCGGGCGGCCTTGTAGTTGGTGCTGGAGGTGAAGTAGGTGCTCAGAGCCCGGTACCAGATGGCGGCGGCCTTGGTGCGGCCGATGCCGGTCACCGCGGTGGCCGAGCCGCACAGCGGCGAGGTGCCGTACGCGGTGGCGCCGCTGCCTTCGGCCAGGTTGAAGAAGAAGTGGTTGCCGACGCCCGAGGAGTAGTGCACGTCGACGTTCTTCGTGGTGCTCGACCAGCAGCCGATGCCCTTGCCGTCCAGCGTCGGGTTGTACATGTAGCGCAGCGGCTTGCCGTTGCCGCTGATGTTGATCTTCTCGCCGACCAGGTAGTCGCCGGCGTCGGCGCTGTTGGCCGCGTAGAACTCGACCATCGTGCCGAAGATGTCGGAGGTGGCCTCGTTCAGGCCGCCGGACTCACCGGAGTAGGTCAGGTTGGCGGTGCGCTCGGTGACGCCGTGCGACATCTCGTGGCCGGCCACGTCCAGCGAGACCAGCGGGCGGGTGTTACCGCTGCCGTCGCCGTAGGTCATCGACGAGCCGTCCCAGAACGCGTTGACGTACGCGTTGCCGTAGTGCACCCGCGACGGGACGCCGGTGCCGTTGTTGAAGATGCCCTTCCGGCCGAAGGTGCTGTTGTAGTAGTCGTACGTCTTGGCCGCGCCGTAGTGCGCGTCCACCGCGGCCGACTGCCGGTTGGAGGTGGCGCCGGTGCCCCACACGTTGTCCGCGTCGGTGAACAGCGTGCACGTGCCCGAGGTCTTGTTGTTCATGTCGCAGGTGGTGCCGTTGCCGTGCGCCGAGTCCTTGAGGCTGAAGCTGGAGGTCGACACCTGGGTCGTGGTGATCGACACCGCCCCGGAGTAGACGCTGTTGCCGGTGGCCGTCTCGACGGTGTCCCACGAGCTCAACACCGCACCGGTGTTGGCGTCCGTGACGACGTGCAGCTTCGACGGCGTCTGGCCGTCCTCGCCGAAGCCCTCGACGACGGTCTCGTAGGCCAGCGTGCCGGTGCCGCTGGTGGCGTCGACGACCAGCTCCGGGGCGCCGACCGCGCTGACCGTACCGGTGAAGTGGGCCTTGGCGGTCGCGCTCGCGGTGGCGGCAGCGCGCTTCGGGCTGGTGCTCAGGCTCAGCGGCGCGGCCAGGCCGACCGACGCCTGACGGAAAGCCCCGTCCTTGGTGCCGTGCAGGACGAAGTCGCCCCCGAGCACCCGCAGGCCCTCGTACGTGCGGGTGTAGCGCACGTGGCTCGTACCGTCGGCGTCCTTCGCGGTCGCCTTGAGCGCGAAGGCGTCCCCGGCGCCGGCCTTGACGGCGGCGCGGTGCGCGGACGGCGAGAGGGGATCGGGCGCGGCGGCAGCCGACGTCGCGCCCACGCCCGCCAGCAGGCCGCCCATGAGCAGGGCGGAGCCGGCAGCAGCGAGAGATCGTTTCACGGGGACTCCTGAACGGTGGGGGACCGTGGCGGTGGCCACACCTGTAGATATATCGATTTCTGCACATGCTGTGAACATGCTGAAAACGTCATAGCTTCGGTGAGACGGTTACCGCACAGGCCTTAGCGATCGTTCAGCTTTGGGCCTACGATGTGCGCCATGGACGCAGCCGACATCGCCGCCGGCCGGGAGCGCTGGCAGCAGCGCTACGACGCCGCCCGCAAGCGGGACGCAGACTTCACCACGTTGTCCGGGATGCCCGTCGAGCCCGTGTACGGGCCCGCCGACGGAGACACCTACGCGGACTTCGAACGGATCGGCTGGCCGGGCGAGTTCCCGTACACCCGTGGCCTGTACCCGACCGGCTATCGCGGACGCACCTGGACCATCCGCCAGTTCGCGGGGTTCGGCAACGCCCGGCAGACCAACGAGCGGTACAAGATGATCCTCGCCGCCGGTGGCGGCGGGCTGAGCGTGGCGTTCGACATGCCGACGCTGATGGGCCGCGACTCCGACGAGCCCGAGTCGCTCGGCGAGGTCGGCCACTGCGGGGTGGCGATCGACTCGGCCGCCGACATGGAGGTGCTGTTCGACGGCATCGACCTGCAGCAGACCACCACGAGCATGACCATCTCGGGTCCCGCCGTGCCGATCTTCGTGATGTATCTGGCCGCCGCCGAACGGCAGGGCGCCGACATCAGCAAGCTCGACGGCACCCTGCAGACCGACATCTTCAAGGAGTACATCGCGCAGAAGGAGTGGCTCTTCGCCCCCGAGCCGCACCTGCGCCTGATCGGTGACCTGATGGAGTACTGCGCGGCCGAGATCCCGAAGTACAAGCCGCTCAGCGTCTCCGGCTACCACATCCGCGAGGCCGGCTCGACCGCCGCGCAGGAGCTGGCGTACACGCTGGCCGACGGCTTCGGCTACGTCGAGCTGGGCCTGTCCCGCGGCCTGGACGTCAACACCTTCGCCCCCGGCCTGAGCTTCTTCTTCGACGCGCACGTCGACTTCTTCGAGGAGATCGCCAAGTTCCGCGCCGCCCGCCGGATCTGGGCCCGGCACCTGCGCGACGACTACGGCGCCACCAGCGAGAAGGCGCTCTGGCTGAAGTTCCACACCCAGACGGCCGGGGTCTCGCTAACCGCGCAGCAACCGGTCAACAACGTCGTGCGTACGGCGGTCGAGGCGCTCGCCGCCATCCTCGGCGGCACCAACTCACTGCACACCAACGCCCTCGACGAGACCCTCGCGCTGCCCACCGATGAGTCCGCCGAGATCGCCCTGCGCACCCAGCAGGTGCTGATGGAGGAGACCGGGGTGACCAACGTGGCCGACCCGCTCGGCGGCTCGTGGTACCTCGAGGCGCTCACCGACCGCATCGAGGCGGAGGCTGAGGAGATCTTCGCCCGCATCCGCGAGCTGGGCCACGACGGCAGCATGACGGCCGGCATCCTGCGCGGCATCGAGGACGGCTGGTTCACCGGCAACATCGCCGAGGCCGCCTTCGTCTACCAGCAGGCCCTGGAGAAGGGCGAGAAGCGGATCGTCGGCGTCAACGTGCACACCGGCACGGTCGCCAAGGACCTGGAGATCCTCCGGGTCTCCCACGAGGTCGAGATCGAGCAGAAACGCGCGCTCGCCGAGCGCAAGGCCGGCCGCGATCCGGTACGCACCCAGCAGGCGCTGGCCCGGCTCGTGGCGGTCGCGCGCACCACGGAGAACATGATCCCCGCCATGCTCGACGCGGCCCGGGCCGAGGCCACCCTGGGCGAGATCTGCGCGGCGCTGAAGGGGGAGTGGGGCATCTACCGCGAGCCCGCCCGCTTCTGACCGGCCGCACCCCCTGTGACGTCCGATATCACCAGCCCGGCGGCGCGGCGAACAGTCCGGCGCGCGTGCGAGACTAGATAACCATGAGCGACCCACGGACCACTCCGTCGATCTTCACCCGCGGCGCGGTCGATCTCGGTGCACTGCGCCCCGCGAGCAAGCCCGCACCCGCGGGCCCCGCCGGCCCGGCCGCGAGCCCCGCCGCCACCCCGCAGCCGGGTGGTGCGCCGCCCGCGGTCATCGACGTCACCGAAGCGAACTTCCAGACGACCGTCCTCGAACTGTCCATGACCACCCCGGTGATCCTGGACTTCTGGGCCGAGTGGTGCGAGCCGTGCAAGCAGCTCTCCCCGGTCCTGGAGAAGCTCGCGGCCGAGGGCGGCGGCAGCTGGGTGCTCGGCAAGGTCGACGTGGACGCCAACCCGCGGCTGGCCCAGGCGCTGCGGGTCCAGGGCATCCCGATGGTGATCGCGGTGGTCGGTGGCCAGCTCGTCGAGGGCTTCACCGGCGTGCTGCCCGAGGCGCAGGTCCGGCAGTACATCGACGCGGTCCTCAAGGCCGGCGGCGTCGAGGTCGCCGCCCCGGAGGACCCGCGGCTCGACGCGGCCGACGACGCGCTGATGACCGGGGACCTGGACGCGGCCGAGGCGGCGTACCGCAAGATCCTGGCCGAGTCGCCGCAGGACCACGCGGCGGAGTCCGGCCTGGCGCAGGTCGAGCTCTACCGCCGGGTCACCGGCGTGGACGCGGAGAAGGCGCTGGCCAAGGCCGCGGCCGACCCCGACGACGTCGCCGCCCAGCAGCTCGCCGCCGACATCGAGGTCCTCAGCGGGCAGGCCCCCGAGGCCTACGAGCGGCTGGTCGCGGCGGTGCGGCGGTCCAGCGGCGAGGAGCGGGACAGCGTACGCAAGCATCTGCTGTCACTCTTCAACGTGGCCGGACCCGACGATCCGGCTGTGGCGAGCGCGCGGCGCGCGCTGGCCCGCGCGCTCTTCTAGGCAAAGGTACGGGGGGCTCCATGCGCCGCATCGCCGTGCTCGACGCACCGTCCAACCTCGGCCTGCGCCCGCCGACGGCGACGTCGGTGCCGGGCTGCGCCAAGGCGCCCGGAGCCCTCCGTGACCACGGCCTGCTGCGCCGCCTCAACGCCCGCGACGCCGGCTGCCTGACCCCGCCGCGGTACGACCCGGGCGACTGGCGCCCCGGTGACGGGGTGTGCCACGCGCCGGAGATCTCGGCGTACTCGCGGAAGCTGGCCGACCGGATCGGCGCCATCCTCGACCAGGGCGAGTTCCCGGTGGTCCTGGGCGGCGACTGCTCGATCGTGCTCGGCTCGGCGCTGGCCATGCACCGCCTGGGCGAGGCGGTCGGCGGCCGGATCGGCCTGGTCTTCGTGGACGGCCACTCGGACTTCCGCCACCCCGGCAACGCGTCCTACGTGGGCGCGGCGGCCGGCGAGGACCTGGCGCTGGTCACGGGCCGGGGCCAGACCGACCTGGCAGCGATGGAAGGCCGGCGGCCGTACTACCGCGACATCGACGTGGTGGTGATGGGCATCCGCGCCCAGGACGAATACCGGCTGGACCTGCAGGCGGCCGGCATCGTGACCCGCCCGGTGCCGACCCTGCGCGTGGAGGGCGCGGCCCGCAGCGCCCAATGGGCGCGCGACCAGCTGGTGGACTGCGCGGGGTACTGGGTGCACATCGACGTGGACGTGCTGGACCCGGCGGTGATGCCGGCCGTGGACGCGCCGGAGCCGGGCGGTATCGCGTTCCCGGAGCTGGAGATCCTGCTGGCCGGCTTGGTGGAGTCGCCGCACTGCCTGGGCGTGGAGATCACGGTCTTCGACCCGGACTACGACCCGGACGGCAAGTACGCGGAAGAGATCACCTCGGCGATCGTGGCCGGGCTGAAGCCGGCTCAGCTGGTGGACGCCCGCCCGGACCTGGTCGCGGCCCGTCGCGACCTCGCCGGTCCCGGTCGTCTCGGTCCCGGGCGGCTCGGTCCGGGGCGGCTGGCCCCGGGGCAGCGGGGGCCGGCAGAGCAGGACCCGGTCGAGGCCCGACGGGCCGCGGCGGCGGGTGACGACGTGCGAGCGGCGGCGGCGGGGATGTCGAACGGGGAGTCCCTGGCGACGACTCTGGCTGGGGTCTCGCAGGCTGGGGAGGTGCCGGCGTTCCCGGCTGCGGAGGGGGCTTCGGGGCAGGCTTCGGGCCAGGCTTCGGGCCAGGCTTCGGGCCAGGCTTCGGGCCGGGCTTCGGACCAGGCGGAGTTCGAGGCTTTCTCACGGCGGGCTGATCCGGACGGCGTCTCTCCCCAGGATGCGGAACCAGAGCACGTCGCCTCCTCGCGCTCGGGATTGAGCGGTGCGCCACCCTTCGCGGGTCCGGGCGACAATCAAGATGTTGCGTCGCCCTTCGCGGGGCCGGACGACGGCCGGGACGTTGTCTCGCCCTTCGCCGGGCCGGGCGACGAGGATCACGTTGCCTCGCCCTTCTCCGAGCCGAACGACACTCACGACGCCGCCTCAGCGCCGGATGATGATCACGGCGTTGCGTCGCTTGCCGCTGGCGCGGGTCGAGATGTTGCCTCGCCCTTCGCGGACGTTGACGACAGTCCCGAAGTCGCCTCGCCGTTCTCGGACCCGGGCGACGCGCATGACGTGGCCGTGGATGACGCCGGGCTGCCCGATGGCCCGGATGCAGCTTGGCGCGACGCGGAGTCGGCTGATCTGGACGACGGCGCTCAGGCTGAGGTCGGCACCGCCGCCGACGCGGACCACAGCTCAGCCGACGCCGGTGACGATCACCCGGCGGCGACCGTGGATGCCGAGGAGGGCGAGCCCGGCGAGGCAGCGGACCCCAACCGAACCGACCCCCACTCGTTGGCCGACCACGGCGATGTGGACTCCTTCGAGGAGTCGGACCTCGAGCCGGCGCCGGATTCCGGACCCGAGCCAGAGGATCTCGACCCGCCGGCTGCCGAGAAGGCCCACGACGACGCCGACGAAGCAGGCTCCGCCGAGTCCGCCGAGCCCGAGTCCGATGAGCGCGAGTCCGCCGGGCCCGAGGCCGACCAACTATCCGCTGAAGTGGAGGCCGACGAGCCGCCCGCCGAGCCCGCGCCGATGCGGCCGCTCGGCTCCGCGCCGCTGCTGGACTCCAAGCCGCTACCCGCAACCATGCCGGGCATGCTCCGCCCGCGCCCGATCGAGGACTTCACCCTCCCGGCACAGCGCCCGGCCTTCGAAGTCGGCCCCGAACAACCGGCCGACTTCGGCTGACCCGCCCCCGGCCGACCTTGGCTGACCCGCCACCGCGGCTGCCGGCCGGTCGGTCTCGGCTGACCCGCTCCCGGCCGCTGGTCGGTCTCGGCTGACCCGCCCCGGGCCGCTGGTCGGTCTCGGCTGACCCGCCCCGGGCCGCTGGTCGGTCTCGGCTGACCCGCCCCGGGCCGCTGGCCGGTCTCGGCTGACCCGCCGCCGGCCGCCAGCCGCCGGCCGAGCGAGGCGGCCCGGGCAACGACCTGTGCCCGAGAGCAGCAGGCCGCGGCCGCTACTTGTTGAGTGCGGTCAGGAACCGGGCCGCGATCGGCACCGCTGCCTCAGCCCCGGCCCCGCCCTTCTCCACCATCACCGCGAACGCGATGTCACCCTGCCAGCCCACGAACCAGGCGTGCGTTTCCTCTTCGCCGTCCTTGAACTCGGCCGTACCCGTCTTGCCCAGCACCGGCTTGCCCGGCGCGTCGGCCAGGTCCGTGGCCGTGCCCTTGGTCACGACCTCGCGCATCATCGTGTGCAGCGGCTGGATCGACGTCTGGGCCAGTTTCGGGCCGTCGGCGATCGGGGCGGCCGGGGCCGGCTCCGTCACGAGCTTCGGCTGGATGAACTGGCCGCGAGCGACCGCCGCCGTCGCGCCGGCCATCGCCAGTGGGCTGACCGCCGTCGCGCCCTGGCCGAAGGTTGCCGCGGCCAGCTCGGTGGGGCTGTTCGCCGGGGAGATCTTGCCGCTGAAGGAGTCGGCGCCGAGGTCCCACTTGGCGCCGAGGCCGAGCTTCGTCGCGGCGTCCTGCAGGCCGTCGGCGCCCAGCTTCGGGGCCA
Organism: Actinoplanes sp. NPDC051405; assembly: GCF_055586185.1. Taxonomy (NCBI): domain Bacteria; kingdom Bacillati; phylum Actinomycetota; class Actinomycetes; order Micromonosporales; family Micromonosporaceae; genus Actinoplanes; species Actinoplanes sp. NPDC051405. The sequence goes on from NZ_JBVJIR010000024.1 coordinate 136,548, forward strand.
GGTTGACGAAGGCGGTGTTGCACGACTTCGCGAAGTCCACCCGGAACGGGACCGAGCCGAGCTCCATGTCGTGCGAGTTCTTGAACGAGCGGCCGCTGACCTTCTTGGTCTTCGGGCAGTCCACCTCGTCGTCGAGGGTCACCGCCTTCTTGTCCAGCAGGCCCAGCGTCGACACCATTTTGAACGTGGAGCCGGGCGGGACCTGGCCGGTCATCGCGGTGTTGACGCCGGCGCCTTCCGGGCCGTTGGCGACCGCGACGATGCTGGAGTCGCTGATCCGGATCGCCACCAGGGCGCTGGGCTGCTTCTCCTTGGCCACCGCGGCGTCGGCCGCGTTCTGCGTCGCGACGTCCAGGGTCGTCTTGATCGGTTTACCGGCGACCGGCTCGTTGCTGAACAGCTGCGAGTCCTCGACCTGGTCGTCGGGGGTGCGGCGGGCGATCACCACGGACTGGCCGGCGGTGCCGCGCAGCTGGGCGTCGTACCGCTGCTGCAGGCCGCCGTGCCCGACCTGGTCGTTCTCGCGCAGCGCTTCGGGGTTGGCGTCCAGGTCGTCGCGGGTGGCGGGGTCGACCGTGCCGAGCAGGGCGCGGGCGAACGGCCGGGTGGGGGCGAGCTCGCGCTGCCCCTCCTGGAAGACGGTGCCGTCGAGGGCGCGTACCCGATCCCGGATCTTGTCGTAGTCGGGGCGCCGCAGGGTGACGATGTCGATGAAGGCACCGTCGTCGGTCGCGTCCTTGACGCGTTCCGCGATGAGTTTGAAGTCCACGTCCACGTCGATGGACTTGAAGAGCTTGCCGAGCTCGGTGAAGAGTTTGGCCTCGTCGGTGATCCGGTTGGGGGTCACGCCGACGGTGACGACCGGCCGCTGGGTGACGATCGGCTTGCCGTCGGCGCCGAGCACGTCGGCCCGGTCGGCGGCCTTGCGGCGCAGCTCGAGACGGTCGCCGGCGGTCAGCTCGCTGTGCACGATGGCCGGCTCCCAGATCACCCGCCAGCCGTCGGTGTTGCGCTTGGTGAGCCGCACGGTGCTCTGGTACGACCAGGAGGTCCCGCCCGGCAGCGTCCAGTCGAGCTTCACCGGGCCCGAGGCGATCTCGCCGGTCTCCTTGGGCTTGCCCTCGGCCGAGAGCAGCAGCGACGACTTGTTGAGGTCGCCGGCCAGGCCCTGCAGCTGGGTGAAGACGTCGTTCGCCGAGATCTTGGCGCCGTCGGCGGTGACGAAGCCGGTCTTGCTCAGGTCGCCGTTGCGCCAGCCCTTGAGGAACGTGTCCAGGGTGTCGCCGGGGCCGTCCGAGCCGGAGCAGGCAGCCGCGCCGCCTGTGATCAACAGCAGGCCGGCCATGGCGGCCAGGACCCGGCCAGCACGTCCGTTGCCGCGCATGATGCCACCCTTCCCTCGGCTCGATTCGAGAAACCTACGGAACGGTAACCGGAGTCGGGCCGCCACGTTGACCCGTGGTGGGTGAGATGTATCAAATTCGGGTGTCGGATCTCTTCCGCGCACCCCGGGTGTGGCCCGGACTGTCGGGGGGACGTTCTAGGCTGATGCCCGAAACGTCGAACCCACAATGTCGTGGGTGAGGGGAGCCCTAGGTCATGGCCGTCGCCGATGAGGCAGCGATCGAATCCGATCCCGAGCTGGATTTCGGGCCCGGCCCCGGGCTGGCCCTGACAGGCCGGCTGGGGACGTCCGACGATGAGCTCGACGAGCCGTTGCCCAACGCCGAGCGCCTGGTGGCGCAGGCGGTGGAGCTCGCGGGGCAGGACCACACCACCGCGTCGCTGGTCGGCCGCTTCTGGCGGTTCGCGCCCGACGAGGAGCTGGTCGGTTACACGCCCGCCGAGATGCATGCGGCAGCGCTCGCGCACCGTGAGCTGGCTCATACCCGGCGCCCGGGTGAGCTGCGGCTGGACATCAGCGCCCCGACCGAGCGGCAGTCGCACACCGTGCTGTCGATCGTCACCGACGACATGCCGTTCCTGGTCGACTCGGTCACCGCCCTGCTCGTCGCCCACCAGCTCGACGTGCACCTGCTGGTGCACCCGCTGATCGTGGTCCGGCGCGGGCCCGACGGCGAGCTGACCCAGGTCGAGGCCGACGTGGAGCCCGACGACGCGATCGACGGCGACCTGGTGGAGAGCTGGATCCGGGTCGAGGTCGACCCGGTCCGCAACGCGGAGGCCCGCGCCCAGCTGCACCAGGAGCTGTGCCGGGTACTGACCGACGTGCGCGACGCGGTCGACGACTGGCCCCGGATGCGCCAGCGCGCGGTGGTCATCGCCGACGAGCTGGCGGCGGCCCGCGGCTCCGAGCGCAAGCTGCCGGTGCCGGACAAGGACGTCACCGACACGATCGAGCTGCTCAAGTGGCTCGCCCACGACCACTTCACCTTCCTCGGCTACCGGGAATATCAGCTCGACGGCGACGTCCTCACCGCCGTGCCGGGCACCGGCCTGGGCATCCTGCGTGGCGACAACAGCACTCCCCGCAAGCTGTCCTCGATGGCCCCCGAGGCGCACCGCCGCGCCCTGGAGAAGCGGCTGCTGGTGATCACCAAGGCCAACTCCCGGGCCACCGTGCACCGCTCGGCCTACCTGGACTACATCGGCGTCAAGGTCTTCAACGAGTCCGGCGAGGTGGTCGGCGAGCGCCGCTTCCTGGGCCTGTTCTCCAGCTCGGCCTACCGCACCAGCGTCCGCGAGCTGCCGGTGGTCCGCCGCAAGGTGATGGAGGTGCTGGACCGCTCCGGGCTCTCGCCACGCGGGCACTCCGGCAAGGACCTGCTGCAGATCCTCGAGACCTATCCGCGTGACGAGCTCTTCCAGATCAAGACCGATGACCTGTACGAGGCGGTCGTCGGCGTGCTGCGGATGGCCGGCCGCCGGCAGCTGCGGCTGTTCCTGCGCCGCGACGGGTACGGCCGCTTCATCTCCTGCCTGATCTACCTGCCCCGGGACCGGTTCACCACCAGCAATCGCCAGGCGATGCAGGAGATCCTGCTGCGGGAGCTGAACGGCATCGGCGTCGACTACACGACCCGGGTGACCGAGCGGATGCTCGCCCGGGTGCACTTCATCGTGCGCACCGACCCGGCCGACCCGCCGGGCGCGGTGGACCCGAACGTGCTGGCCGAGCTGCTCGCCGACGCGACCCGGATGTGGGACGACGACTTCTCCCTGGTGCTCGAGCGCAAGCTGGGCGAGGAGCCGGCCAAGGACCTCTTCCACCGGTACGCGCCCGCGTTCCCGGACAGCTACAAGGACGGCCACACGCCGTACGAGGCGGTCCAGGACATCGCCAAGCTGGAGCTGCTGGAGGAGACCGGTCAGCTGGAGATGCACCTCTACCGCAAGCGGCACGTCAACCGCGACGGCAATGCCGAGCCCGACGACGCCGACGTGCGGTTCAAGGTCTTCCGGTACGGCGAGCCGATGATGCTCTCCGCCGTCCTGCCGGTGCTGCACTCGCTGGGCGCCCAGGTCGTCGACGAGCGGCCGTACGAGGTGCGCCGCCCCGACGGCACCGTCTACCTGTACGACTTCGGTCTGCTCCCGCCGGCTGCCCATCGGGAGCTCTCCGAGGTGCGCCCGCAGGTGGAGAACGCCTTCGCGGCGGCGTGGCGGGGCGAGGCCGAGGTGGACGGCTTCAACGAGCTGGTGCTGCGGGCCGGGCTGACCTGGCGGCAGGTCGTGGTGCTGCGGGCGTACGCGAAATATCAGCGGCAGACCGGCAACGTCTTCTCCCAGCGCTACGTGGAGTCGACCTTCATCGCCTACCCGGAGATCGCCCGCCTGCTGGTGCAGCTCTTCGAAGCGCGGTTCTCGCCGCGCCTGGAGCTGGTCGAGGAGGAGCGCGCGCGGCGCGGCGACGAGCTGGTCGAGCAGATCACCACCCTGCTCGACGGCGTCGACAGCCTGGACCAGGACCGCATTCTGCGTTCCTACCTGACGCTCATCCAGGCCACGCTGCGCACGAGCTTCTTCCAGCGCGGCGCCGACTCCCGCCCGAAGTCGTACGTGGCGTTCAAGCTCGACCCGCAGGCCATCCCGGACCTGCCGGCGCCCCGGCCGAAGTACGAGATCTTCGTCTACTCACCCCGCTTCGAGGGTGTGCACCTGCGCTTCGGCGCGGTCGCGCGCGGCGGACTGCGCTGGTCGGACCGCCGGGAAGACTTCCGCACCGAGGTGCTGGGCCTGGTCAAGGCCCAGATGGTGAAGAACGCGGTGATCGTGCCGGTCGGCGCCAAGGGCGGCTTCGTGCTCAAGCAGGCTCCGGGCGACCGGGACGAGGCTGTGGCGTGCTACCGCCTGTTCATCGGCGCGCTGCTCGACGTGACGGACAACATCCACAGCGGCAAGATCGTGCCGCCGGTCGATGTGGTCCGGCACGACGGCGACGACCCCTACCTGGTGGTCGCGGCGGACAAGGGCACGGCTACGTTCTCCGACATCGCCAACGAGATCTCGGTGAGCAAGGACTTCTGGCTCGGCGACGCGTTCGCCTCGGGCGGCTCGGCCGGCTACGACCACAAGAAGATGGGCATCACCGCCCGCGGCGCGTGGGAGTCGGTCAAGAAACACTTCCGCGACCTGGGCGTCGACACCCAGTCACAGGACTTCACAGTGGTCGGCGTCGGCGACATGTCCGGCGACGTCTTCGGCAACGGGATGCTGCTCAGCGAGCACATCCGGCTGGTGGCCGCCTTCGACCACCGGCACATCTTCCTGGACCCGGACCCGGACGCCGCCACGTCCTACACCGAGCGCCGCCGGCTGTTCGACCTGCCGCGCTCCTCGTGGGCCGACTACGACGCCTCACTGATCAGCGAGGGCGGCGGCATCTATCCGCGGACAGCCAAGTCCATCCCGGTCACGCCGCAGGTCCGCGCGGTGCTGGGGCTGGGCGACGCGACAGCCGTGAGCCCGACCGAGTTGATGCGCGCGATCCTGGCCGCGCCCGTCGACCTGCTGTTCAACGGCGGCATCGGCACCTACGTGAAGGCGAGCACCGAAACCCACGCCGAGGTGGGAGACAAGGCCAACGACCCGATCCGGGTCAACGGCTACGAGGTACGGGCCAGGGTCGTCGGCGAGGGCGGCAACCTGGGCCTGACCCAGCGCGGCCGGATCGAGTACGCCCGGGTCGGCGGGCCGCCGGACGAGAGCGGCAGCGGCCACGGCGGCCGGATCTTCACCGACTTCATCGACAACACCGCCGGCGTGGACTGCTCCGACCACGAGGTCAACATCAAGATCCTGCTCGGCGGCGCGGTCACCGACGGCGAGCTGAGCCTGCCCGACCGCGACGAGCTGCTGGCCGCGATGACCGACGAGGTCGCCGCGCTGGTCCTGCGGGACAACTACGAGCAGGCCGCCGCCCTCGGCAACGCCCGGTCGCAGGCTCACTCGCTGCTGCCCGTGCACCGCCGGATGCTCACCACGCTCGAACAGTCGGGCCAGCTCAACCGCGAGCTGGAGGCGCTGCCGAGCGACAAGGAGCTGGCCGCGCGCCACGAGGCCGGTGAGGGGCTGACCGCTCCGGAGTTCGCGGTGCTGCTCGCGTACGTGAAGATCTCGCTCGAACGCCAGGTCCTCGCCGACGTCCTGGTGGACGAGGCATGGACCAACGACGTGCTGGCGCGGTATTTCCCCACCCCGCTGCGCGAGCGCTACGCGGCCCGGATGGCCGGCCACCGGCTGCGCCGCGAGATCATTTCGACGGCCCTGGTCAACGAGGTGGTCAACCGCGGCGGCACGTCGTTCGTCTTCCGCGCGATGGAGGAGAGCGGGGCGTCGGCGGCGGACGTGATCCGCGCGTACGTCGTGGTCCGCGACGTCTACGGCCTGCCCGACCTGTGGGCGGCGGCGGAGCAGCTGGACAACGAAGTGCCGACGCCGGCGCAGACGCTGGTCTATCTGGAGACCCGGCGGCTGCTCGACCGGGCGGTCCGCTGGCTGGTCAGCAACCGCCGCTCGCCGATCGACGTGGCGGGCGAGATCGCCCGGCTCCGCCCCGGCGTCGAGGCGCTGCTGGCCCAGCTGCCGACGGTCGTGATCGGTGTCGAACGCCGTTCCCTGGAGAGCCACGTGACCACGCTGGCGGAACGCGGCATCCCGGAGCAGTTGGCCGACGCGATCTCCCGGGTGGTCTACGGCTTCGGCATGCTGGACATCCTGGAAACGGCCCGGGCGACCGGCCACGACGCGACCGAGGTGGCGAAGGTCTACTTCGTGATCTCGGAACGCTTCCAGATCGACGTGCTGCTGTCGCACATCTCCCGCCTTCCGCGCGGCGACCGCTGGCAGACCCTGGCCCGGATGGCGCTGCGCTACGACCTGTACGCGGCCCTGGCCGGCCTGACGGCGGAAGTGCTGCAGTCGACCCCGGCATCGGCGGCGCCGGAGGACCGCCTGGCCGAATGGGAGCAGGTGAACGCGGCATCGATGGCCCGTACGGGAAACGCGATGGGCAACGTGGAGGAAGCACCCGCGGATTTGGCGGCGTTGTCTGTGCTGCTGCGGCAGATCCGTACGTTGGTCAAGACTTCGTCGGCTGTGTGAGGGCTGGAGGTCGCGTCCGGCGTTGCCGGGCGCGGCCTCGGTCCCCGAGCGCTTCTGGCGGTCAGTGGTGGGCGACGTTCTCGTCGATGAACTTGGCGATGGCCTTCGCCACTCTCTGCGGTGCGCGGCGTTCGGCGTTGTGGCCCTGGCCGTGCAGTAGCAGGCGGCGGGCGTTGGGCAGCGTCTGCTCGAGCGCGTCCAGCCGTTCCGCCAGATGCCGCGGTGACTTGTCCCCGCCGAGCAGCAGGATCGGCATCTTCAGCTCCGCGTACGCCGCCAGCCGCACCCCCAGCGCATCCAACGCGTCGTTGTCGTCCAGCTGCCGCACCACCCGCTGCCGGTACTCCGGGTGCCGCCCGACAATGAAGCCCGCCAGCCAGGCCAACGGCGCCGGCATCCGGACCACGTCCCGCAGGAAGATGGCCAACGCCTTTCCCGGCTTGTCCTGGGCGATCGCCGCGCGGGCCCGCGCAAGCTTGTCGTCACTCAGCGGCGCGCCGATCACCACCGGCGGCTCGTAGAGCACCGCGCCCGCGTATGCCCCGGGGTTCGCGACCAGTGCCTCCAGCGCCACCACCGCTCCCGACGAGTGCCCGACCAGCACCGGCCGGTCCAGCTGCGCCGCGATCGCTGCCACGTGCCCGACCTCCTGCGCTATCGTCGACGGTCCGGGCAGGTCCATGCGGTAGCGGCGGCGCTCCAGCCGTACCGTCCGGAAGCGGTCTCGCAGCAGGTCCGTGACCGGCTGCCAGACCGTGCGGTCTCCCATGCCGCCGTGGATCACCAGGATCGGCGTGCCGATGCCCTCCTCCACTGCTTGTGCTTCCGTGCCGTCCTCCGCGAGTGCCCGCATGACTCCTCCTTAGCGCCGCTAAGGAGAACTTAGCACTGCTAAGGTGGCGTCGTGAAGGGCTTGACGCGCGAAGTGCTCATCGAGGCGGGGCTGAAGCTGCTCGACGAGGTGGGCCTGGAGGGTCTGACCGTGCGCCGCCTCGCCGCCGAACTGGGCGTCCAGTCGCCGGCGCTCTACTGGCACATCCGCACCAAGCAGGAACTGCTCGACGGCATGGCGAACGCGATCATCGTGCGCGCGGGCATGGGGCCACCTCGCCCGGGCGAGCCCTGGCAGGAGTGGCTGGCCCGGCGGGCGCGGTCCTACCGGGCGTCACTGCTGGCCAGCCGCGACGGCGCCCGCGTGGTCTCCGGAGCCGTGCGCGGCCGTGAATCGGTCCGCCACTTCGAGCAGGAACTCGCGGCGATGGTGGAGCGCGGCTTCACCCCCGTCCAGGCTCTGCGCACGATCACTGTGCTGAGCCACTACATCAACGGCCACGTCCTGCAGGAACAGGCAGTGGCCTCGACCATGGCCGAGCGCGGTGAGCGCCCGGACCTGAGCGAACTGCCGACCCTGGCCGCGGCCCTCCGGTCCGGCAGCCCGATCGGCGACGAGGTCTTCGAGTACGGCCTCGCAACGCTCATCAAAGGTACGGAGTCCGTCCTGCACCCATAGCCGGTTATCCACAGCCCCGGCGTTGTCCACAGGGGTCCCCGCGGCACCCGCGGATTGCGGCAAGCTCTTCGCATGACTTCCACGACGGCGACGAATGGCCTGAGCGGCCGCGTCCTGCAAGCTCACGGCACCGATCAGCCGGCGTCGCCTGGCAACCGGCGGGCCGCCACTCAAGATTCGCCTCGACGGCGCGGAGTGCGGGGCGCCTGGCCTTGACCGATGCGGTGATTCTGACGAGAAGCGCCGCCGTTTCGGCAGCGCGCAGTCCGATCGCCGGCGCCCGTTCGATATCCGAGTCGGCGGCTGCCTCGCTGAATTGCGGCGGCAGTGTGAGCCGGGCGCTTCACCCGATGATTGCTCCCGAAATCATCGGCGCGCCCGGCCCACCATCCGTGCCGCAGGGTGGTCTCGAACCGGTCCCGAGGTTCGAAGCCCTGCGACATCCCCAGATCCACCTGCAAAAGTGACGCTACGTGGCGACCGGTGCACGGGGGAAGCACCGGGTGTGCGATATGGCCGTTCGGCTGGCCGATTCCAGGCGACAGATCCGGCTATAGCTGCCCGGGCGGGCCGAAAACACCACCCACCAGCGCGCCCAGCTCACGCAACAGTAACTGAGAGTAAAGAAGGGTGCCGATGCGGAACGTGATCAATCTTCGCGGCGGATGGTGTCGAGCAGGGCCAGGATCTGGCGCAGTGCGGGGCGCAGCACGCGCAGCCGCGACAGCCCGACCAGGCGGTCGACGAGCGGCACGACGCCGTCGATGAGGCGCCGGGTTCGGCGCTGGTCGGGGGAGCGGTCGTAGACCCAGAAGAGGACTACGCCCATCCAGCCGAGCCACAGCAACTCGGGCAGTTCCTTGCGCAGCTCCGGGTCGAGCTTCGCCGAGGAGCCGTCAACCACGTCCCGGAAGATCGCGATGGCGGCCTCCCGGGCCGGCGACGACTCCCGGGAGAACGGACTCAGCGGCGAAGACGGCTCGGCGGCGGTCTTGAAGAACGTGGCGGCGAACGAGTGGTAGGGCTGGTTGACGTCGATCCCGGCGTGCAGCACACCCCGCAGCCGGGCGGCGAAGTCCTTCTCGTTGGCGAACACAACCTCGGCGGCGGTCCGGTGCGCAGCCTGGTTGCGGTCGTAGAACCCCTGAATGAGGTGTTCCTTGGAATCGAAGTAGTAGTAGGCGTTCCCGACCGCGACACCGGCTTCCTTGGCGACGGCCCGCATGGTGGTCTCGGTGTAACCCCGCTCCCGGAACAGCCGCAAGGCGGTCTCCAGGATCAGCTGCCGGGTCTGCTCACCCCGCGGCCGCCGCGGCTTTTCCTCGCCAGCCTCCGGCTTTCCGCCGGCGAAGGCGCCACCGCCTTTACCGTCGGCTCCGGCGCCGCCGTCGGCTCCGGCGCCGCCGTCGGTTCCAGCGCCGCCGTCGGTTCCAGCGCCGCCGTCGGTTCCAGCGCCGCCGTCAGTGCCGGCGTCACCGCCACCGCTGCCGTCACCGTCACCGCTGCCGCTGCCGCTGCCGCCACCGCTGCCGTCACCGCTGCCGCTGCCGCTGCCGCTGCCGCCAGCGTCAACGCCAGCGTCGATGTCACTCTCGCCGCGAGCGCCGGCGCCACCAGAACTACCGTCGCCGCCATCGTCCGTGCCGGAACCGGAGGCCGGGCTCACGCTCTCAGCCTTCGGAGCAGCGCCGAGCCCGCCCGCCGGAGCCGTTCCCGTCGCCGTCGCCGGCTCAGGGGACGGACTGTGGGGGAGCGCCGGAGAGGCAACGCCGGGCTCATCGGCGGCGGGGTCAGCGGCACTGGTCGTCACACACGTCACCGTAGTCGTCCGCCCGGGTCGACTGGCGGACGGCAGCGGCCGCGGCAATGAAGCGCCGCGCTGTCGGCAGCAGCCGCGGGGAGCTGAGCCGCTCGGCCATCCCGCGGTAGTCCGCCAGCGCCCACAGGCAGGCCAGCCAGGCCCCGTCCGAGACATAGACCAGGCCACCGTCGGTGATCACGGTCAGATCCCGCAACGTGGCGGGATGGTCCAGCCCGGGAAAGCGCTGCCGGGCCTCGGCCGACCCGGCAGGCACAAAGAGCAACGGTACGAGCTGAGCGCGGCCCGCAAGCCACCGATGCGCGGCGCGGCAGATAGGGCAGCCCTCGTCGTAGAGAACGGTGAAATACCCGATCCGGCCGGCCCCGTGACCGGCCGGATCGGTGGTCCTCGTCATGCCGGCGCGGGCGGCGGAACAGGCCCCGCCATCCCCTGCCCAGGCCACTCATTCGGCCGGGCGCCGCCTTGGTCAGCTCCGGCATGGCCCGCACCGGGATAGCCAGCCCCGCTTTGGCCGGCACCCGGATGCCCGGCAGTGCCCGGCCCACCAACGCCCGACCCGGCAGCGCCCGGCCCAGCGGTGCCCGGCCCGCCAACGCCCGACCCGCCAACGCCCGACCCGGCAGCGCCCGGCCCGCCAACGCCTGGCCCGGCAGTGCCCGACCCAGCAGCGCCCGGCCCGGCACTGGCCCCGCCCGGACCTGCAGCGCCCGACCCGGCTACGCCGGGCCCAGCCGTGCCGTGCCTGGCCGCGCCAAGACCTGTCCCACCTGATCCCGCCGTTCCGCCGGGACCAGCCGCGCTCGGCCCGCCAACGCCCGGCCCGGCCCACCCGCCTTGACCAGACATTCCGCCGGGACCAGCGACTCCGCCGGGCCCACCCATACCGCCAGGCCCACCGGGATGCCCGGCACCCCCAGGCCCGCCACCCGGCCCCCCAGGCTGCGGATACATCGGCAACCGCCCAGCCGGCGGCAACGGCGGCATCCCCTGCTGCTGCCGCAACCGCCCCCGCCGATACCGCCCCAGAAAGAACACATTGCAGACATGCAGCACCCCGAGCACGAGCAACACAAACCCGATCTTGTAAGACAGGGTCTCCAACGCCCGGGCCGCATCCGGCACCCGGGCGTTTGAGCGCATAGCCACCGCCACAAACCCCAGATTCAGCAGGTAGAAGCCCATCACCAGCAGCTGGTTGACCGCCCGGGCCAGGCGGTTGTCGGCGAAGACGTCTTCCAGGAAGACCAATCCGTTGCGGGACAGCGTGGTCGCCACCCAGACCGTCAGCGCGATGCTGACGATCAGGTAGGCGAGGTACATCCAGACCTTGTGATCCACGACCTCCGCCTTTCTTGAACGCGTTCAACTGGTGTCGTGATCAGCGTAGGACGTTAGTTGAACGTGTTCAAGGAGATCTGGGGCACAAAGAGAGGCAGCGGCGGGTGGCGGCCCGCCGCTGCCTCAGTTCCGGGTGTCTCAGTGGGTTGTGGTCAGCCCGAGGGCTTCCGCTGCGGCGCGCCCACTGGCATGGCTCGCGCCGTACGTGGTGACAAAAGCTCGCGCCCCGATCGGCCGCCAGCTTGCCGGCCAGCCCATCTCCACCACCGCCACAGTATGCCGCGCCGCGAGGGTTTCGATGAGCGCTCGGCTCGCTTGTGCTCGATGGGTGTGTCGCCCGACGACCACGATCGGCCGCGCCCCCGCCTGTTCGACCAGGGTCTCCGCATCCGTGTCAGCGGCCACCACGGACACTTGCTCGGTGCCGTTCAGGTGCGGCCGCAGGCCCCACGGCACGCGGCCTTCCGCTATCGAATGGCCCGACCGGAGTTGCACCACCAGCGAGTCCGCAAAGTCCACGAGGGAGCCTTCGACCCGTACCGCCCGGCGGGCTGCCGTGTAGCCCAGCCCGGCGTCGTGCCGCAGGGGCGTCACCGGGCGTTGGGTCCACGCGGTCAGCGCCGCTGTTCGTTCCGCGGCGTTCTCCAGCCGGCTCAGCGTGAGCCTGCCTTCGCCGAGGCCGGCGACGATTTCCGCTGCCACCAGTTCGACCAGGTCCAGGCTCACCCGGGCGCCGATGCACAGCAGGTCCGCACCTGCCGCCAGGGCCAGCACCGCGGCTTCGCCGATGCCGCCCGCGGCCTGGGCGGCTCCCTTCATCTCCAGCGCGTCCGTGATGACCGCCCCACCGAAGCCGTACTCGCCGCGGAGCAGGTCGGTCAGTGCCGCGTGGCTGAAGGTGGCCGGGCCGGCGCCGGTCAGTGCGGGTACGCGGATGTGCGCCGTCATGATCGCTTGCGTGCTCGCCGCCACCGCTGCCGCGAACGGGGGCAGGTCGCGGCCGCGCAGCACCTCCAGCTCAGCGTCCACCGTGGGGAGTTCGAGATGGGAGTCGGCCGTTGTCGCGCCGTGGCCCGGGAAGTGTTTGGCGCAGGCGGCGACGCCGGTCGACTGCAGGCCTTCGATCGCGGCGCTCGTGTGCCGGGCGACCAGTGCGGGGTCCGCGCCGAACGAGCGGGTGCCGATGACCGGGTTGTCGTCGGCCGTGTTCACGTCGACCGTCGGGGCCAGGTCCAGGGTGATCCCGGCCTCGGCCAGGTCGGTGCCGATGGCCGCGTAGACCGAGCGGGTCAGCTGCGGGTCGTCGACCGTGCCGAGGGCCGCGTTGCCCGGGTACGGGCTCCCGACCCGGTGGGCCATCCGGGTCACGTCGCCGCCCTCCTCGTCGATCGCGATCAGGGCGTCCCGCCGTACCGTGCGCAGCTCCGCCGTCAGCCGGCCCACCTGGGCCGGGTCCGCGATGTTGGTCCCGAACAGGGTGTGCCCGGCCAGGCCCTCGGCCAGCAGCGCGGCCGCCCACTCCGGGGCCTCGGTCCCCGGGAACGCCGCGAGCAACGTGCGCAGAGCCAAGCGGCGCAGTCCTGGGTCGGTCGCCATGGTGTCCTTCCTCGGGTCCGGCTCTGGTTTTCCGGCCGGCCGGACTGCATGATCGTCAGATGTCTATCGGGTACGCGGCGCAACCAGTGTGCGCGCTGACCGTTACGCTGCGGCTACATGATCTGCGCCGGTCACCGCAATAGGAAGCACTCCTAAACACCAAGGGACGAGTTATGGCCGCCACCCGCCTACCGGGTACCCCGCGACTGCTGCGGGCGCTCAACGACCGTGCCGCGCTCGAGCTGCTGCTCGCCAAGGGTCCGCTGACCCGCGCGCAGCTCGGCGAGATGACCGGGTTGAGCAAGGTGACCGCCTCCCAGCTGGTCGAGCGGCTCGAGGAGCGGGGCCTGGTGCGCCGGGTGGGTGAGCAGGCCGGCGGCCGCGGCCCCAACGCCCAGCTGTACGCGGTCACGCCCGGTAGCGCCCACGTCATCGGCGTCGAGGTCCTGCCCGACCGGGTCATCGCGGCCTGCGCGGACATCACCGGCGAGGTGGTCGGCCGCAGCGAGCAGTCGACCCAGGACAGCGACGATCCGGTACGCGCAGTGCACAGCGCCGTGGTCCAGGCGGCCGGCCGGGGTGGCACCGACATGGCCTCCGTCCGCCGGGTGGTCCTCGGCACGCCCGGTCTCGTCGACCCGAAGACCAGTGAGGTCTCCTTCGCCTTCGACCTGCCGCGCTGGCACCGCGGCCTGCTCGCCGAGCTGCGCAAGGACCTGAGCACGCCGGTGGTCTTCGGCAACGACGTCAACCTGGTCGCCATCGCCGAGCAGCACGTCGGCGCGGCCAAGGGCGTCGACGACTTCGTGCTGATCTGGGTCGGCCGGGGCGTCGGTCTGGCCACGGTGATCGGTGGCCGGCTGCACCACGGCAGCACCGGTGCCGCCGGCGAGATCGGCTACCTGCCGGTGGCCGGCGCCGAGATCCCCCGCGACGTGACCAAGCGCGGCGCCAAGGGCGCCTTCCAGACCCTGGTGGCCTCGGACGCGGCCAAGGCCATCGGCAAGAAGTACGGCTTCCGCGGCGCCGAGTCCGCCGACGTGGTGCGCGCCGCCGTCGCGGCCGGCGCGGCGGGTGAGCCCCTGCTCGACGAGCTCGCCGCCCGGCTCGCCCTCGGCGTGGCGGCGACCTGCGTGGTGCTGGACCCGCCGCTGGTGGTCCTGGCCGGCGAGGTCAGTCAGGCCGGCGGCACCGCGCTCGCCGAACGGGTCGAGAGTGAGGTCGCCGCGATCACCCTCGTCGCGCCCAAGGTCGTGATCAGCGAGGTCGCCGTCGAGCCGATCCTCAACGGCGCGCTGCTGACGGCGCTGGAGTCGGTCCGCGACGAGGTCTTCGGATCCACCACCGGTTGACCGGGCACGGCGTCGGGGGCCCCGGGCCCTGCATGGTTGGATGGATGCGTGCTCGAGGCAGCGACTGCGACCCCCACCCCACCTGACGAAGACACCGTCATCTCCTTCGACCGGGTGAGCGTCATCCGCGGCGGCAGCTACCTGCTGCGCGGGCTCTCCTGGCAGGTGGAGCTGGACGAGAGATGGGTCGTGCTGGGCCCCAACGGCGCCGGCAAGACCACGCTGCTCAACCTGGCGTCCGGCCGGCTGCACCCGTCCCGCGGCACCGCCTGGATCCTCGGCGAGCGGCTGGGCCGCACCGACGTCACCGAGCTCCGCACCCGGATCGGCATCACCACCGGTCAGCTCGCCGACCAGGTGCCGCCCTCGGAACGCGTGCTCGACGTCGTGGTCACCGCGGCCTGGTCGGTCGTCGGCCGCTGGCGGGAGAGCTACGACCCGCAGGACGAGGCGCGGGCCCGGGCCCTGCTGGAGCAGCTGGGCATGGGCGCGCTGGTCGAGCGGGAGTTCGGCACCCTGTCCGAGGGTGAGCGCAAGCGCACCCAGATCGCCCGCGCGCTGATGACCGACCCCGAGCTCATGCTGCTCGACGAGCCCACCGCGGGCCTGGACCTGGGCGGCCGAGAGGACCTGGTCGGCCGGCTGACCGAGCTGGCCGAGGACCCGGACGCCCCGGCGATGGTGCTGGTCACCCATCACGTCGAGGAGATCCCGCCCGGTTTCACCCACGCGATGCTGCTGCGCGAGGGCACTGTCGTGGCGGCGGGCCTGCTCGGCGAGACGCTGACGGCGGCCAACCTGTCCAAGACGTTCGGGCTGCCGCTGCAGGTGCAGCGCTCCGGCGACCGGTACATGGCCCGGGCGGCCTGAGGCAGACGATGGCCGACACCTCCCCGCGCATCGTCGTCGCCGGCAGCGCCAACATGGACCTCGTCGGGCTTGCGCCGCGGCTGCCGTTGCCGGGCGAGACCGTGCTCGGCGACGACTTCGTCATGACACCGGGTGGCAAGGGCGCCAACCAGGCCATCG
Organism: Actinoplanes sp. NPDC051405; assembly: GCF_055586185.1. Lineage (NCBI taxonomy): Bacteria > Bacillati > Actinomycetota > Actinomycetes > Micromonosporales > Micromonosporaceae > Actinoplanes > Actinoplanes sp. NPDC051405. The sequence continues at coordinate 151,759 of NZ_JBVJIR010000024.1, forward strand.
CCGCCGCCCGGGCCGGCGGCCGGTGCGCGCTGCTCGGGGCGATCGGCTCGGACGCGTTCGGCGTGACCATCAAAGCCCGGCTCAACGCGTCCGGGGTGGACACCGAGAACGTACGGACCAGCTATGGCGCTTCCGGTGTCGCGGTCATCATGGTCGACCGGGCGGGAGAGAATTCGATCATCGTGAGCCCCGGCGCGAACAGCTCGTTCGCCGGGCTGAGCGCGGCCGAGACGGCGGTGATCGCCGACAGCGACGTGCTGCTGTGCCAGCAGGAGATCCCGGCGGACACGGTGGTCGCGGCCGCGCAGGCGGCCCGGGCGGGCAACACCCGGATGATCCTGAACGCGGCCCCGGCCCGGGAGCTGCCGCAGGAGCTGCTGGACGCGGTGGACCTGCTGGTGGTCAACGAGGGCGAGGCGAACGCGATAACCGGGTCGGCCGAGCCGGACATGCCCGCCCTGCTGGCCCTGGTGCCGCGGGTCGTGCTGACGCTGGGCGGCGCAGGTTCCTGGTACGCCGACCGAGACGGCCACGACGAGCGCATCCCGGCCTGCCGGGTCGACGTGGCGGACACCACCGCGGCCGGTGACGCCTTCACCGGGGCGCTGGCGGTCGCCTGGGGCGAGGGCCGGGACCTGGTGCAGGCGGTGCGCTGGGCGAACGCGGCCGGCGCGGCATGCGTACGCAAGGTGGGCGCCAGCAACGCCCTGCCCAGCCGCGCCGAGATCGACGCGCTGTACACCCAGAACTACTAGGACTGGCGGGCCATCGTCACGAAGCGGTGCACCTCGCTGCGCAGCACCTCGGCCAGTTGGCTCAGTCCCGCCGTACCGGAGTCGTGACCGCCGTCGACGGCGGCCGCGATGCCGTTCACCAGGCCGCTCATCTCCCGGATGCTGCCGGTGATGACCTCCAGCACGCCGACCGCGTCCGCCGCCGCCTGCTGCACCGTGTTGACCTGGCCCAGGATCGCCGAGCTGGACTCGCTGGTCTCATTGGCCAGATTCTTGACCTCGCCGGCCACGACGGCGAAGCCGCGGCCGGCGTCGCCGGCCCGGGCCGCCTCGATGGTGGCGTTGAGGGCCAGCAGGCGGGTCTGCGAAGCCACCGAGTTGATCAGATCGACCGCATTGCGAATCTGCTCGGACGCCGTTCGCAGCGAACCGACCGTCTCGACCCCACGCTCGGCCCCGGTTACCGCCTCACGCGCGAAGTCCGCGAGCCCGTTCGCCGACGCACCCATCTCGGTGGCCGCCGTCGCCACCTGCTCGGAGACGGTGAGCACCGCGTTCTCCAGCTCGTCGGCGAGAGCTGATCTCGACCGGGCCGCTTCGGCGAGCTGCGCCGTGGACTTGCTCATCTCGTCGGTCGACTGGGCGATCCGGGCGGCCGCGTCGCGGAACGCGCCCTGCATGCCCCGCGGCAGGAACCGCCGGTGATAGCGGCCCTCGGCGGCCGCGCCGAGCGCCGCGCCGGCTTCCCGGACGAACGAGTCGGTCTTGTCGAGCAGCCCGTTGAGCGCGTGCCGGGCCGCCTGGGCCTCCGGTGACTCGCCGATGGACGGCAGCCGGGCCTCGAAGTCGCCGGCGGCAGCGCGGGCGCAGACATCGGTGATGAGCCGCAGGGTGTCGCTCTGCACTAGTACGCACCGTTCGTGAGAGACCAAACGAATTCGTCATATGTCTGGTTGCGCTCGGCCAGGATGCCCCGGAGCCGGGCCCAGGACGCGTCCAGCCCGGCGGGGGAGTTCTCGTGCCGGCGTTCCTCGGCCCGCAGCTCGGCATAGATCTTGCTGATCGCCGCCACCGGGCCGGGCTCCGGGCGCCGCCGGCTGGAGTGGTAGCCGACCAGCCGGCCCTGCGCGTCCGAGGACGGCGTGACGTGCGCCAGCACCCAGTAGTGGGCGCCGTCGGTGGCCAGGTTGACCACGTAGGCGAAGACCTCCTGGCGGTCGCCGAGGGCTTCCCAGAGCAACTTGAAGATCGCCCGGGGCATGTCGGGATGCCGGATGATGTTGTGCGGCTTGCCGATGGTCTCGTCCTCGTGCAGCGCCGACAGGCGCAGGAAGACGTCGTTGGCGTAGGTCAGCACGCCGCGGGGATCGGTCTTGGTGACGATCAGTTCGTCTTCGCCGAGCGTGCGCTCCACGCCGGTCGGCCGTACCTGGGTGGCCCTCATGATCCTCGTATCGTCGCTGCCCGGCGGCCCGTCGCGCGGCGATTTCGGGGAAATCAGCGCCGGGCCACGCGCAGCCCCCAGAGCACCAGCGGAATCTGCAGCGGCAGCCGTCCATAGGCGATCGCGCGGCGCGCCGGCGGGGCCTCCCGCCAGTCCATCGCCATCTTGACGTTCGCGGGGAACACCGCCGCGAACAGGCCGGCGGCGGCCAGCCCGCCGAGCCGGCGGGTGCCGGGATTGGCGACCGCGGCGGCGACAGCCAGCTCGGCCACGCCGCTGAGCAGGGTCCACGTGCGCGGGCGGCCCGGCAGCGAGCGCGGCACGATGGAGTCGAACGGCTTCGGGGTGAGGAAGTGCAGCACCCCGGAGGTCGCGAGCAGGCCGGCGAGCGGCAACGCGCCCCGGGCGTTCGTCATGGCACTCCTTGCCCGCGGCACCTCAGTGGGCAACGGTGTCGTGGTCCAGGGCGCGTTGCAGGGCCCGGTAGATCTGGCCGAAGCGCTGCGCGTTGTCGGTGTCCAGCAGCAGGACCTCGGAACCGCGGATACGGGCCCAGATCTCGCGGCGGCGGCTGCCCTTGTCGTACGAGCGGTCGACGAACTCCAGCAGGACGTCGGACAGCGGCGCGGCGGCCAGGCCGATCAGGATGCCGCCACCGATCAGAGCGACGGTGGTGGCCGTCGAGGCGTTGATGACCAGGGCCACCAGCACGCCCACCGCGCCGATCACGAGCGGGACGATCATCGCGATGCCCAGGACGCCGCGCCCGGCGACCGCGCTCCACGAACGGCGGCCCTGCCGGTGCCACACCTGGGCGAAGTCGCTGAGGCGGTACTCCCGGCCGCTCATGCGGACCCCGGCCGACGTGACCAGCACGTCCGGATCGCGGTAGTAGGTGATCATCGCCCCTCCTCGGTGTCCCATGCTACTTACCCTGGCGAGCCGGGCCTTACGCTGTCGGTGACTGAACGATCGCTAGGGAGGCATGCGCGTGGGTGAGTTCGTACGACTCGAGACGAGCGACGGCATCGGCACGATCCGGCTCGACCGTCCCCCGATGAACCCGCTGAACACCCAGGTGCAGGAGGAACTGCGGGAGGCGGCCCGGGCGGCGGCCGAGGAGCCGCAGATCAGGGCGGTGATCGTGTACGGCGGGGAGAAGGTGTTCGCCGCCGGCGCCGACATCACCGAGTTCACCACCACGACGTACCAGGAGATGACCGTCCGGGCGGCCGCCCTGTCCAGTGCGTTCGACGCGATCGCCCGGATCCCGAAGCCGGTCGTCGCCGCGGTGACCGGCTACGCCCTCGGCGGCGGCTGTGAGCTGGCGCTGGCCTGCGACTGGCGGGTCGTCGCGCAGGACGCCAAGCTCGGTCAGCCGGAGATCAAGCTGGGCCTCATCCCGGGCGCCGGTGGCACCCAGCGGCTGGCCCGGCTCATCGGCCCGGCGAAGGCCAAGGACCTGGTGTTCTCCGGCCGGATGGTGGACGCCGAGGAGGCCCTGCGGATCGGGCTGGCCGACCGGGTGGTGCCCGCCGCCGACGTGTACGCGAGCGCGGTCGAGCTGCTCAAGCCGTACCTGAATGGTCCTGCTCTGGCCCTGCGGGCCGCGAAGCTGGCCATTGACGGCGGCCTGAGCACCGACCTCGCCTCGGGTCTGGCCTGGGAGAGCCAGCTGTTCGCCGGGCTGTTCGCCACCGACGACCGGATCGAGGGCACCACGGCGTTCGTCGAGAAGCGCAAGCCCAAGTTCACCGGCCGCTGATCCGGTCCGCTGAGCTCGCCGGACTCAACCGAGAAACGCTGCGGTAGATCTCGCGTATATCGATCTGTTGCCATAAAGTTCCCCTCTGTGACGATGCCCGGTGTGCGCGTGACCTCGGTCCGGCGCACCGTGCGCGTGGCCGTGGCCCTGGTCGCCGGCCAGGCCCTGCTCTGCGGGATCATCGGTTTTGTCACATTCGGCGGTGACGATGCGAAGTCCGGCGGGCGGGCCGCGGAGCCGCAGCTCGCCGGGCCGCCGATCGTCGTGCCGAGCACGAACTCGGCACCGCCCAGCGAGCAGGCCGAGCGGCCGGTGTCCGCCAGCACGAAGCAGACCCGCACGGAACGGCCGACCTCCCCGGCCCCGGCCGCCGTGCGGAGCTCCACCACCCGGTCGATCAGCCCGACCCGGACCACCACGGCGCCCGCGGCGCCCGTCCCGCCGCCGGCGCCGACCACGTCACCGACGGATCGCGCGCTGCTGCCGCCGTCGGCCCCGGCGCCCGAGGACGACGCACCCATCCCCGTTGCCGACGAGCCCTGCGACGACGCGGGAGCGACCGGCCGGACCGCCGAGGGCAAGGCCGTCCGCTGTGAGCGGGACCGCGACGGCGACCTGCGCTGGCGCCTCGTCTAGCGAGATCATCAACTTCCCGGCTGCGCCTACACTGGCGCGCATGTCCATCGACCAGGGTCGGCACTCGCTCGGCGTCGACTTCGGCACCTCGAACACCGTCGCGGTGGCCCGCTGGCCCGACGGGCGGGCCCGGCCGATCCTCGTCGACGGTTCCCCGCTGCTGCCCTCGGCCGTTTATGCCGAGGCCGGCGGGCACCTGGTGGTGGGCCGCGACGCCGTGCACAGCGCCCGGCGCGACCCGGGCCGCTTCGAACCCAACCCGAAACGCCGCATCGACGACGGGCTGGTGCTGCTCGGCGACGAGGAGTTCGAAGTCGTCGACATGATCGCCGCGGTGCTGGTCCGGGTGGCCGACGAGTGGCACCGCGCGGTCGGCCCGGTCCGCCCCGAGCTCACCCTCACCTGCCCGGCGACCTGGGGCGCCACCCGCCGGGGGCTGCTGGCCGAGGCCGCCGCCCGGGCCGGGCTGACCCGGGCCCGGCTGGTGGCCGAGCCGGTCGCCGCGGCCACCTACTTCGCCGAGGTGCTGGGCCGGGAGGTGCCGATCGGCTCGGTCGTGGTGGTGCACGACTTCGGCGCCGGCACCTTCGACGTCAGCGTCGTCGCCCGCACCGCGGAGGGCTTCGAGGTGCTGGCCGTGGACGGCCGGGACGACCTCGGCGGGCTGGACATCGACGCCGCCCTGGTCGAGCACATCGGCAAGCTCTGCGCCGAGCGCGACCCGGCGATCTGGCAGCGGCTGACCGAGCCGGCGACCCTGGAGGACCGGCGCGCCCAGCGGCAGCTCTGGGACGACGTGCGGATCGCCAAGGAACGGCTGTCCCGGCTCCAGTCGGCCGACGTGGTGGTGCCGCTGCTCGACCTGGAGCTGCACGTCACCCGCGAGGAGCTGGAGGAGCTGGCCCGGCCGGTCCTGGACCAGACCGTGCAGGTGACCCGGGACCTGCTGCGCTGGGCCGACCTGGCCGAGGGGCGGCTGGCCGGGGTGTTCCTGGTCGGCGGAGCGAGCCGGATCCCGCTGGTGGCGACGCTGCTGCACCGGGCGCTGGGCGAGGCACCGGTGGCGATCGAGCAGCCCGAGCTGGTGGTCGCCGAGGGCAGCATCCTCGCGGACGCCGCGCTGCTGGCCGAGGAGCCGGCCGCGCCCGGTCCCACCGCCGAGATGCGGCTGCTCTCCCGGCAGCAGCAGCGTTCTTTCCCCGCGCCGCCCGCTTTCCCGGCGCCGCCCACGGTTGCGCATCCCGCCGCCGGGATGCCGCACGCGGCGGTTTCCGTCCCGCATTCGGGCGCTCCCGCGGGTTCCGCCCTGCATTCGGGCGCTTCCGGCGCTTCCGCGCCGCATTCGGGCGCCCCGGCGGCCCCGCATTCGGGAGCCCCAGCGTCTTCTACGCCGCATTCGGGTGCTCCGGCGGGATCCGCGCCGCATTCGGCCGCTGGGGCAGCATCTGCGCCGCATTCGGGTGCTCCGGCGGGATCCGCGCCGCATTCGGCCGCTGCGGCGGGATCCGCGCCGCGCTCGGGGCCTCCGGCGACCTCTTCGCCGCGCTCGGGGCCTCCCGCGACTTCTTCGTCGCGTTCGCGGATGGACGACGCGGAGACCGTGCCGTCAGCGCGGGATCAACTGCTGCCGCCACCTGCCGTCGACCCGTGGCCCGACGCCCAGCAGCACTGGGTGCCGGACCCGGATCAGACTGTCGCGTCCGAACCCTCCTGGGACGTGCACGCCCTGCCACGGACCCCGCCGCCGACCAACGATGCGGCCTCGGCCGGGGCAGCCGACAAGACGGCGCGGCGACCCACGGCCGTGACCCGTCCGATCTCACCGTCCGGCGGCCGGTTCGCGACCGGCTCCGTGGCCGGCCGGCCCGTGTCCCCGTCCGGCGCGCGCTCCGCCGCCGGATCGGTGTCCTCCCGGCCGGTGCCGCCGCAGGCGCGTCCGGCGGCGGTCGAACGGCCCGCGCGTACGACCAAACGGGACGCACCGTCACGACCCGTGCCCCGTCAGCGCAAGCGCACCGGCGGCCCGCTGCGCTTCCTCCAGGTGCTGCTCAGCATGCTGGTTCTGGTCACCGTGCCGGTGGTGGCCATGGTCGCGGCGTACAGCGTGATCGCGAGCGTGTCGATGGAGGACGCAGTCCGGTTCATCGCGGAGGACCTGCGGCGGCTGCTGGAGCGAGTCTGATTCATCTTTTCCCGATCGCCCGGTAGCGTGCTGGCGAGGACCGAGCGGCGGGAGCTGGCATGGCGGAGATGATCGAGGGCCACGGCGGGGACCTGGCGCTGGCGGCGCTGCGGGCGTACGGCGTGACGGAGATGTTCACCCTCTCCGGCGGGCACGTCTTCCCGCTGTACGACGCCGCGCACAAGGCCGGTTTCCCGATCTACGACGTACGGCACGAGCAGTCCGCCGTCTTCGCCGCCGAGGCCGTCGCCAAGCTCCAGCGCCGCCCCGGCCTCGCCGTGCTGACCGCCGGGCCCGGTGTCACCAATGGCATCTCCGGCCTGACCAGCGCGTTCTTCAACGCCTCGCCGGTGCTGGTGCTCGGGGGCCGGGCGCCCGCCTTCCGCTGGGGCTCGGGCAGTCTCCAGGAGATCGACCACGTGCCGCTGGTTACCCCGGTCACCAAGTACGCCGCCACCGTCACCGGCACCGAGGAGATCCCCGGCGAGGTGGCGAAGGCGCTGACCGCCGCGCTGACCGCCCACCGCGGCCCGGCGTTCCTCGACCTGCCGCTGGAGGTGCTCTTCTCCAGCGAGAATGTCGCCGCGCCGGGCGCACCCGAGATCCCGGTCGTGCAGCCCGACCCGGAGCAGGTCAAACAGGCGGCGACGCTGCTGGCCGCCGCCGAGCGCCCGGTGATCATCGCCGGCTCCGACGTGTGGGGCGGCGACGCGATCGCCGAGCTGCGGGCCGCCGCCGAGGCGCTGCGGATCCCGGTCTTCACCAACGGCATGGGCCGCGGCGCGCTGCCGCCCGGTCATCCGCTCGCCTTCGCCAAGGCCCGCCGCCCGGCGCTGAACGAGGCCGACGTGGTGGCCGTCATCGGCACCCCGCTCGACTTCCGGCTCGGCTTCGGCGAGTTCGGCGCGGCTCAGGTCGTGCACATCGTCGACGCGCCGAGCCAGCGCGCCGGGCACGTGGAGACAGCCGTCTCACCCGCCGGTGACCTGCGACTCATCCTCACCGCGCTGGCCGAGCACAGCGGCCAGCGGGCGGATCACAGTGAGTGGATCGAGGGCCTGCGCGCCGCCGAGGACGCCGGCAAGGCCCGCGACGCCGAGGCGATGGCCGCGGAGAGCGACCCGATCAAGCCCGCCCGGATCTACGGCGAGCTGCGCAAGGTGCTGGCCCCCGACGCGGTCACCATCGGCGACGGCGGGGACTTCGTCTCGTACGCGGGCCGCTTCCTGGAGCCCGCCCAGCCCGGCACCTGGCTCGACCCGGGCCCGTACGGCTGCCTCGGCACCGGCATGGGCTACGCGATGGGGGCCAGGGTCACCTACCCCGACCGGCAGATCTGTGTGCTGATGGGCGACGGTGCGGCCGGCTTCTCGCTGATGGACGCCGAGTCACTGGCCCGGCAGGGCCTGCCCGTGGTGATCGTGGTCGGCAACAACGGCATCTGGGGCCTGGAGAAGCACCCCATGCAGGCCATGTACGGCTACGACGTGGCCGCGGACCTGCAGCCCGGCCTGCACTACGACCGGGTGGTCCAGGCGCTGGGCGGGGCCGGCGAGACCGTGGAGAAGTCGTCGGAGCTCGGCCCGGCTCTGGAGCGTGCGTTCGACGCGGGCGTGCCGTACCTGGTCAACGTGCTGACCGACCCGGCCGACGCCTACCCGCGGTCGTCGAACCTGGCCTGACGGGCCCGGTTCACTCGTCCTTCTCCAGATCACGCTCCCACTGGGCGAGCAGCTCCCGGTCGCGCTTGGACTGCTCGGTGTCCACCGAGCGCAGGAAGTCGGGATCGTCGTCCGGCGCGGCCGGACGTGGCTTGCGCAGCACGGGGCCGTGCTCCCGCGGCGGCGCCTTGGGGCGTCCCGAGACGAAGTAGGCGAGCGGACCGAGCAGGGGGATCAGCAGGATGACGAGCACCCAGAGCACCCGCGGCATGGTGCGGACCCGGGGGACCGACAACACGCTGATGAGCGCGAGCACCAGAAGGACGAGCTGCACCGCAGCCAGGAAGACGAACAACCGGACCATGAGGCAATGATGACGCGCCGCACCGGTAACGGCGACGATCAGAGCGTGACAAGCACCGTTGCGAGGATCGCGAAGGCCACCGTGATCCCCGCATAGGCGGTGATAGTGCGCTGACCGGGCCGCGGCGGCTGCAGCCCGAGACCACGGGCGCGGCGGTACGCGAGAGCGACCAGCGCGGCCCAGCCGGCCAGGGCGCCCGCCGCCACCAGATACGTGCCGGGCCCCGCCGCCGGGCTGAACGCCGGTCGTGCCGCCAGCAGAGCGACCGCGGTCGCCGACAGGCCGGTACGCCGCCAGGCCAGCCGGGTGCGTTCCGCCGAGGCGCCGGGATCGGTGGTCACCCGACTGCCTTGATCACCACGGCGCCGACCAGCAGCAGCGCGCCGAACGCGACCACCAGCGCCAGGATCGCCGGGAAGCGGGACTTGGGCAGGTCGGCGCCGAGTCGCATGGCCCGTTCCGTACGCGCCCAGTGGTCCACCGCCCGCAGCGCGACCACCCCGCCGAGCAGCAGCAGGGCGATGGCGATGCCCTCGCGCAGGTGGGTGATCGGCAACGGCGGCAAGAACTGCGCGCAGGCGAGTCCGCCGGCCAGCAGCGCCAGCGCGGTCCGGATCCAGGCCAGGAAGGTGCGCTCGTTGGCCAGCGAGAACCGGTAGTCCGGCTTCTCGCCGACCACCGGGGTCTTCTGCGGGTTGAACCACTGGTCGAGCACCTGGGGATTATCGACCAGTGAAGTGAACATTCGCACCCGGCTCCTCCCGCCCCCGCATCGCCGCCGTGGGAGAAGATGGATCAGATCCATCGGTGAGGTGAGTCACTCTCGGTGGTGGAGACCCCTATGCTACCGACGGGTAACATCGGCCGGGGGGACAGCAGCCACGGCTGCAGGCGTGCGTCCACAAACAGGAGGGTCGTCGAAGCGCGATGAACATCGTCGTACTGGTCAAGCAGGTGCCCGACTCCGGTGCTGAGCGCACCCTGAGCCCGGGTGACAACACCGTCGAGCGGTCCTCGGCGAACAACGTCATCAATGAGATGGATGAGTACGCCATCGAGGAGGCGCTGAAGATCAAGGAGGCGCATGGTGGCGAGGTGACCGTGCTGACGATGGGTCCCGAGCGCGCCACCGAGTCCATCCGCAAGGCTTTGTCGATGGGCCCCGACAAGGCCGTACACATCACCGACGACGCCCTGCACGGCTCGTGTGCCGTGGCGACTTCCAAGGTCCTGGCCGCCGCCCTGGGCACCCTCAACGCCGACCTCGTGCTGTGCGGTGCCGAGTCGACCGACGGCCGGGTCCAGGTCATGCCGCACATGCTGGCCGAGCGGCTGGGCGTCGCGGCGCTGACCGGCGCCCGCAAGCTGACCGTCGACGGCAGCCGGCTGACCGCTGAGCGGCAGACCGACGAGGGTTACGAGGTCGTGACCGCGGCCACGCCAGCCGTGGTCAGTGTCTGGGACACCATCAACGAGCCGCGCTACCCGTCGTTCAAGGGCATCATGGCGGCGAAGAAGAAGCCGGTGCAGACGCTGTC
>NZ_JBVJIR010000025.1:0-115740 GCF_055586185.1 Actinoplanes sp. NPDC051405
GGGGATCGTGGCGGTGGCCGGCCGGGGATCGTGGCGGCGGCCGGCCGGGGATCGTGGCGGCGGCCGGCCGGGGATCGTGGCGGCGGCCGGCCGGGGATCGTGGCGGCGGCCGGCCGGGATCGTGGCGTGATGGTCTGAGCTGCGGCCAGCCGCGTCGTGACGCTCCGGGCGGCGGTCAGCCGGATCGAGGGCGCGGCATCGAGCTGGCCAGCGGGATGGCGGTGGAACGCTCCGGCCGGCCTGCCGGCCTGCCGGCCTGCCGGCGTGCCGGCCTGCCGGCGTGCCGGTGGCGCGGCGTGGCCCATCGGTCTGAGGGCAGCTGCGGCGTGGGCATAACGGTCAGGGCTGCGGCCCGCCGCGTGGCACGCCGGGTTGAGGTCAGCTGCCGCACGGCGTAACTCGCCGGGCTGCGGCGCGGCCAGCTTGCAGCGCGGGCGTAACGCCTTGCAGTGCGGGCGTAACGCGCTCAGGGCCGCGGCCCGCGGCCCGGCACGTCGGGTTGAGGTCAGCTGTCGCGGGGCGTAACGCTGCCGGCTGCGGCCAGCTGCAGAGCGGCGTGGCACGCCGGGCTGCGGTTGGCCGCCGCGGGACTCCGGCTGCGGGGACTCAGATCCGGCCGGCAGTCAGGTCGGCGGGCTGCGCATCATCCGGTGCGCCGCCGGCGTCCGGCCCGTCCGCCGCCGCGCGCACGTCAGCAGCGGCCGGCGCACCGACGGAGTCCGGCAGGTCCGCAGCGGCGGGCACGTCAGCAGCGTCCGACGGCGCCGAGCCTTCCATCCGGACCGCCGCGATGCCGCCCAGGATCAACGCCCCGCCCACGAACTGCAGCGGCGTCAGCTTCTCGCCCAGCAGCAGCCACGCGAACATGGACGCCGACACCACTTCGAGCAGCCCGATGAACGATGCCAGCCGGGAGCCGAGGATGGCCGACGCGGCGATTCCCGACGCGTACGCCACGGCTGTGCCGATGACTGCGACCACCAGCAGCGGCGCCCACCACGGCACGGTGGTGTCGAACAGTGACAGGTCGCCGTAGGTTGCCGTGAACGGCAGCAGGCCGGTTGTGCTGATCAGCGCCAGGACGACGCCGGCCAGCAGCAGGCCTGAGCCGGCCAGGGCCACCGGGGGGAGGCCGTCGGCGGGGCGGGCGGCGATCGCGAAGTACGCCGCGCAGCCGATCGCCGCGCTGAAGGCGATGGCCAGGCCGATCGGGTCGACCGCTTGCAGGGCGCCGGGGCCGATCACCAGGACCAGGCCGCCGACCGCGAGCACCGAGCCCAGCAGGACCGTGGCCCGGGGCATCCGCCGGGTGGTCGCCCAGGCGAACGCGACCAGCAGCAGTGGCGCCAGGTATTCGATGAGCAGGGCCGTCGCCACCGGGATGCGCTGGATCGCCGCGAAGTAGGCGGCCTGGGTGAACGCCACGCCGACCAGGCCCATGCCCAGCACGCGCCAGCGTGCCCGCCACAGTGCCGCCCATTTGCCGCGCAGTGAGAAGAGCACGAACGGCAGCAGGACGAGACCCGCGGTGAGTGCTCGGGCGGTGACGGCCGCGACCGGTGACCAGCCCGCCTCCAGCATGGGCTTGATGAAGGCGCCGGACGTGCTGAACGAGACGCAGGAGATCAGCGCGGCGATCAGGCCCGTGGACATCGACGGCGTTTTCATGACGGCTCCCGGGGGCTCGGTCGGTCTGTCATGGGCTAAATTGGCTTACGGTCCTGACGCTAGGCCGGTGTGAGTGAGGAGTCAAATTGCTTTTTGCCCCTGACACGGAGGAGTCGCTGGCCTTCGTCGTGGCGCTCGGCAACACCGACGCCGGGGCGTCGCGCAGTGGCGACGACGAGCTCGTGACCGTTGATCAGCTCGCCGACCTGCTGGCCCGTTTCTCCTACACCGGCCGCATCGACCATGACGAGGCGGAGCTGCGCGAGGTGCGGCAGGCTCGCGCCCAGCTCCGGCGGGTGTGGACCCTCGAGCGCGACGACGCCGTCGAGTCCGTCAACGGGATGCTGCGCGACGCGAACGCCCTGCCGTTTCTCACCCGGCACGACGCGCTGGACTGGCATCTGCACGCGACCTCGCCCGACGCGCCGCTCGCGGAGCGTATCCGGGCCGAGGCGGCCCTGGCCCTCATCGACGTGATCCGGATGAACGAGATGCGACGGTTGCGGGTCTGCGAGGCCGACGACTGCATCGGCCTGCTGCTCGATCTCTCCCGCAACGGGCTCAAGCGGTTCTGCAGCGTGCGCTGCGGCAACCGGATGAACATGATCGCTTTCCGGGAACGGCGCTCGGGGACCGGCCGGCCGTCGTGAATTCGGTTGCCGGTGATCGCCGGCAGCGCCTACTTTCAGTGCGCACCTCCCGGTGCGCAGGCGACGGCTACTTCCGCTCATAACGGGGAGACGCGGGTTCGAATCCCGCTACCGTCCTCGGACGGTTCGACCAGCGGCCCAGGTCACCTAGGCCCGCAAGGGCCAGTCTCCGTCGCCGCTTCGATCTCGGGAGGCGCGACCAGTGGGCCCGCCCGGTGCGCAGGCAACGGCTACTTCAGGCTCCGTTCGGGGTTCGAATCCCCGTGGCCTTCGGGCCGGCAGCTCGACGGGAGCGGCGGATGAGTCCGTCGCCGACCTCGATCTCGGGCGGGCCGGCTGGTCGCTCCTCCGGCCCGACGTCAGGGGGACGTGATGGCCAAGTTCAACCGACCGGTGAAGCCGGTGACGACAGCTCAGGGCGCACCCGGTTTCCTGCGGGAGCCGCGCGCCGAGCTGTTCCTGCTCGGTGTCTCCCTCATGGTCGGCGAGGACACTTTCTACGAGGGTGCCGACGAGCGCGACCTGCGGTTCCGCGCCCTCATCGCCGAGGTGGCCGTCGCCGATCCGCGGTGGTTCGCCGGGTTCGTGCGGTGGCTGCGGACCGCCGCGATGGTGCGGTCCGCCGCGGTTGTCGCCGCCCTGGAGGGTGCCCGCGCGCAGGTTGCCGCCGGCATCCCCGGTTCGCGGTCCATCGTGGACAGTGCGCTGCAGCGGCCGGATGAGCCGGGCGAGGCGCTCGCGTACTGGCTGGGCCGGTACGGCCGGTCGCTGCCCAAGCCGGTCAAGCGGGGCATCGCCGACGCGGTGGTACGGCTCTACCACGAGCGCAGCCTGCTCAAGTACGACACCGACGGCCGTCCGGTGCGCTTCGGTGACGTCATCGACCTCACCCACCCGACGGCGAGGGACGAGCGGCAGGGTGAGCTGTTCCGGCACGCCCTGGACCGGCGGCACAAGCGGGACAACCCCGTACCGTCCGCGCTGACCCTGCTCACCGCGCGGGCCGGGCTGATGGCCCTGCCGGTGGAGCAGCGCCGTGGGGTCATCGATCCCGAGGTGCTGCACGCGGCCGGGATGACGTGGGAGGCGCTCGCCGGATGGCGGCAGGCGGCCATGGACGCGGCGGCCTGGGAGTCGATCATCCCGAGCATGGGCTACTTGGCGCTGTTGCGGAACCTGCGCAACTTCGACCAGGCCGGCGTGAGTGACGCGGTGGCCGCCACGGTGGCTGCCCGGCTCGCCGATCCCGATGAGGTCGCGCGGTCCCGGGCGCTGCCGATGCGGTTCCTGTCGGCGTTCAACGCGGCGCCGAGCCTGCGGTGGGCGTACCCGTTGGAGCAGGGCCTGCAGCAGGCGCTGGCGAACGTGCCGGCCCTGGGCGCACGGACCCTGATCCTGATCGACACCTCGGGGTCGATGACCACCGGCTTCAGCCGGGACGGCACGCTGCGCTGCTGGGACGCCGCCACCGTCTTCGGTCTCGCGTTGAGCGCGCGGGCCGGGAACGCGACCGTGGTGTCGTTCTCCGACGACACCAAGGTGTTCCCGCGGGTGGCCGGCGAGTCGGTGCTGGCCGCGGTGCGCCGGTTCAAGGCGGACGGCTACTTCCTCGGCCGGGGCACGGACACCGAGCGGGCGGTCCGGAAGCACTACGCCAAGCATGACCGGGTGGTGATCCTGACCGACGAGCAGGCGCACTGGCACGGCGCTCGGGATGTCGCGACCGCGGTGCCGGCGCGGGTGCCGGTGTACACGTGGAACCTGGCCGGATATCGCGCCGGGCACGCCCTGGTGGCCGAGAACCGGTTCACCTTCGGTGGCCTGTCCGACGCCGCGTTCTCGATGATCCCGCTGATCGAGGCCGGCGCCCGCGCACAGTGGCCGTTCGCCCACGGAGATGAGGACGAGCAGCAGGATCAGCCGGTGGCGGCGGCGTAGCAGGCGCCGTAGCCGTCGGCGCGCGCCACGATCCGGCCCGCAGTGACCCGGACCGCGAACTCGGTCGCGTCGCTGCGGGCCGGCAGCCCCGCAGCGGCGGGGAGAGCACCAGGGGCGAGAGCGCCGTCGCTGCGGGCCGGCAGTCCCGCGGCGGCCGCGAGCGCGCCGGTGTCGTCGTGCACGATCTGCAGGCCGGGCCGCGCCGAAGCCGGGAAAGCGGCCCGCAGGTCCGCCCGCAGCTCGGCGATGACCAGGCGGCCGAGCGAGGACAACTCGTCGGGGGTGCCGGTGACCAGCGCGACGGTGACCTGCGCCCCGGCCGGCGCGGCCCGGACCGCTTCCTCGACCGCGCCGAGGCGGTGCATTCCCAGCACCGCGATCACCCCGTCCCGGTTCAGCCGGGCCGGCTCGGCGCGCAGGGCGTCCGGCAGCGCCGGGGGCGACCACGGTTCGTCGACCGTCTCGGCCGCGGGCACGTAGGGCAGGTGCGGCGGGCCCCAGTCATCGTCCAGTTCCAGGCCGGCGAGCATCTCGCAGACCGTGACCATCGCGAAGGGCTCACCGAAGCCCGGTGCCACCGCGGCGAGCCGGCCGGCGCCGTGCAGGGCCGTCAGGGCGGCCTCGGCGACCCGGACCAGTCGCGGCGCGCCCGGCGGCAGATTCTCCAGCGCGAGCCCCAGCACGATCGCGGTCAGGTTGTTCAGCTGGGCGTAGGCCTGGCGGGTGTCACCGGCGAGGATCTCCGGGAGCAGGTCGAGCCGTTGCTTCTCGGTGGCCAGCGGGAGCCGGGCCAGCCGGGCCCGGGCGAAGTCGCCCAGGGCCGCCTTCGCGGTGCGGGCGGTCGGCGGGTACTGCGGCTCCGGTGCCTGCTCGGCGATCTCGGCCAGGACGGCGAAATACAGCGCCTGCTTACTGGCGGGGGGCCGGGTCAGCCCGGCCCGCTCGGCGATCAGGTCGAGGTCGGCGTCGTGGTAGCCCCGCTCGGTGAACTCGGCCCGGGCGGCGGCCAGCACCCTGGCCCGGTCGTGCTCCGGTGTCGTCATGCCCGGTGCCAGCCCAGGGCCGGTCCCAGGGCGCCCGCGATGTCGGTGAGGATCTGTACGTAGTCATCGTGACCGAAGGTGAACGGCAGGGCGAACGCCACCTCGTCGATCTCGCGGAACGCCGGGTGCGCGTAGAGCCGTTCGGCGATCTCGGCCGCGGGGCCCACCAGGTCCGGGGCGAACATCATCCGGGCCGGTCCCTGCGGGGTGGCGGTGCGCGGGGTGCGCTTGCGGGCGTACTCCTGGTATCTGGCCCGCTGGTCGGCGGTCGCGCTGTCGGTCGGGATGACCACCAGGCCCTGCGAGACGCGGGCGCGGTCGCCGTCGGGGTGGTGGGCGCGGAACTCGCGGATGTGCGACAGCTGGATCTCGGCGAAGTCCGTCGACTCCTCCGCCTTGACCACGCTGCTGGTCAGGAAGTTCATGCCGTTCTCGCCGGCCCAGCGGGCGGAGCGCAGGCTGGCCCCGCCGTACCAGAGGCGCCGGCCCAGGCCCGCGGCGTGCGGCTGGACCCGGTCGGAGAACACCTCGAAGCCCTCGACGCCGCTGAAGTCGGTGGCCGGCTCGCCCCGGATGAAGCCGAGCAGCCGCCGTACGCGCTCGTAGCTGAAGTCCTCGGCGTCCGCGGTGTCCGGATAGAGCGCGCCCTTGACCTGCTCGTAGTGCATCGGTGGCCCGACGCTCAGGCCCGGGTTGAGCCGGCCGCCGGACAGGATGTCGACCGTGGCCAGGTCCTCGGCCAGTCGCAGCGGGTTCTCCCAGCCCAGCGGGATGACCGCGGTGCCGAGCTCGATCCGGGTGGTGCGCTGGGTGGCGGCGGCCAGCACGGCGACCGGGGAGGAGATGCCGTACTGCAGGTGCCGGTGGCGGACCCAGGCGCTGTCGAAGCCCAGCCGCTCGCCCAGCTCGATGATCTCCAGGGTCGACTCGTGACCGGCGCGCGGATCGTCGCCGTCGAACAGGCCGATGGTCAGGAAGCCCAGCTTGCGCAGCGGGGTCGACGGAACGGGCACAGCGCTTCTCCTCCGCGGGCGACTCACCCGATCTTGCTGCGTACGGCCGCGTTCGCCAAGCGGCCATTGACTTTACATAGATGACAATGTTTATTGTTCAGCGTCTTACCTATTAAGGTCGTCCCCACCGGCGCCTCCGTTCCGCAAGGAAGGTCCCCCGCATGAAGCGCCGTTCCACGCTCCTCGCCGTCCTGACCTCCGCCGCCGTGGCGGGCACGTTCGGTGTCCTCGGTATCACCAGCGCCGATGCCGCCGCGCTCAACCCGGCGGTCGCCCCCGGCGGCAACTTCAACCTCGGCGTCTGGAGCCTGCAGCTGCCCTCCGGGTCGCCGGGCAAGCCCACCACCATCCCCCCGTCCCAGCTCAAGGGGGCCGGCGGCTACACCAACCCGGCGTACTTCTTCACCGACAAGACCGACGGGTCGATGACGTTCTGGGCCCCGGAGAAGGGCGTGACCACGCCCAACTCCAAGTACGCCCGGTCCGAGCTGCGCGAGATGAACGCCGACGGCAGCGCGGCCGACTGGCGGCTGGCCGGCTCGCACAAGCTCACCGCCAACCTGCGCATCCCGCACGTGACCAAGAACGTCTGCGTCGGCCAGATTCACCTCGGCTCGGGCGGACCGTCGACCAAGCCCTTGGTCGAGCTCTACTACCGGCCCAACGGCGACATCTATTTCGGTACGGAGATCTCACCGGCCGGCGGTCAGGACGTCCGCAAGGTCGGCAACGTCCCGCTCGGTACCCGGTGGAACTACACCATCGCGGTGTCCGGCGGTAACCGGGTCAATCTGACCATCAACGGCACCACCACGAGCTACGTCATCCCGTCGTCGTTCAACCCGTACGGGATGTATTTCAAGGCCGGCTCGTACAACCAGTCCTCGTCCGAGAGCACCTCGAACGGGGCCAAGGTGAAGTTCTACACGCTCACTGTGACGCACGGCTGATTGTGCCCGGGGCGGCTCGGGGCATAGTGATCCGTTGTGACGGATACACCAGCGCCGAGCTGCCCCACCTACACCCGGCTGTACGAGGCCGGGGAGGTGGTGGCCGAGGGTTTCGACCCGCACGAGATCACCGACCAGCTGCAGGCGCACCCCAAGGCGGTGCTGTGGCTGGACCTGTTCGACCCGGACGAGAACGATCTGAAGGCCGTCGCCGCCGAGTTCCGGCTGCACCCGCTGGCCGTCGAGGACGCCGTGCACGACCACCAGCGGCCCAAGGTCGACCGCTATCCCGGCCACCTGTTCATGAACGTCTACGCCGTGCACGTCGACACCGCGGCTCCCGGTCCGGCGATGCACAAGACCGAGATCAGTTCCTTCATCACCGATCGGGCACTGATCACCGTCCGCAAGTCGCAGAGCGACCTCAGCCCGCTGATCCGGCGCTGGGACGCCGACGCGGGGCTGGCGCCGGACGGCGGTGTCGGCTTCCTCGTCTACGGCCTGCTCGACGTCATCGTGGACGGCCACTTCGCGGCGGCCCGCCAGCTCGACGAGGCGATGGACAAGACCGAGGACGACATGCTGGAGGAGGGCGGCGCGCCACGCAGCGTCCGGATGTACGGCTTCGCGCTGCGCAAGACCCTGGCGGCGTTGCGCCGGCCGGTTGCGCCGATGGCCGGGCTCATCGCCGACGTCATGCGCGCTGACGCCGACATGGTCGTCGAGCACCTGGAGCCGTACTACCGCGACGTCGACGACCACGCGCGGCGGGCCATCGAGACCATCGACAGCGCCCGGGACCGGATCAACGGACTGCTCGAGGCGGACCTCAACGAGCAGAGCAACGCTCTCAACGACGTGACCCGCAAGCTCGCCGCGTGGGCCGCCATCATCGCCGTACCGACGGCCCTGACCGGCTTCTTCGGACAGAACGTGCCGTACTGGGGTTACGAGAAGTTCTGGGGCTTCCTGCTGAGCCTGGGAATGATCGTCGGCTCCGCGGCGGGACTGTATCTGTATCTGAAGCGGCGCGGGTGGTTGTGACATCGCGTACCCTGCCCGAGGATCTTCAACGGGGGAGGGCTCGATGGTCGCGCTGGTGCTCGGGGCCGTCCGCGCCCGCACCGCGCAGGTCCTGACCGTCCTGATCCTGACCACCCTGATCGCCGCCGTGGCGGCCGCCGGCCCCTGGTACGCGATCGCCGCTTCCTCCCGCGCCGCCGACGGCGACGTCGCCGCGGCTCCGGCGGCCCAGCGCATGCTCTCCGTGCGGCAGAACGCCGAGACCGACGGCGCGCCGCAGCCCGCGCTCGACACGTTCCGGGCCACCGTCGACCGGCTGCTGCCCATCGCCGGCCTGCGGCCGGTGCTCGGCATGACGGTGGCGCTGACCGCCGACCGCGGCGACGCCAGCCCGACGATGTCGATCAGCTACCGCGAGGAGTTCTGCACCCACGTCTTCCTCACCGGGCCGTGCCCGGCGGCCCCGGGTGAGGTGGCGATCAGCCAGGACACCGCCGAGCAGCTCGGCCTGGCGCCCGGCGACAAGCTGGTGCTGCGCGCCTCGCAGAACACGGTGCCGGTCGAGCTGCGGATCGTCTCGCGCTACGTGGTGAGCGATCCGGCCGGCGAGTACTGGAGCAACAAGCTGTTCCGGGCCAACGGCGGTCTGGAGCCGGCGTTCACCCCGGTCGGGACCTTCACCGAGGACGGGCTCACCGATCCCACCCTGACCTACGACGTGGGCGTGCCGCAGGCGCTGATCCGCGGGGACGACGGCTACAACCTGGGCGCGGTCGTCCGCGGGGTGGAGGCGGACTTCGACGCGGCCGGGCTGCGCCTGGTCAATCCGACCGCGGAGCTGCTGCGCACGATCGCCGGCGACCGGCGCACGATCCGCGAGGCCGTCGCCGTCGCGCTCAGCCAGGTGCTGGTGCTCGGCCTGTTCGCGATCGGGCTGGCCGGCCGCTACACCGGCCGCGAGCGGCGCGGTGACGCCGCCCTGCTGAAGCTGCGCGGCAGCACCCGGCGCGGCATGCTGTGGCTGGCACTGGGCCAGCACGTGGTGCCGCTGCTGGCGGGCGCGCTGGTCGGGGCGCCGCTGGGCTTCCTCGCCGCCCGCCTGCTGGCCGGTCCGGTGCTCGGCCCCGCCGACCGGCTGGAGGCCCTCGGCCTCTCCGCCGCGGCGGTGGGCCTGGTCGTCGCGGGCGGGCTGCTCGTGCTGTTCGCGGTGGAGGCGGCCGTGCTGCGGCTGCCGGTCGTTCACCTGCTGAGCCGGGTCTCCGCCGGCCGCCGGGACTGGCGGGCCGACGTCATCGACCTCGTGCTCGTGGCCGTGGCGGTCGGTGCCGCGTACCAGGTCCGGGCCGGGCGCAGCACCGGCGGCCTGGCGCTGGTCGCGCCCGCGCTGGTCGCCCTCGCCGTGGCGTTGCTGCTGGCCCGGCTGTTGGGCCGGATCGCCGATCGCGGCGGCAGCGCCGCCCTGCGCGCCGGCCGGCTGCGGCTCGGTCTGGTGGCCGCGCAGACCGCTCGCAGGCCCGGCGCCCACCGGGTCTTCGCCCTGGTCGCGGTGGCGGTCGCCGTCTTCACCGGTACGGCGGGCAGCTGGTCCGCCGGCCGCGAGGCGCGCACCCAGCGCAGCGAGGTCGAACTGGGCGCCCCCCGAGTGCTCACCGTGCAGGCCGCCAACCGCACCGCCCTGCAGCACGCGGTCCGTGCCGCCGACCCGGCCGGCACCCAGGCGATGGCCGTGGTGATCAACCGCGACAGCCTCCCGCCGGTCGTGGCGGTCGACAGCTCCCGGCTCGCCGCGATCGCCGCCTGGCGACCCGAGTACGGCCCGCCGGACGCCCTGGGTGCGGCGACCCGCACCACCCCGTTGCCGCCCGCCACGATGGTCACCGGCAGCCGGCTGACCCTGCGGGTGCGCAACGCCGACAGCCAGCCGGTCGTGGTCACCGCCGTCCTGCAGCACGAGGCGACCGGCGTGAGCCGTACCGTCGATTTCGGACCGGTCGCCCCGGGTGAGCACCGGGCTCGCGCCCGGGTCAGCGGCTGCACCGCGGCGCCGGGATGCCGGCTGGTCCGCTGGCAGCTGTCGTCGCCGGCCGGCAGCGACGGCCGGCTCGGCCTGCCCTCCAGCAGTGCCGCGGTGACCATCCGCGGTCTGTCGCAGCAGGAGCCGTCCGCCGAAGTTCTGGACGCGGCCGCGCTGGGCGACCCGCGGCGGTGGCGTCCGGACTTCTCGGCCGCGGCGATGGACGTCTTCGCCACCGCCGGCACGCTGACCCTGCGCATGGACCGCAACGAGAACGGTGGCAACTCGCCACTCGGCAGCCGGGTGTTCGCGGTGGACGCGGCGCTGCCGCTGCCGGTCGTGATGGCCGGGCCGCAGCCCCCGGCCTGGCAGTTCAGCGACGCGGTCGTCTACGCGTTCGGTGGTGCGCCCGTCCGGGTCCGGGTGGCCGGCACCGCGCCGGTGCTCCCGGTGGTCGGCGGGGCCGGGATGCTGGTGGACCTGGACACCGCCCGGCGGATCGCCGCCGAGGCGGATCTCGGTGGCACGTACCAGGTCTGGCTGGCCGCGGACGCCCCGCAGTCGGTGCTCACGGCGCTGCGGGCCGGTGGCCTGACCGTGCTCGACGACGCCACGGTGGCCGAACAGGCCGGCCGGCTGGAGGACCAGGGCACCGCGGTCGGCGCGACCTTCGCCATGCTGGCCGCGATGGTGGGCCTGCTGCTCGCCGCGGCGGCCGTCGCGGTGGCCGCGGCCGTCGAGCGCGGCCCGCAGCTCGATCAGCTGTCCGCGCTGCGGCTGCAGGGTCTGCCGCTGCGCACGGCCGTCACCATCGGGTACGCCGGCAGCGCCGCCCTGGTGGTCGCGGGTCTGCTGGCCGGTCTGCTGGCAGCGGCCGTGGCCCGCCCGGCCGTGGGGGTCACCGTGCGGCCGTTCACCGACAACTGGACGTTGATCCCGCCGCCGGGTGCACTCGGGCCGGCCGCGCTGCTCGTGGCCGGGCTGCTCGCGCTGCTCACCCTCGGCGTGACCAGCTGGCTCGCCGTCCGTCCGCTGGTTCGTGACCTGCACGGGAGCAGCCGATGATGGCCCTGGTCCTGGCGATGATGTGGAGCCGGCGGGGCCAGGCGCTCACCCTCGCGCTGCTCGCCATGGTCAGCGTGGCCGCCGCGGTCGCCGCGCCCGCGTACGTGCAGGCCGCCGATCGGGCGGTCGCCGCCGGTCAGGTCGAGACCTCCCTGCCCCGGGAACGCAGCCTGCGGGTCAGCAAGATCGAGGATGCGCGGTCCGGGGAGGGCGACGGCCTCAGCTTCACCAACGTCGGTCCGGCCCTGGTGGCGTTCCCGGGCTTCAGCAACGTCTTCGCGGCCGAGTATCCGACGCTGGGCATCGAGCCGGACGTGAAGCTGCGGTCCCGGTTCGTCTACCGGCAGGACGTCTGCGGCCACCTGAGCATCGTGGCCGGGCGGTGCCTCATCGGTGAGGGTGAGGTGGTCATCGGCGAGCAGACCGCGCGGCGCCGGTCACTCGCGCCCGGCGACGCCATCGAGCTGACGTACGCGGAGTTCAGCTCGGATCCGCGGACCCCGCGCTTCGAGCCGAAGGGGCAGCCCAAGCGGGTGACCGTGGTGGGCACGTACCGGGTGCCGGACCCCACGGCGGTGTACTGGGGCACGCACGGCTATTTCGCCGCCGACCCCGGACCGCGCGCGGGGGAGCCGGTGTTCGCCGACTCCGCCACGCTGTCCACGATGGACCACGGCAAGACGCAGCTCTCCATCGACAGCGCCGCCGGACCGGGTGCGCTGGACGTCGACAAGCTCGCCGGGGTCCAGGCCGCGCTGGACGGGTTGCGGGACATGACCATCAAGATCGGGGCGCCGATCCTGACCGAGACCGGCATCCCGGACCTGCTCGCGCGGATCGAGGCCGGCCGCGCCTCGGCCCGGGTGATCGTGCCGGTCATCGCCGTGCCCCTGGTCCTGCTCTCCTGCTTCGTCATCTTCCTGGCGGTCGGGTACGGCACCGAGGGCCGCCGCCCCGAGCTGGCCGTCGTGGCTCTGCGTGGCGCGCGCTGGTGGGAACGCTGGTGGCTGGCCACCGGCGAGAGCCTGGTCGCCATCGTGCTCGGCGCCCTGCTCGGCTGCCTGGCCGGGCAGCTGCTGGTGAACGCCATCGCGGCCGCGCGGTTCCCCGGGGTGGGCGTCGCCCCGGCCTTCTCCTCGCTGCGGTACGCCCCGCTGGCCGCGCTCGCCGCCGTCCTGGCCGCCCTGCTGGCCCAGCGCCGGCAGCTGCTCAGCCCGGTCTCGGCGTTGCTGCGCCGGCTGCCGGTCACCGGCCGCCGCCCACCGGTCCTGGACCTGACGGTGGCCCTGCTCGCGATCATCACCGGTGTCCAGCTCAACCTGTCCGGCGACCCGACCGGGGCCGGCCTGTTCGCGCCGGCCCTGATCGTCTTCGCCTTCGCCCTGGTGGTGGGCCGGGCCCTGCTTCCGGTCGTCACCCGTTTCGCGGTCCGCGCGCTGCGCCGCGGCCGGCTCGGCGTGGCCCTGGCCGGCCTGCAACTGTCCCGCCGCTCCGGCGCCCGGGGCCTGTTCGCGATGCTGGTCGCGGCCGTGGCCGTCGCCGGCTACGCGGCCTGCGCCGCCGACGTGGGCGCCCGCGACCGTGCCGTGCAGGCCACCCTGGGCACCGGCGCCGACCGGGTGCTGACCGTTGAACCCGGCACACCGCAGCAGCTCCTCACGGCCGTACGGGCGGTCGACCCGGAGGGCGCGTTCGCGATGGCCGTCGCCCGCACCCCGGGCAGCGGCGTCGGCGAGCCGCCCGGTCTCGCCGTGGACAGCACCCGGCTGGCCACCGTGGCCAACTGGGCCGGCGGGCCCGACGCTGCCGAGGTCGCCGGGGCGTTGCGTCCGGTCGCCCCCGAGCCGATCGTCATTCCCGGCCGGGACCTCAACGTCAGCGTCACCGCCACCGGGCTCGAGGGCAACCCGCCGTTGCGGCTGACGGTCACCGTCAGCTCGGTGACCGGGCTGGGCTCGGCCACCGTCGCGTTCGGCCAGCTGCAGGACGGCCCCTACACGTACGGGCAACGGGTGCCGGTGTGCCGGGCGGGCTGCCGGGTCGACGGCCTCCAGATCACCGTCATCGGCGGGACGAACGGGGTCCGCTGCCGGCTGACCCTGACCGGACTGGGCAGCATCAACCCGGTGCGGGCGGCGTTGCCGGCCGCCGGGCTCGCCGACGTGAAGCGCTGGCGGATGCCCCGGTTCGGGACGCTCACCGCTGTCCCCGAGGGCCTCCAGGTCGATCTCGACGCGCCGGGCGGGCTGCCCGACGGCGCCTGGGTCCAGCCGGCGGACACGCCCTCGCCGCTGCCGGTGGCCGGGGCCGGGCGCAGCACCGACGACACGATCACCGGCCTGGACGGGCAGCTGGTGCCGGTCACCCGGATCGCCGACCTGCCCGCCGTGCCCCGGCTCGGCCGCCGCGCGACGGTGTCCGACCTGGAATATCTGGACCGCTACGCCACGGCCGCGACCACCACGACGCTGCCCGAGGTCTGGCTGTCCGCGGCCGCGCCCGCCGACACCCTCGACCGGCTGGCCGCCCAGGGCCTGGTCATCACCGGCGACACCCGGGCTTCGGCGGTGCGCGCCCAGCTCGATGAGCAGGGGCCCGCGCTGGCGCTGTGGTTCTACGTGCTCGCCGGGTGCCTGGCGACGCTGCTGGGGGCGGGGGCGCTGATCCTGGCCGCGGCCGTGGACCGGGCGCGGCGGGTGCAGGACCTGTCGGCGTTGCGCGCCCAGGGGCTCAACCGGCGGGCGGCGGGGCAGGCGACACTGTGGACGTACCCGATCCTGGTGGTCACCGCCGTGCTCGCCGGCCTGGGCATCGCCCTGGCCGGCTGGGGACTGACCGGCTGGACTCTGCCGCTGGCCGGGATCGATCCGGCGCCGTTGCCGTTCGCCGACTGGCCGCGGCCGCTGGTGCTGGCCGCGGCCGGGCTGGCGATGCTGATCGTGCTGGCCGGGGTGGCCCTGCTGACCGGCCGGGACCTGCGGCGCCGGGTGCGTGCCGCCGGGGTGAACGAGGGGGAGGGCCGATGAGGACGCTGACGGTGGACGCGGCGCAGGTCGCGTACGGCGACGGGGTGCCGGTGCTGCGGGCCGTGACCGTGACGGTGCGGCCCGGCGAGATCCTGGCCGTGACCGGCCCGTCCGGGGCGGGTAAGACCACGCTGCTGGCGGCGATGGCGGGCCTGCTGCCGCCGGCCACCGGCCGGGTGCTGGTCGACGGCGGCGAGCTCGAGGACCGTGATCAGGGCGTCGCGCTCGGTGTGGTGTTGATCCCGCAGGAGAACGGGCTGGCGGCGATCCTCACCGCGGCCGAGAACATCGCGGTCGCCGTGATCGCGACCGGCGGCACGCCCGCCGACGCCCGGCGCAACACCGCGGAGTCTCTCGAACGCGTGGGCCTGGCCGGGCAGGCGGACCAGCTCGTCGACGAGCTGTCAGGGGGCCAGCAGCAGCGCGCCGCGATCGCCCGCGGGCTGGCCCTGCGCGGCGACGTGCTGCTGGCCGACGAGGTGACCAGCGAGCTGGACGCGGCCAACCGGCAGAAGGTGATCGAGCTGCTGCGCGCGGAGGCGGTGCGGGGCGCGGCGGTGGTGTTCGCCACCCACGACCCGGAGGCCGCCGCGGCCTGCGACCACGAACTGCACCTGGCCGACGGCGAGGCGATCTTGGTGCGCTGAGCCGGCTCAGCTGCCGGGTGTCTTCAGGTACGCATCGAGCGCGGCCGCGCCGGACAGCATCGCTCTGCCCCGGGCCGTCAGCCGTGCCCGCCACTCGCTCATCGTCGCTTGCAGGGGCTCGGGTCCGCCCGCCGTCCGTACCTGCTCCAGCACCTGGGCGATCCGGGCCAGCCCGTGCCCGCCGCGGCGCAGCTGGTGGGCCAGCAGCACGTCGCGTACGTCGGCGGCGGTGTAGACGCGGTAGCCGGTGTGCGGATCGCGGCGGGGCGTGATCAGGCCGGCGCGCTGCCACTTGCGGAGCGTGGCCGGCCGGATGCCGAGCCGGTGCGCGAGCGGGCCGATGAACGTCTCACCCGGCGCCGGTTCGGCCGGTGGGGCCAAGCCGCTCAGGGCGAGGTCCACCGCTTCCAGCGTGCGGCGGTCCCCGGCCAGCTGCGCGTGGCTGCCGTCGATCAGGCGCAGCGCTTCCTCGACCGCGTCCTCGTTCACCGCCCGCATGATCGCCGTCGCGGTCGCGTGGCCGTGCGCGGGGATCAGAGCGAGGAAGGTCCGCAACGCCGCTGCATGCCGTGGGGCGTAGACGCGGTAGCCCGACGGTGAGCGCACGGCCGGCGGGAGGATGCCCGCTTCCTCGTAGTTGCGCACCGCCTGGGTGGACAGGCCGTGCTCACGCGCCAGGTCGACGGGTCGCAGCCGCATTCCGCCGAAGTTTACACGGAAAGTTCAACGATACTGTTGATGGGCATGACAACCTCGATCCGGGACGCCGCCCGGCCCTTCACCGCCGAAGCCCTCACCGCGCTGCTGCCCCCGGGCATCCGCCTGTTCGGCCTCGGCGAGCCCACCCACGGCGTCGAAGCGTTCCCGGAGCTGCGCAACGAGCTCTTCCGCCACCTGGTCGCCCACGAGGGCTACCGCTCGATCACCATCGAGAGCGACTGCCTGGCCGGCCTGGTCGCCGACGCGTACGTCACCGACGGCACCGGTTCGCTCGACACGGCGATGAGCCGGGGTTTCAGCCACGGCTTCGGCGCCTCACCGGCCAACCGCGAGCTCCTGCGCTGGATGCGGGCCTACAACGAGCAGCGGCCCCGGCCCGAGCGGCTGCGCTTCTACGGCTTCGACGGTCCCCTGGAGGTCACCGGACCGGCCGGCCCCCGTCCCGCCGCGACCGCCCTGTACGACTACCTCGCCGGCCACCTCGACCTGCCCTGGCACCGCGAGCACCTCGACGGCCTGCTGGGATCGGACGGGCGCTGGACCGACCCGGCCGCCACCATGGACCCGGCCCGCTCGGTCGGCCGCAGCCCCGAGGTCCGGGAGTTGCGCCTGATCGTGGACGACCTGCGGGTGCTGCTCAGCACCCACGCTCCCCACCTGACAGCCGTCACGTCCGCCGACGACTGGTGGCGTGCGGGCCTGTATGCCCGTACCGCGGCCGGACTGTTGCGCTATCACGCCGGCATGGCCGACCCCGCGCCTACGAGGGTCAACGCACTCATGGGCCTCCGTGACGCGATCATGGCGGAGAATCTGACGGCCATCGTCGGCCGGGAGCGCCGGCGCGGGCCCACGCTGGCCTTTGCCGGCAACCGCCACCTGCAACGCGACAAGAGCTACCTGCACTTCGCCGGGCTGCCCCTGCAGTGGTGGAGTGCGGGGGCCATCGCCGGCACCCGCCTCGACGGCGAGTACGCCTTCGCCGCCACCACCTTCGGCACCCGCGGCTCCGACGTCCCGCCGCCCGACACTCTCGAAGGCGTGCTGTCGACCCTGCCGTACGACCGCGCCGTCATCGATCCCGGCCGTCTCGCCGCGGCGCTGGACCGTGAGCTGACGCCGCGGGTGCCGCGCGACCACACGTACCTCTCCCTGGACCCGGCTACCATCGACCAGCTCGACGCCCTCGTCTTCCTCGGGACCATCGGATGATGGACCCATGCTGCGGAAGATTGACTGCGTGATGGTGCGGGTGCCCGGAGACCGACGCCGAGGTCGTCCTGCACACGATGGAGCTGCCGGACGACCGCGGCGTGCACTACCTGGTGGACGACGTGGCCGAGGCCGTGCTGACGGGCCGGCGGGCCGGGTGCACCGTACGGGAGGCGCCGTTCGAGGTGGCCATCGGCTTGTGTGCCGTGCTGGAGGACCCGTTCGGGAACACGCTGTGCCTGCTGGACATGAGCAAGGGCCCACGACCCGTCCTCAGCTGACGGCCTGTCGCACGAGGGCGCTGACCCGCGCCTCGGTCTCGGGCGTGAGCTCGGTCAGGGCGAAGTAGGTCGGCCACAGGGCGCCGTCGTCGAGCCGGGCCTCGTCGCTGAAGCCGAGCACCGCGTACCGGGTCTTGAACTTCGCCGCGCTCTGGAAGAAGCAGACCACCTTGCCGTCGCGGGCGTAGGCGGGCATCCCGTACCAGAGCTTCGGGGTGAGGGCCGGCGCGCCGGCCTTGATCAGGGCGTGCAACCGCTCGGCGAGGACGCGGTCGGACTCCGCCATCTCGGCGATCTTCTCCAGCACCTGGCTCTCGGTGTCGGCCTTGGCCCCCCGCTTGGTGCCGGCCCTGAGCTCCTTGGCGCGCTCCTTCATCGCGCCGCGCTCCTCCTCGGTGAAAACGGCCGTGGTCTTCGTGGTGGTCGGCATGTCAATCTCCTCTCGACAGGAGTCATCCGACCATCGGCGGGCCGGGCAGCGCCCGGCGCGTGGGACACCGTGGGACACCCTGATGCAACGTGAGCTGCGGAAACGCGTCACTGATCCGGGGCCGCGGGGTGGGACGGTACGGTGTTTCAGGTGTCCAGCCCCCAGGAACAGCTGGTGGTCCAGCTCGCCCGGATCAAGGAGCTGAGCGGGCTCAGCCTGCGCGCCCTGGCCGCCCGGTCGGGTCTGAGCAGCTCGTCCCTGTCGCGGTATCTGACCGGCCGGCTCGTGCCGCCGTGGGACACCGTGGTGGCGCTGTGCCGGGTCGTCGGCCGCGATCCTCGGCCGCTGCGCGCGGTGTGGGCGGAGGCGGCGAAGGCGGGCGCGGCGCCCGTGCCACGGCGCAACGACCTGCCGGCCGACCTGTTCGACTTCACCGGGCGGGAGGCGGAGTGCGCGCTCGTCGAGGAGCTGCTCCGTACGGTGGGTGCGGTTGTTGTCGACGGCATGGCCGGCGTCGGCAAGACCAGCCTGGCCGTGCACGTGGCCCATCGGCTCGCCGCCACCTGCCCGGACGGCGGTCTCTACCTCGACCTGCAGGGTTTCACCCCGGGTCAGCAACCCCTGGATCCGCAGGCCGCGCTGGGCCGGCTGCTGAACGCGCTGGACGTCAGCCATCCCCCGGCGGGCGCCGCCGAACGCGCGGCGCACTGGCGCTCGGAGCTGTCCCGCCGGCGGGCGCTGGTCGTGCTCGACAACGCGGTCGACGCGGCGCAGGTACGCCCGCTGTTGCCGGGCGCGGGCCGGTCGAGGGTCCTGATCACCAGCCGCCACCGGCTGGTCGACCTGGACGGGGTCCCGCCGGTGTCGCTGGAACCGCTGACCGGCGACGACGCGGCGGCGCTGTTCGGCCGGGCGGCCGGGCTCGCGCTCACCGAGGAGGCCGGGATCAGCCAGGTCCTGCAGCAGTGCGGCGGGCTTCCGCTGGCCTTGCGGATGGCGGGTGCGCGGCTGCGGCACCGTCCGGGATGGACGGTGGCCGTGCTGGCCGAGCGGCTGCGTGAAACCGCCGGCCGCTTCGACGCCGTGTTCGGCATGTCGCTGCACCAGCTCGACGCGGTCCAGCGGCGCACGTTCCGGCTGCTGGGCCTGCTTCCCGGCGCGGACTTCGACGCGGCGGTGGCGGGCGCACTCACCGACCTGCCACCCGACCGGGTCGGCGCGGTGCTGGAGGAGCTGATCGACGCCCACCTGATCCAGGAGCCCGCGCCCGGGCGGTACCGGATGCACGACCTGATCCGGCAGTACGCGGCCGACCTCGCGGCAGCCGAAGAGCCGCAGGCCGAGGCCGCCCTGCGCCGGGTCCTGCGGCACTATCTGGCCCAGGCGGCCGCCCACGATCGGACGCTGCCCGCACCGCACCGCCGCGAACCGGCACCGGGCGATCCGGCCAAGGCGATGGCCTGGTTCGAAGCCGAGTACGTCAACCTGGTCGCCGCCTTCGACGCGGCCGTACGGCTCGGCCTGGACGAGGTGGTGGCGGAGCTGCCGCAGGCCCTGCGGGTCTGGTTCTACCGGCACCGCGGGACCGACGAACAGGTACGCATGCTCACAGCCGCCGCGGCCGCCGCCGGAAGGCTCGGCCGTAACCAGCAACGAGCTGCTCTGCTGGCAGACCTCGGCTACGCGCGGGCCGCCGCCGGACGCCTCACCGAGGCGCTCGCCGCGTACGAGCTGGCGGAGCAGTCCGGGCCGGACGACGACCTCGCGGCCGGCCTGGCGCTGCGCATCGGGTTCGTGCGCCGGGACTCCGGAGACCTCGAAGCGGCGCAGACAACGCTCCGGCGGGCCCGGGAGCTGTTCGAGAAGCTCGGGCAACGCGCCGGGCAGGCACAGGCAACGGCCGTCGAGGGATGGGTGGCAGCGCGCCTCGGGCGGCACAGCGAAGCCGTCGAGCTCGCGCGGGCCTCGGTCGCCCGGGCGGAGGGGCCCGGCCGGATCACCGGGCTCGTCACGCTCGGCGTCGCGCTGGCCGGGCACGACCCGGCGGAGTCACTGGGGGCGCTGCACGACGCGTTGCGGCTCGCGGAGGAGCACAACCTCCCGCACAACCAGGCGTGGTGCCACAGCTGTCTCGGCGTGGCGCTGAGGGTCATGGGCAAGCCCGAGGAGGCGCTCGGCCAGCACCGGCGGGCCCTGGAACTGCTCGAACCGCTCGCCGAGGTACAGCTGGAGATCGACTGCCTGCACGCGTACGCGGAGACCTGCCGGGCGGTGGGCCGTGTCGAGGAGGCGCTGGCGGCGGTGGACCGGATCATCGCGCTGGCCGGTGAGCTGGGCCGCCCGTACGACGAGGAGCTGGCTCGCGCCGCCCGGGAAACGCTGCGCTGATCAGACAGCGGGGCGCCACCAGTCGTCGAGGGGCGTCACGGGCAGCGCGCGCTTGTGGCGGGTCGCCTGGTGGATCGACTCGATCCTCGCGGCCACGTCCGGTGCGACGTCGGCGCCCTCGAGGTAGTCGTCGATCTGGTGGTAGGTCAGGCCCAGCGCTTCTTCGTCGGGCAGGGCCGGGCGGTCGTCCTCCAGGTCGGCGGTCGGCACCTTCTCCCAGACGCTGGCCGGGGCGCCGAGCTCCCGCAGCAGGGCGGCGCCCTGGCGTTTGCTCAGGCCGGTCAGCGGGGTGATGTCGACGCCGCCGTCGCCGTACTTGGTGAAGAAGCCGGTGACCGCCTCCGCGGCGTGATCGGTGCCCACCACGAGCAGGTTCAGCTGCCCGGCGATCGCGTACTGGATCACCATCCGTTCCCGGGCCTTGATGTTGCCCCGGACGAAGTCCCGCAGCCGTGGCTCGGCGCCCAGCAGCTCCTTCAGCCCCAGCGCGGCCTCGGCCGCGACGGCTTCCGCGCCGGGCCGGACGTTCACCGTGATCGACCGGTCGGGCCGGATGAACTCCAGGGCGATCAGCGCATCGTGCTCGTCGGCCTGCACGCCGTGCGGAAGCCGCACCGCGACGAACGTGGCCGCCCGCCCCTCGGCCCGCAGCTCCTCGGCGGCCAGCTGACACAGCCGGCCGGCGAGCGTGCTGTCCTGGCCCCCGCTGATCCCCAGCACGAAGCCCTCGCCCGGGGTCGAGCGCAGATAGTCCTTGAGGAAGCCGACCCGCTGCCGGATCTCCTGGGCGGGCTCGATCACGGGTCTGACGCCGAGCTCGGCGAGGATGCGCTGCCGTAGGTTCGCCATGCCCGCACTGTACTGAACCGAAGATCCGCTGCGGTCAGGAAGTGACCGCAATGGTTGGCAGGATGTCCTCATGACATCGACGTGGAAGATCGAGCTCATTCCCGTACCGGTGACCGACGTCGACCGGGCCAAGGCGTTCTACCAGCGGATCGGCTTCAACGCCGACCACGACCACCGGGTGCACGAGGGCCTGCGGTTCGTGCAGCTCACCCCGCCCGGCTCGGCGTGTTCGATCGTGCTCGGCGACGGCATCACCGAGAAGGTGCCGGGCACCCAGGAGATCCAGGTGGTGGTGCCCGACGCGGACGCCGCCCGCAAGCAACTGGTGGACGCGGGCGTCGAGGCCAGTGACGTCGACGTGCAGCCGTGGGGCAACTTCGTCCACTTCAAGGACCCCGACGGCAACAGCTGGGCGCTCCAGGCCATCGAGGCTCGGGCGAACGGCTGACCCGGGCCGGGGTCAGGGCTGCAGCAGAGCGGCCCGTTCCCGGTCGAGGGCCGCGAGCCGGTTGCGGTTCTCGGTGATCCGGGCGGCCAGCGCGGCCCGGATCCGGCCCACCTGCTGGGCGGCCTGACCGAGCTGGCCGAGACCGTTCTTGATCTGCCCGCGTACGGACAGGTCGGTGAAGATGTTGTCGAGCCACACGTCCGCGAAGCGCGTGAAGCCGCCCAAACCCAGCTCGCCGGCCACTGTGGGCACCGCCGGGTCGACGTCGCGCAGCTCGGCGCGGAGTACGGCGATCCGGCGGTCGGCCTCGGCGGCCCGGGCCGCGGCGTCGTCCAGCCGGCTGTGCTTGATCATGCTGGTCAGCCCGCCACCGCCGAGGAACGTGTCGGCGGTGGACCAGTTGTCGGCCGATCCGAGCAGCTCGTTCGCCTCGGTCAGGGCCTGCGCGGCGGCCCGGGCCGCGGATTCGGCCTCGGTCAGCTCCTTGAGCTCGGCGGAGAGCCGGCCGCGCTCCTCGGCCAGCTCGGTCAGCCGGCCGGCCGGGCCGGTGCCGCTCGCCCGCAGCTGCCGCTCTTTCTCGGCGAGCAGTGCCGCGTACGTCGCGGGAGCTGTCGACGTGGCCACCAGCCGTGCCTCGATCTGGGCGAGCTGGGTCCGCAGTGTGTCGAGCTGGTCCTGCGCCTGGGCCACCCGGTAGTACGCGGCTTCGGCCTCGGCCCGTTCCCGGTCCAGAGCCTGCTCGCGGGAGCCGCGCAGATCGGCCAGTAGCCGGGTCAGCGAGAGGTTCTCCAGGCGGTCCACGTCCCGTTGCTCGATCGCGTGCCGGCGGCGCAGGGCGTCCAGATCCGAGGCGAGCCGGGTGATCGCGGCGGTGATGCCGGCCCGGCGGGCGGCGAGCAGCTCACGTTCGCGGAGGTCGGCGGCGAGCCGGGTGAGGTCCTCGTCCATACGTCCGAGGAAACCCGATGCGCGCAACCGGCAGTGGCGAACGGCGACAGCATTACCACCCGCCATTGCTGCGGATCGGCACTGTCAGCACCGAGAGGCGGCCTCTTTCGAGCAAATTTTTCCTCGCTGCCGTGCATCTCGGCCGGACCGATCTATTGTGCTAGCGTGCCCTGGTTCTCGTGACGTTCTGCTACGGCACGTTGAGCACACACTGTTGCCGACAAGTCACTCCTGGATTGGTCGCCTCGGCATGTCGGGAGTTCTTGTTCCGTGTCTTGAAAGGCGAGGCCAGTGGAAATCATTCGCCGGCTCGGCGTACCGCCGAGCGAACGAGGCAGTGCTACCAATGGCACGTGCCCGGACATCTTCGAACTGAGTGACGGCAATTTCGCTGTCATCGGGACGGACATGACCGCCGAGCTTGCGGGAGAGCTTCCCGCGGACGCGGCGGTTGCCGGATACGAACGCATCGTGATGGTGAGCCGGGCAACCCTGGTCGCGGCCCGGAAGGACATCCCACTCGGTTGAGGCTCAGGCGGCCTCAGGTGCTTGCGGGTCGACCTCGGCTCGATCCCGGTCCTCGCCTTTCCCGCCGGTCGCGTGCAGGTCCTTCACCGATCCGTGGGTCGGATCCCGGCGTGCGGCGATGACCGCCTCGTACTCGTGCCAGAGCTCGTCGACCTTCTGCGCGAGTCGGTACTCGTCGGTGCCGGGGACCAGTGACATCCGCGCTCGTGCCGACGCTCGCCAGTAGTCCCGGATGATGGGGCTGGTGAAGAGGTAGCGCATCGTGCCGAGCACCTCCTCGTCGCTGTGGCCGCCCACCCTCATCCAGGTCTGCTGGAACTGATAGATGATGTTGGCGTAGAGGTGTTGCCGGTTCTGCGTCGTGGTGAGCCCCGGCTGGAAAGGCGGCCATACCTCGGCGAGCTGCGGATCGTCGATGGCGAGCTTGAGTATGTCGAGATGGAGTTGGCCGCGACTGGCCTCAGCCGTTCGCTGCAGTTCACGGAACTGCAGGCGGCTCGTGACAACCAGGTAGGCAAGGGCCAGGCCGCTGATGATGGAGCTCAGCACGCCGAATGCCTGCCCGACATTGCTCAGCTTGTTCCAGAAGGTCGCATCGCCCTGCTGACCGAGCAGTGCCGCTACTCCGACGCCGGCCAGGAGTGTCACGCCGGTGAGAACCGTGACGGCCAGACACCACATCAGGATCCGGGTCGCGCGGAGTGGCCTGGCCCTGGCACTGGCGTTTGAGCGATCGACCTCTGCCATGATCCTGTCCTCCAGCGCCTCGTATCTGAGGTGGCTGACGCTGTTTTTCAAGTCACATGATGCGGCACGTGAAACGAATTCGCCACCTCCCCATAAGAGGCATCAACAGGAAGTCCAATACTCGTTGTAGGGTCCTGCGTGAGGACTCGCCGGATGCGGCGGGACGCAATTTCGCGGCATTGGTTCCGGGGCGATGGGAAAGCGATCACGCATCGACGCTGATGCTCACACCATGCGTTGCAGGGTTGTGCTCGGTCTCGGATCGTCGTGGCTGTCGACGTACCAGGAGTAGTGCGTGGGCGGATAGTCGGCGAGCAGGCGACGGATCAGCGCGACGTCCAGCCCGTCGCCGGGCTGCCGCAGGTGCAGGGGCGGCGGATAGAACGAGTCGCCCAGCAACAACACGCCGGAATCCGGCACGGCCACTACGGTGGAATCCTCGGCGTGGCCGCCGCCGACGTGCCGCACCTCGACGCCGCCGGGCAGCGTCAGCGTGTCGTCGAACTCGACGTGCGGCGGGACGACTGTGAAGCCCTCCCAGAGCCCCGACATCGCCGCGGTGCGGGCAGTGCAGCTCGGAATCATCCGCGCGTCGGCGGCGGCCAGCTCGCGCACGTACGCCTCGCTCCACGGCCGGCCGGCCTCGGTCCGCAGAAGGCGTGCCCCGGCCCGGTGGCCGACGACCTTGACCTCGGGCCAGGCGCAGGCGCCCCAGACGTGATCCCAGTGGTGGTGGGTGTAGACCAGCCGGCGCGGCAGGGGCAGACCGGCGGTCACGATCGCCTCGCGCACGCGCCGGGCCATGGCCGGGCTGTTGCCCGCGTCGACCAGCACGCTCCCGGCGTCGTCGGCGATCACCGCCACACAGCCCTGGACCTTGGCGGAGTCCGGGTCGTGCGGGTAGAGCCATACCCGGCCGGCGAGATGCCGCAATGCGCTCACCATTCGCGTCCTCCGTCTAGGGTTCGCCGCATGGCTTTGCGACCCGATGAGTTCTACGACCGAGCCCTCAGCATCGCTGACGCCGAGCGCCGGCTGCCGCTGGCCCGCATGACGGGATGGGACATCAGCCCGTTCGAGCAGGACGGGCTGCATGTCTCCCCGCTGCGCCCGCCGGTGCTGCCCGAGCCTCCACGGCACGGCGAGGACCCCGCGGACTGCAACGACTGCCGGAACCGGGACGAGGGGATCTGGTTCAACGAGCACTGGCGGCTGGCCCGGATCCCCGGAGTCGGCGTGCCGCTGGTCCTGATGCTGTATCCGCGCGACCACTACGACATGGCCGACCTGCCCGACGAACTGGCCGCCGAGCTGGGGCTGCTGACCACCCGGATCGTCCGCCACGTGCAGGCCCTGCCGCACATCTCGCGGGCCCACGTCTACCGCATCGGCGACGGCGGCGCCCATCTGCACGTCTGGATCTTCGCCCGGCCGGAAGGTCAGGCCCAGCTGTACGGCTCGTGGCTGGTCGTCTGGGACGACCTCCTGCCGGAGTATCCGGGGGAGGTCGCCGACGCGGACGCCGCCCTCGTGGCCGACGCCCTGGTCGCTTCGCACGGCGGCCGCCGCTCGGCCCGCTAACTTGGGGGGCATGGAGAAGTTGGTGCACACCGCCCGGCTGGCGTGGGACGGCTCGACCGGCGCGGGCTACCGTTTCTACTCACGCGCCCACACCGCCGCCGCGGCCGACGACTCCCTGCGGCTCAGCGCCGACCCGCATTTCCGTGGTGACGCCGCCCTGCTGAATCCCGAGCAGCTTGTCGTCATGGCGGCCAGCTCCTGTCAGCTGCTGTCCTTCCTGTCGCTGGCCGCCCGCCGGCACGTGGACGTGGTGAGCTACACCGACGAGGCGGTCGGGCATCTGAGCGAGGACCTTCGGCGGGCGCGGATCGAGCTCATCGAGTTGGCGCCGGTGATCGACGTGGCCCCCGGCACCGACGAGAAGCAGGTGCTCGCGCTGGTCGAGCAGGCCCATCACGAGTGCTACATCGCCAACTCGCTGAACTCCACGATCACGATCAACCCGACCGTGCGGACCGTGCCGGAGCGGGAGGACGGGAGCTAGCCTCCCGGGACCAGCGTGACCGTGCCGTTCTCGTGGTCGACGGTGAAGAGCGTGCCCGGCGGATAGTTGCCCAGAACCTCCGGGGGCAGCTGCACCGTGCCGTCGCCGGCCACCACCGCGAAGTCCTGGCCGTCGCGGCCCTCCGCGCCGACCCGGCCGTCGCGGATCGTCACGGCCCGGCCCAGCCGGGCGCCCACCTCGTTGTCGTGGGTGACCACCACGATCGTCGTCTGCCGTTCGGCGTTGACCGTCTCCATCGCCGCCAGCACCTCGTTGCGGCCCGCCGTGTCCAGCCGGCTGGTCGGCTCGTCCACCAGCAGCAGGCCCGGTCCGGCCGCGATGCCGACCGCGAGGGCGGCCCGCTGCCGGGCGCCCGGGGTCAGCTCGGCGATCTTCGCCCGGCCCTGCCCGGGCAGCCCGACCAGGTCGAGGATGCGGTCCGGGTCGTCGAGCTCGATGCCGCGGGTGTGCGCGGCGCGCCGCTGGGCCAGCCAGATGTTGCGGTGCAGGGACGCGTACGGCAGCAGATTGCGCGCCGCCCCCTGCAGCACCACCCCCACCTCGGTGCCGCGCAGCCGGGAGACCTCGGCGTCGGAGAGCTTGCCCATGTCGTACGTGCCGATGTTGATCCGGCCGGCTGACGGGCGCATGAGCCCCGCGAGCAGGGCGATCAGCGTCGACTTGCCCGAGCCGGACGGCCCGACCAGGGCGAGGGTCTCACCGGGCGCGATGGACAGGTCGACGCCCGCCAGCGCCACCACGTCGCCGGCCTCGGCACGGTAGATGTGCACCACCCGGCGGCAGGCCACGGCAAGTCCGTTCATGGGCCCACGCTAGCGAAGATCCGCTCGTCGGAGGTACCCACGCGCGCGCCGAGCAGGTCGCTCCGTGGTGCCGGCGCCGCAGCGCTTAGGGTGGTGCCCGTGCGTGACATCGCGGTTTTCACCGGGAGTGCCCACCCGGAGCTGGCAGCCGAGATCTGTGATCACCTGGGCGTGCCGCTGCTACCCACCAAAACCTCACGGTTCGCCAACGACTGCATAGAGGTGCAACTGCAGGGCAACTGCCGGGAACGGGACGTCTTCCTCATCCAGCCCCTCGTGCCGCCCGTCCAGGAGAACCTGGTCGAGCTGCTCTTCATGCTCGACGCCGCCCGCGGGGCCTCCGCCGGGCGGATCACCGTGGTGCTGCCGCACTACGCGTACGCCCGCAGCGACAAGAAGGACGCGCCGCGCATCTCGATCGGGGGCCGGCTCGTCGCGGACCTGTTGCAGACCGCCGGCGCGCACCGCATCCTGGCCATGACCTTGCACTCTCCGCAGGTCCACGGCTTCTTCAGCGTCCCGGTCGACCACCTGCACGCGCTGCGCGAGCTGGCCCACCACTTCCGGGGCTACGACCTGAGCAACGCCGTCGTGGTCTCCCCGGACCTCGGCAACGCCAAGGAGGCGGCGGCGTTCGCCCGGCTGCTCGGCATCGAGGTCGCGGCCGGCGCCAAGCAGCGCTTCGCCGACGACAACGTGGTGATCAGCTCGGTGATCGGCGAGGTGGCCGACCGGGACGTGATCGTGCTGGACGACGAGATCGCCAAGGGCAGCACCGTCTTCGAGCTGCTGGCCCGGCTGCGCGAGCGCAACGTCCGCAGCGTCCGGGTGGCCTGCACGCATGGGTTGTTCGCCGCGGACGCGGTGGCCCGGCTGTCGGCCGAGAAGGACATCGAGGAGATCGTCTGCACCAACACGGTGCCGATCCCCAAGGACCACCACACCGACAAGCTGACCGTGCTGTCCGTGGCCCCGGCGCTGGCCGAGGCGATGCGCCGGATCCACAACGGCGAGTCGGTCAGCGCCCTGTTCGCATGAGCCGCCTCGATGGGGTGCTGACCGCGCTGCTAGCCGTGCAGCGGCAGTCCTGGGAGCAAGGGGTCGCGGCGCAGGCCGCCCTGGACCTGGGGCGGGACGACGTCGCGCTGCTGCTGGCCGAGGCGGCGGTGACTCGGCAGGGGGCCGACGGGCGGCTCGGCGACGTGGACGAGCCCGGGGTGGTCAACGGGGCTGCCTGCGGGGAGGCCGTGCTGGCCGCTCATCGCCGTACCGGTGAAGAGGTCTTTGCCGATGCGGCCCGGCGCCAGCTCGCCTGGCTGACCGACGACGCGCCGCGGGCCGCCGACGGCACGCTGTTCCACATGCTCGGCGCCGGCGAGATGTGGGCCGACACCGTCTACATGGTGCTGCCTTTCCTGGCGCTCTCCGGCCGGGGCGACCTGGCCGTGGCCCAGCTGGAGGGGCATCGCCGCCGGCTGTGCCGGGACGGGCTGTATGCGGCGATCTGGTCGGAGGAGACCGGAACGCTCCGCCGCGCCGACCACTGGGGCGGCGGCAACGGCTGGGTGGTCGCGGGCATCGCGCGCACCCTGCGGCTGGTGCCGGACCTGCCGCAGCGCGACGGGCTGGCCGCGCACGCCCGGGAGGTGCTGGACGCCTGCCTGGCGCTGCGCCGGCCGGACGGGCTGTTCCACGACGTGCTGGACGACCCGGCGACGTTCCGGGAGACCAACGCGGCGCAGATGTTCGCCTACGCGGCGGCGGTGGGCGCGGCCGACGGCTGGCTGCCGGAGTCCTACGCCGCGACCGCTCGGGACCTGCTGGCCGCGGCCACCCGGGAGGTCGACCGGTACGGCATCGTCCGTGGCGCGTGCGGTTCGCCGTCCTTCGACCGGCCCGGCTGGTCCGCCGAGGCGCAGGCGTTCCACCTGCTGGCCGCATGCGCGGTCGGCCCGGCCCACCCGGGGCGCAGCTGATGCGCGGCGCGGGTCTGCTGCTCCTCGGCGCCGGGGCCGGCCTCATCGCCGGCTACCTGGCCAACGAGCACTGGGCCTCGCCCGCCTGGGTCTGGCTCGGCCTGGGCGTCCTCGTGCTCGCCTCGCTCCTGCTCGGTCTCAGCCGCGGAGGTCAGGCCCCGGATTGAGGGGCCGGCGCGGCCGCTTGCGGGACCGGCTGCGGCCCGCA
Organism: Actinoplanes sp. NPDC051405; assembly: GCF_055586185.1. Lineage (NCBI taxonomy): Bacteria > Bacillati > Actinomycetota > Actinomycetes > Micromonosporales > Micromonosporaceae > Actinoplanes > Actinoplanes sp. NPDC051405. The sequence continues at coordinate 28,662 of NZ_JBVJIR010000025.1, forward strand.
CAGCGAGCGGATCGCGCCCAGCAGCGTCGACCGGGTGAACGGCTTCTCCACCAGCATGCTGTTCGCGTCCAGGTGCAGCTGCGGGCCCAGCGACGCCGCCGTGTAGCCGGACATGTAGAGCACCGGCAGGTCCGGGTGGTGCGTCCGCAGTGCCGCGGCCAGCTCCGGCCCGGTCATCGCCGGCATCACCACGTCGGTGATCAGCAGGTCCGGGTGCGCCCCCGCGGCCACCTGGGTCACGGCCATCAGCGCGTCGGTGGCCACGGTGATCTCGTAGCCGGCCGGCGCGATCAGCCGCTGCACGAGCTGCGCCACCTCGGGCTGGTCCTCGACGATCAGCACCCGGCCGATCACCGACGGAGTGCTCTGCCGGTCCACCGCCGGGGTGGTGCGCTCCTCGGCCGCGGGCAGGTAGAGGTGCACGGTCGTGCCCATCCGGGGCTGCGACTCCAGCGAGATGTGCCCGCCGATGCTCTGCACGACGCCCGCGGCGGTGGCCAGGCCCAGCCCGGCGGCGGTGGGCCGGGTGGTGAAGAACGGCTCCAGCGCCCGCCGCCGGGTCTCGTCGGACATGCCCGTACCGGTGTCCTGGATGACCATGTGCACCAGCCGGCCGGTCGGCGCGCCCTCGGCGAGCTGCCCCGGCGCCACCACCTCGTTGGTCGCCGCCACCCGCAGCATGCCGCCGTGCAGCATCGCGTCGCGGGCGTTCGCGGCCAGGTTGACCAGCGCCTGCTCGAGCGGGCCGCGCTCGGCCTTGACCGGCCAGACGTCCGGTCCGAAGGCCAGGTCCAGGCCGATCCGCTCGCCCAGGGTCCGGCTGAACAGGCTCTGCACGTCGGTCAGCAGGTCGGGGATCGGGATGACCTCCGGCCGGTTGCCCTCGGTCCGCCCGAACGCCAGCAGCTGATGGGTCAGCGTCCGGCCGGTGCTGACCGCGTCCATGATGTCCTTGGCCATCTGGTGCTGCGGCGAGCCCTCGGCGGTGGTCGTCGCGATCATGTCGGCGGAGCCCTGCACGACGGTCATCAGGTTGTTGAAGTCGTGCGAGATGCCGCCGATGAGCTGGCTCATGCTGTCCAGCCGGCGCAGGTGGTCGAGCTGGCGCTTGAGCCCCTTGGTGTCGATGTGGTCGGTGGTGTCGGTGATCATGCACAGCACGCCGAGGTGCTGGCCGTGCTCGTCGGTCAGCGGCATCATGCTCATCCGCACGCTGCGCTGCGAACCGTCGGCGCGCATCAGCCGGGCCCCGCCGACCGTGGACCGCCCCGCCCGGCACTCGGCCAGCCGGCGCATCAGCTCGGCCTGGCCGCGTTCGTCCAGGAAGCCGCGCAGCGAGACCCCGACCAGCTGGGCGCGGGGCAGGCCGAGGACGACACCGATCGGCTCGTTGGCGTACGTGGCCACGCCGTCCGCGTCGAGCTGCAGCACGCCCTCGGGGATGGTCTCCAGCACCCGGCGGTAACGTTCCTCACTGGCCCGCAGCCGTTCCATGGCCCGGGCCGACGACAGCGCCAGGGACAGTTCGCCGGCGATGTCGCGGGCCAGCTCGACCTCGGCCTCGGTGTAGGCCGAGCCCGGGGTGGCGCGGACCAGCACCAGGTAGCCGGCGTAGGTGTTGTCCACGATCACCGGGCACAGCACGGCCGAGTGCACAGCCGGCGGGTGGCCGCCCGGGTCCACGTACGCCTGGTGCCGGGGCCGGGGCAGCTCGCTGAGCGGTTCGGTGCCCTCGCCGGCCAGCACCACGGGCCGGCGGCTGGCGGCCAGCCCCGTGGAGAAGTCGTCGTCGGGCAGTTCACCCTCCCGGTCGAGCAGCCGGGCGTACGGCCGGTTCAGCTCGTCGTCGGGATGGTGGAACGTGATCGCGTCGTACCGGCCGTCGTCGCGCAACAGCTGGACACCGGCGCCGTCGCCGAGCATGTCGGCCGCGGCCTGGGCCGCGGTCGCGCACACAGTCGCCGCATCCTGGGAGGCGCGGCTGAGCGCCAGGGCCAGGTCGGCCAGCGCGTATCGGAGGGGATAAGCCATGACACCCATGTCGTTCACTATCTGCAATAGCGCGGGGCGTCGTGGTCGTTTCCCGGCAAAGCAACCGTCCGGCCGAGGATGTTCCCACCCGTCACACCCGCCCGGCGCGTCCCAACGCCGGCCGTCCGCGGAGTTTTCGCTGTTCACGGGCTCTCGATGGCCAGGAACGACGAGGTGCCGCCGGGGTGACGGGCGACCCCGCACAACTACCTTGGGTGCGAACTCCGACGCATGCATTTGCCTTTTGATCCGGACAAACACCATCATTCCGCCTGGTCAGCGAAGGCCTCGGTACAGCGAAGGTTGGCAGAGCACCGCAGCGGCGGAAGGACACGACCACAGGTGGATCAGGATCCCACGGGCAGCGGCGTACGCCCGGATTCGGACGGCGCGTCGACGCTCGATCTGAGCGGACGGTGCGTCGGCAGTTCGTACATCCTCGTCCGTCCCATCGGGCAGGGGGCGACCGGCACGGTCTGGCGGGGGGTCGACCGGGCCTCCGGCGAGCCGGTCGCGGTCAAGCTGCTGCACGAGAGCCTGCTCCGGCAGCCCAAGCTGGTCACCCGCTTCGTGCAGGAGCGCACGATCCTGCTGATGCTGCGGCACCGCAACGTGGTGCGGGTCCGGGACCTGTTCAGCGTCGGCGAGTCGCTGGGCCTGGTGATGGACCTGGTCCCCGGCGGCAGCCTGCGCGAATACCTGCGCGAGCAGCACACCCTCAAGCCCGGCGAGGCGGCCCGCCTCGCCGCGCAGGTGGCGGCCGCGCTGGCCGAGGCGCACGAGCTGGGCATCATCCACCGCGATCTCAAACCCGACAACATCCTGCTGCACCGTACGGACGGCGAGCTCGACACCCGCCTCACCGACTTCGGCATCGCCCGGGTCCTGAACACCCCGAGCCTCACCACGACCCACGCCGTCGTCGGCACCCCGCACTACATGGCGCCGGAGGCGTTCCACAGCGCCACGGTCAGCCCCGCGGCCGACATCTACGCGCTCGGGGTGCTGCTCTACGAGATGGTGTGCGGGCGGCCGCCGTACGACAGCGACACCGTCCACGACCTGATGCGGCTGCACCTGGAGGGCAACCCGCAGCGGTTGCCGGGCATCCCCGATCCGCTCTGGGAGATCATCACCGGCTGCCTGGAGCAGAAGCCCCGGCTCCGCCCGACCGCCGGCGAGCTGATCGCCGAGCTGAGCGCCGTGGCCCGCGCGGCGGGGGACGCACCCGCGCTGCCGCGGCCCGAGCGGTCCGCCGCCGAGCCCGTCTCGTCCCGGCTCGTCCTTGCTGCGGATGAGCCTGTGTCGTCCCGGTCCGCCCGCTCCGCGGATGAGCCTGTGTCGTCCCGGTCCGCCCGCTCCGCGGATGAGCCTGTGTCGTCCCGGTCTGCCCGCGGCGGGGATGAGCGGAAGCCGCGCGGAGATGAGCGGAAGCCGCGCGCCGCCGGTCCGGACGTGCCGAAGCCGGTCCACCCGTCGCTGGCCGGCGTGCGGCTGCCGGTGCCGCGGCGCCGCAACCAGCCGGCGAGCTGGCGCTGGGGCCGGCCCTGGGCGACCATCGCGGTGGTCTCGGCCGCGATGCTGGCCTCCGGCGTGGCCACCACGGCCTGGCACCTCGTCCGTACCCCGGGGCAGCAGGCCGGTGCCGCGGCGGCCGAGCCGATGCTGCCGGCGAGCCGGCCCTCGGGCTCGGTCGCCGCATCCCGCTCGGCCCCGGCCGTGCGGACCAGTGCGTCCCACGAACCCGCCGCCCAGCGGCGTCGTTCCGCCGGCCCTGCGGTCGCCGCGCAGGCGCTGACCCCGGCGCGGCCGGCGGCCCCCCGCAAGAGCACCCCGAAACCCCGGGTCAAGGAGGCCCAGCCGTACGGCCCGTACGCCTGCGAGCGCGAGTTCGGCATGGCCGGCTTCACCCCGCTGGTGGTCAGTCCCTGCCACGCGCTGGGCAGCCGGGTACGGATCCAGGCGATGCTGACCGCCCCCACCCCGGGCGAGGGCCGGATCGCGGTCGCCCTGCAGGACCTCAGCTCCGGCCGTACGGTCGGCAGCCCGAAGGTCTGCACCGGCCTGACCTTCACCAAGGCCCAGCCGACCCGGGTCTGCGGGCCGCTGACGGTCGAGCCGGTCAGGGGCCGCCGCTACCAGGTGATCATGTCGTGGACCTTCGGCCAGAGTCGGTACGGCGGGGCCAAGGTCGCGAGGGGCAGCGCCTTCGACTGGTGAGCGGTATCGTCCGTGAACTATGCGTAGGTTGCTCGCGGCCGGGATCGTGCTCGGCGCTGTCGTGGCCGGTCTCGGCGTGGTGCGGGCGATGTCCGCCGACGCCGCCGCTGTCCCGCCGTACCACCCGACCAAGCTGGCCAAGGTGGCCGACTCCCGGCAGGTGATCGTGGTGGTCGGCAAGTCGCGCGGCTCTTCGTACTCGACGGTGTACACGTACCAGCTGGGCGCCGACGGCAAGACCTGGACGGCCAAGTTCCCGGCGATGGCGGCGCGCAACGGCTATGCCGGCTGGGCCTGGGCGGGGCAGCGGATCCAGGATTCCGGCACCACGCCGATGGGCACCTTCCGGATCACCCAGACCTTCGGCCTGAAGAACGGCCCCAGCACCAAGATGCCGTGGACCCGCGCCGACACCAACGACTACTGGGTCGGCGACAACAAGGACCCCAGGACCTACAACATGTTCCAGCCGTCGGCGTCCAGCAAGCGCACCTGGCGTACGGGTGAGGCGGAAAGGCTGGCGGCGTACCCCACGCAGTACGAGTTCGCGGCCGTCATCGACTACAACCGCCCGGCGCCCAGCTCGATCACCTGGGACGCCACTCACGGCCAGTACGTCACCAGCAAGCCGGCGAACGTCAAGCGCGGCTCGGCGATCTTCCTGCACGTCAAGGGCTCCGGCTCGACGGCCGGCTGCGTGTCGCTGAGCCGCAGCGACGTGGTCCGGGTGCTCCAGTGGCTCGATCCGGCCCAGTTGCCGCGCATCGTGATGGCGCCGACGGCCGACCTCGGCAAGGTGTGAAATAAGGTCGCCGGTTCCGGCGTTACCGCCTACCGTGATCCGCATGTTCGCACCCGGTCTGCAGCTGCCCGCGGGGTTCTCCCCGCTGGCCGCTCCCGCGTGCGATACGCGAATCTGACCCTTCCCCAAGCCGCAGCAGAACCCGGGGAAGGGTAGCTGCGCGGTTCTGGCGCGCGTCCCTGGGCAAGGCTCGCGTTCCACCTTTTCGACCCGATCGTTTCTCGCATCCAGTGAGGACAGATACCACCATGGCCAAGAGCCAGTTCGTCCGGACCAAGCCACACCTGAACATCGGCACGATGGGTCACGTCGACCACGGCAAGACGACCCTGACCGCCGCCATCACGAAGGTCCTCGCCGACCGCGACCCGGCCGCCAACCGGTTCGTCGCCTTCGAGGGCATCGACAAGGCGCCGGAGGAGGCGCTGCGCGGCATCACCATCAACATCTCCCACGTCGAGTACGAGACCGCGGCCCGGCACTACGCCCACGTCGACATGCCGGGGCACGCCGACTACGTGAAGAACATGATCACGGGGGCGGCGCAGGTGGACGGGGCGATCCTCGTCGTCTCGGCGCAGGACGGCGCCATGCCGCAGACCCGCGAGCACGTGCTGCTCGCCCAGCGGGTCGGGGTGCCGTACCTGGTCGTGGCGCTCAACAAGAGCGACGCCGTCGAGGACGAGGAGCTGCTCGACCTGGTCGAGCTGGAGGTGCGTGAGCTGCTCGGCGAGTACGGCTTCCCCGGCGACGAGGTGCCGGTGGTGCGCGTGAGCGCGCTGAAGGCCCTCGAGGGCGACCCGCGGTGGACGCAGTCCATCGTGGACCTGCTCGACGCCGTGGACGCGTACGTGCCCGTGCCCGAGCGGGAGCTGGGGGAGCCGTTCCTGATGCCGATCGAGAACGTGCTCACCATCAGTGGCCGCGGCACCGTGGTCACCGGCAAGATCGAGCGCGGCACGCTGCGCGTCGGCGACCCGGTCGAGGTCGTCGGCCTGGGCGAGACGCTCAGCACGGTCGCGACCGGGCTCGAGACGTTCGGCAAGAGCCTGCCGACCGCGGAGGCCGGTGACAACGCGGCGATCCTGCTCCGCGGGATCAAGCGCGACCAGGTGCAGCGCGGCCAGGTCGTGGCGCTGCCGGGCAGCGTCAAGCCGCACAAGAGCTTCACGGCGACCATGTACGCGCTGACGAAGGAGGAGGGTGGCCGGCACACGCCGTTCGTGGCGAACTACCGCCCGCAGTTCTTCTTCCGCACCACGGACGTGTCCGGCGCGATCGACCTCGGCGAGCTGCCGATGGTCATGCCGGGTGACACGGTCGACCTGACGGTGAACCTGGGCAAGGAGGTGGCGATGGACGTCGGTCTCGGCTTCGCGGTCCGCGAGGGCGGCCACACCGTCGCCGCGGGCACGGTCAAGGAACTGCTGGACTGAACGGGGACGGGGCCACCTGCGGGTGGCCCCGTTCTGTCATTGCTCCTTGGGCTCCTGCCTGCGCAGCTCTTCCTCCCGGCGGCGCAGGTCGGCCTCCCAGCGCTCGAGCATGGTCTTGTCCTGACCCAGGCTCTTGAGGAACTCCGGGTCGTCGTCCGGCGCGAGCGGGGCGGCGCGCCGGGGCCGCTCCTGCTCGGGGAAGCCGCTGCCCGGTCGCCAGGTCGTGCCGCTGCTGAGCCGCACGGGACGCGCCGGACGGCCGGCGACGAACCAGGCGATCGCGCCGATCGGGGAGAACAGCAGGATGAGGAAGACCCAGGCGATCCGGGGCAGCGCCCGGATCTCGAATTCCTCGGCGGACAGGCAGCTGATCAGCGCGACGACGAGCAGCGCCAGGTCGATCAGCACGAAGAGCGAATACAGCCGGATCATGGCGAGAGATCATGACAGAGATCGGCCGTCCAGGTGACCCCGGATCGCGCGGTCCGCACCGCCCGATCGGGTGCGGCAGGATGGCGGGATGGCTGCACAGTTCGGTCCCCACCGCTGGTCCGCCGGCGCGCACCGGGACACCGCCAGATTCCGCGGCGCCCGCGTCGAGGTCGCCGATCTGACCGGCGTCACCCTGATCGACTGCGATCTCACCGGCGTGAAGGTCGTCGACTCGTGGCTGGCCGGCGTCGACCTGTCGGGTCACGTCGACGGTTTGCGCATCAACGGCGTCGACGTCACCGATTTCGTGGCGGCCGAGCTCGACCGCAGGCATCCGGAACGGGTGCAGCTGCGCGAGATCCGCGACGCCGACGGCTTCCGGGCCATGGCCGACACGGTCACCGGGCTGTGGTCGGCGGCCGTCGCGCGGGCGGAGGCCCTGCCCGAGCCGGCCCGTGACGAGCGGGTGGACGGCGAGTGGTCCTTCGCCGAGACGCTGCGCCACCTCGTCTTCATCACCGACTCCTGGGCCAGTCGCACGATCCTCGACGAGGAGCTGCCGTACCACCGGATCGGTCTTCCACAGACCGCCTACGCCGCGGCGGACGCGGCCGCTCTGGGTATCGACCTCACGGCGGAACCGACCTGGGCCGAGGTCCTGGCGGCACGGGCGGATCGGCTGGCCGTGCTCGCGGGCATCCTGAACGGCCTGACCGACGCCGACCTGGGCCGGCCCTGCACCCGGGCGCCGGCTCCGGGCTACCCCGACGAGGTCCGCGTGGTGGCCGAGTGTCTGGCCGTCGTGCTCGAGGAGGAGGTCGAGCACTACCGCTTCGCCACGAGGGATCTGTCTGTACTGGAATCCCGCTGACTGACGGCCCGGCAGGGTGACTGCCGGGCCGTCAGTTGCGGGTCAGCCCAGGGCCGCGTTCAGCGCCGGGAGGTAGCCGCTGCGGTAGCCCGCGGCGTTCGGGTGGAACGAGTTGGTCGCGGGGATCACCGTGAGGCCGTTCAGCCACGGGGTGGAGGCGCAGATCCCGTGGCCGGCGAACTCGTCGGTCACGTCCGACCAGGTGAAGCCGGCCGCCGTGGCCCGGGCCGCGATCAGCTGGTTGAGCTCGGCGGCGCCGCCGTTGATCGACTTGCGCTTGGCGATGCTCATGCCGCCGATCCCGCAGTTGACCACGGTCTCGTCGAACAGGATCGGGTAGCCGAGGACGACCACCCGGGCGTTGGGGGCCTTGCGGCGGATGTCGGCGTACGTGCCGTCGAGCTTGGCCGTCATCTCCGTGCGCAGCACCTGCATCGCCGACGCGACGGTGGCCGCGCATTTGCTGTCGCTGGACAAGGTGCAGGTGATGACCGTTGACGCGAAGCCGACGTCGTTGCCGCCGATGGTCAGCGTCACCAGGTCGGTGCCGCTGGTCAGCGGCCACAGCTGGGTGGAGCGCAGGGTCTGCGTGGTGGCGCCGCCGCAGGCGACCGAGCGGTACGACTTCGGGTCGTTGGCCGCGTTCCACAGGCCGGGGTAGCCGTTGGCGCTGCGCAGGCAGAGTCCGGTCTGGCCGGACGCGCCGACGCCGGAGGAGTAGGAGTCGCCGAGCGCGACGTAGTCCCACTCGGAACGGGGTGGGGCGGCCGCGGCGGGTGTCGCGGCGACGATGCTCAGCAGGGTGGACATGACGAGGCAGGCGAGGACGGTGGTACGTCTGCTCATCGGGGTGGCCTCCGGATCCGCGGGGGACTGGGGGCCGGAGCGCTCCGGTTACCGAACAGTAAGTCAAGGTCCCGAGGAAAGAAACACAGTGACTTTCCTGTTACCTCGTAGTAACATCCGTCGATGTGACCTGCATCTATGTCAGGCGGTCATTGTCCGTGTGCGCAGAGCGATGAGTTTTCACCGGTGCCACAGTCGATCTTCAGCGTGCGCTCAGCTATCCGGGCTAGCGTCGCCGCATGGATGAGCAACGGGCCCGGAGGGTCGTCGAGACACTGCGCGGACGTAACGTCTTCGCCCATGTGAAGCTGCCGCACGCCGGCATCACCCAGTACGGCATCCGGGTCGTCCTGCCCGACGGCCGCGAGGCGGTCTGGGACAACGACGGCACGGCCGGGCTCGAGGCCCAGGTGATGCGCAACGGCATCCTGGTCGGCTTCGTGTCGTCCATCCCCGGGTCGGAGAACTTCACCGACGAGCAGATCATCGACGCCATCGCCGCCGCCGACTACGACCAGCCGATCGGCCGTTCCCGTCCCACGACGCCGACCGCCGGACCGCCGCGCACCGACCGGATCGCCACCGCACCACGCCCCCTCGGGCTGGCCGAACGCCTGCGCCGCACCTTCCGGGACTGACCGCCGAGTCAGCCTCCGGCCGGTGCGCCCGGCGGAGCATCGGGACCTGGCGCGCCGGTCAGCTTTCGGCCGGTGCACCCAGCGGCGGCATCGGGACCTGGAGGCTGACCGCGCCGCGCAGGTCCAGCCAGGCCCGCTCCGGGCCGCGGACCAGCCGCAGCACCACGTCGTCGCAGGACGGGCAGCGGGCCACCAGGCCGGGCGCCGGCCCCCAGACCCGCAGCCGCGCGACGACGCTCGGCTCCCCGCACCCGCCGCAGGTGGCCACCGCCGTGGTCACGTCGACCGCGAAGACCTCGCGCAGATCCCCGGCCATCGCGTTGCCGTCCAGCTCGTGCTCGGTCATGACGTCCCTCCGAATCGTTCCGTACGGATCTTCTTCGGGTCGTGCCCCAGGGCGACGAGGATGTCGGCCGACGCCTCCACGAACGACGTCGGGCCGCAGACGAACACGTCCGGCGCGAAGTCCGGCGGCCAGCCGTAGGTGTTGATCGTCGCCACGGAGAGCCGGCCCGGTGGATCGGGCCAGCCGTCGGGGGCCTTGCGGGTGTAGACGAAACGGACGTCCAGCCCCGGGTCGTCGCGGACCCGGCGGGCCAGCTCGTCGGCGTACAGGGCGTCCTGCGGGGTGCGGACCGAGTAGATCAGCCGGAACGGCTGCCGGCCGCGCACGTCGCCGCGGGCCCGGATCATCGCCATCAGCGGTACGACGCCCGAGCCACCGGCCACCAGCAGCACCGGCGGGGGAGCGTTGCGCCACACGAACCAGCCGCCGACCGGGCCGCGCAGCTCCAGCGGCTGGCCCACCTGGAGGTCGTCGGCCAGATAGGACGAGACCTCGCCGTCCTCCACGCGCTGCACGGTCAGCTCGACCGTGCCGCCGTCCTGCCAGGCCGAGGCGATCGAGTAGCTGCGCTGGGCCGAGTAGCCGTCCGGGGCGGTCAGCCGCACGTCGACGTGCTGACCGGGCAAGTGCCCCGGCCAGTCCGGCACCCGCAGCACCAGGGTCCTGGCGGACGGTGTCTCCTGACGAGCCGCCTCGAGAACGGCGGCCCGCCACGTCAGTCGCCCTGGTAACGCTGTTCGCGCCATGGGTCTCCGTACATGTGGTAGCCGGCCTCTTCCCAGAAGCCCGGCTCGTCCTGCTGGAGCATCTCGATGCCGTTGACCCACTTGGCCGATTTCCAGAAGTACAGGTGCGGGACCACCAGCCGGGCCGGGCCGCCGTGCTCGGGCGCGAGCGGCTCGCCGTCGAACTGGTACGCCACCCAGGCCTTGCCGTCGAGCAGGTCCTCCAGCGGCACGTTGGTCGTGTAGCCGCCGTAGCCGTGCACCATCGTGTAGTCAGCGGTGGTCTCGATGTTCTCGAAGAGAGTGTCGATCGAGACGCCCCGCCAGGTGGTGCCGAGCTTGGACCATTTGGTCACGCAGTGGATGTCGACCGTGACGTCCTCGGCCGGCAGGGCCTGGAACTCGGCCCAGGACCAGCTGTGCTTGGCGCCGGTCTCGTCGGTGACCGTGAACTGCCAGCGGTCGAGCGGGATCCGCGGCGTCGGGCCGGCCGAGAGCACCGGGAAGTCATGAGTGAGGTACTGCCCGGGCGGCAGGTCGGGCTGCGAGGAGCGGCGCCGCCCGCCGAACCCGGGGGAGATGATGCTCATGTACAGCAGTAAACCCGATGATCATGAACGACGACAGGCTTACCCCACGCCGAAGGTGGCGTTGCCGGCCGGCAGCTTGCGGCCGTTGTCGTCGTAGGCAGTCGCCTTGCCGACCTTGCTGGTCGGTTTGACCTTGTTCAAGGGGAACCAGAACAGCACGATCGACCGGTCCTCGCTCCAGGTGGCCTGTTGTGCCCGGACTGACCGCCCGTCCGCGGTCACGGTGATCTTCGCCGCATCACCGACGTAGTAGCCGAAGGCGGGGCTCGGCTTGTCGTTGACGACCATCGCCATCTGCAGGGCGTGGAAGCCCGGGGCCCGGTCCGAGCCCTCCACCTCGTTGTTGACGACGTCGACGACGAGCTGGCCCGCGGTGGTGCGCCAGCCGGTGGCGATCCCGATGGTGGTGTCCGGCAGGACGGGTTCGTCGACCCGTTGCATCCACAGCAGCCGGTCCAGCCCGTCCATCTTCATCCCGGTGTCGACGACGTCGCCGAACGCCTCGGAGGTGATCGGCTCGTCCGGTTCCTCCTGGACCGCGGTGGCCGACGGCTCAGCGGTCTTGGCCGGCGCGGCGCTCGACGGCTGACCCGCCGCGGCGACCCCCGGCTGCGACGCCTCCGGACGGACCAGCTGGAAACCGCCCACGAGCAGGACCAGCACCGCCACTCCTGAGGCGGCGCCCACCGTGGCCCGGCGCCGGCGGCGCAACCGGCCACCGGCGGTCATCACGGCGGCCAGGTCGAGCGACTTGGGTTCGAAGTCCGGCGTCGAGTGCATGGCGTCTCTCAGCTCGTCGAGGTTGTTCATGGGCGTACTCCGCTTTCCGCGCGCCGGGGTGCCGGGATGGAGACCCGCAGCTTGGCCAGCGCCCGCGAGTTGAGGCTCTTGACCGTGCCGAGGGACAGGTTGAGCTCGCGGGCCACGTCCACCTCGGTGGCGTCGAAGAAGTGCCGCAGCACGACCACGGTGCGCTCGCGGGGCGACAGCGTCTGCAGCGCGCCGATCAGCCAGCGGCGCCGGGTCACGTCGTCAGCCATGTCGCGCGGCAATGGCCGTTCGGGGAGCTCCTCGGTCGCGTACTCGCGGATCGGGCGGCGCCACTGGTCCGTGACCAGGTTGGCCAGGACCGTGCGGGCGTACGCGTACGGGTCCTTGCGGCGCACCCGGCCCCAGGCCGCGTACACCCGGACCAGGGCGGCCTGGGCCGCGTCCTCGGCCTGATGCCGGTCACCGGTCAACAGGTACGCGGCGCGTTGCAGCCGGGCCGAGTTCGCCTGCGCGAACTCGACGAACTCATCGTCGCCTCTCACTCCCACGACGGCCATGACGAGCGAGCGCCGCAAAAGGTTGCTGTCTTCACGGTTTCGGTTCCAGGCCGCCGGTTAGTTCCAGGCCGCCCGGACCCGCTCGATCACGTCGGCGGCCTGCGCGCGGCCGGCCCGCGCGGCGGGCGCGCGCCGGGCCGGATCGAGGGGGTTGCGCCCGATCGCCGTCAGCGCGGCGTCGGTCGGGCTGACCACGGCGGTACGCACACCGGGGCCGAGCGCGGCAGCCTGAGCGCCCGGGCGGTCGGCGCGCCGGACAGCGGCGGTGAGCGGGGCGATCACCATGACCCGCTCGTATCCCCGGGCGAGGTCCACGTTGGCCACCGAGCGGACGCCGCCGTCGATGTAGCGGCGGCCGTTGACCGTCATCGGCGGCCAGACCAGCGGCACCGCGCAGCTCGCGGCCACCGCGTCGATGAGCGATACCCCGCTGGTGCTGTCGAAGACGGTGACCTCACCGGTCTGCGCCTGGACGGCGGGGACGAGCATCCGGCCGTCCGGCCAGTCGTCACGCTGGACCCGGCTGGCGATAGCGGCTCGCCGCTCGGCCTCCGGCACGGTCCGGGCCTTCAACGCCGCGCGGCCGAGCTGGGCCCGGCCGCGCGCCCGCTCACCGGGCCAAAGCGCGGCCAGCACGAAACCGAGCAGGACCCGGGTGCCGATGGTGGCGTTGCGGTCGCCGGTGGTATCGGCGATCTCGCGGGCATAGAGCTCGTCGAGGCTGACGCCGCCGGTCAGCTGCGCGGCGACGACCGACCCGGCCGAGGTGCCGATGAACAGGTCGGCGGTGGTGAGATCGACGTCCCGCTCGGCGAGGCCGTGCAGCAGACCGATCTCCCAGGCGATGCCGGTGACGCCACCGCCGCCCAGCACCAGCGCGCGCTTTTCCATGTCATCTCTCTACTACCAACGGCCGTCCATCACCACTCCGTGTCCGGACAGATCGGCGCGACGGCAGGAGTTCCACATGGGTTCCTGAAACTCTCAGCTGATGCTCGATAGTTTTAGTGCGATATGTCTGATCTGTTGCAACTATGGGGTTCGGTCCCCATGTGGTGGGCCGGTAATTAACCCTGGAGGACGTTGACATGGCCATTGATGACGACGATCAGCCCGCCGGAGGCATCTCGCCGTCGGGCCGCTCCGATCTGCGCCGGCGGATCGCCTTGGGCGTGGTGGGGGCGGTCGCGGTGCTCGGCGTGGGCACCTACGCCGTCACCTCGTCCGTCGTGGGGCAGGACTCGACGGCGGTCCGCGACATGGGGGCGCCCGCGCCGATGGTCTCGGCCGGCCCGGCGTTGTCGTCGGCCGTCGTCGCCCCGGGGCCGCCTTCGGTCTCCGCGTCGCCTTCGGTCTCCGCGTCGGGCTTGCCGTCAGTCAATGCCTCGGCGTCGTCGGCGGCCAAACCGGCTCGGACGGCGAGCTGGGCGCCGCCTGGGCCGAGGGTGCAAAAGGAGATCGACGAGGCGCAGGCGGCAGCATCCCGCGCCGGGCATCCGGTAGCGAAGGCGCTTCCGCCGCCTCGCAAGGTCGTGCCCGACAGTGCCGTGTCCACGCGGATCAAGAAGACGAAGAACCGCTACCTGCGGACCACCACCGCGCGGGCGGATCTGACGAACCAGCGGGATCATCGGATGGCGGCCGATGAGGGCGTCAGGACCGGCAACGTGAACTGCACCCAGCGATTTCGTTTCGCGACCAATGTCGAACCCAAGGTCATCCCCACCATGATGATCTGCTGGCGGGTATCGGCAAGCCGGAGCGTGGTGACCCTGGGAGTCACGTACAAAGGCAAGCCATCGATGTCAGAATACGCCGAAGTCATCCAACAGGAATGGGTGAAGTTGCGCTGACCTTCGCGCGTCAACTGGCCAACGGGCGGCGGCCCGGAGCATCAGCTCCGGGCCGCCGATCAATCAGGATGCTGTTCTCGTGGCCGGCTACAGCGAGGGGTAATCTGTGACGGTGAAGGTGGAGCTCGGCGTAACCGGAGTAGCGGCCGGGGTTCCCGCTCCAATTGTGGAGTCGTTGACCAGAGTCACTGTGTATGCACCCTTGGCAACCGCACTGCCAGTAACACCCCAGGGAGTGCCGGGGATCATCGCTTTACTCAGGCTGAGTGTGCAGACGATCTCAGTGTCGCTGAGCGCAATGGGATCGAGGCACTTCGATACCGGCGCCGTGGCCGTGGTATACGGGCCGGCACCCACCGTTCCGGCGTTGTTGTAGGCGCCCTGGGTCAAGAAAACGTTTGCATTTGCTGCGTTGACGGCACCGAAGGGATTGAGCGTGTCAAAGGAACCCCCAGTAATGTAAATGGGGGTGTCGGTGCTATATAGACCGCTGTTCGGCGTAACAGTGATCGTACTGTAGTACGCGAAGACGGGGGAGAAGGTTGACGATGCGCCGTTCGCCAGTTTGACCACAATTGGCTGAGCGCCGGAGGTCGGAGCATGCGGCGGCGTAACGAAGGAGAACGAGGTGGCCCCGAGGGCCGTAACGTTGGTAGCGGCGGTACCGGCGATGGTCACACCGCTGTATCCGGCTGTCGTCGTCGGTAGACCGGTCGCGCCCGTCACCGTGACGAGGGTTCCACCGGAAGTGGGGCCGGTGGCCGTGCTAATTGATGCAGAGCCGAGGCCGGGCGCTACGAAGACGGTGAACGCGGCGTTGCCGATCAGCTCGGCGGTGGAGCTACTGCTCGTGTAGACGCACACCCGGTAAGTCGTCGTGGCGGTGGGCTGTGGCGTACCACTGACAAAGAACGAACCCTTGTATGCGCTGTACTTGATAACATTCCCGCTGTTTGCCGTGGCAATCGCCGTGGAGGGCGGAGCGCCATACGTGTTCGCACACGAGGTGGCCGTATTCAAAAGGACCTTCGCGGTGTTGGTGGCCACCGCGGACAGCCACGGGCTGGTAGACGAAGCGACGACGGTGACGCCCGGCGAGAGGACCACTGTGTCGGCCGCGGCAGTCGAGCTGAGGGTCAGCGGTACAGTTGCGGCATGGGCCGGTGAGGCGACTGTTGTAACCGCGGCGATGGTGACGACCGTTGTCGCCGTAGCGAATCCGGCGCGGAGGAGGTGCCGCCGGAATGACGTTCTGGACTTACTCATGCGATGTCCTCCTGCGGTTTATCGAACCGCATTGGTCGGGTGGGTGGGCCCTGGCATGAGGAACATCGCCGGGCCGGTCTCGCAAGAGATCGTAGCTTCCCTGCAGTGGGGTGTATGCGGAGAGTCACGAAGTTCATTGAAATGCCCGCGATCTATTACCACGTTTGGGCGCGACCCACCGGAAAACCCGAAAAATGATTCTTTCGAGATTCCGTCCCCACTCCGCGAGGGTGTTTGATGTCCGTCGCTTCGGCCTGCTCCGCGATTACGCCACGACCAGGTCGTACGCTGCCTTCGAAGGCGCCCGATGCCGCCGAGAGCGCAGGATAATCTCTCGGCTCCCTTATCGTCGAGCAAAGCGTCAGGGCTGATTAACCACTGCCGAAGAGAGCGCGGTACCTCGCTGCGGACCCCGGGTTCTTCCGGCAGGCCGCGTCCGTCCGGAACAGGCTCGACTGCACACCGCCGTCCCCGCAGTCCGAGAAGTACGCCTCGTACGCCAGGTTCGACGCGTGCGCCGCGAACCATTCGTGCATCCAGGTCACGAACGACGGGTTCTCCTTGCCGGCGTCCCCGGTCGGCACCACGCCCCACTCGCCCACCGAGAATGGCTTGCCGTGCTGCCGGGCGAAGTCGTACAGCCAGGTCAGCCCCTCCGGATCTGTCGCGGCCTGGTCGAACACCGCCTTGGAGGGCGACCACGGGTAGTGGTCGTAGTTGTCGATGCCGATGATGTCCACGTACTCGTCGCCCGGGTAGCAGTTGGTGCTCACCCCGCCGCACGTGCCCGCCGGGGTGCCGTGCGCGTTGATCGTCCAGTCCAGCAGCACGTCCGGGTTCGTCGCGCGGATGTTCGTCGCGGCCCGGCGGTAACAGGTGATCCAGGTCTTCGGGTCGTCGGCGCGCCACGGGGAGGTCTTCTCGTTGAACTCCCAGCCGAGGCGTACCACCGAGTCGCCGCGGCCGTACCGGGTCATCAGCGAGCCGAAGTTCTTCCAGTCCTGGTCATGGTCGCCGGCCGCGCAGGCCGCCAGGTCGGCGCTCGCGCCGATCGGCACCAGGCCCTGGGACACCACCAGCATGCCGTCGAAGTCGGAGAACAGGTCGAACGTCCAGCCCGAGCCCGCGGTCATCGCCGCCCACGAGGTCCGGTCCGTGTAGGTCTGCGCGACCCGGCACGCCCGGCCCCGCGCGGTGCAGAACTTGTTGACGTGCGCCGTGTCGAACAGCGGGTCGCCGTTGACGCCGGACATCCCGTTGACACCCGGCCAGGTGCCGTCCGCGCGGGGCAGGGCGATCAGCGCCCGGGCCGACCGGGTGCCGGCGGTCGCGGAAGCGGACGGGCCGGACGCCGACGGTGCGGAGACCGACGGTGCGGAGACCGACGGGGGCGCCGACGCCGAGGGAACCGGGTCCTCGGGATCCGACGTAAGGCCCACGGCGGTGGCCGCCAGCGCCATCACAGCCGCCCCGGCCCCCAGCCACAGCCGCTTGCGGGGCGGTCGTTCGTCGGCCATCGGCGCGGACCTCCGGGACGGTCGGGGCGTTTTGCCCTATTCTGACAGGCTCGGTGGGCGGCCGGGGCCGAGTCGCCCAACCCGCGGTGAGCCAGGATTGCCTTACCTAAAGAATGGTCGTCCTCATTTGTCAAAACCCCGCGAATACCTTTGTCGCCGACCCGCGGAATGGCGTCCGATGGTTTATGGTCGGCAGGGAGAAAGGGAGGCCTCACATGACTCAGATGATGGCCATGCCGCGCGTGCAGACCTGCACGGTCAGCGGATGCGGATACAACCACGACGGCTGCACGGCCTTCGCGATCACCATCGGCCGGGCCAGCTCGGAGTGCGACACGTTCATCGACACCGCCGACAAGGGCGGCATGGGCCAGGCGGAAGCCCAGGTCGGCGCCTGTAAGCGGAGCGAGTGTGTGCACAACACCGAGCTCGAGTGCCACGCGCCGTCGATCATGGTGGGTGCCGGCGTGGACCGCGCCGACTGCCTGACATTCGAAGCGCGGTAATTGAGCCTCACCTAAGGCCGTCACCGTTTCGTCGGTGGCGGCCTTTTGCGGTCAAAAGCAATTCCGGTCGTAGGTCCGTGCGTGGTGCTGACCGTCGCTCCCGCCGAGGCCGGGCGCGCGGATCCAGGTGCCTGGCGGCACCTGAACGGATCCGCGCACCCTTCATTCTGCGTGAGTGGTTGACCTCGGCCAGGAGGCTGCGCTAGGTTCTTCTCAGATCGAGTTTTACTCATACTGAGAATGAAGGGCGCGGCGATGAGTGACGAGCGGGAGTTTCTCGACGGCTACGACCCTGGGGCTTTCGCGCCGGTCGCGGTCACGGTTGATGTCGTCGCGCTGACCATCCGGGACGGGCGGCTGCACGTGCTGCTCGTCGAGCGGGGCGGGCATCCGTTCGCCGGTTGGCGGGCGCTGCCCGGTGGGTTCGTGCAGGAGGAGACGCTCGATGCGGCCGCGCTGCGTGAGCTCGCCGAGGAGACCGGGCTGCGTCCTGGCGAGGGTGTGCTCGACCGGGTGCATCTCGAGCAGCTGCGCAGCTACGGCGACCCCGGCCGCGACCCGAGGATGCGGGTCGTCTCGGTGGCCTACCTGGCTTTCGCGCCGAGCCTGCCCGATCCGCGGGCCGGTGGCGACGCCTCGGGCGCGTTCTGGGTGCCGGTCGACGAGGCCGGGGAGCTGGCCTTCGACCACGCGGCGATCCTCGCCGACGGGCTCGACCGGGCCCGCGCCAAGCTGGAGTACACCCCGCTGGCCACGGCCTTCGTCGGCGACGAGTTCACCATCGCCGAGTTGCGTGCGGTCTACGCGGCGGTCTGGGGTGAGGAGCTGCATGCCGGCAACTTCCACCGCAAGGTGCTGTCGGTGCCCGGGTTCGTGGAGAGCACCGGCGAGACGGCCAGCCGGGCCGGGGAGCGTGGTGGTCCCAAGCCGCGCCTCTACCGGGCCGGCGACGCGCACCTGCTGCACCCGGCGCTGCTGCGGCCGACCCGTGAGGACGGTGTCCGGTGACGTTCGACGAGGCGGTGGCGGCCATCGGCCGGGCGGGCACGTTCGCCGATCTCGTCGCAGCCTGTGCCCCACTGGCGGACTCCGGCCCCGGTGTTGCGGTTGTTGATGCCGGGCACGCGTACCGGATTCTGGTCAAGATCGTGCATCCCGATGTCGCACCCGCGGGTCGTAGCCCGGCCGCGACGGCGGCCCTCGCCCGGCTGACCATGTTGTGGAGCGAGCGCGACGGCCGGCCGCTGACCACGAAGCGCGCCACCTACCGCGTCGGCGGAGTGGTCGCGACCGGGGACATCGCGCGGCTGCACGCGGTCGACGGTGAAGCCGCGCTGCTCAAGCTGCCGCACCGGCCCGGTGACAACGACCTGATGCGGGCCGAGGCGGCCGCGCTGACCACGCTGGCGGCCGACGGTGATCCGAAGTTCCGCGCCTACGCGCCGCGGCTGCTGGAGAGCTTCACCCACGAGGACGCGGCGCGCGTCCGCCGCACCGCCAACGTCATCGCCCGGCAGCGCGGCTTCGTCCCGCTGTCCGAGGTGCACGCCGCCTACCCGGCCGGTCTCGACCCGCGGGACGTCGCCTGGATGTGGCGGCGGCTGCTCACCGGCCTCGGCTGGGCCCACCGCGCCGGCCTGGTGCACGGCGCGGTCCTGCCCGAGCACGTGCTCGTCCACCCGGCCGAGCACGGCCTGGTCCTGGTCGACTGGTGCTACTCGGTGCCGGTCGGCGCGACGGTCCCGGCGCTGGTGGCCAAGCACCGCGCCGCCTATCCGCCCGAGGTGACCGGCAAGCAGCCGGCCACCGCCGCCACCGACATCTTCATGGCGACCGGCCTGATGCTGCGGTTGATCCACGACCCGCCGGTCGCGCTGCGGCGCTTCGCCCGCGGCTGCCGCTACGACAAGCCCCGCATGCGCCCGCAGGACGCCTGGCGCCTGCTGCGGGAGTTCGACGAGCTCCTCGACGACCTGTACGGCCCCCGCCGTTTTCGCCCCTTCGCGATGCCGGCCTGACTCACAGGAGGAACAAAATGGGAAGCGGACGCTGGTCCACCGATGTCTACTCCGCCGCCGCCGGCTACCGGGCCGCGACCGGCACGAGCGCCTTCGCCTACAGCGACAGCGGGGCCCGCAAGGCCCACCCGGCGCTGGACCCGATGAACGTCGGCCAGCGGGAGAGCCGCGACAGCGACGAACACCCGCACAGCACGCCGATCGCCGTCCTGTTCGACGTGACCGGCTCGATGGGCACCGTGCCGCGGGTGCTGCAGACCAAGCTGCCGCAGCTGCTCGGCCTGCTGACCCGAAAGGGCTACGCCACCGACCCGCACGTCATGTTCGGGGCCATCGGCGACGCCACCTGTGACCGGGTGCCGTTGCAGATCGGGCAGTTCGAGTCGGACAACCGGATGGACGAGGACCTGGCCCGCATCGTGCTCGAGGGCGGTGGCGGCGGCCAGCGGCGCGAGTCGTACGAGCTGGCGATGTACTTCATGGCCCGGCACACCGACCTCGACTCGGTGGCCAAGCGCGGCCGCCGCGGTTACCTGTTCATCATCGGCGACGAGATGGCCTACCCGCGGATCAACCCCAAGGAGGTGCGGCGGTTCATCGGTGACGACCTCCGCGAGCCCATCACGACCGAGGCGATGCTCGCCGAGCTGCGCCGCAGCTTCGACGTCTACTACATCATGCCGACCGCGGCCGGCTGGGGCGGCGACGCGGAGATCCTCGGCTACTGGCGCAAGCTGCTCGGCCAGCACGTCATCGAGCTCGACGACCTCGACGCGGTCTGCGAGACGATCGCGCTGACCGTCGGCCTCGGCGAGGAGTCCATCGACCTCGACGCCGGGCTGGCCGACCTGGTCGAGGTCGGCTCGCCGGCCGGTCCGTCGGTGGGCAAGGCCCTGGCCCCGCTGGGCGCGGGCCGCGGCACGGTCGTTCGTTCCCCGCTGGAGACGGGCGGCGCGGCAACGCCGGGCGGGAACGAACGGCTGTGAACGGCGCGGCGGGCCACGTCGCCGTGGTCGATCTCGGCTACGGCGACGCGGGCAAGGGCACGGTGGTGGACGCGCTCTGCGCTTCGGGCCCGGTCACCGCGGTGATCAGGTTCAACGGGGGAGCGCAGGCCGCCCACAACGTGGTCAACCCCGCCGGGCGGCACCACACGTTCGCGCAGTTCGGGGCGGGCACGCTGCACGGCGTGCCCACCCACCTGTCGCGTTTCGTGGTCGTCGACCCGCTGGCGCTGGCGGCCGAGGCGGCCGCGCTGGGCAACCCGTTCCACCTGCTCACCGTCGACGGCGACGCGCTGCTCGCGACGCCCTGGCACCGGGCGGCCAACCAGGCCCGTGAGCGGCGCCGCGGCGGGGCCCGGCACGGTTCGTGCGGCATGGGCATCGGACAGACCATGGAGTACGCACTGAGCCACGCGGACGCCCCCAGGGTCGCCGACGTGTTGTCACCCGGACGGCTGCGAACCCGGCTCGCCGCCGTCCGGGACGCGCTCGGCTCCTTCGACGACGTGCCGCCGCTGGAGGACGTCATGGACGCCCTCCTGGCCTTCGGCCGCGTCGTGTCCATCGTGGACTCTCGTCACCTCGACCGGCTGCTGACCCGGGGGCGGTGCGTCTTCGAGGGGGCGCAGGGGGTGCTGCTGGACGA
Organism: Actinoplanes sp. NPDC051405; assembly: GCF_055586185.1. Taxonomy (NCBI): domain Bacteria; kingdom Bacillati; phylum Actinomycetota; class Actinomycetes; order Micromonosporales; family Micromonosporaceae; genus Actinoplanes; species Actinoplanes sp. NPDC051405. The sequence continues at coordinate 49,737 of NZ_JBVJIR010000025.1, forward strand.
GTGGCGGGGCTGGCACCCGTACACGACGTGGTCCACGACGACGTTCGACAACGTGGCGGCGCTGTGTTCGTCGTTCGAGCGGCTGGGGGTGGTGCGGACGTACACGACCCGGCACGGCGCCGGGCCGTTCGTGACCGAGGCGCCGCTCGACCTGCCCGAGGCGCACAACGGTGTGGGGGAGTGGCAGGGCGCGTTCCGGGTCGGCCACTTCGACGCGGTCGCCCACCGGTACGCGATCGAGGTGGCCGGCGGAGTCGACTCGCTCGCCGTGACCCACCTCGACGCGCCGCCCCGGGTCCCCGGCCTGCGCATCTGCACGTCGTACGACCTGGACGGCGCCCGCTGGGAGCGGATCGCCCCCGGCCCGCCCCGCGACCTGGGCCACCAGGCGGCGCTGACCGCGTTGCTCGACCGGGCCCGCCCCGGCGACCTGCACCGCCCCACGAACTGGCCGGCCGCGATCGGGGACCTCCTGGGCGCGCCGGTGGTGCTGGAGTCGCACGGCCCCGGGAGCACGGACAAGCGCTGGTCGTTCGCGGGTCTCGTCGGCCGCGTGGCTTGAGCGCCCGCGTGGCTTGGCGCGCCCACGGACTGCCGGTCGCCGCGAGCGTTTGCCGTGCGGCCTGCGGTGGCCGCGAGTCAGTAGCCGAGCGCGACGGCGTGCCCGACGGTGGCCGGGTCCGTCGCCGCGGCCAGGGTTGCCGTCGCCAGGTCCGTGCGCGAGATCGAGCTGCCGCCGCGCACGGTGTGGTCGAGCGCCGTGCGGTACGGCCTGGGCCCGCCGTCGGTCAGCCGGGGTGGACGCATGATCGTCCAGTCCAGACCACTCGCCGCGACGATCCGGTCGGTGGCCACGAAATCGGTCCACGCGGCGCGCAGAAAACGCCACAGGAGGGGCTTGACGATCCGGGCGGTCACGAAGCCGTCGTGGGAGTCCTTGATGTGGCCCGCCGCGGTCACCACGACCAGCCGCCGGACCCCGGTCGCCCGCATCGCCTGGATGATCGACTCCGCGGCCGGCGCGCACACCGGCTCGTGGGCACCCGGCCGGTGACCGAGGGCCGAGATGACGACGTCGCGGCCGGCCACAGCGGGCTCGATCGCCGCCGGGTCCATGACGTCGGCCCGGACGACCTCCACGCCGGCGGGGAAGCCGGCGGCCGAGCGCACCACGGCGGTGACGGTGTGCCCCGCCTCCAGCGCTTGTCGCACCAGCTCCACCCCGGTGCCGCCGGTTGCTCCGAACACGGTGATCTTCATGCGTACTCCTCGGTTAGTAAACACTCACTACCTAGTCAGGGTGGTGAGCGTTCACTAACCTGTCAAGGGTGGGAACCCGAGACGTCATCCTGGACGCGGCGGCCGGCGTGATGCGCGAGCGCGGCCTGGCCAACGTGACCACCCGCCAGATCGCGGCGGCGGCCGGTTTCTCGGAGGCGACGCTCTACAAGCACTTCGCCGACAAGATCGAGCTGATGCTCGCCGTGCTGCAGGAACGCTCCACCGGCTTCGCCGAGCTGTCCGCGGCGCTGGACCGGCCGGCCGGCGACAGCCCTGACGACCTCGAGGACCGGCTGGCCGCGGTGGCCGGCGCCGCGATCGTGTTCTACACCGACAACTTCCCGATGCTCGCGTCGATCTTCTCCGACCGCACCATCCTCGCCGCCCACACCGACGGGCTGCGCAAGCACGGCCTGGGGCCGCACAAGGTCAACGAGGCCATCGCGGGATACCTGAGCGCCGAGGCGCAAGCGGGCCGCATCCGATCCGACGCCGACCTGTACGCGGCCGCGGGACTGCTGGCCGGAGCCTGCCTGCAGCACGCCTTTCTCGGGCACATGGGCTGGGTGGACCGCCGCGACGACGACACGGCCGCGCGGTCGTTCGCCCGTACGGTGATCGCGGGTCTGCGCGGCGAGTAGTCACCCGAGGCTGCGCCGGATCGCGGTCTCGGCCGCCGCCCAGGTCGGGGTGTGCTCGACCCAGCCGGGCGGCGGGGTGCGCTGCGGCCCGAAGAGGTAGCGGTGCGGCACGACACCGCGCAGCGCCTGGTGCACGTCGAGCTTGTCGTCGACGAAGTGGGTGATCCCCAGCTGGGCACAGTGGATCGCCTTGTCCGGCCGCTTCAGGCAGAAGCGCAGGTGGTCGCCGGGGATGCCGGTCCGGGCGGCGAAGTCGTGGTGGTCGAGCCACTGGCGGGTGTGGCGCTGGACGCGTTCGCCGCACTTGGAGACCAGCCACACCTGCCCGAAGAGCGGGACCAGCCGGGTCAGCGTGTCGATCGCCGCGGGCACGGCCGGTGTCGCGAGCATCCGGGCGGTGTCTCCGCTGAAGAACTGGGTGTCGTTGCCGCCCGGAGCGCCGCCGCCGATGATGACCCGGCCGATGTCGACGCCGAGCCTGAGTTGTTGTGTGGTCATGAGCTCAGCCTGATCGGCAGCAGGCTAGAGCAGAACTATCGATGTCGATGCAGCTATAGTCTGCGGTTATGACTGAGCGGGCGGTGTCGAGCGATGCCCTGGCTTCCTTCGCCGTGTTCGCCGAGCACCTCAACTTCACCCGCGCGGCGGCGGAGCTGCGCATCTCCCAGCCGGCCCTGCACGTCAAGGTCCGCAAGCTGGCCCAGGCCCTGGGCCGGCCGCTCTACCACCGCAGCGGCCGGCAGCTCGTGCTCACCGCGGACGGCGCGGCGGTCGCCCGGTTCGCCCGCGCGCACGACGAACGGCTCGCGGATTTCCTGGCCGAGTTCGCCGGTGTCGTGCCGGGCCGGCCGGTCGTGCTGGCCGCGGGACAGGGCGCCTACCTCTATCTGCTCGGTGACACGATCCGGGCGGTGCTGGCCGAGGAGCCGACCCGGCTGCGCCTGATCACCTGCGACCACCGGCAGATGCTCGCCGCCGTCCGCACCGGACAGGCGCAGCTCGGGGTGAGCGTGCTCGACGTGCTGCCCGAGGACCTGATCGCGGTACGGCTGGCGACCTTCCCCCAGGTGCTGCTCGTGCCGGAGGGCCATCGGCTGGCCCGGCGCCGCGCGGTGACCCTGCCGGACGTGGCCGGTGCGAGCCTGGTCGTGCCGCCGCAGCACCGGCCGCACCGGGTGCTGCTGGAGCAGGCGCTGCGCGGCGCCGGGGTGGAGTGGACGGTCGCGGTGGAGGCCGAGGGCTGGCCGCTGATCACGCACTTCGTCGGCCTGGGCGTGGGGCTGGCCATCGTCAACGGGTGCGTGCCGGCTCCGGCCGGGCTGGTCGCCGTACCGGTCGAGGGTCTGCCGCCGGTCACCTATCACCTGGTCCACCAGCCCTCGGCGCTGTCCGATCCCCGGGTGGCCGGACTGCTGGAACGGATCCTAAACTAAGCTGTAAGTAGGTACTTACTTACGCGCGGAGGTGCGCCATGACCACCCTCGACTCCCTCGGCCGGCAGCGGACGGTGCTGCTGGAGACCCGCAAGCGCGACGGCTCCTGGGTCGGCACGCCCGTCAGCCTGGTCGTGTCCGGCGGCCACGGCTATTTCCGCAGCTACGACGCGGCCGGCAAGGTCAAGCGGCTGCGCAACTTCCCGGAGGTCCGGGTGGCACCCAGCACGATGCGCGGCCGTGCGACCGGCCCGGCTGTGCCCGGTCAGGCGCGGCTGCTCAGTGCGGCGGAGGCCGAGCCCGTTCGCGCCCTGCTCGCCGCGAAACATCCGTGGCTGCACGGCCGGCTCGTGCCGGCGCTGCACCGCCGCAAGGGCTGGACCACCCTGCACTACGAGCTGACCCTGGAGCAGAGCTGAGCGGCACCCGCGACACCATCGTCACCGTGGCCATGGACCTCTTCGGCCGCCACGGCTACCACGCCACCACGATCGCCCAGATCGAGGCGGCCGCCGGGCTGTCCGCCGGGGCCGGCGGTCTCTACCGGCACTTCAAGACCAAGCGCGCCCTGCTCGAGGAAGGCCTCCGCCGGCAGTTCGAAGCCGGGCGACCGCTGGTGGCCTATCTCGAGCAGACCGGTGCGGAGCTGTCCCGCCGCGACCGCTTCCTCGCCGTGGCCCGGGCCGGGCTGCGCCGGCTGGAGCAGGAACGCGATGTCAACCGGCTGCTGCTGCGCGACCTGGCGTCCTTCCCGGACCTGCTCGACCAGGTGCGCACCCAGGAGCTGGCCCGGGTGCACGAGGCGCTGACCGGCTGGGTGGCCCGCGAGTCACCCCGGCATCCTGACCCCGCCGCGCTGGCCGCGGTGCTGATGGCGGCGGTCAGCCACTACTGGATCTTCACCGACATCTTCGCCGGCCGGCATCCGCACGGAGTCGACAGTGAACGGTTCCTCCGGACGCTGGCCGATCTCGCCGTAGCGGTCGGTGACGGGGTTGCGGACCCGCCGTAGCGTCGAGCTGTGGGCAGTGACGACAGTGATTCCGTACGCGACACCCCGCCGGCGGATCCCTGGCTGACCGAGGCACCGACCTCGGCCATCGGCGATGCCGCGGCCGAGCCAGGTGCGGCGGGCCAGGTGCCGTTGGCGGACACGGCCCGTTTCGACGACGCGGTGCCGTCCGGCTGGGCGGCCACGCCCCCCCGCCCGAGGAGCGGCGCGGCCGCCGGGCGACCCGGTGGATCGTGGCCGTGCTCGCGGCCTGCGCCCTGTTCATCGCCGGGATGCTGGCCATCGACCAGTTCGGCGGCGGGTCCGGCGAGGACAATGACGCGCAGGGACCGGCCCCCTCGGTGGGAGCCACCTCCAAGGCGGTTGCCGCGGCACCGGCCCGCCGTGCCACCACCACTGCGCCGGCGGGCACTGCGCCGGCGGGCGAAAAGCCGATTGTCGCGGTCAGCAGCGGCCCGTCCAGCTCCGGCGGCCAGGTCGTCTACGAGGTCACGGCGAGCGGATCGCGTAACACCGGCAGCGTGAGCTACACCGACCAGGACGGCGACATCATCCGGCTGAACGGGATCGCCCTCCCCTGGCGCGTCACCTTCGAGGTGACCGGGCAGAAGAAACCGCTGGTGCTCATCAGCCAGCGCAAGGGTGGCGGCGACGCCGGACCCGTCACGTGCACGATCACCCTGGACGGCAAGCTGCTCAGCTCCACCACTGCCGACGGCCGGTACGCCGCACCGCAGTGCAGCGGCTGACTACAGGTACATGCCGGTGGCCGGGGGCGTCACCGGGACGGTCACCGGCTGGGCGCCGGTGCGCAGCGCGTACAGCTCGGCCAGGGTCGCGCCGTGCGGGCCGACGCCGGCCGGGGTGCCCAGCCACGCGACTGCTTCCCCGTACGGCAGCCGCCCGACCTCGATGCTGGCCAGGCACCGCCCCGGCCGGACCACCGCGGGGTGCAGCGTGGCCAGGTCCTCGTTGGTGGTGATCCCGATCAGCGCGTTGCGGCCCTGCCCGAGCAGCCCGTCGGTCAGGTTGAGCAGCCGGGACAGCGACTGGCCGGCGCTGGCCTTGGCGTCGCCGCTGATCAGCTCGTCGCAGTCCTCGAGCATGAGCAGGCGCCAGCGCGGTTCGTCGTCGTCGCCGCTGCCCAGGGCGACGCTCATCAGATAGGCCGGATCGCCGAAGAGGCGTTCCGGGTCGAGCACGCAGTCGACCTGGCACCACGAGCGCCACTGCTGGGCCAGCGCCCGCAGCGCGGTGGTCTTGCCGGTGCCCGGCTCGCCGTGCAGCAGGAGCAGCCGGCCGTTGACCGCCGTGCCGTCGATGGCCATCAGCCGTTCCAGGGTGCTCGCCACCGGGCCGGCGTAGTTGGCCCGGATCTTGTCCCACGGCGCCGCGTCGATCTCGCGCTGCACCCGGCGCGGGCCGTGCGCGCCGTAGTGCCAGAAGCCGATCGGCACGCTGTCGTCGGCCGGCTCCGGCTCCTCGACGGCGTCCTCGACGGCCACGGCCAGCACTGACTCGGCCAGCTCGGAGCTGATCGCGGTGACCGTGACCCGGGCCCGGCGGCTCTGCTTCCAGCGGGTGACGTGCAGCGTCCAGCCCTCGCCGACCGACAGCCGGCCGTGCCCGTCCTCCTCCACGGCGTCCCGCACGATGCGCGCGTCCTCCGTGGTCAGCAAGGCCTCGGCGCGTACGTTTTCCAGGTACCGGGTGCGGCCGAACGGCTCCCGGCCGGTGACAAAAGCGTCCAGCGCGAGCAGGTCGACCACGTCCACCAGCCGGTCACCGTCATCAACGGCACCGGACAGCGGCAGGGTGGCGGGGGCGGTCGGCGCGGCCGCCGATTCCACCATGCGGCTGCCGGGCCGGTCGACGGACTGATGGGGGGTACGCATTACCCCATGATCGACCCGAAGTGGGGGATGAGCACCCGGTTTTCCGGCAGGTTGGCCCGAACGGGGCCGCTATGCGGCTGCTCACTCCGGTTTCCCAAGATCCGTGAGCGTCGGTAAGGTGAGGGTTACCTAACCTGAAACGGAGTTCGACATGGCGACCCATCCGCTCATCTCGCGCCGGAACCTGCTCTTCGGTGCAGCGGGCGTGGCGGCCGCCGGCCTCCTCGCGGCCTGTGGCGACAGCGACGGCGGCGACAGCCCGACCACGGGTGGTTCGTCCGCCGCGACCGGTGGCTCGTTCCCGGCCACGGTGACCCACCAGTTCGGCAGCACCATCGTCGAGGAGGCACCCAGGACGGTCGTGTCGCTCGGCTGGGGAGACGCCGACGCGCTGCTCGCCCTCGGTGTCGTCCCGGTCGGCATCCTCGACTGGTTCCAGGCCTGGCCGACCGGCGTCGGGCCGTGGGCCCAGGCCAAGCTCAACGGGGCCAAGCCCACCGTGCTGAAGGGTCCCGAGATCAACTACGAGAGCGTCGCCACGCTGCGCCCGGACCTGATCACCTTCACCAAGAGCGCCAACACCAAGGCCGAGTGGGACCAGCTGGAGAAGCTCGCCCCGACGCTGTCCGGCCCGGCCGGCACGGCGCCGTACGGCACCACGCTCAAGGACCAGACGCTGCTGATCGCCGAGGCACTGGGCCGCAAGGCCGAGGGGGAGGCCCTGGTCGCGGCCAACGACAAGGCACTCGCCGACGCCAAGGCGGCCCACCCGGGGTTCGCCGGCAAGAGCGTGGTCGTCGCGGCCGCGTTCGGCGGGCAGTACGGCGCGTACACCCGCGGCGACGGCCGGGTGCAGTTCATGGAGGCGCTCGGCTTCCAGAACTCGCAGAAGATCGAGGACCTCAAGCCGGCCAACTTCTACGCCGAGGTCTCCAAGGAGAAGGTCGGCCTGCTCGACGCCGACCTGACCGTCATCTTCGCCCTGGGCGCCGGCGCCGAGCTCAAGAAGGACGCCGTGCTGAACAGCATCCCGTCCGCCAAGGCCGGCCGGCTGCTCATCGTCGACGACGCCGACCTGGTCAACGGCTTCTCCACCAACTCGGTGCTGAGCACCCCGTTCGTCATCGAAAAGTTCGTGCCGCTTGTCAAGGCCGCCCTGGCGTGACCAGTACCGCCGCCGAGCGCGCCGGTTACACCCCGCTCGAGGCCCGGGTCCGGGCCCGGGGTGGGCTGACCACCCGTGGCCTGGGGCTGGTCGCCGCGACCGGGGCGCTCGCGGCGGTGGCCGTGCTCAGCATCGTGGTCGGCACCAAGCCGATCCCGCTGGGCACGATCTGGGACGCCTTCTTCACCCGCGGGGTGACCTCGGAGGACATCCGGATCGTCCTGGACCTGCGGGTGCCGCGGACGGTCCTCGGCATCGCCGCCGGGATCGCCCTGGGCCTGGCCGGCGCGCTGATGCAGGCGCTGACCCGCAACCCGCTGGCCGACCCGGGCATCCTCGGCATCAACGCGGGCGCGGCCACCGCCGTCGTGCTCGCCATCCGGGTGCTCGGCATCGGGTCGCTGACCGGCTACATCTGGTTCGCCTTCGCCGGGGCGGCCGGGGCGTTCGTCGTGGTCTACCTGCTCGGCACCCGCGGCCGCTCGGGCGCGTCGCCGGAACGGCTGGCCCTCGCCGGTGCCGCGGTCGGCGCCGCCCTGCTCGCGGTCACCAACGCGGTCGCGCTGCTCGACGTCACCACCTTCGACCGCTACCGGCTGTGGACGGTCGGCGCCCTCGCCGGCCGCGACCTCGGCGTGTTCTGGGCGGTGGCGCCGTTCATCCTGGTGGGCGCGCTGCTGGCGTTCGCCCTCGGCCCCTCGCTCAACGTGATCGCGCTCGGGGAGGACACCGCCCGGGCGCTCGGCGCCAACCTCAACCGCACCCGGGTGCTCACCGCGGTCGCCGTCACCCTGCTCTGCGGCGCGGCCACGGCGGCGGTCGGGCCGATCGCGTTCGTCGGGCTCGCCGTCCCGCACATCGCGCGCACCCTGGTCGGGCCGGACCAGCGCTGGCTGCTGCCGTACTCGCTGGTGCTCGCGCCGACGCTGCTGCTGCTCGCGGACGTCGCCGGCCGGGTGATCGCGCGCCCCGGCGAGGTGCAGGCGGGCCTGATCACCGCCTTCATCGGCGTCCCGGTGTTCCTCGCCATCATCCTGCGCCGCCGGATCGTGCCGCTGTGAGACGCCGGATCACCGTCCGGGCGCCGGGCCTCGCCGTCCGCCTCGACCTGCGCACGCTGGGGGTCAGCGGGGCCCTGCTGCTGGCCGTGGCCGCCGTCGTGGTCTGGACCGTCGTCGCCGTCGGCGTACGGCTGCCGGTCGCCGACATCCTCGAGATCCTCGACGGTGGCGGCCGGCGCGCCGACCGTTTCATCCTGCTCGACCTGCGCCTGCCCCGGGTCAGCCTGGGCCTGCTGGTCGGGGCGGCGCTGGCGATGTCCGGCGCGGTCTTCCAGAGCCTGTCGCGCAACCCGCTGGGCAGCCCCGACATCGTCGGCTTCACCACCGGCTCGGCCACCGGCGCGGTCGTCGCGATTCTCGTGTTCGGCGCCGGGCCGGGCGGGGCCGCGGTCGCGGCCGTCGTGGGCGGCCTGCTCACGGCCCTGATCGTGTACGGCCTCGCGGCGGTCGGCGGGGGCGCGGTCCGGCGGATCGTGCTCGTCGGGATCGGCATCAGCGCGATGCTCGTCGCGGTCAACAGCTACCTGATCAGCCGGGCCCGGGTCGACGCCGCCCAGGCCGCCTCGATCTGGCTGGTCGGCACCCTGAACGGCCGGACCTGGGAGTACGTGCGCCTGCTGGGCCTGGCCCTGCTGGTGCTCACGCCGCTGCTCCTGCTGTTCGGCCGGCGACTCCAGCTGCTGGAGATGGGCGACGACTCAGCGCAGTCGCTCGGCGTACGGGTGAACCGCTCCCGCCTGGTGCTGGTCCTGCTGGCCGTGGCGGTCTGCGCGGTGGCGACCGCCACGACCGGCCCGGTGGCGTTCGTGGCCCTGGCCGCGCCGCAGATCACCCGGCGGCTCACCGGCTCGCCGGCGCTGCAGCTGCTCCCGGCGGCGATCACCGGCGCCCTGCTGATGGTGCTCAGCGACTTCGTCGCGCAACGGCTGCTGGCCCCCGCCCAGCTGCCCGTCGGGGTGGTGACCGGCGCGGTCGGCGGGGTCTATCTGGCCTGGCTGCTCGCCGGGCAATGGCGAAAGGGAAACTGATGACCTCGCGGCTGTCCGGGACCGGCCTGACGCTGGCCTACGGCGACCGGGTGATCGCCGCCGGCCTGGACGTGACGATCCCCGACGGCTCCTTCACGGTGATCATCGGACCCAACGCCTGCGGCAAGTCCACGCTGCTGCGTGCCCTGTCCGCGCTGCTCACCCCGAAGCAGGGCTCGGTGGTGCTGGACGGTGCGTCGATCGGCTCGTACCGGGCCAAGGAGGTCGCCCGGCGCCTCGGCCTGCTGCCGCAGACAGCCACCGCCCCGGAAGGCATCTCGGTGGCCGACCTCGTGGCCCGCGGCCGGTATCCGCACCAGAAGCTGCTGCGTCAATGGACGCCGGAGGACGAGAACCAGGTCGCCGCGGCCATGGAGGCCACCGGCGTGACGGCGCTGGCGGACCGCGCCGTCGACGAGCTGTCCGGCGGTCAGCGGCAGCGGGTGTGGATGGCCATGGCGCTCGCCCAGCAGACCGGCATCCTGTTGCTCGACGAGCCGACGACGTACCTGGACATCGCCTACCAGGTCGACCTGCTGGACCTCTGCGCCGACCTGAACGAGCAGGGCCGGACCCTGGTCGCGGTGCTGCACGACCTCAACCACGCCTGCCGCTACGCGACCCACCTGATCGTGATGAAGGCCGGGCGGATCGTCGCGGAGGGCGTACCGGGGGAGATCGTCACCGCGGAGCTGGTCGAGGACGTCTACGGGCTGCGGTGCGAGGTCATCCCGGACCCGCAGACGCGGACGCCGCTGGTGGTGCCGGCGGCACGGGCCTCACGCGCCGCCCGCCTGACCCGCTGACGGCCCACCGGTCAGGCGCGGGTCAGCACGAAGACCGGGATCGGCCGGGCGGTCTTCTTCTCGTACGTCGCGTACGTCGGGAACGCCGCGACGGCCCGCTCCCACCACACCGCGCGCTCGTCGCCGGTGACCTCACGCGCGACGTAGTCGTGCCGGGCGTCGCCGTCCTGCAGCTCGACGCGGGGCTCCTTGCGCAGGTTGTAGACCCAGACCGGGTTCTTCGGGCCACCGGCCAGCGAGCCGACGACGGCATACTCGCCGTTGTGTTCGACGCGCATCAGCGCCGTCTTGCGCAGCAGTCCGGTCCGGGCGCCGACCGAGGTCAGCACGATCACCGGCCGCCCGCTGATGTCGCCCGCGCGCTCGCCGTTGGTCGCCTCGTACGTCTCTGCCTGCTTACGGGCCCACGCGGAGGTGCTCGGGCCGTACTCGCCGGACAGTGGCATGGCGTACCTCTCAGCCGGAGATCGGGGTGAGGACCAGGACCGGGATGATCCGGTCGGTCTTGGTCTGATACTCCGCGTACGGCGGCCACGCCCCGACCGCCCGCTCCCACCACACGGCCCGCTCCTCGCCGGAGACCTCGCGGGCCCGGTAGTCGCGCTTGACGTTGCCGTCCTGGAGCTCGACGTGCGGATTCTTGATCAGGTTCCAGTACCAGACCGGATGCGTGGGGGCGCCGCCGCGGGACGCGACCACCGCATACTCGCCGTTGTGCTCGACCCTCATCAGCGGAGTCTTGCGGATCTTGCCGGTCCGGGCGCCGACCGAGGTCAGCAGGATGATCGGGCGGCCCCGCAGGTCGGCGGCCTCGGTGCCCCCGCTGGCCTCGAACTTCTCGGCCTGCTCGCGGGCCCGGTCGGACGGGCTCGGGGCGTACTCACCGGTCAACGGCATGATTTCCTCCTGCGGGCGAAGTCAGATCGAGGGCCATGAGACCGGCAGCGGTCGGCCGGAAGCCGCAGGCCTCGACATAGAACGAGGTCAGGTGCGGCTCGTAGTCGACGTGCAGCCACTGGCAGCCCGCCGCCCGGGCGCCGGTCACCGCGGTTGCCACCAGAGTGGTGCCGACGCCCTGGCCGCGGGCCTCGGCGGCCACCACGGTGTCCACCAGGAAAGCGTGCACGCCACCGTCCCAGGTCACGTTGACGAAGCCGACCAGCACGTCCGCCCGGTGGGCGCAGACCCAGCCCAGGCTGTGCCGGTCGAGCCGGCCCTGCCAGTCGATTCCCTGGGGGGAGTACCCGAAACCAGCCGCGTGCAGGGCGTCGAGGGCGGCGTTGTCGAAGCCGGTCCGCCAGCCATAGGTGATCGTCACCGGCCCAGTTTCCGTCATGGGCCAGCCTGGCCAGCGTTGCGGCCAGTTCGGCGTTGCGCTGGGCGAAACCCGCCCATGCCGGTGGGGGCTCGTGCGGGGGCCGGGCGCTGCGGCGCTGGCTCCACGAGCGGACCCGGCCGGCCCGCACGGCGAACGACACCAGCCAGCCGTCGGCCCAGCCCTGCACGGTGACGTCGACCGGCTCCAGCGTCGTGACCTGCTGCGCGACGGTCACCCACTCCAGCGCGCGGATCTCCTCCTGGACGCGGCCGGCCAGCTCGAAGGCGAGCGCGGCGGCGGCTCTGTCGCGTACCCCTTCGAGGGTCTGCCGGGCGGCCGCGACCGCGACCGGATCACGCCGCAGGACCGCCGCGACGGCCTCGGCCAGCTCCTCGCGGTCGACGGCGCTGACGCCGCGCCGGGCGGCCAGCTCCCGCTCGGCGCCGGTCAGGCCCGCGGCCGCGGCCGCGAGCGGATGCGCCCGGTGCAGCGCGCTGACCGCGAGCCGGGCGCGCGTGCCGCCGAGATACGGCCCGAAGATCCGCACCCCCGCGACCGGCGGCCCGGCCTCGTGGGTGAGGCGCAGGCCGGCCGTCGCGGGCCGGGCATCAAGCCGCAGGTACGCCGGGACCTCCTCGCCGCCGGCCGTCCTGTTCCACCGGGGCAGCGACTCCTCCAGCAGGTTGCGTTCGAGCCAGGCCGCCTCGTGCACCGACTCGCAGGCCACGGCCTCGATCCGGGCCACCGCCGGAACCATCCGGCGCAGGTGCCGACGGTCGCGCAGGTCGCCGCCGTACGACCCGACGCGGGCCCGCAGCTCGGTGGCCCGGCCGACGTAGAGCACGCGCCCGCGGGCGTCGCGGAACCGGTAGACGCCCGGGTCGCGAGGCAGCCCAGCGGCCAGCCGGCGGATCGCGGAGGTCATCGCGTCAGTATCCGCTCCGCCGGCTCGGCTAGCCTTCCGCACATGCCCGCGATCGGTGTCGGTGACATCACCCTCCACTACGAGGAGTCGGGCCGGGGTGCGCCGGTCCTGCTCATCCCCGGCTCGGCGGCCCGCGGCCGCACCTGGGCGCTGCACCAGGTGCCGGCCCTGACCGCCGCCGGCTACCGGACGATCACTCTGGACAACCGCGGGATCGGCCGCAGCGGTCCGGCGACGCCCGGCCTGACGGTCGAGCAGCTGGTGGCCGACGCGATCGCGGTGATCGAGCGCGTCGCCGGCGGGCCGTGCCGGCTGATCGGCACCTCGATGGGCGCCTACGTGGTGCAGGAACTGCTGCTGGTGCGGCCGGAGCTGGTCACCCAGGCGGTGCTGATGGCAAGCCGGGCCAGGCCGGACGTGGTGTCGCGGGCCCTGACGGCCGCGGACCGGGCGATGACCGCTTCGGGGGTCACCTTGCCGCCGGAGTACGACGCGGTCAACCGGGCGCTGCAGAACCTGTCGCCCCGCACCCTCGAGGACCCGGAGAGCGCGCGGGACTGGCTGGACATCATGGAGGTGTCCCCGACCGACTGGGCCGATCCGGGGCTGCGCGCGCACCTCGGCGTGACCGTGGACACCGACCGGCGGCCGGCGTACCGGGGGATCCGGGTGCCGACCCTGGTGCTGTCGTTCGCCGATGACCTGATCGCGCCCGCGGCCCGGGGCCGCGAGCTGGCCGACGCGATCCCGCAGGCCCGGTACGCGCGCATCGCGGACGCGGGTCACTACGGCTACCTGGAGCAGCCGGCGGCGGTCAACGACGCGATCCTGGGGTTCTTCGCCGGTGCTTGACCGCATTCTGCCGCCGGCTGTGCGAACGGTTCACACCCGCTCGGACCCGCCCGCGTCCCTGTTCCCGGCCGAGGCCGCGCTGGTGGCGAACGCCGTGGAGAAGCGGAAGCAGGAGTTCGCGACGGTACGCAACTGCGCCCGGCTGGCCCTGGCCGAGCTCGGGGTGCCGCCGGCCCCCATCCTGCCCGGCGTCCGCGGAGCGCCGGTCTGGCCGGACGGCATCGTGGGCAGCATGACGCACTGCGCCGGCTACCGGGCGGCCGCGGTGGCGCGTACGTCGGAGGCCGGCGGCATCGGCATCGACGCGGAGGAGCAGGGGCCGCTGCCGGACGGGGTGCTGGAGCTGGTGGCGTCGCCGGACGAGCGGACGCACCTGGCCGGGCTGGCGTCGGCGCGGCCGGAGGTGTGCTGGGAACGGCTGCTGTTCAGCGCGAAGGAGTCGGTGTACAAGGTGTGGTCGCCGCGGACGGGGGAGTGGCTGGGCTTCGAGGAGGCCGAGGTGAGCTTCGAGCCGGAGGCAGCGACGTTCACCGCGCGGGTGCTCGTGCCGGGGCCGTTCCCGGTGCTGACCGGCCGCTATCTGGTCGAGGACGGTCTCGTGCTGACCGCAATAGTCCTGCCGCCGGCCATGTAGCGCTGATAACGTACCTGCGTTATCTTCGATCACATGAGTGTGTTGCTGCCCGTGCCCGTCCAGGCCGTCTTCGACGCGACCAACGCGGGTGACACCGAAGCGTTCCTGGCGGCGTTCGCATCCGACGGCGTGGTCGACGACTGGGGCCGGGAATTCCACGGCCACGAGGCGATCCGGCGGTGGAGCGACGGCGAGAACATCGGCGTGCACGCGACCTTCGACGTCACGGAGGTGGCGGTGAAGGACGGCGCGTACGTGGTGACGGCGATGGTGGGTGGCGGCGGTTTCAACGGGCCGAGCCACTTCACTTTTCAGGTCGCGGGTGAGCGTGTGACCCGCATGACGATCAGCGCCTGATGCCTCGCCTGCCTCGTTTTCTTGCCGCCGGCCTGTTGTTGTTCGCCGCGACGCTGGTGCTGAGTGCTCTGCTGGCGCCGGCACCGCGCGGGCTGGTCGCGGCAGGGGTGTTCGTGCCGCTCTGGTATTTCATCGCGGTGCTGAACGCGTGGCTGGGCGTGGTGTCGGCCGGTTATCCGGTGCGGGCGGAGATCGCGGTGTTCGGGCTGGTCTTCGGGGTGCCGGCGGTTGTTGCTGTGGTTGTGGGATCGCTGTACTCGCCGGAGGTGGGCGGGGGACGGATCTGGTTCTTGTGGGCGGCCGGGGTGGGGCTGTGGGCTGCGGTGTGGCTGCTGATCTCCCTGCTGGCGGGTGGGCCGGATGCCGCGGGGTTGGTGGTGCTGGTCTTCGGTCCTTTGTGGCTGATCGTGTGTGTGGTGAATCTGGTGGTGGGGGTACGGTCGGCCGGCTACAGCGTGGCTGAAGAGTTGCCGATCCTGCTCGCGAACGCGGCGCTGCCGCTGGCGGTGGCCGTTGTCGCTTGGCGTGCCCTCGCCCGCCGCCGTCCCACCGCCACCTGACGCCGCTGTCCTCTCAGCGGTCGGTGAAGCGTTGGGCGAACGCCATCAGGTCCCGCCGTTCGATCGCCGCCGCCATCAGGTCCGGAAAAGCGTCCGGCGTGCACGCGAAGGCCGGCACGCCCAGCGCCGCCAGCGCCGCCGCGTTCTCATGGTCGTAGGCCGGCGCCCCCTCGTCCGACAGTGCCAGCAGCACGACCACCTGCACCCCCGCGGTTTTCATCTCCGCCACCCGGCGCAGCATCTGCTCCCGGACCCCGCCCTCGTACAGGTCGCTGATCAGCACGAAGATGCTGTCCCGGGGCCGGGTGATGAGCTGCTGGCTGTAGCCGATGGCCCGGTTGATGTCGGTGCCACCGCCCAGCTGCGTGCCGAACAGCACCTCGACCGGATCGCTCAGCTCCTCGGTCAGGTCGACCACCGCCGTGTCGAAGACCACCAGCGACGTCCGCAGCGACCGCATCGAAGCCAGCACCGCCGCGAACACCCCGGAGAACACCACCGACGCGGCCATCGAGCCGGACTGGTCGACGCAGAGCACCACGTCCCGCTGGATCGCGGTGGCGCGCCGCCCGTACCCGATCAGGCGTTCCGGGATGATCGTGCCCGGCCCGGGCTGGTAGTGCTTGAGGTTCGCCCGGATCGTCCGGTCCCAGTCGATGTCGGCGTGCCGCGGCCGGTTGATCCGCGCGGCCCGGTTCAGCGCGCCGCTGACCGCGGACCGGGTCTGCTGGGCGACCCGCTTCTCCAGCTCGGTGACGACCTTGCGCACCACCTGCCGCGCCGCGTCCTTGGTGCGTTCCGGCATCACCCTGTTCAGCGAGAGCAGCGTGCCGACCAGGTGCACGTCCGGCTCGACCGCGGCCAGCATCTCCGGCTCCAGCAGCAGCCGGGTCAGATCGAGCCGCTCGATCGCGTCGGCCTGCATCACTTGCACGACGGTGCTGGGGAAGTACTCGCGGATGTCGCCGAGCCACCGTGCCACCTTCGGCGCCGAACTGCCCAGCCCGGCCGAGCGGGCTGTCCGGCTGCCCTCGCCGTCACCGCCGCCGTCGTACAGGGCTGACAGGGCGGCGTCCATCGCACCGTCGCGGCCCTGCGCCGCGCCGAGCGACTCCTCGGCCGGGCCGCCGAGCACGAGCCGCCAGCGTCGCAGCCGCTCGCGCCGGACGGGATCTTCGCTGTCCGTCATGAGACCTCCCGGCCCAGCAGCGCACTCAAGGTCGGCAGCACCAGGGCCGCCCGGTCGTGGTCCAGCACCAGCGGCTCGCCGGTGGCGCCGCCGGCGCCGCCCGGGTCGGCGACGCGCTCACCGATCGCGCGGCGCTCACCCGCTGCGAAGGCCCCAAAGGTACGGCGCAGCAACGGCAGAACGTCATCAAAAGCGTCGGGTGCGATGTCGGCGAGCCACCCGTCGAGCAGTTCCAGCAGTGCGTCATCGTGCACGAGCAGCAGGCCACCGCCGGCGAGGAAACCCTCGACCCAGGCGGCGCCGTGCCCGGGTGGCGTGCCGACGGTCAACGGCAACCGCAGCCGCCGCTGCACCTCGGCAGTCCCGAGCCGACCCGCGTCGAGCAGCAGCCGAGTGAACCGCCCGGCGAGCAGCCCGTGCAGATCCGCGCGGCGCGAGGCTGATTCCAATGTGGTCAGCCAGCGGTCACGCAGCTCGTCGTCGTCGAGCAGGCTCACCGCGGAGTGCACGCCGTCGATGTGCGCCCGCAAGTCCTTCGCGGCCTCATCGGACAACGAGCCGACGGCGGAAGGCAACCCGGCGCAGACCCGGGTCAGCAGGCTGGCGGTGACGGTGGCCAGCCCGGCGACATCGGTGCGCCGTACGTCGCCGTACCGCAGGGTGCGGGCGAGGGCGGGAATGGCGGCCATCAGGTGGTTGATGTCGGCGTCGAGCGCGGCCCGTGTGTCGAGTGCGGCCAGCACCGGCGGGTACGCGTCCGCGAGATCGGCGAGCAGGCACACCTCGACGAGCGCGGTCACATCACCGAGGGACGCCGCTTTACGGGCCGCGTCGGTCACCTTGGTGGTGGCTGCGGCGACGACGGTGGTGCCGTACATGCTGCCCTCGACCAGCTGGACGGCGAAGTCGGGCAGCCACCGCAGCCGCCACTGCTCCCGGAACGTGCCGGTGCCGCGCTGAGTGGTGTCGGCCTCACCCCACGGCACCCCGATCGCGCGCAGCCGGTGCAGGAGCCGGCTGCGAGCCAGGTCGATGTCGCGGCGCAGGTCCAGGTCAAGAACGCGTTCGAGCGCCTCGGCCTTGAGCCGGACGGACCGCTGCTGGGCGGCAAGATCCCGGGCAAGCGGTACGGCGGGCATGGCATCG
The DNA here is from genome assembly GCF_055586185.1 of Actinoplanes sp. NPDC051405. NCBI lineage: Bacteria > Bacillati > Actinomycetota > Actinomycetes > Micromonosporales > Micromonosporaceae > Actinoplanes > Actinoplanes sp. NPDC051405. The sequence goes on from NZ_JBVJIR010000025.1 coordinate 67,040, forward strand.
GGCACCGCACCGAGCCGCTCACCGACCACCAGCCGCCGATCGATCAGCTCGACCCGCAACGGCTCGCCGTCACACATGACCGCCTCGGCAGCCTCGGTCACCTCGGCCAGCCCGGCCAACGGCCGCCCGCGAACACCGGCCAGCGCCTCGGCAAGCCGGGTGGCCTCGATGACGTGCGCGGAAGAAGTGGGCACGCCCTCGGCCCGAAGCACCTGAGCAGCATCGACAAGCCAGCGCGGCACAACGTCGTCGCCGGTGGTGAACAGGTGGTGGTACCAGCCCGGCGACCGCACCCCGGCGCCGTAACCGGACCAGGAAGCGAGTCTCCCGTACGTCCACGGCACCCAGGTGAAGACGACCTTGGCCTTCTTCCGCCCCTTGAGCAGAGCGGCATCCTCCCGCGCGGTGACCTTGCGGGCGAGCGCGGGCACATGCCAGGCCCCGCAGACAACGGCGATGTTCTCGTGGGTGCGCCGCACCTCCCGCAGCACCGTGCGCATGTAGGCCTCCCGCAACAGATCCTCGGGATCCTCGGGCGCGTTGTCCCGGATGGCCGTCATAGCCTCGGCGATGGCTTCGAACGCGGGCATCCCCCGATGCTCGACAACGTCCTCCCACCACCGCTCGGGATCGTCGTAACCGGCCGCGGCGGCCAGCTCCCCGATGGGATCAACAGGCCGCAACCGCAGAACGGGCTCGTCCCCAGCAGCCTGGCCGGTCATCTCGTGTTCACTGTCCACAGCAGACCGCAGGTTCACGGGACGCGGAGAAACGCCAGGCGTGCTCGCAGATTCCGTGCTGGAGGGGTCCAGGTCTGAAGGCGCCGCTGGTGCCGCGCCGGTGCTCGGCAGCGCCGCCAGATCCGGCGGGAGGGCGACGCCTGGCGAGGCCGGGTCGGGAAGTGGATCGGCGCCGGTCGGCATCAGGACGGGCGGTGGTCCAGCGCCTGCTGGCGCCGGGTCGGGAAGCGGCCCAGCACCCGGCGATGCCGGGTCCGAGGGCGGCGGCCCAGCCGAAGGCGGCGCGTCCGGCGTCCGCCTGTCAGTCAACCGATAGGCATACGGCAAATCGAAGAACCGAACCGGCACCCCCCGCTCCGCCGCCCACCGCATCGCCTGCCATTCCGGGGAGAACACCGCGAACGGCCAGAACGCCGCCCGCCCCGGGTTGTCCGCCGCGTAGCCCAGCAGCGCCACCGGTGGCTCCAGGCCGGGGTCCGCCACCCAGCGGACCAGCTCGTCCGCTTCCGGCGGCCCTTCGATCAAGACGATGTCCGGGAGTTGGCGGTCGAGCTCCTGCACCACCGCCCGGGCCGAGCCGGGGCCGTGGTGGCGGATGCCGTAGAGCCGTTCAGGCATCGCGGGCGGCTCGGTAGAAGTCTCGCCAGTCGGTGCGTTCGCGGACGACTGTTTCCAGGTATTCGCGCCAGACGACGCTGTCGGAGACCGGGTCCTTGATGACCGCGCCCACGATGCCGGCGGCTATGTCGCTGGGGTGCAGGTGGCCGTCGCCGAAGTGGGCGGCCAGGGCCATGCCGCTGGTGATCACCGAGATGGCTTCGGCCGGGGACAGGGTGCCGGTGGGGGATTTCAGTTTGGTGCGGCCGTCCTCGGTGAGGCCGGTACGCAGCTCGCGGAAGATCGTCACGACCCGGCGGATCTCCTCCAGGGCGGTCGGGACCTCGGGCAGGTCCAGGGATCTGCCGAGCTGGCCGACCCGGCGGGCGACGATCTCCACCTCTTCGTCGGCGGACGCCGGCACGGGCAGGACCACCGTGTTGAACCGGCGGCGCAGCGCGCTGGACAGCTCGTTGACGCCGCGGTCGCGGTCGTTGGCCGTCGCGATCAGGTTGAAGCCGCGCTGGGCCTGGACCTCCGTGTTGAGCTCCGGGACCGGCAGGGTCTTCTCCGACAGCACGGTGATCAGCGCGTCCTGCACGTCGGACGGGACGCGGGTCAGCTCCTCCATCCGGGCGATGGTGCCGGTCTGCATGGCCCGCATCACCGGGCTGGGCACCAGGGCCGCCTCGGACGGGCCCTCGGCGATCAGGCGGGCGTAGTTCCAGCCGTACCGGATCGCCTCCTCGGCGGTGCCGGCCGTGCCCTGCACCAGCAGGGTCGAGTCGCCCGAGATAGCAGCCGCCAGGTGCTCGGACACCCAGGTCTTGGCCGTGCCGGGCACGCCGAGCAGCAGCAGCGCACGGTCGGTGACCAGGGTGGACACCGCCACCTCCATCAGCCGGCGCGGCCCCACGTACTTCGGGGTGATCTTGGCGCCGTCGCCGAGCAGGTAGGTCACCACCGCCTGCGGCGACAGCCGCCAGCCGGGCGGGCGCGGGCGCTCGTCCGTCGTGGCGAGCAGGGCCAGCTCCTCGGCATACTGGTCCTCGGCGTGCGGTCGCAGTGCGGTCACTCGGGCTCCCTCTATGTCCCTGCGGAATGCGATTGGCTGTGCCGGGAACGTTACTCAGGCCCCCCGACAAGATGGGCCGGACAAGATGGGCCGGTCAGCGCAGCTCCTGCAGCATCTCGTAGCGGAAGTCGAGGGTCCGGGCCAGGTCGGCCACCGGCCGGACCCGGGACACGTCGCCCTGCTGCTGATCGAGCTCCTCGGCCAGCCGCGCCACCGGCCCCGCATACCGGGGTGGCATGGCCAGTGCAGCCGCCCGGCACAGCTCCGCCAGCTGCCAGCTGTGCTTGTCCGTCCGCGCGCGGTGGGCGATCGTCTCCACCACCGCGACCGCCAGTTCCTCCGGCCATTCGCCCGGGTGCACCGCGAGCAGCCGGTGGGCGAGGTGGTCCTCGCGGCGCAGGAAGTCGGCGGCGATCCGGGCCAGGTCGGCGGGTGGCAGCAGCAGGTGCAGATCCCATCGCACCGCCTCGCGCAGCTTGGCCGCGCCTTCACCGGTGTCGTTGAAGACGAGCGCCGTGGCCCACTCGGACTCGGCCTGGACGATGGCGGCCTTGGCCCAGCCGTGCAGCAGCGGCGTCTCCCAGTCGTGGCCGCGGGCCAGCGCCACGGCCGCGGCGGGGCCGCGGTCGAAGGCGGCGGTCCAGGTGCTCAGCGGCGTGCCGGCGATGATCTCCTCCAGCAGCCAGGCCTGCACTCCCGTGCCGCGCGCGGGCTGTGCCGCCACGCCGTCGCGCCGCAGCTCCGGCGTCAGCTCCGCGGGCGGGGTGACGACGAGCCGGCCTTCCCAGCGCACCGCCTCGTGCGCCCGCACCGTCATCCGGCGGGCCAGCGCTGATCCGGGGAGTCGTTGCAGCAGATCGAGGGCGGTCTCCCGGACCTCCTTGCGGCGGTCGTCGAGCGCCTGCTCCAGGAAGGCGTCGTCGGCCAGGGACAGACCGGTGTCGAGAGCGGCCACGAAGCGGGCACGGTCGTCGGGCGCCTCCGTCGGCCAGGTGCTCTGCAACAGTGCGAGCGCGGCGGCGGGATCGGTGGCGCGCAGCCGCGACAGGTACGCGAGCCGTTCGCCCGCCGTGCCGGTCTCCCAGACCTCCGGATCGCTGGGCACCCCGGCCGCGGGAGCCTCGTCGCGCAGCCACCGCCAGTCGGGCCGCATCCCCGCCAGCCAGGTGCCACGATTGCCCGCCACCTTGCCGAGCGCGGGCCGGATGGCCGCGTTGCGCCGGCCCGCATCCAGCAGCGCCGGCAGCGTCTCGGGCGGCACGTGCCCGCCGTGCGCGGCGGCTGCCGCGAGCCACTGGGCCAGCAGTTCCTGCACCTGCTGAGCGCCGCCGGGCGCCGCGCCGTCGGTGAGCAAGCGGATCAGCCGAGCCGCCGCGGCCTCGGGGAACGGCGCATCGACCTCCGCCGGCGCGGGCTCGACCGGCGCATGCCCGGACTCCGGGGTGACGCCGGCCCGTCGGTATGTCAGGGCGGTCGCCGCCGCCTCCAATAGCGAGGATTCTCCGGTGTGCAGCTCGCGGTCACCGATGTGGACCGTCGGCGAAGCCCACGGTCGCCGGGCCGTCCCCACCAGCGCCGCCGCCAGCAGGTCGGCCGGCAGCTCGGGCCGGCGTGCTGTCGCGGGGCCGGGGGCCGGTGCTGCGGCCGGCACGTGGCGGCCGTGGACCCAGGCGGCGAGCGGTCGCAGCCCCGCGGGCGACCATTCCCCCGCGACGGTGGCCGGTGCGCCACCGGCCGCCGCCAGCAACCACCAGGGCTCCCGATGGCCGGGCGCCAGCGGCAACGACTCGCCCGCGGTGTCGGTGAGGAACCCGTCGGCGCTGGGCGCGACGCCGCCGATCAGCATCGGCGCGTCCGATCGCCACGGCTCGGCCGCGACCGTGGTCGCCCAGCCGGCCAGGGCGGTTCGCAACCCGACCGCGCCGGCCGGTGCGGTCAATGGCCGTGGCGGGCCGAACTGCTCCCGCACGAGCGCGCGCAGCGGCGCGGCTCCGGGATAGAAGCACAGTGCCGCATCGACGACGCTGCCCGGCACGAGCTCGGCGGACAAGGACTGGCCCGGCGCGGCGAACGACAGGACCAGCGCGAATCGTCCGGTCGTGGCCCCCAGCAGCCAGGTGCGCCGGGTGGTGATCGCGCCCTCGTCGCTGTCGACCTGGCCCAGGATCTGCCAGTGGTCACGGACCGGCGTCGTCGCGAGCACGTCCTCCTGGCTGACCGGGAAGCCGATCCGGGACCGGACCGTCGCGGCCAGGGCGGGCGGCAGGGTGTCGAGGCGTTCGTGACCGGCGACCAGCAGGCGGATCATCGCGAGGCCGCCGAGCAGCCGGTCGGCCCACTGCGGGCCGATGCCCGCCGCGCCACCGAGGCGCCGGACCGCCGAGGCCACCGTGGGGGCCTGCGCGTCCACGAGGCGAGCGGCCATCGTCTCGTACGGCTGGCGCCCCGCCTGTTGCGCCCCGGCCAGCCCCTGCTGCACCTGGTCGTCCAGCCATCGCCGCAGCTCGGCCATGCCCGCCGCGACCCGCTCGGCGCGTTGCTGCCCGCGCTTGCGGGCACCTTCCGGGTCCACCGGCCCGGGCTGCCGGGGTGCGGCCCGCGCCGCCCGGCCCGCGAGCCATTCCGTCACGAAGGCCGGTGCCGTGGTGGCCGGCTCGATCCCGCCGCCCTCGGCCCAGAGCAGCAGCAGCCCCAGCGCGTGCTTGCACGGGAACTTCCGGCTCGGGCAGGAGCACTTGTAGGCCGGGCCCGCCAGGTCGACGCCAACCTGGTAGGGCTGCCGGCCGCTGCCTCGGCAGAGCCCCCACAGCGACTCGCCGAGCAGCCCGGTCTGCTGCCACTTGGCGGCGCTGCTCACCCCGCGCGCACCCTTCAGCGAGCTCGCGTCGGGGGCGAGCGCGGTGACTTGGGCGGCAGTCCAGCGTTCAACGGGCACTGTCGCACTCTAGAAGCCCGGTACGACAAAATGCGTCCAACTAACTAGTTAGTCAGCTAGGCTGGCCGGCATGGTCCGCGATGCTGAGGACACCCGGAGGCGGCTGCTGGAGGCCGCGGCGACCGAGTTCGCCGAGCGGGGCATCGCCGGCGCCCGGGTCGACCGGATCGCGGCCGCCGCCATGGCCAACAAGGCGCTGATCTACTCCTACTTCGGCAACAAGGAGGACCTGTTCGACGCCGTGTTCCACGCCCTGGTGGTGGACACCGTCGAGGACGTGCCGATCGACCCGGACGACCTGCCCGGCTACGCGGCCCGGCTGTTCGACCGGATCCAGCAGCAGCCGTACGCGTTGCGCCTGGCCCTGTGGCACTCCCTGGAGCGCGGCAGCGCGACCATGCCGGCCGCCGTCGTCGCGGCCGACCAGCAGAAGGTCGCCGCCATCGCGGCCGCGCAGCGGGCCGGCCGGATCAGCGACCGCTTCCCGCCGGAGGAGCTCCTGGCGCTGGTCACCGGCCTGTCCGTGCTCGGCTCGCCGGATCTGGCCCTGACCCACACCGCGGGGCCCGACGGGCTCGCCGCACGCCGCCGGACGGTTGTCGAGAGCGTCCGGATCCTCACCGCGAAGGACACCACATGAAGGTCATCATCTTCGGCGCGACCGGCATGGTCGGTCAGGGCGCGCTGCGCGAGAGCCTGCTGGCCGCCGACGTCGAGCAGGTGCTGTCCGTCGGGCGCCGGCCCACCGGGGTGCGGCACCCCAAGCTGCGCGAGGTCACCCTGGCCGACTTTGCCGAGCTGACGCCGATCGAGGACGAGCTGCGCGGCTACGACGCCTGCTTCTACTGCCTCGGCGTCTCCTCGGTCGGGCTCGACGAGGCGGCGTACACGAAGATCTCGTACGACTATCCGGTCGCGGCCGCGCACATGCTTGCCGGGCTCAATCCCGAGATGACTTTCGTCTACGTGTCAGGCGCGGGGACCAAGCCCGACGGCCGGCAGATGTGGGCGCGGGTCAAGGCCCGGACGGAGGTCGAGGTCATCAAGACCTTCCCGAACGGGTACGGCTTCCGCCCCGGTTTCATCCAGCCGACCCACGGCGCCACCTCGAAGACCGGCATCTACCGGGTGACCTACGCGCTCACCGCGCCGCTGATCCCGTTGCTGTTCAAGGTCGCGCCGAAGTACGTGACCAGCACCGACCGCCTCGGCCAGGCGATGCTCCGGGCCGCGCGCACCGGTTTCGCCACCCGCATCGTGGAGAACGCGGACCTGCGCTGACGTCCCGGCCAGCACCGCGCCGAAGGCGAGCAGCATGCCCAGCACCTGCACCGGCGTGAGCCCCTGACCCAGGGCGGCCCACCCGACGGCGGTCGCCACCACCGGCGAGAGCAGCGCGAGCAGCGAGACCCGGGCCGCGGGCAGGCGGTCCAGCCCGCGGAACCAGATCGTGTACGCCAGCGCGGTGCCGACCAGCGACAGGTACGCGTACCCGGCGACGTTCACGCCGGTGAGCGTCGTCGGCAGTCCCTCGACGCCGAGCGCCAGTGGAGTGAGCAGCAGTCCGCCGGCGGTGAGCTGCCAGCCCGTGGTCGTGAGCAGCGAGGCGTCCGGGCGTCCCCAGCGCTTGGTCAGCACCAGGCCGAGCGCCATCGACGCCGTCCCGGCCAGCCCGGCCAGCAGCCCGATCGGGTCGAGCCGGGCCTCGGCGGTCAGCACGGCGAGCGCGACCCCGCCCGCGCCGACGACCGCGGCCAGGACCGTCCGCAGCGCGACCCGCTCGGTCAGCAGCAGCACGGTCAGCGCCGCGACCAGCAGTGGTTGCGCCGCGCCGAGCACTGCCGCCATCCCGCCGGGCAGCCGGTACGCGCTGACGAACAGCAGGGCGAAGAACACGCCGATGTTGAGCGTCCCGAGCACCGCCGAGCGCCACCACCAGTCGCCGCGCGGCAGCCGACGGGTCAGGGCGACCAGCAGCAACCCGGCGGGCAAGGCGCGCAGCGCGGCGGCTAGCAGGGGCCGTCCGGGCGGCAGGAACTCGGTGGTGACGGCGTACGTGGTGCCCCAGACGACCGGGGTCAGGGCGGTGACCAGCAGAACCGGCGGGCGCATCCGGACTCCCTCGACGCAAAGTATCTCGACATCAAGAGACTTATCCGTGATTGCCTTCTTGTCAAGAAGCTCGACATCGAGAGAATGGGGTCGTGGCACACACCGACGGCGTCGACCGGATCACCGAGCAATGGCACCGCGAGCGCCCTGACCTGGACACGACGGCGATGGCGGTGTTCGGCCGGATTTACCGGCTGGCCCGGATCGCCGGCGACGAGGGTGAACGGGCGTACGCGGACTTCGGCATCGGCCGCGCGGAATTCGACGTGCTCGCGACGCTGCGCCGGTCGGGGGAGCCGTACGAGCTGTCGCCGGGGGCCCTGGCCGCCTCGATGATGCTCAGCACCGGCGGCACCACCGCGCGGCTGGACCGGCTGGAGAAGGCCGGTCTGGCCGAACGCCGCCCGTCACCCTCGGATCGGCGCGGCGTGCTGGTCAGGCTGACGCCGAAGGGCATCGACGTCGTCGACCGGGCCGTGGCCGCCGGCCTGGCCCGGCAGCAGAGCCTGCTGAGCCATCTGTCACCGGCCGACCAGCGCCTTCTGGCCGACCTGCTCAGAGCCGCGCTGGAGCCGCACGAAGGTTAGGGCTTGCGCCCGACCCCGCCGTACATGGCGATGTGGGCCGGGTTCGGGCGGGGCTCCGGCTCGGACTCCGCGCGCCACTCGCTGACCGGGGTGACGCCCGGCTCGACCAGCTCCAGCCCGCTGAACAGGTCGGTGAACTCGGCGCGGTCCCGGGGCCAGATGTTGGTGACACCGGCCGCCAGTGCCGCGTCGTAGTCCGCCGCCATCTTCGCGGGCAACGGGTCCTTCGTCGCGTTGGTCACCACGAGGAAACTGCCGCTGGGCAGCGCGTCCATCAACGTGCGGACGATCGGCCGGCCGGCGCCGTACCCCTGGACGAAGTGCAGCACCGCGACCAGCATCAGCGCGACCGGCTCGCCCAGGTCGAGGGTCGCCCGCAGGTCGGGGTCGGCCAGGATCTGCTCGGGCGACCGCAGGTCGGCCTCGATGTAGGTGGTGCGGCCCTCGGGCGTGCTGGTCAGCAGCGCCCGGGCGTGCACCATCACCATCGGGTCGTTGTCGACGTAGACGACCCGGCTCTCCGGCGCGATGCGCTGCGCCACCTCGTGGGTGTTGTCCGCCGTGGGCAGGCCCGTGCCGATGTCCAGGAACTGCCGGATGCCGGCCTCCGCGGCCAGGTAGCGAGTGGCCCGCTGCAGGAAGCGGCGGTTCTCCAGCGCGGCCAGCCGGGCCGTCGGGAAGGTCTTGAGGATCTCGTCGCCGGAGGCCCGGTCGACCGCGAAGTTGTCCTTGCCGCCGAGCCAGTAGTTGTACCGGCGGGCGGGCTGCGCGGTCGTGCTGTCGATCTGGTCGCTCACGGGACCTCCAGGATGGACACCGGAGGAGATCCTATGCGGCGGCTCCGTGCGCGGTGGGGACGACCTCCGCCTCCTTGGGCGGCGGAGGCGGGGTGCCGTCGCCGAACGGCCGGCCGCCGAGTGCCTCGCGCCCGTGCTCGGTGAGCCAGTTGCCCAGGTCAGGGCCCGCCGGCACGATCCCGGTCGGGTTAATGTCGCGGTGCACCTCGTAGTAGTGCTGCTTGATGTGCACGAAGTCGATCGTGTCCCCGAAGCCCGGCGTCTGGAACAGATCCCGCGCGTACGCCCACAGCACTGGCATCTCGGTGAGCTTCTGCCGGTTGCACTTGAAGTGACCGTGGTAGACCGGGTCGAAGCGCACCAGCGTGGTGAACAGCCGCACGTCGGCCTCGGTGATCGTGTCCCCGGCCAGGTAGCGCCGGCCGGACAGCAGCTCGGAGAGCTTGTCGAGACGGTCGAAGAGCCGGTGGTACGCCTTCTCGTAGGCCTCCTGGGTGCCGGCGAAACCCGCGCGGTAGACGCCGTTGTTGACGTCGGCGAAGACGAACTTGTTCACCTTGTCGATCTCTTCGCGCAGGTGCTCGGGATACAGCTCGGGGGCGCCCTCGCGGTGGTACTTCTTCCACTCCAGGCTCAGGTCGACGGTGATCTGCGCGAAGTCGTTGGTGACCACCTGCCCGGTCGGCACGTCCACGATCGCCGGGACGGTGATGCCCTTGTCGTAGTCGGGGAACCGGGCGAGGAAGGCCTCCTGCAGACGTTCGATGCCGAGCACCGGGTCCCGGCCGCCGGGGTCGAGGTCGAAGGTCCAGCTGCGCTCGTCGTGCGTCGGGCCGGCGATGCCCATACTCAGCACGTCCTCGAGCCCGAGCAGCCGCCGTACGATGATCGCTCGGTTGGCCCACGGGCAGGCGCGGCTGACCACGAGCCGGTAGCGGCCGGGCTCGGCGGGATAGCCGTCGCGGCCGTCGGCCGTGATCCGGGTGGCGATGTAACGCTGGTCGCGGGAGAACTCACCGGACGGGTTGACGTAGGCCATGAAGCTATCGTGCCCCGGCAGCGGGGTGCGCCAACGTCAACGCGTCAATTTCCGGGGAGACGCTGGTCGCAGGGCGGGGGAGCCGGTTTTCTGGCAGGGTTGACAGATGAATGCGAAGATCACGAGTTACCTCGCCCGCTGGACGGCCTGGGTCCCGGTCCTCGCCGTCGCCGCCCTCATCCTGACGTGGGGCCGCGACCTGCCGCCGCCGGCCGTGATCATCAGCGGTCTGCTGCTGGCGGGGGCCGTGCTGGCCGCGGTGCATCACGCGGAGGTGGTCGCCCACAAGGTCGGCGAGCCGTTCGGCTCGCTGGTGCTGGCCGTGGCCGTGACCATCATCGAGGTCGCCCTCATCGTCACCCTGATGATCAGCGGCGGCGAAAAGGCGCAGGCCCTGGCCCGCGACACGGTGTTCGCGGCCGTGATGATCACCGTCAACGGCATCCTCGGCCTGTCCCTGCTGGTCGGGGCGATCCGCCGGCGGGTGGCGGTCTTCCACTCCGAGGGCACCGGAGGCGCCCTGGCCGCGGTGGCGATGATCGCCACCCTGAGCCTGGTGCTGCCCAGCTTCACGACCAGCCGCCCGGGCCCGCAGTTCTCCCCGGCCCAGCTCGGCTTCGCCGCGGTGGCCTCGCTCGCGCTCTACCTGCTGTTCGTGCTGGTCCAGACGCACCGGCACCGCGACTACTTCCTGCCGATCACGACGGCCGGCGAGGTCATCAAGGAAGAGGACCACCTCGAACCGCCGACCCGCCGGGCGGCGCTGACCAGCGTGGGCCTGCTGCTGGTCGCGCTGGTCGCGGTCGTCGGCCTGGCCAAGGGCGTCTCCCCGTCGATCGAGTCGGCGGTGGCCGCGGCCGGCATGCCGCAGGCGGTGGTCGGCGTGGTGATCGCGTTGCTGGTGCTGCTGCCGGAGACCATTGCAGCGGTACGGGCGGCAGCGCGTGACCGCATGCAGACCAGCCTCAATCTCGCCCTGGGATCGGCGATGGCGAGCATCGGCCTGACCATCCCGGCGATCGCCATCGCGATGATCTGGCTGGAGGGTCCGCTGCTGCTCGGCCTGGGCGGCACGCAGATGGTGCTGCTGGCGCTGACGGTGGTGGTCGGCACGCTGACCGTGGTCCCGGGCCGGGCCAACGTGTTGCAGGGCGGCATCCACTTGGGACTGCTCGCGGCGTTCCTTTTCCTGGCCGCCAGCCCGTAGCCGGCCCGGCCATCGGCTGATGGAACGACGAGGCCCCGCACGGTGATTTGTGCGGGGCCTTTCTGTGCCGTACGGCTGACCAGCTCGGTCGGCGGACCGCTCACCTGTCTGCCGCATGCCAAATACAAAACCTTGTATTGGGCCAAACATCAAGCCATTTATTTGGCCAACTGATTGGATATGCCACTTGGCCTACCTGCCGACCAGGGACGATGCACTCGTGACTCTTGAGGCGGCGGTACGGAAGCTCCGCACGGCGGAGGCCGGGGTGCCGCGTGCCCAGGAGCGGGCTGCCCAGATCATCCGGGAGGCCCGGGAGAAGGTGGACCAGGCGCGCGCCGACCTGGTCGAGGAGATCCGCGCCGCTGACCGGGCGGGGATGCGCCAGGTGGACATCGTGGCGGCCACCGGTTACAGCCGCGAGCGGATTCGCCAGATCCTTCTCGACAGTTGACTGTCAGGCCCTTCCCGCAGGACGCCGTGACGTGAGTGTCGGTGGGTGCGTCCCGCCGCGCCCCCGTGGCGGCGGGACGCACCGCTTCAGGCCGACTGGCGCAGCACCAGCGTCGGCTCGTAGATCACCGATGAGATGCGCATGGTCGGGTCTTCGATGCGGGCCATCAGCAGGCGGGCGCTTTCCGCGGCCATGTCCTCCAGCGGATGCCGCACCGTGGTCAGGGCCGGGCTCGCCGCCACCGCCGCGCTGCTGTCGTCGAAGCCGACCATCGCCACGTCTTCCGGCACGCGGCGGCCGGCGTCGCGCAAAGCCAGCAGGGCGCCGAGCGCCATCAGGTCGTTGGCCACGAAGACGCCGTCCACCTGCGGGTGCTCGGCCAGCAGGGTGCGCATCGCCTGCTCGCCGCTCTCCTGGGTGAAGTTGCCCGAGGCCAGCGGCACCCAGGCGTGCCCGTGCCGGGCCATCGAGCGGCGGAAGCCGGTGATCCGGTCGTTGCTGGCCGGCACGTCCGCCGGGCCGGAGATCATCGCCACCAGCTGGCAGCCGCGGCCGACGAGGTGGTCGGCGGCCAGTGACGCGCCGGTGTCGTTGGCCAGGTCCACGTAGTTGATCGGCACCGGGTCGGCCGGGCGGCCGATCATCACCGCGGGCACGCCGGCGTCGGTGAGCATGCGCGGCAGTGGATCGTGGCCCGGCAGCGACAGCACTATCACGCCGTCGGCCTGGCCGTGGCGCAGGTCGCCGACCAGCCGGGTGCGCTGCTCCTCGGTGCCGACGATCTGCAGCGCCAGCTGGATGCCGGCCGCGCGCAGCACGCTCATCAGTCCGCCGACGACCCGGCCGAAGTACGGGTCGGCGAAGAAGCGGCCCATGAACGGGTCGTCGTCGTGCGACTCCGAGTCGGACACGACCAGGGCCACCGTGCCGGTGCGCCGGGTGACCAGCGAGCGGGCCAGCCGGTTGGGCACGTAGCCGGTCTGGCCGACCGCGTTCCACACCATCTCGTGCAGCTGCGGGTCCACGTTGCGGACGCCGTTGATCACTCGGGAGGCGGTCGCCCGGGAGACGCCGGCGACCCGGGCCACGTCCTCCAGCGTCGGCAACCGCTCGCCGACGGGCAACCGCCGGGTGCCGGCGGTCATGGGGTGAGGCTCCGGGTCTGCATAACAGTTTTTATAGCACATGATGGAGAGCGCTCTCCGACCTGCCCTTCCGAGCCCGCTCCGGGGCGCTCCGGTTCCGGAACCACCGGGGCATATTGACGTACGCGCAACCTCGGCGTAACACTTCGGAAAGCGCTCTCCAAGTTATGTCGGCCGATCCCCGCACGTCCGGCCGTGGTGCCATCCGTCCTCACCCCCGTGGGAGAACTCATGAGAACAGCAAGAAGCCGGCTCAGACGGCTCGTCGCGCCGCTCGGTGTCGCCGCCGTGGCGGGATCGCTGCTGGTGGCGGGAGTGCAATCGGCGCAGGCCGCCGACACTCTGCTGTCGCAGGGAAAACCGGCGCTCGCGTCGTCGCTGGAGAACGGTGAGTCGCCCGCGGCGGCCGCGGTCGACGGCCGTACGGACACCCGGTGGGGCAGCCAGTGGGCGGATCCTCAGTGGTTGCGCGTCGACCTGGGCAGCACCGCCACGGTCACCCAGGTCGTCCTGCAGTGGGAGGCGGCGTACGCGAAGGCGTACCAGATCCAGACCTCGCCGGACGGCAACGCCTGGACCACCATCTACAGCACCACGACGGCTGCCGGCGGCAGCCAGACCTTGACGGTCAACGGCAGCGGCCGGTACGTGCGCATGTACGGCACCCAGCGCGGCACCGGCTACGGCTACTCGCTGTACGAGTTCAAGGTGTACGGCACGAGCAGCAGCACACCCCCGGCCGGCGACGGCTACGTCCTGGCGAACCCGCCCGTGACCGGGGTGACCCCGTCGACGGCGACGCCCCCGGCGACCAACCCGCCCACGACCCACCACGAGTTCCAGGCGAACTGCTCGGTGAGCCGCTCCAACCTGCCGGACGACCCGATCGTCTTCCCCAACATGCCGGGCGCCTCGCACTCGCACACGTTCATGGGCAACACCACCACGAACGCGGCCACGACCCTGGCCAGCCTCAACGCCGGCGGCACCTCCTGCATCACGCCCGGTGACAAGACCGGCTACTGGATGCCGACGCTGCTCAACGGCGACACGGCCGTGCAGCCGGTGGGCCGCCAGGTCATCTACTACAAGAGCGGCGTGATCGACTACCGCAGCGTGCGCCCGTCCCCGCCGGGCCTGCGGTACGTGGTCGGCAGTCCGTCGGCGACCCTCGACGAGTTCAGGAACGCGCCGGGTGCGGTCGAGGGCTGGGAGTGCGGCGACAGCGTGCGCAACTGGGACTTCCCGGCGAACTGCCCGGCCGGCACCCAGCTGAACATCCGGTACCAGGCGCCGAGCTGCTGGGACGGCATCCACCTGGACACGCCGGACCACAAGAGCCACATGGCGTACCCGACGGTCGGCGTGTGCCCGGCCAGCCACCCGGTGGCCGTGCCGATGGTCGAGTTCAAGATGGCGTTCCCGGTGAGCGGCAACATGACGAACGTGCGGCTGGCGAGCGGGCGGGCGTACTCGTTCCACTACGACTTCTACAACGCCTGGGACGCGCGGACCCTGAACGCCCTGGTGACCCACTGCATCAACGGTGGGCTGCAGTGCGACCCGCGCGGTTTCGACCAGTACAAGCCGGAACGGGGCGCAGCCCTGAACGCGAACTACGTCCTGCCGTAACAGTCACGCGAAATGGTCCGGGTGCCGCTGGTCGGACGCCCGGACCATTTCGTGGCGTCGGAATAACAATTATTTCCCGCTGGATTTTGTCGCCGGCAGCTGCGCGAGAAATTGGCGGCGTCCGGCGAGCACCTGGGCGGCGAGGTCCTTGGTCCGCGGCTCGAGGCCGGCTTTCCCCTCGCTCTCGGCGAGCTTGACGCCCTGCTCGAGATGCGCTTTGAGGTGCTGGGCGAGCAGCTTGTCGAAGGCGGCACCCTGGGCGGCCGCGGCCTGAGCGACCTGCTCGGGGGTCACCATGCCGGGCATCGGCATGCCCTTGTGCGGATTCTCGGCGGGCAGCCTGGCCTCGTCGTGCAGGCTTCGCAGAGTGCTAAGCTCCTGCTCATGGGTGGTCCTGACCTTGGCCGCGAGGGACCGCAGGCCCGGATCCGAGGCGTGCGTGGGAGCCAGGTCCAGCAGCGGCAGCAACTCCTCGTTCATGGCGATGGTGATCTCGACCCAGGCCAGATCGGTGCCGCCGAAGAAACCGGCGGCCGACGAACTGGCGACCGGCGGCGCGGCTGTGGTGGACGTCCCGGAGTCACAAGCACCGGCACCGAGCAGCAGGGTCAGTAGGCAGCTGCCCGCTACAGCCCGCAGCGCGATGCTCACAAAAAACTCCATTCACAAAGGAAGCATCTCAGTCTCTGCGGCGGTGCGGGCCCTGTCAATATCGCCATCCCGAATACCAATGCGGCTCGGTTCCGGAACCACAAGATATTGACGTGCCGCAACACCGGGGCAACAATCAACTCAGTCCGGAAAACGCTCTCCCGGAGCGACCGGATCACAGAATTCCCCTGCGCGCCACGGTGCCACTGAGGCTGTGGCGCGCAGGGGCCTCCACCCCGGTCAGCTGATCCGTACGGGCGGCAGGTCGAAGTCGTCGTTCCGGGACCGCAGCAGGGCGACGCTCGCGCCGGCGAAGCCCACGGCGGCGACGATCAGGCCGATCCCGGCGGCCACATGACCGGGCATGAACGGGTGCGTCGCTCCACCCACCGCGAGGGCGATGCCCATCCACGCCGGGGCGACGCGGCTGCGCCACAGGGCGATGCCCAGCAGCAGCAGCCCGACGGTGATCCCCAGGATGAAGAGCAACCCGCCGATGAGCTGCAATGGGTGCTCGGACGTGGCGGTGGAGAGCTTGTCCACGGTGGCGACGTCGAGCCCGTCCCGGACGGTGAGGTACGCGGGGTGCACCGCGCCGGGAAGCAGTCCGAAGCCGGCACTGACGCCGCCCACGGCGAGCAGTGCCCCCACGGTGGTGAGCCGAGGGGTGCGGCGCCGGCTGACCCAGGCGACCGCGAACGTGGCGGGCACCAGCAGCATGAGGAACGGCGCACCGAGCCACTCCAGCAGTTCCAGCCGGTCCTGGCTGCCCGTGAAGGCGGTGACGGTCCCGGTGAAGCTCTCGCCGCCGTCCACCGGGTTCAGGATGTGGAACAAGCCCATGAACAGCATGGGCAGTGGCGCGATGACGGCGAGCAGGACGCGCCAGAAACCGCGGACATCGCGTACCTGACGGGTGGAGGCGATGGTAGGCGCCGGCGACGCCGCATCGGTGGTGGTCATGAGGAGCTCCTCAGGTTCGGTCAGATGGTGGTCCGGCTCAGCGTGCGATGTGCCCGGCCCTGGCCGGCAGGTTCATCTCCCCCGCCGGGGCCGGGGGACTTTCCCGGCTGTCCTGGGGGTACGGCCCCTATCGGGATGGGGGCGCCGGCTCCGATGATGGGACGGTGACCACCGAAGCAGGCACCAGCGGCGAACGGCGTCGCCGAGCCCTGGCCGCGGCGTTGCTCGGGACGGCGCTCGCCGAGGTTGTCGTCGCGGTCGCTGCCGGCACGGCGTCCGGCCTGGGCCGGCACCGGCTGTCCGAGGCGCTGGTCGGCTCCAACGCCGCGATCGGGCTGGCCCTGGCCGTGGCCGGCTGGCTCATCGCCCACCAC
This sequence comes from Actinoplanes sp. NPDC051405, assembly GCF_055586185.1. NCBI lineage: Bacteria > Bacillati > Actinomycetota > Actinomycetes > Micromonosporales > Micromonosporaceae > Actinoplanes > Actinoplanes sp. NPDC051405. The sequence continues at coordinate 83,348 of NZ_JBVJIR010000025.1, forward strand.
CGTCCGCGCCACCCGGTCGGCTGGTCCCTGCTCGTCGGCGGCGTCTGCTGGGCCTTCACCGGTACGGGCACCGCGGTGCTCGCGTGGGCGGTCAGCAACGGCTGGACCGGGGTGCCGTGGCGGCTGCTGGCCACGCTCACGAACGGCGGCTGGACCTGGGCGCTGGCTCTGTTCGTCCCGCTCGCGCTGGCCCTGCTCCCCGACGGACGGCTGCCCGGCCGGCGCTGGCGGTGGCTGCCCGCGCTGCTCGTCGGCAACGGGGTGGTGTTCACCGCGCTCGCGGTGATCGACCCGCTCGGGGGCATGCCGGCGCTCGTCGGGGCGCGGGGATACCCGGACGTGGCGCTGCCACAGCTGGAGTGGGTGGGCGCCGCCGTGCAGCTCCCGATCGCGGCGGGCTACCTGGGCGCGGTGAGCGCGCTGGTGCTCCGGTACCGGCGGGGCGGCGACACAGTCCGGCGTCAGTTGCTCTGGCTGGTGTTCGCCATGATCGTCATGCTCGCCGCATTCGGCCTCGAGGCGATCCTGCGGACGGACACGTTGCTGCTGGGCATCCTGCCGATCCTGCTGGTACCTCTGGCGATCACCATCGCGGTGCTGCGCCACCAGTTGCTCGACATCCGCCTCGTGGTGTCCCGCTCGGTGCTGTACCTGCTGCTGACCGGCGGGGTGGTGGGCGGCTACCTGGCGCTGGTCGCGACGCTCGACGTCGTCGTGCGCCGGCAGAGCGTCCCGGTGCTGGCCACACTGGCCGTGGCGCTCGCCTTCAACCCGGTCCGGGTGTGGCTGCAGGGCCTGGTCCACCGCGCGTTCTACGGCGCCCGCCGGGATCCGGTCCAGGCGATCGCCACGGTCGGCGCGCGCCTGAGCCAGGCCGGCACCGCGGCCGACGGCGTGGCGGGCGTGCTGGAAGCGCTGTGCCGGGTGATGCGGTTCCCGGCCGCGGCGATCATGGTCGACGACCGCAAGGTGACCGGCCACGGCGAGTTGCCACCCGGGCGGCACGCCGTCGCCCTGCGGTCCGGCGACGTCGCCGTCGGTGAGCTGGTCGTCGGGCTGCGCACCGGCGAGGGCCGGCTGGACCCCGCCGACGAACAGGTCCTGACGCTGCTGGCCGCACCGCTCGCGGTGGCGGTCGAGGCGGGCCGGCTGGCCGACGAACTGCGCGTGTCCCGGGAACGGGTGATCAGCGGCCGGGAGGAGGAACGCCGCCGGATCCGCCGGGACCTGCACGACGGGCTCGGCCCGGTGCTGACCAGTGTGGTCCTTAACGCCGACGCCGCCCGCCGGCTGCTCGGCACCGATCCCGCCCGCAGCACCACCCTGCTGGGCACGGTGTGCGACCAGACCGTCGGCGCCATCGAGGAGATCCGGCGCCTGGTGTACGACCTGCGCCCACCGGCCCTGGACGGGATGGGCCTCGTCGGTGCCCTGCACGAGTATGCGAGCGTGCTGTCCCGCGGCGGCGACAGCAGCCCGGTCTCGGTCCGCATCGACGGACCCACCGAGCTGCCGGAACTGCCCGCCGCCGTGGAGGTCGCGGTCTACCGCATCGCCACCGAGGCGCTCACCAACGTCGTACGCCACTCGACCGCCTCGACCGCCGTCGTGCGCCTCGACGTCGAGGCCACCGCGTTGTGCCTGGAGATCTGCGACAACGGCGTCAACGCGGCTGACAGCTGGCAGCCCGGTGTCGGACTCACCTCGATCCGCGAGCGTACGGCGGAGCTCGGCGGCGAGTGCGAGATCCGCCACGACCGCACCGGTGGACGCGTCCGCGTCCGGCTGCCCCTGCCGGCGGCGGGCCGGCAGGCCGATTCCACGGTCCAGGGAAGAGAGCTGGTATGACCCTGCGCATCGTCGTCGCCGACGACCACGGCATCGTGCGGGAGGGCCTGGGGGCATTGCTGTCCGCCCACGACGGGTACGACCTGGTCGGCACGGCCGCCACCGGTGCCGAAGCAGTGCGGGCAGCCGTGACGCTCGGCCCCGACGTCCTGGTGATGGACATCCAGATGCCCGGCCTCAACGGCATCGACGCGACCCGGGAAGTCGCCCGGGTCGCCCCCGGGGTGGCGGTGCTGATGCTCACCATGTTCGACGACGACGAGTCCGTCTTCGCCGCCATGCGGGCCGGCGCGCGCGGTTACGTCCTCAAGGGCGCCGCCCCGGACAACGTCATCCGGGCGATCGCCGCGGTGGCCGCCGGCGAGGCCATCTTCGGCCCCGGCGTCGCCCGCCGAGCGCTGGCCTACCTGTCCCGGCCGCACGCCGACCGCACCGCTTTTCCGCAGCTCACGCCGCGGGAACGGGAGGTACTGACGCTGATCGCGGCCGGCCTGGGCAATGCGGCCATCGCGGCGCGGCTGAGCCTCGCGGCGGCGACCGTGGGCAACCACATCACCAGCATCTTCGCCAAACTGCAGGTGACCAGCCGGGCCGAGGCGATCATCCAGGCCCGGTCCGCCGGCCTGGGCACGTGACCGATCCCGTCCCGCCGTCCGGGCCGGCCCGGCGCCGCGGGGACGGTTCGCCCCCGTTCATGACGTGAGCGTTGCCTGCAGGCGCCTCGCCTCCCTGGTCAGGCGAGAACTTCCCGGCTTCGCCGCTGCTTCCGCCAGCTCCGCGATCTCCAGCTTCACGCCGATCGTCGAGGCCACCTGCGTGGCCAGCTCCAGCAGATCGGGCAGGCCGCGCGGACCGTGGACCAGCAACGGTGGGATGGCTGCCGCCAGGACGTCCCACACCGCGGCCGAGGCGCCGGCGCGGTGAGCGTCGGCCAGGGCCAGCACCACCCGGTTGAGCTTCACCGTGCCGTCCGCGCAGAGGTCGCCCACGTCCGTCCCCATCGCCGAGGCGATCGGTGCGCCGGTCACCGCCAGCGCGAGGAACGCGTCCACGCCCGCCACCCGGTCCTGCTCATGGCGCGCGCCGAACACGTACGTCAGGGCGAGCGACATGGCCGGGCCGAGCGGGCCGGTGCACTCTGCCAGCGCCGGGAGCAGCGTCGCGCCGCCGCGCTCGTCCTGGTCGGCCAGGCGGGCCAGGGCCGGCAGCGCCCAGGCCGCGGTGATCTCCCGGTGGTGGGGGAGCACCATGGCCAGGGTGGTGACGTCGCCGGTCAGTTCCGCGCCGAAGTAGTTCGGCTTGGGGCGGCGTTCCAGCCAGGTCAGGTGATTCTCGAGCAGTCCGGCGGTGCGGGCCGGCTGGAGGTTCGCCATGACGCGGCGGCCGGCGATCTCCTGGAGCAGGACACCGGGCTCCGAAGCGACGGACCGTTGCTCGAAGCGGGTGCTCGCCGGGTCGGGCATGCCGCCACCGGCCAGCCACTCGGCGAACTGGTGTCCCGCCGGCGAGGTCAGAGCTTGTGCCCGTTGCCGGACCGAGGCGTCGATCTCGCGGGGAACTCGTAGCAGAGCTTGTTCGAAGTCCGTGGGCCACGGCTGCCGGCCCTGTGACTCGGCCCGGACGAGCCGGCCCAGCAGAGCCTCGGCGTCGAGGCTGCCGTTGACGTGCGTCGGGGTGGCGAACAACTCCGCTACCGGCGCGCGTGTCACCTGCACTGCAAGCTCCGCGATGCGCAGCGCCGGCACGCCGTTCGGGTTGCCGATCAGGGGATTGCCGTGGGAAGAGCCTTCCTCGCGAGCGGCGCGCACCGCCGCGACCATGCGCTCCCAGGCGCGACCGTGTCGCTTCGGGTCGATGACGCTCCAGAGCGCCTCGCCGAGGAAGATGAGGCGCGGCCGGTGGTTCCACCGCTGATCACCGAAGGCATCCGGGTGGCGGTCGAACACCGGCTCGAAAACCTCGGCGAGGTCGGACGTCCGTCCGGCGGCGTGCAGGGTCACGATGCCCGCCAGCACGCGCTCCCACCGGACGCCGGACTCCTCGCGGATGAGGGCGACCACCTCCTCACCCAGCTCCGCCGCGCTCGCGATCGGCGGCGGCATGACGGCCGACGGCACCGGTGCCGGCAGCGGAAGGACGCCATCCAGCTCCGCAGCAGAGTCCCCTGGTTCAGGAGCGCCGGAAAGGATGGCGCCGGCGCCCGGAAGCCCAGCCAGCGCTTCAGCAAGAGCCGCTGTCGTGAGCGGGGCATGCCGGCCGATCAGCCTCTGCGCCCGCTCCTGAACATCAAGCGCCGGGTGGTCGAGGGCGACGGCCACCACCTCCACCACCTCAGCGATGCGGTCACGCTCGCGCCGAGCGACCCTCTCCAGCCACACCAGCTGAGCCTTGACCAGAGACCTCTCCTTCCGCACCAGCACCGACCGGCTCGCTTCGAGCAATGTCCCCAGCTCCAGGTGGCCCTCCTCATCGAGCCGACGCAGGGCGCGCTGGGCCATGGTGGCGATCGGTGACGGTGCGTCGGGCAGCAGCCGGGCGTAGTCCAGGGCGTGGCCGGCCACCTCGTCGTTCGTCGGGGCCAGTGCTTCGAGCAGCAGGGTGAACGGGCGCAGGGCAGCCGGCCGGTCGCCGCAGACCAGCCGATCCACAGTGGCGTCGAGAATCTGCCGACGGTCGAGCCGGCCCTCGGCAACAAGCTGGGCGACCGCAGACGGGAACAGCGGGGTGCTCTGCCAGCTGCCGTCCGCCTCGGAGAAGTGCCCTTCATTCAAGGCGTTGCCCAGGCCGTCGATGGTGAACAGCGCGGGCAGGAACAGGTCGAGGTAAGGGCTTTCGCGGAGGCGGTCGACCAGCCGGGCCGGCCCGCCCTCATTCCGGAACCGCAGCAGCTCGGCGAGCCAGCCGCGAACCATTCCCTCGCTCGTCGGGGGTTCCGCGTCCGCCGCACGCAACAGAGCAGCCGGGAACTGCCACTGACCCGTCCATGAGTCGTCAGGGCGCACCCGGGCCGCCAGCCGGGTGCCGAGCTCGCCCAGCCACGGCAGCTGCCGGGCCCGGGCGATCGAGATGAACCGGTCGGCGGGGAGCCGGCCCCAGCCTTCCCGCACGACCGGCCGGATCAGCAGCGCCGCCGTCTTGGCGGCGGACGAGAAGCACGCGATCGCGATCAGGGCGTACCCCCGGGCCGGATCGTGGCGGGGACGGTGCCAGTCGTCGGCCGTCATCGCCTTGATCCGGGCCTCGAACTCCTTGGCGAACGCCCGCCGCTGCGTTTCCTCCGCGTTGAGCAACAGCCCGGCGAGCTGGTCGATGTCGCCCTCACCCGTGAGACGGTCGAGCGTCTCCCAGGCCAGGCTCATGCCGGCGCTCCCGCGCGGACGATGCGTACGGCCAGCGCATGCTTGCACGGCCCCCGTTCTCCCCGGTGTTTCGCCCACCAAGGGCAGGTGCACGAATACACGTCGTCGGCGTGGCGCACGTGGTAGGTGTCGTCACCGCTGCGCACGACCGCGACCTCCCGGGTCACCTCCACCGCTCCCGCGGCGACCAGCGCCCGTGCCCCGGCCAGCCGCGGATTCATCCGCTCCACCACCTCCGCCGCGTACGGCAGGGTGCGGTGGAAGTAGCCCGCCTCGGCCACGTCATAGCCGACGCGGCCCGCCGTGCCGAGCTGCGTCAGCGCGTCGCGGACCCGCCGGGCCCCGATGCCCGCCGCTGCCGCCAGCGCGTCGACGTCGATCGCCGGATCCCAGGACAGCAGCGCGCTGACCAGCTCGGCATCGTCGACCGCCTCGTCGCCCGCCAGTGACTCCAGGACCGCGCCCTCGCCGGAGAAACCCCGGTGCGGCTCCGGTGACAACGTCAGTGACAGCCGCAGCGCCGGCATGCTCAGCTCCCACGTGCTGGCCACCGGGCCACTGCTGGTCGCGACCGCCGGACCGTAGACGCGCAGTCCGGTTGCCCACCGCAGGAAGGGTTTGAGGGCGACCAGCCGGCCCGCGCCCGGCAGGCAGATCGCGCCCGGCACCGGCCGGGACGTGAGGCGCAGCGAGCGCCCTGCCGGGAGCGCCCACAGCACGGAGCGGTCGCCCGCCGTCAGGCGCTGGAGCAGGACTCGGGCCTCGGTCACGCCGATCTCGGCGCGCGGGTCGAAGCGCGACGTCAGCACCTGCGCCTCGGCGAAGCCGCGCAGCCAGCGGGACGGCAGCGGCACCTTGCGCTCGACCAGGGGGCCGTCGAACGTGGACACCGCCAAGTCGTCGGGACCGACCGCGAGGTGCAGCGGGTCGACGCGGCCCACCCGGGTCAGCGCGCGTTGCAGCGGCGGATTGACGTCGATGTTGGTGGTGCCGTGCGCGGTGATCTCGCCGTCGATGCCGGGCGGCAGCACGTCCAGGCGGGCGTAGACGCCGCAGCAGCCGGAGAACGACTCGAAGCGCAACCTGTCCGCCCCGGCGGTGACGACCGGGTCCAGGCCGGCCGGGTCGAACGGCCGGAAATAGCGGCTGCGGGCGACCTCCGCGACGGCCAGCAGCCCGGTCGCCGTGGCACCCGGCTCGGTCAGGAAGCCGGTGAAGAACCTCGGGTGTGCCGCCGGTCCACCGCAGGTCTGCAACGTGAGCCCGCCGGCCGGGACCAGAGCCGAGGAGCCGAGGTAGGAGTACGTCGCGGAGACCATGCGGAGAAGGTAGAGAAGGGGTACGACACTTCGGCTCACGGGTCCAGATCGGCGCCGATGGCGTAGTGGTCGGACGGGTAGAGCCCGTCGATCGGGCGGTCACCGGCGATGAAAGCGCCCCGGACCGTCACGGCGCTCTCCGGGCGTCCCGGGCGCACCAGCACGTGGTCGATCCGGCGGTCGATCAGCGTGGTCGCCTCCAGCGGCGCATACGGCAGCAGCGAGTCCAGAGTGGTCGCCCCCGGATCGCCGCCACCGGCCTCCCACGTGTCCACGGTGACGGCGCGCAGGGGAGCCAGCTCCGGCTCGTCCGGTGGCGCGTTCAGGTCGCCGATCAGCAACACCGGCAGGGGTCCGTCGAACGCCGGGTCCGTCACCAGCTCGGCGAGCGCCACCGTCTGCACGGCCCGGTCCTCGGCGTAGTGCGGCTCCCATTCGCGGCACGTGACGATGACGTACAGGTTGCCCCGGGGATGGTCGAGAGTGCCGATCAGCGCCGTCGGCGGCGGGCCGGGGCGCTGGGGGTGCGGCAGCTCGCGGACCTCGGTGCGCAGGATCGGCCAGCGGCTCAGCAGACCCAGTCCGACCACCGCGCCGAGCTGGCCGGGCTCCTCGACCGGATCCGGCGCCGGTGGCAGCGAGGTGGGTGCGAACGCCGCGTGCATGCCGAGGTGCCCGGCGAGCACCTCGGCCTGCGTCGTGCCGTCGGCGGCCCAGGTCTCCACCAGGCCCACCACGTCCGGCTGGTACGTCTCCAGGGTGGTTCTGATGCCGGCGGCCCGGTCGCGCCAGTTGCCGCCGAAACGCCACCATACGTTCCAGGTCATGACCCGCATGCAGAGACGGTAAGCCCGCCGGGGTTGGATGGCACGGTGAGCCGACCCGTTCTGCTGCTGGATCTCGACGGGGTGCTGAACCCCTTCGCCGCGTCCTCCTGCCCCGACGGATACCTCGAGCACGAGTTCTATCCCGGTGAGGGTCCGGAGCGTTACTGCCCGGACCACGCCGCGTGGATCACCGAGCTGGCCGCCGCCGGTGACCTGCACTGGGCCAGTGCCTGGGGCGAGGACGCCAACACCCTCTTCGGCGCGAAGCTGGGCGTCGCCGCGCTGCCGGTGGTCACCTTCCCGCCGTTGCCGTTCCCGCCGGAGGCCAAGGTGCCGGCGGTGGCGGAGGTGGTGGGTGACCGCCCGGCCGCCTGGATCGACGACAACCACACCGAGGCGGGCCGCCGCTGGGCCGCCGGCCGGTCGGCACCCACGCTGCTGGTGCCGATCGACTCGGCGGTCGGCTGGACCCGCTCCGACGTGGACCGGGTCCTGGCCTGGACGGCCGGCCTCGCGGGCTGAGCGGTCTCAGGCGTTCTGCCAGAGGCCGATCAGGTTGCCCTCGGTGTCGTGGACGTAGGCCGAGAAGCCCATGTCCCCGACCGGCTGCCGGCCGATCGCCACCTTGCCGCCCAGCTTCTCGACCCGGGCCAGCGCGTCGTCCAGGTCCTCGACGCCGATGGTGATCACCGGGCTGGTGATCGGGCCCTGCTTGGCGAGCATGCCGCCGTTGATGCCGCCGGGCTCACCCGGCCGGCCGGACTCGTCGGTCGCGGTGGTGGTGACCATCGTGTAGCCCATGCCCGGCATGCTCGCCAACTGCCAGCCGAAGGCTTCGCGATAGAAGGTGTGCGCCCGGTCCGAATCGTCGAACGGGACCTCGAAGTGGACGACTTTGTCCATAACTCCTCCTCAGCTCATTGCCGACGATAGACCCGGCCACCGACAGAATCAGGGGTTCGCTCGCCGACCCGGAGGTCCCGTTCCAGTTCGGCGATCACCGCGCGGAGATCGTCCAGGCGCTGGCTGATCGCGAGCCGGTCCAGTTCGTCCGGCTCGCCGTCACCGTCGGCGTCGAAGTCGGGCGCCAGGCCCTCGGTCATCTCCAGCCGGCGGACCTCCTCCATCGAGTTCACGATGACCGCGATGAGGATGTTGACCAGCAGGTTCACCGTGATCAGGATGTAGCTGACGTAGTAGACGAGGGTCCAGGCGGAGACGGCCAGGCCCTGCTCGATCAGCTGCGGCAGGTTCTCCTGGGAGAGCAGCACGAAGAGGGTCAGCACGGCGCGGCCGATGGTGCCGTACTCCTCGGGGTAGTGGTCTTTGAAGATCAGCCAGCCCGCCATGCCGTACACGTAGAGGGTGACCAGCGCCAGGGCGAGGAAACCGCCCACGCCCGGCAGGCTGCGCAGCAGCGCCGAGACGATGGTCCGCAGGCCGGGGGAGAAGCGCACCAGCCGCAGTACCCGGGCGATCCGGATGATCCGCAGCACGGTCGTGTCACCGTGCAGGACGGGGATGAAGACGGCCAGCGTCACGACGAAGTCGAAGACGTTCCAGCCGTTGCGGAAGAAGTCCTGCGGCCGCCGGCCGTAAGCCAGGATCCGGACCGCGATCTCGGCCAGGAAGAGCAGGCGGAAGGTCCATTCCAGCGCGTGCAGCAGCGGCCGGGCATGGCCCAGATCCGGGTACGTCTCCAGGCCGAGCACGATCGCGTTGGCGCCGATGATGACGATGATCAGCACTTCGAACAGGCGCGAACCGGTGATCCGGGCGCACCAGCGGGTCACCTGCGACATCTGCCGACTCTATAAAAGTGGCGCCCCCGCCGGAGCGAGGGCGCCACAGTGGTCAGCCGCGGTAGACGCCGAACTCCCAGAGCGAATAGCCGTAGTCGGTGGCGCGGGTGGTGCCGGAGACCCGGACGTAGCGACCCGTGCCGCTGATCGCCAGGTCGTCGAAGCCGCCGTTGCCGCTGGTCGTCGTGTGGATCGTCTGCCAGGTGCTGCCGTTGTCCGACACCTGCACCGTGTAGCCCTTGGCGTACGCCGCCTCCCAGGCCAGCAGCACCCGGTTGAACGACTGCACCGAGCCCAGGTCGACCTGCACCCACGCGGTGTCGACCCATTCGCTGGCCCAGCGGGTGCCGTAGTCACCGTCGACCGCGTACGCCGGCAGCTGCGGCCCGTTCGTGCCGGTCGGCTGGTACGTCGACGCGGTCACCGTCTTGCCCCGGGCCAGGTTCGTGCCCGGGACGGTCGGCGGGACCACCTTGAACGAGCGCTGCTCGATGCCCACGTTGCCGTGGCCGTCGAACGCGTACACGTAGACCTTCCAGACGCCGAGCTGTTCCGGCGCGCGTACCGTGAACTGACTGCCGTTCTCGGTGAAGGTCAGATTCCGCAGGCCGCGGTTGCCGGTGATGTGCTTGTCGCTCGCCATCAGGTTGTACCGGATGAGATCGCCCTGCGGATCGGTCGCGGCGACGTTCACGGTGAACGTGCCGCCGGCCGGCACCGCCGTCTGCGGGCTCACCGTCATGCTGGTGATCTCCGGCGGGGTGTTCGCCGACGCCTGCCCGGTGTACGCCTGCCGCAGCGCGTGGTAGCCGAGCCGCCGCCAGCCACCGGTGAACGTGTTCAGCCAGACCCCGCCGAAGTCGTTCTCGAGTCCGTAGTGGAACTCGGTGGCGCCCAGCGCCACACCCGGGTGGCCCTTGATCGCGTTCCAGCTGTACGTGTATCCGGCCCGCTTCTGCAGATCGGTCGGCTCGTCCGGGACCCCGTTGACGTCGTTGGGGACCTCCCACTCGCCGGCCGGGCCGCCCTCGGTCAGGATGTACGGCTTGGTGTAGCCGCCGGCGATCCAGTCCCGCTTGACCGTGTCGATCGCGCCGTAGGAGTTGACGGCGAGCAGGTCCAGGGCCGGGGTGTGCGGCTTGTAGTACGTCCAGGCATGGGTGTACGCGTCGGTCGACGTGACCGGGTGGTTCGGGTCGGCCGCGTGGATAGCCTCGGCGACCTCGTTGACGAACTTGGCGTACGCGATCCGGCGCGCCTCGACCACGTCGGCGGCCAGCCCGTAGTTCTGCATCTCCAGGATGACCTCGTTGCCGACGTCCCACATCAGCACGCCCTGCCGGCCCTTGAGCGCGTTGACCCGGGCGACGATCTCGGCCTTCACCGCGGTCTTGTACGCGGTGTCGTTGACGTAGTCGGCGCCGTGGTTGAGCCAGAGGCCGACGACCACCTTGATGTTCTGCTGGGCGGCCCGGTCGAGCAGCGCCGGGGTGTTGTCGTCCGGTCCCCAGATGCGGATCGTGTTGACGCCCATGTTCTTCAGATCCCGCATGTAGCCGTCGGCGGCGGCCTGCGGCGGGCCGTAGGTGATGCCCTTGACCTCGTACGGCGAGCCGTTGACGGTCAGCTGCCAGTTGCCCTGCGTACCGGTGACCCGGACGGTGGACGGGCCGGCCGGGGTGGCCGGGTCGGTCATCGCCGCCGGGGTGGTGCCGGTGGCCCGGGCCACGGTCACGGAGTCGACGCTGAGCACGCCGCCCGAGGTGGTCTCCGGGGTGGGCGTGGTGAAGCCCGCGATCGCGTTCGGCAGCGAGCCGCCGATGGCCAGATCGAAGCGCAGGAAGAAGCCGTGGTGCACGGCCGCGCGCCACGCGGTCACGCCGACCTGCGACTCGCGGACCACCCAGGTCTGCCGGCCGTCGAGGTAGAAGCGGATCTCCTCGTCGGTCTTGGTGCGGTCGATGACCTGGGTGTACTCGTGGAAGCCGGTCTGGCAGCCGGTGCAGCCGGCGAGCCCGCTCTGCCGGCCGTTGTATTCCGCGCACGGCCCGTCGGGTGCGGTGCCGCAGTGCAGGGTCTGGGAGAGCTGGCTGCGCCCGTTGACGTCCGTCATGATGTCGGTCTCGCCGACACCGGGCCAGTTGGTGTAGTTGCCCCGGTAGGCCGCACCGGTCGCGCGGAAGCCGGGCCAGTAGCCGGCGCCGTTGGCCACGTCGGGCTGCTTCAGGACGGCGGTGAACTTCGTCAACTGCCCGGCCAGCGGCTCGAAATCGGTGCGCTGGGTCTCGATACGCCCCGAGGTCCACTTGCCGGCGCCGTCGCGGATGGCCTTGATGTTCAGCTTGCCGGCGCCGTCGAGGTAGACGTTGGCGGTGGAGTTCGACGCGGTCTCGACCTCGCCGGTGCCCCAGTTCGCGGCGCCGCCGGGATACTGGGTGCCGGTGCGCAGCAACCAGTTCGCCGCGTTCGGCGAAGTGTTGGCGGCGCCACTGAAGTCGTCGGTCCAGACGGTGGTGAAGTCACCGGGCACGGGCGGCGGCGTGGTCGGGTCGGTGGGCGGCGTCGTGCTGCCACCGGTGAAGACCTTGAACTCGTAGAGGGAGTAGCCGTAGCCGCTGGCGCGGGTGGTGCCGTACATCCGGATGTAGCGGCCGGTGCCGCTGACGGTGAGTGTCTCGGTGCCGCCGGCGCCGGTGGTGGTGCTGTGGATGTCGGTCCAGGTGGTGCCGTCGGCACTGGTCTGGATCTTGTACGCCTTCGCGTACGCCCCCTCCCACTGCAGGACCACCTGGCAGATCGCCTGGGAGGTGCCCAGGTCCACGCGCAGCCACTGGGGATCGGCGAACTCGCTCGACCAGCGGGAGCCCGCATCCCCGTCGACGGCCTTGCCCGCGGCGACGTCCGCACCCTCCTGCGAGGAGGCGGTGGCCGGCTTGCCCTGGGCGGCATTGGTGGTGCCACAGGCCGTGGGTGCGCCGGTGGAGCCGTAGACCTTGAACTCGTAGAGGGAGTAGCCGTAGCCGCTGGCGCGGGTGGTGCCGTACATGCGGACGTAGCGGCCGGTGCCGCTGACGGTGAGTGTCTCGGTGCCGCCGGCGCCGGTGGTGGTGCTGTGGATGTCGGTCCAGGTGGTGCCGTCGGCACTGGTCTGGATCTTGTACGCCTTCGCGTACGCCCCCTCCCACTGCAGCACGACCTGGCTGATCGTGGCGGTGGTGCCGAGGTCCACCCGCAGCCACTGGGGATCGCTGAACTGGCTCGACCAGCGCGTACCGGCGTTGCCGTCCACGGCGAGGGCCGCGGCGACGTCCGCGCCCTCCTGCGACGACGCGGTCGCGGGTCTGCCCTGCGAGAGCAGGGAATCGGCGGCGTGCGCGGTGAACTGCACGACGCCCACGTAGGCGGCGACGACGGCGAGCACGGTGACGGGGATCAACCGGCGCCAGCGTCGAGGTCGGGGCGCGTGCGGGGACAGCGCCTGGGGGGATGCCGGATGCACGGGAACTCCTGACGTTCGGGGACGGAGTCACGGGGGAGTGATCAATGGAGAGCGCTCTCCATACCGCCGCAGTGTTGCGCCCAGTTTTCCGATGTGTCAAGCATTCCGTGCCCTAGAACCGACAAACCCGGTCTTTCGGTACGGCGCAGCGACTCCTACGGAAAGCGCTCTCCGTAGCTACGGTGCTCGACCGGCTTCTCGGCTGACCCGACTCCGCGCGGCATCCCGTCAGGCGGGGCGGCGGGCGCAGGCGAGCAGGACCACGAACGCGCCCAGCGTGGCCAGCGAGATCAGCTTGAACGCGAGGCTGTTGTCGGTGAGGAGGTCCTGCACCACCTGGATGCCGGCCCAGAGAGCGAGGACCGCGTACGCCGCGGCCAGCAGCCGCGGTCGCTGGACCGGCCGTCGGAACAGCCGGACCCGGCCCGGCCGGCGGTTGTGCTGCACCAGCAGCCAGACGGCCGACGCGAGCACGAGCACTCCCAGCACAGCCTGGGCCACGAGCAGGAACACATCGACGGTCGGCATGCCCGGGAGGATAGTGCTCCCGGGCGAGCCGAGAAATTCTGGTGGGCGGTGTCGAGAACGCGGCGGGGTCTCCGACTCATCGGTGGAAGTGCCCCGCCGGGGGCACCCGAGGGCTGGGAGACTGAGCCATGAAGTACATGCTGATGATGTTCGGTGACGGCGCCACCATGATGCAGAGCCGGAGCCAGGAGTGGGTCTCCGAGATGATCCAGTTCATGATGTCGTTCAATGCCGAGCTGGCGCAGGCCGGTGAGTTCGTCGAGGCCCGCGGGCTGGCCGACCCCACCTCGGCCAAGACCGTCTCGCTGGTCGACGGCCAGGTCGTGGTGACCGACGGGCCGTTCGCCGAGGCCAAGGAGTCGCTGGCCGGCTACTGGGTGCTCGAGGTGAAGGACGAGCAGCGGGCGATCGAGCGCGCGAGCCAGATCGTCGTCTGGGCCGAGCGGGTCGAGCTGCGCGAGGTTCCCGACGGGCCGCCCGAGCAGTGACCACGGACCAGCCCGGCGTCGAGGGCCTGCTGCGCGAGCTCGCGCCGCAGGCCCTCGGGGTCCTCGTACGCCGGTACGGGCAGTTCGACGCCGCCGAGGACGCGGTCCAGGAGGCCCTGCTCTCCGCCGCCCTCAAGTGGCCGGTCGAGGGGGTGCCCGACAGCCCTCGGTCCTGGCTGATCACCGTGGCCGGCCGCCGGCTGGTCGACGAGTGGCGCAGCGAGAGCGCCCGCCGCGCCCGCGAGGAGCACGTCGCACTGCTCGAGCCCGCCGACCCGGCCGTCGCCGTCGATGAGGACGACACCCTCAATCTGCTCTTCCTCTGCTGCCATCCGTCGTTGTCGCCGCCGTCGCAGCTCGCCCTGACGCTGCGCGCGGTCGGTGGCCTGAGCACCGCCGAGATCGCCCGGGCGTTCCTGGTGCCCGAGGCCACGATGGCCCAGCGGATCAGCCGGGCCAAGCAGCGGATCCGCACCAGCGGGCTGGGCTTCGAGGCGCCGCCCGACGCTGAGCGGGCCGACCGGCTGCAGGTCGTACGGCAGGTGCTCTACCTGGTCTTCAACGAGGGCTACACCACGAGCGCCGGACCGGACCTGCAACGGGCCGACCTGACCGCCGAGGCCATCCGGCTGACCCGGATGCTGCACCGGCTGCTGCCCGGTGACGGTGAGACGGCCGGGCTGCTCGCGCTCATGCTGCTCACCGACGCCCGGCGTCCGGCGCGGACCGACGAGCACGGCGCGCTGGTGCCTCTCGACGAGCAGGATCGCGGACTGTGGAATGCCGCGTTCATCGCCGAGGGGGTCGCGCTGGTCTCCGGGACGCTGGGCCGGGGGCCGCTGGGGCCGTACCAGTTGCAGGCCGCGATCGCCGCGCTGCACGACGAGGCCCGCACCGCCGCGGAGACCGACTGGCCGCAGATCCTCGCCCTCTACGAGGTGCTGGAACGCGTCTCGCCGGGCCCGGTGGTCACGCTGAACCGGGCGGTGGCCGTGGCCCGGGCGCGCGGGCCGCTGGCCGGGCTGGCCGTGCTGGCCGAGCTCGACGGTGACGAGCGGATGGCGGGCAACCACCGGCTGGAGTCGGTCCGCGCGCACCTGCTGGAGCTGGCCGGTGACCACGCCGCGGCGCACACCGGTTACCTGCGGGCGGCGGCCATGACGGCCAGTCTGCCCGAGCAGCGGTATCTGACGCTGCGGGCGGCGGCGCTGTCGACCCGTACCTCATCCGAACATTGAGCCGGGCCTGAGCCGGGCATGATGGTGCGGTGAGTGAACCTCCCGCCAAGGGCCTGATCCTGCTGGTCGAGGACGAACGGCCGATCGCGGACCTGGTCCGGCTCTACCTGAGCCGGGACGGCTTCGGGGTGCACGTCGAGCACGACGGCGCGGCCGGGCTGGCCGCGGCCCGGCGGTTGCGGCCGGTGGCGTGCGTGCTGGACATCGCGCTGCCCGGGATGGAGGGCACGGAGATCTGCCGCCGGCTGCGTGAGGCCGGTGACTGGACACCCGTCGTTTTCCTCACCGCCCGCGACGACGAGGTCGACCGGATCCTCGGCCTCGAGCTCGGCGGCGACGACTACCTCACCAAGCCGTTCAGCCCGCGGGAGCTGGTCGCCCGGGTGCGGGCCCTGCTGCGCCGCGCCGCCGGGCCACCCGACGGCGGCCACGTGCGTACGCTCGGGCCGCTGCAGCTGGACTCCGGCCGGCATCTGGTCACCGTGGACGGTGTGCCGCTGACGCTCACCCCGACCGAGTTCGACCTGCTCGCGCACCTGCTCGGACGCCCGGGACGGGTCTTCACCCGGGAGGAGCTGCTGGCCAGCGTCTGGGGGTACGCGTCGCCGGCGGGCACCCGTACGGTCGATGTGCACGTGGCCCAGGTGCGCGCCAAGCTGGGCGCCGCCGCGACCCTGATCCGCACGGTCCGCGGAGTCGGCTACACCGCCGATGCGTAGCATCCTCGGCACCCTGTCCGGCCGGACCGTCCTGGTCACCGCGGCCACCGCCGTCGTCGCCGTCATCATCACCGCCCTCGTGGCGCTGCCCATCGCGGTGCGGTCGGCCAACAACGCCGCCCGCGACGAGCTGGTGGAGAAGTCCGCGCTCGCGGTCGAGCTGCTCACCACCGAACGTCAGGTGGCCCGGGAGCGGATCGTGTCCCGGCTGCGGGCCGACGGCGTCGACGTCTACCTGATCCGGCGGGGCACCGTCGACCGGGCCGGGCTGCCGGACCGGGTGGTCACCCAGGTCGCCGCAGGCGCGACGGTCAACACCCGCGGCACGGTCGGCGGCCGCGCGGTGCTGATCGTCGGCCGGCCGCTGCGGGGCAACACCAGCGGGGTCGTGCTCACCCGCGACACCGCTTCCGGTACGGCGGCCCGCGTCCTCGGCGGAGTGTGGCTCGCGCTGCTGGCCGGCCTGCTCGGCGGTGTCCTCGCCGGAGCGCTGCTGGCCCGTTTCATCGCCCGGCCGCTGCGGCAGGCGGCCGTGGCGGCGGGCCGGCTCTCGTCCGGTGACCGCTCGGTACGCCTCGCGGTGCGACCGCCGGCCGAGGTGGCCGAGCTGGCGTCGGCGCTGAACCAGCTCGGTGCGGCGTTGCAGATCAGCGAGGGCCGGGAACGCGAGTTCCTGCTGTCGGTGTCGCACGAGCTGCGTACCCCGCTGTCCACGATCCGCGGCTACGCCGAGGCCCTGGCCGATGGCGTGGTGGCCGCCGACGACGCGGCGCGGGCCGGGCAGACCATGGTCGCCGAGGCCGACCGGCTCGACCGGCTGATCTCGGACCTGCTGGTGCTCGCCCGTCTGGAGGCCGCGGACCTGCCCGTGGACATCGTGCCGGTGGACCTGGTCGACCTGGCCGGCTCGGCCGCCGAGGCGTGGGCGCAGCGCTGCGGCCCGGACGGCCCGCGGGTGCGCACCGAGCTGCCCGCCGAGCCGGTCGTGGTGGCCACCGATCCCGGCCGCATCCGCCAGGTCATCGACGGGCTGTGCGAGAACGCGCTGCGGGTCGTGCCGCCGGGTGCCTCGCTGATCCTGGCGATACGGCCCGGTCCGCACGGCGGTGTGCTGGAGATCCGGGACGGGGGTCCGGGCTTCTCCGACGAGGACCTGGCGGTGGCGTTCCAGCGTGGCGCCCTGCAGCGGCGTTACCGGGGCATCCGGCGTACCGGTAGCGGTCTGGGGTTGGCTCTGGCCGCCCGCCTGGTCGGGCGGCTCGGCGGCACCATCGCGGCCGGGCACGCCCCGGAGGGTGGCGCGATGTTCACCATCAGCCTGCCCTCTGCCGCCCGGCCCGCCGCGACCGGCTCTTACCCAACCCGAACATGACGCTGATCCGGCCCGTGCACGCCCGGCGCAGTCTTGGCCGCATGACACGAACCCGTATCGCGCTGACCCTGACCACTGTGAGCCTCGCCGGTCTGCTCGGGCTGAGCGGCTGCGGCGCGGGCCCGGCCGGCGCCCCGGCGGCGCCCGCGGCGGACGTCGCGGACGAGACCTTCGCGCTCGCGGCCGTCGGCCTGGAGGCGGACCCGGCACCGTCGGCCTCCGCCGCGGCCAAGCCGGACAAGGCGGGCAAGCACCCCGGAGCCCGTAAATTCCTCCGGAAGAACACCCTGCACGGCGAGATGACGGTGCAGGGCAAGGACGGCGTCAAGACCGTCGTCGTGCAGCGCGGCACGGTCACCGCGGTGGACGCCACGACGGTGAGCGTCAAGTCGGCCGACGGCTTCGCGCAGACCTGGACCTACGGCGACAAGCTGCGGGTCGTGCAGGACAAGAAGAAGGTCGAGACCGGCGCGATCAAGAGCGGCGCGGAGATCGGCCTGGCCGGCGCCAAGGACGGCGGCAAGAACGTCGCCCGGCTCGTCGTGATCAAGTAGCCCGGAGGTTCAGGGCCCGTGCTCTTGGACAAGCACGGGCCCTGCACCCCGCCCCCCGGAAGAAAGATCAGGTCACTGCAGGATGGCGCCCATCGGCGACATCAGCAGCTTGCCGAAAGCCTCGGCGGTGCCGTCCAGGCGCGTCCGCTCGCGGCCGAGGGCCTGCAGGTCATGGCGCACGCACCAGAGCTTCTGCGAGTTGCGCCAGGCCACGTTGCGGGTGTACTCGATCAGCTCGCCCTGCCACCAGTCGTCCAGGTCGCCGTTCATCATGTCGATGATCAGCTGCCACTTCTCCAGGAAGCCGCGGCGCAGCCCGGGGATGGACTCGGCGAAGATGTCGTTGATCTGCAGGTAGTCGTGGTGCTGGTCGCTGTCGTCGACCGGGTCGGAGCCGAGGTGGTCGAAGGTGGTGACCAGGGCGAACGGCAGGTCGAAGTTGATGTGCGCGTTGACCCCGGCGGCCGCCGACGGCAGCGGGCGCGCGTCCGGGCCGGGGATCCGGTGGAACAGCACGGACCAGGCCCGCGGGCAGCCGGCGCTGGCGTCCGACCACTGGCGCAGGGCGTCGAAGTAGCGGGCGGCGAACTCCACGTCCAGGCGGGACAGGAACGCCGGGTCGGCGAACCGGCCCGCGTACAGGCGCTCGAGCACGCTGGTCGTGATGGTCAGATAGAGCTTGTTGAAGTCGGCGAGCGGGTTGCTGACCAGCAACGGCGGCACCCGCTCCAGCACGTCCTGGAGCTTCGTGAGCTGGTCGACCACCGCGGGTACGTCATCGGGGTGCCCGGCCAGCACGTCGGCCATGTCCTGGCGGACAGGCCCCCAGACGGAATCGGTGATCATCGCGGTCCTCCACACACGGAACTCCCTCGCGGAGGCCCTCCAGCACCGCCCGGCGGCCTGGTCGGACCGGCCGGCCGGGCGGTGCTCCCCCGAACGAGAGTCAGCCTTTCATCGGGGGCGGGCGCGGGGATCGGTAGAACGACGTATTCCGCGTACGTAGATAACGAAAAGGTCACGCCGCCCGGAGGAACACCCGGCTGGCCTGCACCCGGGTGCGCACCTGGAGCTTGTCGAAGATGTGCCCGACGTGCACGCCGACGGTCCGCTCACTGATGAACAGGGCCTGACCGATCTCCCGGTTGGTCAGCCCCTCGGCGACCGCCGCCAGGACCTCCCGCTCGCGCTCGGTCAGCACGTCCAGCTCGTCGCCGGAGTCGCGGCTCGGCGGCGGGATCGGGACCGTCTCCTCGTCACCGGTCAGCGCCACCCGGGCCCGGGTGGCCACCGCGGTGATCTCGGCCGCGAACGGGTTGGCGCCCATGGCCCGGGCGGTCGCGTACGCCTCGCGCAGCGCCATCGTGGCCGCCGCCCGCCCGCGGTTGGACCGGCCAGGCCGGCGCGCGAAAGTGGCCTCGGCCTGCCGCAGCCGCGAATACGCCGCCGGGTACGGCTGCTTGCGCCTGTCCCACGCCGTCGCCGCCCGGGCCCACAGCTCCGGGTCGTTGCGCTCGTCGATCCGGCTCTGCTCGGCCGCGCACAGGTCCAGGTAGCCGTCGACCACGGCGCGTACCGGCGGGGCCGCGTTGCCCGCGCCCTTGGTCATCCGCTCGACCACGGTCTGCAGCCGGCGCACCGCGCCCGGGTCCACCGGCACCTTGCCGCCGGCCTGCGCCTCCGCCTCGGCGCGCAGCCCGTGCCAGGCCAGCACGCCCAGCAGCACCAGATCGTCGGAGCGGGTCTCGGTCAGGCCGCGCTGCACGGCGGCCCGCGCCTCCGCGTGCCGGCCCTGCCACATGGCCAGCCCGGCCCGCAGCGTGAGCATCGGCAGCACGTGCCGGGCCCCGCCACCGGCGAGGATGGTCGCCACCGCCTCCAGGTCGCGGTCGGCCTGCTCCACGTCGCCGACGCCGACCCACAGCCGGCAGCGCGACAGCAGCAGCTCGACCGCGTCGGCGCCGGACGGGCGGTGCCGCATCGCGGTGTCGAGCACCTTCTCCATCTCGGCCCAGTCGCCGATCCGGAACAGCCCGTTGGCGGCGATGGCCAGCAGCCGGGTCTGGTAGGTGCGGCCGAGCCCGATCGCGGCCAGCTTCTCCGCGCCGCGGCGGGCCACCAGCACGCCCTCCTCGACGCTGTTCAGCGGGCCGGTGAGCAGCTCGGCGAGGTGCAGATAGGCGCAGCCGATGTCGTCCGGGTGCCCCGAGCGCTCGGCGATCTCCACCGCCTGGCGGATCACCGCCAGCCCCGCGTCCGGGTCCTCCCGGAAGGCCAGGCTGAAGCCGAGCGCCGCGCTGGCCCGGACCAGGTCGGCGGTCGAGCCGTCGGCCTTCTCGGCCAGCTCCAGCGCATCCCGCGCGCGGACCCCGGCGTCGGCGTAGCGGCCCAGGTGGACCAGCAGCTCGGCGAGGTGCGCGGCCGCGCTGGCCTTCTCCGAGGGGGTGCACTCGGCGAACGCCAGCGCCCGCTCGTACTCGATCTCGGCCGTCGCCGAGCGGCCCGCCGCGGCCAGGTAGCGGGCCCGGCGCAGGTGGATCTCGCAGGCCCCCGGGCCGTCCGGGCGGGCGGCCAGCTCCTCGAGCCGGGTCAGGGCCCGCTGGTGCTCGCCGCAGCGGTGCGCCGACTCGGCGGCGTGCGCGAGCAGCTCGGTGCGCTCGGGGGCTTCGTCGCAGCCCAGCTCCAGCGCCATGCTCCAGTAGCGGTGCGCCTCGGCGAAGCCGTAGAGCTGCTCGGCGGCCCGGGCCGCGGCGACGACCGAGGGCATGGCCCGGGCGGGCTCGCCGGCCTGCCGCCAGTGATGCGCCAGCCGGGCGTGGTCGACGGCGCCGGGAACAGCCTCCAGCGCCTCGGCGTAGCGGCGGTGCCGGGCGGCGTGCTCGGCCGGCAGCACCTCGTGCTCGAGGACCTCGGCGACGACCTGGTGCCGCAGCCGGTAGCCGTCGGCCGCGCTGGTCACGAAGCGGTGCGCGACCGCGGCCCGGATCGCCTCGATCAGCTCCGTCTCCGGCAGCGGCAGGACCCGGGCCAGCAGGGCGTGCTCGACCGGCTCGACCCCGGCGGCGACGGCGTGCACCACGTCGTGGGCGTGCGGGGGCAGCTCGTCGACCCGGGACAGGAAGATCTCGCGCAGCGTGTCGGACAGCTCGACCCGGCCGTCCCGCAGGTCCCGGGAGAGCTCCTCGACCACGAAGGGGTTGCCGCCGCTGCGCTTGTAGACCCGGTCGGCGTCCTCCGGGGCCACGTCGGCGCCGGCGATCGCGGCGACCAGCTCACCGGTCGACTCCTGGTCGAGCGGGGCCAGGTCGAGCACGCGTACGGACCGCAACCGGCGCAGCTCGGCCAGCACCCGCCGTAGCGGATGGGAGCCGTGCAGCGACTCGGCCCGGACCGCCGCCAGCACCGACAGGTTGATCTCGCCGAGGCCCGCGAGCAGGTAGAGCAGCAGCTGCCGGGTGCTGCGGTCGGCCCACTGCAGGTCGTCGAGCACCAGCAGCAGCCGCCGGCCCTGGGCCAGGGAACGCAGCTGCTGGGAGACCCGTTCGAGGAGCACGCCCGCGCCGTCCTGGTTGGCGGCGGCGTCCACCGGGGCGGTATCGGCGTGCACCCCGGCGCGGCGCAGCGCCTGCAGGACCGGGTGCAGGGGCGAGGCGTCGCCGATGTCCAGGCAGGTGCCGGACAGCACAGCGACACCCGCGTCACGCAGCGCATCCGCCGTCTCGCGCAGCAGGCGGCTCTTGCCCACGCCGCTCTCGCCGGTGACGAACACTGCCGCGGTGCCGCTGGGACCGGCGTCCAGCAGATCCGTGCGAACCGTGGTCAAAGTGCCGGTACGTCCGACAATAGGCGCGTCGTCCCCCTCGCTGGCCATGCGTGGCAGCCTAGTGCCGATCCGGGTAGCACGTTCTCGTCGGTTCGGACTGTTCTGCGTCACAAATTCGACGCTGGGCCCGCTGTCACAGATACGTCATTCTGCGGATCCGCTGTACCCCTGCCGGCTGGCACCGTTTGTCTCGCCAATGCGGCGAAGGGGCGTGGGGCATGAACAGAATCACTGCCGGCATCCGGTGCCGGCGACAGACAGTGACCGTGCTGTTCGTCGACATCGTGGGTTTCACCGCCATCGTCGACGAGCTGGACTGCGCGGACGTCCGGGATCTGCAGATGGACTACTTCGCCACCGTGTCGGCCGAGGTCCGGGCGGCGGGCGGGGTGGTCGAGAAGTTCATCGGGGACGCGGTCATGGCGATCTTCGGGGCGGGCGGGCCGGTGCCCGGCACGCCGGAGGACACCCGCTGCGCGGCCGTGGGAGCGGTCCGGGCCGGCCTGGCGATCCAGGAGGCGCTGCGGGGGCGTCTCCTGGCCGGCCGGTTCCCGGTCCGGACCCGGGTCGGGCTGGCCACCGGCGACGCCATCGTCGACCTGGACCAGACCCGCGACGGCGGGTACGGGATGGTCAGCGGCAGCGTGGTCAGCACGGCGGCGCGGTTGCAGGCGTACGCGCCGCACGACACGGTGGTGGTCTGCGCGGCCACCCGGGCGGTGACCGACCACGCGGTGGTCTACCAGGAGATGCCGCCGGTCTCGGTGGCCGGCAAGTCGGCGCCGGTGGAGCTGTCGCGGGCGCTGTACCCGCAGGTGGTGACGGCCGGACAGGTCCTGCAGACCTGCGGCTGACCGGCCCGGCCGGCAGATCCGCCGGGGGCCAATCCTTCAGCGGGGGCGACCTGGGCCGATAAAGGCAACGTGGGTGCCACGCCTTCTCCGCCGGCTGAGCCGGCCCTGCTGCAGCTCGAGCCCGGCGATGCCGCCGGGCTCGAAGTGCTGGGCGAGCTGGGCCGGGGCACCCAGGCGGTCGTGCACCGGGTACGCCTGCGCGGCCGGGAGTACGCCCTCAGACTCCTGCGCGACACCATCGCCGCGAGCAACGAGGGCGTACGCGAGTTCCGCCGCCAGTGCGCGCTGCTGGCCGCTGTCGACAGCCCGGGCCTGCCCCGCGTGCACAAGGCCGGTACGGCCGGCGGCCGCCCGTACGTGATCATGGATCTGCTCCCGGGCGAGCCACTGACCGCCCGCCTGGCCCGGGGCCCGGTCCGCGAGGCCGTGGCCGTCCGGATCGGCACCGACATCGCCGGCGCGCTGGTGGCGGCGCACGCCCACGACCTGGTGCACCGCGACGTCAAGCCGGACAACATCGTCGTCGGCCCGGACGGCGGCGCCGGGCTGGTCGACTTCGGGCTGGCCACCCGCGTCTCGGCCGGCGCCGGGATCACCGAGGAGCCGGTCGCCGGCACGCTGCTCTACAGCCCGCCCGAGCAGAGCGGCATGCTCAACCGGCCCGTCGACGGCCGCTCCGACCTGTACGCCCTGGGTGCGGTGCTCTTCGAGTGCGTCACCGGGGCGCCGCCGTTCGCCGCGGGGGACGTCGGCGAGCTGCTGCACCTGCACGCCACGGCGCCCGTACCGGATCCCCGGGCCCTGGCTCCGGGCCTGGGCGCCGCCTTCGCCGCGATCATCGTCCGGCTGCTCGCCAAGGACCCCGACGACCGTTATCAGAGCGCCGCGGGCCTGCTGGCGGACCTGCGGCGGCTCGGGGACGACCCGGCCGCGATGTTCCCGCTCGGGGAGCAGGACGGCCCGGTCACCCTCGCCACCGCCCCGCTGACCGGTCGCGACGCCGAGTTCAGCACCCTGCGGGAGCGCTGGAGTGCCGCCGCGGCGGGCCGTGGTGGCATCGCTGTGCTGCACGGGAGCACCGGCAGCGGCAAGACCCGGCTGGCTGCCGAGCTGGGCGAGCTGGTCGTGGCGGCCGGGGGCACCGTGCTGCGGGGTACGGCCTCACCCAGTGACCGCCGGCCGATGGCGCCGCTGCGAGCGGCTGTGGACGCGTACGTCCGGGCTCTGCGGCGCCGCCCCGATGGCGCGGTCGCCGCCGGCAAGCTGTTGCGCTCCGCCGCCGGGCAGGGTGCCGGCCTGGTGACCAGCCTGTCGCCGGCACTGGCCGACGCGCTCGGCGTGCCCGGCGTGGCCGCCGAGATCGGCCTGGAGCGGCACTCGGCCGCCGTCGCCGACCTGCTCACCGGCCTGGCCCGGACGACCGGCCCGGTGCTGCTGCACCTCGACGACGTGCAGTGGTTCGACGACGGCACGGTCCGGGTGCTCGAGCAGCTCGCCGCCGGGCTCACCGGGGTGCCGCTGCTCGTGGTGGCCACCGCCCGCAACGACGACGAGGGCGCGCCCGCGGCCGCCATGGTCCTGAACCGCCTCCAGCCCGGCCCCGACACCGACATCACGCTGGCGCCGCTGAGTGCCGCGGCGGTCGGCGACCTGATCAGCTCCCTGTCCGGCGGGGTCCGGATCGACGAGCGTGGTGCCACCGCGATCGCCCTGCTGACCGGCGGGAACCCGTTCGCGACCCTCGGCTATGCCCGGGCGGTCATCGACGCCGGCCTGCTGACCCCCGACTGGGGCGTCTGGCGGGTCGACACCGCCGGCGTGCAGGAGCTGGCCCTGCCGGCCGACTCCGCCCAGCTGCTGCTGCGCCGGATGGGCACCCTGGCCCCGGAGAACCGCCGGCTGTTGCAGCTCGCCGGCGTCATCGGCGCCACCTTCGCCCCCGGCCTGGTCGCCGAGGTGGCCGGTGTCGGCCGCCGCCGGGTCCTCGACGTCCTGTCCGACGCCGCCCGCCGTGGCCTCGTCGAGCACCGCGAGGGCACGGTGCGGTTCGTGCACGACAGCATCCGCCTCGCGCTGATCGACGGCCTGCCCGACGACGAGGTACGCCGGCTGCACCAGCGCATCGCCGACGTGCTGGACCGCGAGGGCTCAGACGTGTACGCCCTCGCCCGGCACTGCGCGCTCGGCGACCCCTCCTACGAACCGGCCCGGATGCTGCGCGCCGGACAGGCCGCCGGAGCCCGGGCGCTGGCCGAGCACGCCCCCGACACGGCGCTGACCTTCCTGGAGTACGCCGCCGAGGCCGCCGAGACCGGCGAGCTGACCGTGGGCAGCGAGTTCCACCAGCTGCTCGGGATCGCGTACCACCAGAACGGCCGCTTCGACGAGGCGATCGCCGCCCTGACCACCGCCCTGGAGGGGACCACCGACCGGATCGCGCGGGCCCACCTGCACCTGCACCTGGCCCGCGTGCACGAGAGCAACTGGGGCGGCGCGGCGCAGGTCCGAGCGGTCGAGCAGGGCCTGGCCGAGCTGGGCCGCCCGCTGCCGCGCAACCCGGTCCTGGCCGCTCTCACCGGCCTGTGGCTGTTCTTCGTGGGCTGCCTGATCGGCGTCACCCGGCTCGGCTACGGCACCGCCAAGGGCGCCTACCGCGAGCGGCTGCGGCTCCAGACGACGCTCTACCACTACGGCGGCTCCGGCAGCGTGCGGACCCTGCGCCCGCTGCGGTCACTGCTCTACGGCCTGCGGTTCATCCACCCGACGAGCCGGCTCGGCCGGTCCCCGGAACGGGCCCGTGACCTCGTCGGCCTCACCCTCGCCCTGCGGATGCTGGGACTGCAGCGCACCTCCGACCGGATCACCGCGGCCGCCGTCCGGCAGGCCCACGAGTTCGGCGACCCCACCCTGCTCGCCCGCATCGACTGGATGACCGCCATCGCGGTGCACGGCAGCGGCGCCGACTCCGGCGAGCGGGTGCGCCAGGTGCTGGCCGAACGCGACCGCTTCCTCGACGTCGGGCTGATCCTGGACTGTTACGCCGTCCTCGGCTGGGACTGGCTGCTGCGCGGCGAGATCACCGAGGCCGAGGCCGCCCGCCCGGGCCGCCAGCGCTGGCTCGAGGCCGGCGGCAACGCCGACCGCAGTGCCGTGGTCGCCGTCGACGCCGGGCTGCTGGCCATGCGGGGCCGGGCCGGCGAGGCGATCACCACGCTCGCCCGCGCCGGGGACGGACCCAAGGAGATCCACGAGGTCGTCGACACGATCATCGCCCGGATGCTGTCCGCCATCGAGCGCGACGACCTCGAAGGCGCCTTCGACGACGCCGTCGCGGACTTCGAGAGCCTCGGGCTGCGCCCGCTCGACGTGCTGCCGGCCCAGCACTGCTACTACGTCTACCTGGCATACGGCCGGCTGGAGCAGGCCCGCCGGGCCGCGCCGGCCCACCGTGACACCGCGGTCGCCGTCGCCGCGGCGGCTGTCTCCGCTCTCGGCCGGGTCACCCGCCGGCCCGTCGTGGCCGCGCACCACCGGGTCGCCCGCGCGGCGCTGCTCGCCCTGGACCCGGCGCGCAGCGTGGCCGCGCTGGACCTGCTGACCAAGGCCGAGCCCCTGCTGCGCCAGGTCGACGCGCCGCTGCCGGCTTTCGAGGCTGCCCTGGTACGCGCCCGCGCGCTCGCCGCCATCGGCAGCACCGGGGAGGCCGACCGGCAGGCGCGGATGGCCGCCGGGATCGCCGAGGACCGGGGCTGGCCGCACCGGGCCCGCCGGGTGGCCGCCGAGTTCCGGCTCGACGCCGGGCGCCGCAACCGCGTACCGGTGGTGGCCGCCCGCGGCCGGGCCGGCCAGCGCTGGGCGGCCCTGGAGCAGCTCAGTCTCGCCGCCAGCCGGGTCATCGACCCGGACCGGCTGACCCGCGTCGCGCTGGACGAGACCACCCGCCTGCTCGGTGCCGAACGCGCCATCCTGTTCCTGATGGACGCCGAGACCCAGGTGCTCGCCCCGTTCGTGGGCCGCGACTCGAGCGGCCGCGACGTCGCCGAGCTGACCGGCTACAGCGCCACCGTCGTCGACAAGGTCCGGCACAGCCGCGAGCCCCTCGTGGTCACCGGCACCGAGCAGGGCGAGGCGCTGGGCGCGCAGAGCGTGGTCCAGTACGGCCTGCGCAGCATCCTGGTCGCCCCGCTGGAGCTCGACGACCGCCTGCTCGGCGTGGTCTACCTGGACAGCCGGGTCGCCAAGGGCGTCTTCACCGTGGACGACGCCGACGTGCTGACCGCCATCACCCACCACATCGCAGTCGGCCTGGAGACCGCCCGGGCCGCCCAGCTGGAGGTCGCGGTGGCCGCCGCCAACCGCCAGCGCGACCTCGCCGAGACGCTGCGCCGCGCGATGGCCCGGCTCACCGGCACCCTGGACCCGCAGCTGGTGCTGCGCCGGCTGCTGCTCACCGCCCGGCAGACGCCCGGCGCGAACCGCGGCTGGCTGCTGCTCGGCACCTCCGACTCGGAGGAGATCACCGTGCTCGGCGGGCCGGCCCCGGTGCAGCTCGCCCTGGCCGAGCACCCGGACCTGCGGGCCCTGCTGGACAACCGGCAGGCCGACATGATCAACGGTACGCCGCCCTGGGCCGGCGCCTTCGACGACTCGACCGGGCAGAGCTGGCTCACCGTCACCCTCGACGACCGCAACGGCGCGGTGGGCGTGCTGGTGCTGGCGTCGGACCGGCCGGGCGCGTACGCGGCGGCCGACCTCGGGCTGGCGGCGGCGCTGGTGGGCCAGGGCATGGTCGCCTTCGACAACGCCCGGCTGTTCAGCCGGGTGAACGAGCTGGCCACGACCGACAGCCTGACCGGCGTCGCGAACCGGCGGCGGTTCTTCGAGCTCGCCGAGCGCTCGCTGGCCGCCGCCCGGGCGGTGGACGGGCCGGTCACCGCCCTCATGGTCGACATCGACCACTTCAAGCGGATCAACGACGCGCACGGCCACCAGGTCGGTGACGACGTGATCAAGGGTGTGGTCCAGCGCCTGCTCGGCGGCCTGCCGGCGGACGGCCTGGTCGCCCGGTACGGCGGTGAGGAGTTCGCGGTGCTGCTGCCCGGCATCGACTCGGCCGGGGCCGAGCTCGCCGAGGAGCTGCGGGCCGCGGTGGCCGGCACGCCGGTCGACACGCGCTCCGGGCCCATCCCGGTGACCATCAGCGTCGGCCTGGCCCGGCTGCGCCCCAGCGACCCGACCCCGGACACCCTGCTCGGCCGGGCCGACGCCGGCCTCTACGCGGCCAAACAGGCCGGCCGGAATCGTGTTGTGGCTCACGACCCGGAGCATTTGCCCCTTTAGTCGTGTGTTATGGCGACCAGCTCACGGTCGGCCTCACGAAAGTCGTCGGAGGTGCCCGGTAGGCTCGCCGCGTCGTTCACAGCTGCCACTGCCGGGAGTAATACCTCGTGACTGCGCAACCAGAGATCCTCTACGGGGCTGATGACCTCACGCACCTCGAAGGACTCGATGCGGTCCGCAAGCGGCCGGGTATGTACATCGGTTCCACCGACAGCCGGGGCGTCAACCACCTCGCCAACGAGATCCTCGACAACGCCACCGACGAGGGCGTCGGCGGGCACGCCGAGCACGTCGAGGTGACCCTGCACGCCGACGGCTCGGTGCAGGTCGACGACGACGGCCGGGGCATCCCGACCGACATCAACGCCAAGTCCGGCCTCAACGGCGTCGAGCTGGTGCTCACCCGGCTGCACGCCGGCGGCAAGTTCGGCGGCTCGGGCTACAAGACCTCCGGCGGCCTGCACGGCGTCGGCGCCTCCGCGGTCAACGCGCTGTCCCTGCGCTTCGACGTGACCGTCCGGCGCGACGGCAAGGTGCACGAGTTGTCCTTCCAGCGTGGCGTGCCCGGCGTGTTCGCCGGCCCCGGCCCGGACGCCCCTTTCCAGTCGCAGAGCGGCCTGCGCGTGGTGCGCAAGATGAAGCGCGGCGAGCGCACCGGCACCTCGATCCGCTACTGGTACGACGCGCGGTATTTCGAGACCGGCGCCCGGCTCGACGTCGACGTGGTGCGGGCCAAGCTGCGCAACACGGCGTTCCTGGTCCCCGGCGTGGCGTACGTGCTGCGTGACCACACGGGCGAGGAGCCGGCCGAGGAGAAGTTCCACTATCCGCACGGGCTGACCGACATGGTGGAGTTCCTCACCCCGGCCGGCGACAAGCCCGTCTCGGGGATCCTGATGGTCGCCGGCGAAGGCACCTACAAGGAGAACGCCGCCGACGCCAACGGCGTCATGCAGTCCAACGTCGAGCGCAAGGCCCAGGTCGAGGTCGCGTTCCGCTGGGGCACCGGCTACGACCGCACGGTGGAGTGCTTCACCAACACCATCCGCAACGTGCACGGCGGCACCCACCGCAAGGGCTTCGAACGGGCCCTGGTCCGGGCTCTGAGCGACGCCATCCGCAACGCCCGCGGCCTGCTCAAGCCGAAGGAGGACGTGCCGGTCCTGGACGACCTGCTGGAGGGCATGACCGCGGTGATCCACGTGCGGGTGCCCGAGCCGCAGTTCACCTCGCAGACCAAGGACGAGCTCTCCACCGCCGGCATCACCCGGGTGCTGCAGACCCTGGTCGAGCAGCACCTCAAGAGCTGGATCGACGACCGGCGCACCAAGAGCGAGGCCCGCACGGTCCTGCAGAAGGTCGTCGACGCCGCCCGGGTCCGCCTGACCCAGAAGCAGCAGAAGGACGCGGCCCGCCGCAAGACCGCGCTCGAGGGCGCGTCCATGCCGCCCAAGCTGGTCGACTGCCGCTCCACCGGCATCGGCCGCAGCGAGCTCTACATCGTCGAGGGTGACAGCGCGCTCGGCACCGCCCGGATGGCCCGCAGCTCCGAATACCAGGCCCTGCTGCCCATCCGCGGCAAGATCCTCAACGTGCAGAAGGCCAGCCTGCAGCAGGTCCTGGACAACGTGGAGTGCTCGGCCATCGTGCAGGTGCTGGGCGCCGGCTCGGGCCGTACCTTCGACATGAGCACGATGCGCTACGGCCGCGTCATGATCATGGCGGACGCGGACGTCGACGGCTCGCACATCCGCACCCTGCTGATCACCCTCTTCGCCAAGTACATGCGCCCGGTGATCGAGGACGGCCGGCTCTTCGCCGCGATGCCGCCCCTGCACAAGATCACCACCAAGGGCCGCAACGCCGAGACCATCTTCACGTACACCCAGCAGGAGATGGAGGCCGCGCTCACCCGGCTGGAGCGCGCCGGCAAGTCGGTCGCGCCGGTGAGCCGGTTCAAGGGCCTCGGCGAGATGGACGCCGACGAGCTGTGGGACACCACGATGAACCCGGCCACCAGGACGGTCCGGCGGATCACCCTCGACGACGCCGAGCGGGCCGAGGCGACGCTGGAGCTGCTGATGGGTGAGCGGGTCGAGCCGCGCAAGAACTGGCTGATCGAGGCCGCCGGCCGCATCGACCAGGAAACGATCGACGCCTGAGAAAGGCTTACCAGACATGGCACGCCGCAAGAACGAGCAGTCCCGGGTGGACCTGTCGGCCTTCGACCAGGCCGGCGCCCGGGTCATCGACAACCCGCTCACCACCGAGGTCGAGGACTCCTACCTGGAGTACGCCTACTCGGTCATCCACTCGCGCGCCCTGCCGGACGCCCGCGACGGCCTCAAGCCGGTGCACCGCCGCATCCTGTGGTCGATGCAGGAGCAGGGCCACCGCCCCGACCGGGCCTACGTCAAGTCCGCCCGCGTCGTCGGTGACGTGATGGGCCGCTACCACCCCCACGGTGACCTGGCGATCTACGACGCGATGGTGCGCCTGGCCCAGGACTTCTCGCTCAACGCGCCGCTGATCGACGGGCACGGCAACTTCGGCTCGCCCGACGACGGCCCGGCCGCCTCGCGATACACCGAGGCCCGGATGTCGCGCGAGGCGATGCTGCTGGTCGGCGAGCTCGGCGAGGGCACGGTCGATTTCAAGCCCAACTACGACGGCTCCGAGCTCGAGCCCAAGGTGCTGCCCGCGGCCTTCCCCAACCTTCTGGTCAACGGCACGTCCGGGATCGCCGTCGGCATGGCGACCAACATGATCCCGCACAACCTGGGCGAGGTCGTCACGGCGGCCCGCCACCTGATCACCGACCCCGAGGCCGACCTCGACACGCTCATGCGCTTCGTGCCCGGCCCCGACCTGCCCACCGGCGGGCAGCTGCTCGGCCTCGACGAGGTCCGCCGGGCGTACGAGACCGGCCGTGGCGTGGTGCGGATGCGGGCCCGCGCGCAGACCGGCCCGCTGGAGGGCGGTCGCGGCCGCCAGGCGATCACCGTCGTCCAGCTCCCGTACGGCGTCGGCACCGAGAAGATCATCGAGGCGATCACCGACGAGGTGAAGGGCAAGCTCATCACCTCGGGCCCGCGCAAGGGCCAGCGCCAACCGGCCCGGCTGCAGGGCATCGCCGACGTCAAGGACCTCACCGACCGCGAGCACGGCATCCGGCTGGTCATCGAGTGCAAGGTCGGCGTCAACCCGCAGGCCCTGCTGGCCGACCTCTACCGGCTGACCCCGCTGGAGTCGTCGTTCGGCATCAACAACCTGGTGCTGGTCGACGGCCAGCCGCGGACGCTGGGCCTCAAGGCGCTGCTCGAGGTGTTCCTGGCCCACCGCTACGAGGTGGTCACCCGGCGGACCACCCACCGGCGCACCAAGCGCCAGGACCGCCTGCACCTGGTCGACGGCCTGCTCATCGCCCTCATCGACATCGACCGGGTGGTCGCCATCATCCGCGGCAGCGACGACGCCGCGGCGGCCAAGGCGGGCCTGATGAGCGAGTTCGGGCTCAGCGACGTCCAGGCGACGTACATCCTGGACACCCCGCTGCGCCGGCTCACCCGCTTCGACCGCATCGAGCTGGAGACCGAGCAGGAACGCCTGCGCGGCGAGATCGCGGAGCTCAGCCGGATCCTGGACAACGACGACGTCCTCAAGCAGGTCGTCTCGGACGAGCTGGCCGAGGTGGCCTCGGAGTTCGGCGGCGCCCGGCGCACCACACTGATCGACGGCGACCTCAAGGAGGTGCTGGCGGCGTCCGTGCCGGCCGGTCCGCTCGAGGTGGCCGACGACCCCTGCCAGGTGATCCTCTCCGCGACCGGGCTGATCGCCCGCACGGCGGCGGAAAGCGAAGAGGCGACCGAGGGACGGCGGCGCAGCGGACGGGTCAAGCACGACGCGGTCCGCTCGGTTGTGCACTCCACCGCCCGTGGCCGCGTGCTGCTCGTGACGAGCACCGGGCGGGCGTTCAAGGTGGACGTGCTGCCCCTGCCGGTCCTGCCCGAGCAGTCCGGCACGGTTTCGGTGCGCGGCGGCATGTCGGCCTCGGAGCTGATCCCGTTGGAGCCGGGGGAGAAGGTCGTCGGACTGGCTCCGCTCGGCGCGACCGGCTCACCGGGCCTGGCCATGGGCACCCGGCAGGGCGTGGTCAAGGTCTGCGCGCCGGAATGGCCGGTCCGCTCGGACGAGTTCGAGGTCATCACCCTCAAGGACGGCGACGAGGTGCTGGGGGCGACCTGGCTGACCGACGGGGCCGAGTCGCTGGCGTTCGTGTCCTCGGACGCGTCGCTGCTGCGCTTCCCGGCCAAGCTGGTGCGGCCGCAGGGTTTGAAGGGCGGCGGCATGGCCGGGATGAACCTGACGTCAGGGGCCGAGGCCGTTTCGTTCAACGTGGTGAACACGACGGATCCGCAGCATGGGGAGCCGATGGTGGTCACGTCGACCGGCACTCAGGTGAAGGTCACGCCGTTCGGGTTGTATCCGGCCAAGGGGCGGGCTACCGGCGGGGTTCGGGTTCAGCGGTTCCTCAAGGGGGAGACCGCTCTGGTGGTTGCCTGGGTCGGGCCTCGGCCGGTTGGCGCCAGCGGTACCGGGGATCCTGTTGAGCTTCCTGCCGTTGACAATCGGCGGGATGGGTCTGGGGAGGCTGTGCTTATGGGGCCTCAGATTGTTGGGCATCTTATCGAGCGGGGCTGAATTTTCTTGCTGGTGGACGGTTGGGGGGGGGGGGGGGGGGGGGGGGGGGGGGGGGGGGGGGGGGGGGGGGGGGGGGGGGGGGGGAGGGACAACACCGGAGCTCTGGCTCCTCCCCTCCTCTT
>NZ_JBVJIR010000026.1:0-33456 GCF_055586185.1 Actinoplanes sp. NPDC051405
CCCCCCCCCCCCCCCCCCCCCCCCCCCCCCCCCCCCCCCCCCCCCCCCCCCCCCCCCCCCCCCCCCCCCCCCCCCCCCCCCCCCCCCGCCGCCGTACCCGGTCGACCGGAGAGCCGGAGCTGACCGAACGGTGGGCTCGCTAGATGATCTTCCCCGCTTATGCTCACGCGGCTCTGTCGTTCACGGGGAGGAACCACCACCATGCGCCGCGCCCTGCACCGCCTGCTGACCGGATCGGCGGCAGCCCTGACGGCGGTCGCGGCCCTGGCCGTACCCGGGACGCCCGCGCTGGCCGCGGACCCTGCCGTGCGGCTGCACTTCCCGGACATCGCGGTGGCCGGCTCGGTGCCCAAGGCGACCCCGCTCTTCGCCTGGATCGACGTGCCGGACGGGCCGGGCGGCGCACCCATCGCGTTCGAGAAGATGACCGTGCGCGTGGACACCGCCGGCGTCGCCGATATCGCCACCGTGGTCGCGGCCGACGACTTCCAGCTGAGTGACGAGCAGTCCTGCGGCCGCAGCGGCACGGTCATCAGCTGCATCCTCACCGGACACTTCGAGCTCGAACCGGGCACCAATCTGGTGGCCCTGATGGCCCTGGAGGTCACCGCGAAGGCCGGCGCAACTCAGGACGCGCACGGCGAGCTGGCGTTCAGCGCCCGGCTCGACGACCTGCCCGAGGTCACCACCGCGTCGACGGTGACGATCGGCGAGGGCGTCGACCTGGCCGGCGTCATCAGCACCCCGCGCACCGTGGCGGCCGGCGCGAACGTCGACGCCGGCCTGCGCGTGTCCAACGTCGGGACCACGCCGGTCAAGAGCGTCGTGCTGGTCATGCTGGGCTGGGACCCCAGCCTGTCGCCGGGCGCCGGCTTCGGCAACTGCCGGTACGGCATCCTGACCGTCTGCACCTTCGACGACGAGCTGGCCGCCGGCTCGACCTACGAGCTGACCACGCCGATGCGCCTGAAGATCCCGGCCGACGCCGCGGCCGGCTCCCGGGCCAGCGCCCTCGGCGGCTGGTACACCCCGGCCGACTTCCAGGAACTGATCGACATCGCGCCCGACCTCGACGACGAGACGCTCGGCCCGAAGGGCACCGGTCCCGCCGTCGGGTTGCGGGCCGTGGCGGCGAAGAGCGCGGCGCGGGCCGCGGCGAGCCAGGTCGACACCGACCCGAAGAACAACATCCTGGTCAGCGAGTTCGTCGTCGGCGGCCGCCGGTCGGACCTGGCCGCCGTCGGTGCCACCGTCACCGGCGAGCCGGGCGACAAGGTGCCGGCCCGTGTCGGCTTCGGAAACAACGGGCCGGGCACGCTCTACCACTGGACCTTCGAGAACACCGACCCGTCGACCCACATCGTCGTCCCGGCCGGGCTCAAGGCCGTCGGCGTCGACGAGCGCTGCTTCCCGATGATGGTCTCCGACGGTGAGGAGCCCGGGGACCTCGGCACCGACCTCACCGGGGCGTCGGAATACCTGTGCCTGCTCGAGGAGGGCAGGACCAAGGCCAAGGCGTCGACCCTGTTCGACTTCACCTTCCAGGTGCGGGCGAACCCGTCCGCGGCGGCCGGCCGGGTCGGAATCAACGAGGAGATCTTCACCGAGTACCCGATCGACCGCGACGCCCGCAACGACACGGCGGCGATCTCGGTGCAGCTCAGCGGCGGCCAGGGCGGCGGCCTGCCGGTGACCGGTGCCAACGCCGGCCTGCTCGGCGCGGGTGGCACGCTGCTGCTGCTCGCCGGCGCGGCCGGCCTGCTGCTCGTACGCCGGCGCCGGGTCCGGTTCACCGCCTGACCCGGGTACGGGGACTACGGTGCGCGGATGAGTGAGACCGACAGGATCCTGCTGGCCATCGAGCAGCAGATGCTCGACGCGGACGCGGCCTACGACGAGACCTTCTTCGACAAGCACTGCACCGCCGACTTCGTCGCCATGGGCAACTACGGCGTGGTGGACCGGGCCCAGGTGCTCCAGATGTACGCCAACGGCAGCGGCAGCCGGGACCGGCGCAACCGGATCCAGGATCCCCGGGTCCGGCTGCTCGGCGACGGCGGCGCGCTGGTCACCTACACCCTGAACAGCGTCGCCGGGGCGGAGACGTCGTCCTGGTACGCCTCGACCGCCTACCGCCGCGAGCACGGCGAGTGGCGGGTGGTCGCCATCCACCAGACACCGGTGTAGCCGACCTCCCTCGGCCGGCTGCCGGGGTCAGGTGCAGGCGAGGGTCAGGCAGCGGACGGCCGAGGTCTTGTCGATGACCGGGCCGTACGCCGTCGGGCCCGAGGTGCTGGCGAAGTCGATCGTGGCCGGGCCGCCGGTGCCGACGAAGACGAAGCTCCTGCGGACGTAGCCCATCGCCGCGAACGTCCGGCCCGTGGTGTCGAAGGAGAACGTCTGGCGGACCGTACCGTTGACCAGGACCCGGCCGGTCTTGACCGCCGGGCCGCCGGCCGGGTTGCCGGCCAGGAAGTAGCTGACCCGGTAGCGGACCGACGGCTGGGTGGCCGCTGTCGTGCGGATCGTGCCGGCGGACCGTCCGTTCAGGTCGATCGACTGCCGGCTGTCGGCGGCCTGCCAGTAGCCGCGGCCGATCTGGTCGATGCTGCCGCGGGTGACCGTCCACCGGCCGAACGTCTCGCCCGCGGTGCGCGTGGCGTAGGTGCCGGGTGGGACGACAGGCTGCTCGAAGCCGTCGGCCGGGCGGCCGGGTGCGGCGGAGGCCGGTGCGGCCACCCCGGCCAGGACACAAGCCACGACCGCGGTACGGCGCAACGCATGCATCAGCGCGCGTCGATCTCTACGTAGTCCAGATCGCCGGCGTAGTAGTCGCAGCCCACGTCGATCTGGTCGCAGTCGGTCTTGCCGCCGATGCTCACCGGCCACGAGTTCGCGATCCGGCCGGTCCAGCCCACGGTGCGGGCCACCTTCGCGCCGTCCACGAACAGGGTCACCCCGTCGCCCGTACGGGCGCAGCGCACGGTGTGCCAGCGGCCGTCGTTGAGCCGCCGCGGGGACGACACCGCCAGTGAGCGGGACGAGCCGCGGAACAGGCACTCGACGATGCCGCTGGGGATCTGGAGTTTGAAGTTGCCGCCGGAGACCGTCGCCTGGCCCTTCTGGATGATGTTGCCGAACTTGTGGGTCGTGCGGAGCCGGACCGTCACGGCGAAGTCGCGGGTGCCGGGGTCGAGGGCGTCCGAGTCGCGCACGGTCACCAGGTGGCCCGGGCGGGCCGGCGGGGAGTCGGGCTCCAGCCGGTCGAAGCGGTAGCCGGTGGCGCCGTTGACGCGGGTGTCGGTCCGTACCTCGCTGCCGATCCGGCCGTGCAGCCCGCGGCCGCTGCTGTCGGTCATGGTGCGGGCGCCGGAGTGCTCGTCCATCTCCCAGATGGCGACCGGCCGGTCGGAGGCGGCGTCAGCGGTGGCCGCCGTGGCCAGCAGGACAGTTCCGACCGTCAGAAAGACAGTCAACGAGCGGCGACTTCTCATGGCA
Source organism: Actinoplanes sp. NPDC051405 (assembly GCF_055586185.1). Lineage (NCBI taxonomy): Bacteria > Bacillati > Actinomycetota > Actinomycetes > Micromonosporales > Micromonosporaceae > Actinoplanes > Actinoplanes sp. NPDC051405. The sequence continues at coordinate 3,499 of NZ_JBVJIR010000026.1, forward strand.
TCCTCACGCTTGCCGGCAGGTGAGGACCATGCTAAACAGCATTAATAGGATCAACGGCATAATAACGACGAAATCGCCCTGGCGTGATTGCCGGGGCTGTTCGGCGGTGGCCGCGCACACCCCGTACGAGCAGGCGTTTCTTTGTCCGGACCGGTCCGAACGGCTGGCGGCTCCCGCTGAACGGCTTCTCGCGTTCCGCCTGTTCAAGTTGGTAACATGCCGCCGATCATGGCCAGCGTTCCGGCCGGTACGCCGGGGGCCGACAGCCGCGTCGAACGTGTCCGCTCCCGCCTCCCGGCAGGGGCCCCGTCGACCGAAGCCGCCGCGGTGAAGCCGCACGTACGGAGGTCTCCTGTGACTGACAACCGGATGAAGGATCGCGTCAAGGTCATGCTCGGGACGTCGCCCGACGGCGCGACCTCCGAGCACGCGCTGGTCTCGCCCACGCCCGTGCCGGGACTGCCGAGCCAGGCCCTCCAGGTGCTGACCATGGCCCAGCGCACCGCCGAGGACTACGTCGCCAAGGCCCACCAGGAGGCCGACAAGATCCGGACGGAGGCGCTGGCCGCGGCGGAGAACATCGCCCGCGACGCCCAGATCCATGCCCACAACGTGCGCCGCGAGGCCGACAAGGTGCTCTACGACGCCCGCGCCGGTGCCGAGCAGATCGGCCAGGACGCCCGCGCGGCCGCCGAGGAGGCCCGCCGCAACGCCGAGCAGATCGTGCTCGACGCGCAGGCCCGGGCCGACGCTGTTGCTGCCGAGGCCAAGGCCAACGCCGAGCAGCTCAATCTGCAGGCCAAGCAGCGCTACGACGACGTGGTCGGCAGCCTCGGCGTCAAGCGGGAGGCACTGCAGGAGCAGATCGAGGCGCTCGAGCAGTTCGACCGGGAGTACCGTGGCCGCCTCATGACCTTCATGCAGGGCCAGCTGCGCGCCCTGTGGGTGGACCAGCCGCAGGTCATCGGCGAGCTGCCGGTGCCGGACGAGTCGGCGGGCCGGCACGGCTCCAGCGCCGAGGCCGTCGTCCCGGCGCAGCGCCAGCCGGTGGAGGACACCGTCGAGGTTCAGCCTGAGGACGCCGAGCACGCCGAGGCCGAGCCGGTGCCGAGCGGGCGCTGAGGTTTCTCACGCATCCGGGGCGGCGTGCACGCGTTCGCCCCGGATGTAGGTCAGCGCCACCCGGGCGTCCGCGATCGCCTGCGGCGGGCCCGCGAAGACATCGCGGTCCAGGACCACCAGGTCGGCCTGATTGCCGGTCCGCAGCGTCCCGGTGTCGTCCCGGTGATTCACAAAGGCCGACCCCGACGTGTACGCCCGCAGCGCCGTCGCCAGCTCGAGCCGCTGTCCCGGCAGGAACGCCTCGGCGCCGCTGCCCGGCAGGGCCCGGTTGACCGCCACGTGGATGCCCCGCAACGGATCGGGGCTGCTCACCGGCCAGTCACTGCCCGCGGCCAGGGTCGCCCCGGCGCGGTGCAGGTCGCCGAACGGGTACTGCCGCCCGGCCAGCTCCGGATCCAGGAACGGCAGCGTCAGCTCGTCCATCTGCGGCTCGTGGGTCGCCCACAGCGCCTGGATGGTCGCGGTGGCTCCCAGGGAAAGGAAGCGCGGCACGTCCCGCGGGTGCACCACCTGCAGATGGGCCAGGTGCGGCCGGGTGTTCCGCCGGCCGTTGGCCGCCCGGGCCGCGGCGATCGCGTCCAGGGCCTCGCGGACGGCCCGGTCGCCGAGCGCGTGGAAGTGCGCCTGGAAGTCGAGCGCGTCGACCGCGGTGACGTAGTCGCGCAACGCGACCGGATCGATGAACGACAGGCCGCTGTTCGCGGTCGCGCAGCCGTGCCCGTCGCGGTACGGAGCCGTCATCGCCGCGGTGAAGTTCTCGGCGACGCCGTCGAGCATGAACTTCACCGTGCCGCAGCGCAGCCGTCCGACGCTGAACGCCGCCCGTTTCGCCACGAGCTCGGGGATCTGGCCGGCGTCCCGCTCGCGGTCCCACCAGAGCGCGCCGACGACGGTGGAGATCAGCGAACCGTCGGCGGCCGCGGTGCGGTAGGCGTCGGAGATGTCGGGGTAGCCGTTGGTCGCGCACAGCATCGCGTCCTGCCAGGCGGTGATGCCCAGCTCGTGCAGCAGCCGCTGGGCCCGCAGCAGACCGGCGAGCCGTTGCGCCGGGGTCACCGCCGGCACGACTGCCGCGACCAGTGACATCGCGCCCTCCTGGAGGCCGCCGCTCGGGGCGCCGCCGGGCTCGCGGTCGATCCGGCCGTCGACCGGGTCCGGGGTGTCGGCGGTGATCCCGGCCAGGGCGAGCGCCTTGCTGTTGACCCAGGCCCCGTGGTGGTCGCGGTTGGTCAGGTACACCGGGCGATCACCGGCCACCGCGTCCAGCAGCTCGCGGCCGGGCACACCGCCGGGGAAGCTCTCCATCGACCAGCCGCCGCCGACGATCCAGGGATCGTCCGGGTGGGCCCGCGCGTACGCGTCGATCCGGGCGAGATACTCGGTGAGGTCCGTCGTGCCGGTCAGGTCGCACTGGCCCAGCTCCACGCCGCCCATCACCGCGTGCACGTGGGCGTCCTGGAAGCCGGGCAGCAGCATCCGCCCGCGCAGGTCGACCACCTCGGTGCGCGGCCCGGCGAGCTCGGTGACCTCGGCACCGCCGACGGCGAGGATCCGGCCGCCGCGCACGGCCAGGGCGGTTTCGGGGCCACGGCCGGGATCGGCGGTGAAGACGGGCCCGCCCGTGAAGATCAGATCAGCGCTGCCGACTCCGGCGGTGTCCATGGTGGTGAGACTGCCGCATTCATCGGCTCTGGGCGACGACCGCCGTGGCGGCTTCGAGCAGCGAACCGGTGGTATCGGCGGCCTGCGACCGCAGCAGCGCGTACGCCAGGTCCGCGTTGGTCTGCCGGTCGGAAATGATCATTCCGATCGCCTGTTGGATCGTGGCCCGGACGGCGAAGGACCCGACGAGGCCCGCGACGAGCTCCTGCGCTCCCGGGCAGAGATGGTCAACCAGGACGGGCGGTTGCCCCTCCGGCGCGTCGTCGTAGGCGGCCAGGACCGCCGCACTCAGCGGAGCCATGGCTGCCGGGTCGTGACTGTAGAGGTTGAGCGCCGCCACCGGCAGGCCGCGCCCGGCGAACAGCGGAATGGACAGCGAGGAGCGAAGCCCCAGCTGGTACGCGGCGTCCCGGAACCCGGGCCAGATCATCGTCGCGTCGATCCGCGGCACGCTGATGGGGGAGCCGCCGTCCAGAGCGTCGAGGCAGGGCCCCGCTTTGTCGGCGTACTGCGCCTCGTCGACGGCCAGGGCGAGCTCACTGCTCACCGCCACCGTGCTGTAACCGCTCTCGCCCTGGCGGGTCACCGAGGCGAAGGCCACCGCGTCCACCATGTCGACCGTGAACTGGACGATCGTGCTCAGCCGCCCGCCGACGGTGGAGTCGTCGTCGGCGGTGCCCGCCAGATCGGTCAGGGCGTCGGCCAGACTGCCGCGGGGCTGCGATCGAGTCACTACTACATCTCCAAGCTCTGCACGGGGAACGCTGGGGTACCCGGCGTGCGCCGGGTTACACGCCACTGTCCCGCTCAGGCGCCGATGAGCAGCCCGTCGAGGTTCGCCACCTCGAGCACCATCCGGACCATCGGCCCGGGCTCCCGCAGCCGCAGGGTGATGCCCTTGAGCTCGGCGGCCCGCCGGGCGGCGACCAGCATGCCGATGCCGGAGGAGTCGAGGAACGTCACGGCGTGCATGTCGACCTCGATGCGGCCGTCCTGCTTGTCCGCCACCACCTGCCGCAACACCTCGCGCAGGTAGGTCGCGGTCTCCAGGTCGATGTCACCCTCGGGGGTGACCACGACGGTGTCACCCTGGCGCTCCACGGTGCAATCGAATGCCATGTCAGCTCCGCTCTGTCCTCGCACGGCCGTCCGTCCGGCACCCATTGTCGCGGATCACCGATCGTCGCCGCTCTGGGCCTTGGCTACCAGCGTCGCGGCGACGTCGCGAAGCTTGCGGTTGGAGTCCTGAGAGATCTTGGTGAGGATCGCGAACGCCTCGTCGGCGGTGCACCGCCGACGGCCCATGACGATGCCCTTGGCCTGCTCGATCACGGCCCGGCCGGCCATCGCCGTCTGCAGCTGCCGGGCCAGGCGGGCCGTGACGCTGTACAGGACGGCGTTGGCCAGGGCGACCGCCGCGTAGCCGGCGAAGGTCTGCGCCAGCAGCACCGCGTCGTCGTCGAAAGCCGCCTCCCGGACGCCGTAGAGATTCAGCCCGCCGCCCACCTGCTCCTCGATCGGCAGCCCGACCGACAGCGAGCTGCGCGCGCCCGCTGCCACGGCGTGCCGGGCCCACTCCGGCCAGCGGCTTTCGTCAGCGAAGTCGGGCACCGAGACGGTCGCTTGCGCGATGGCAGCCTCCAGGCAGGGCCCGCTGCCCCGCTGATACTGCCATTCGTCCAGGGTCAACGCCAGGTGCCCGGTGTACGCGGCGGTCTCGGCGATCGATCCGCGGACCATGGTGACGGAGACCTCGTCGGCGCCGGGGACGGTGCGCCGGGCCAGGTCGGCGACCCGCGACAGCACCCCCTCCAGGTCGTTCTCGGCGAGGTTGATGCGGCCCAGCTCGGCGAAGGCGGCCGTGGGATCCAACCGGTCGGTTGACATGTGCGTCGAACTCCCTGTCCACCCCGGCCGGTGGCCTGGGCATGATGGCGGATCTGCCGGCCGTGGCGCAGCGGCCGGGACCTGCCCCTGGCGGACACAGGCTTCCGTGGCCGGGGATTCCCGGCAGCGATCAGGCGGCGGGCTTACCCCGATGCACCGGGGTTAACCGTCGGACTTTCCCGGATTGCTCCGGGGCATCCGGGCGATCGCAACCCGTCCGCACCCGGGCCGGTGGAAAATGACCTCTGCTGAGGTCGGCCGGCGAAGCGGGGCGGGTGAGATGGTGGCTGCGCGCAGCGCATCGGGAAGTCACCGCCGGCCTGGGCCGGTTCGTCGCGTGCTCGGGGCCTGGCAGGGCTTCCTGCTGATCGGCAGCGTCATGGCTGTCGCCGCCGCGTTCGCCACGCCCGCCGGCCGGGAGGCCGCCTATGCCGTGCTGTGCCTGGCTGTCATCGGTGCCGTGGCCGCCGGCGTCCGGCAGCACCGGCCCGCGCGCCCGCTCGGCTGGTGGCTGCTGGCCGCCGGCATGGGTTGCGGCGCGGTCGCGCACAGCCGGTGGATCCTCCAGCAGCCGGCCACCGTGCTGAACGCGGTGGTCACCTGGACCGATGTCGTCTACTTCTCGATGTACCTCCTGGTCGCGGCCGCCGTGGCGGCCCTGTCGGCATCCCGGCGCCGGGGCGCGGCGCTGGCGGGCATGAGCGAGGCGGGCATCGTGGCGTGCACCGCTGTCGTGCTCGCCTGGGTCTTCCTGCTGGACCCGTTCATGAACGACCGTGACGACTGGTCGGCCGGCGCCGCCGTGCTCGCGTACCCGTTCCTGGACCTGATCGTCCTCACCATGGTGGTCCGGCTGCGCTTCACCACGCGGGCGCTGAGCCGCGCCCAGCAGTTCCTCGTGCTGGCCGTCCTCGTGGTCCTGGCCGCGGACGTGGCCTACATCGTCGCCGTGATGGCCGGCGGCCGGTGGGCCGGATCCGCCTTCAGCGCCGCCGGCTGGCTGATGTTCCTGGTGCTGCTCGGCGCGGCCGCGCTGCACCCGTCGATGGCTGTCGAGCCCGGTGCCGACGACAGCCGCCTGCCGCCGGGCAACGGCCGGTGGACCATGGCCGGTCTGCTGACGGTCGTGCTGATCGGCCCGGCGGCCACCTGCTATGCCCTCGTGCAGGACATCGCCGAGGGAGAGCTCGACGTCATCGACGTCTTCCTGCCGCTCGGCGCCACCGCGGTCACCTCCGTCCTGCTCATCGCCCGTCTGACCCGCGCCAGCGCCCTGGCCCGGCGGCGCGCGGACGACCTGCAGGACGCTGTGGAGTACCAGGCCACCCTGCAACGGGAGATGAGCCACCTCGCCCTGCACGATTCCCTGACCGGACTGCCCAACCGCCTGCACCTGGACCGCGAGCTGCGCGCCCGGGCGCACCGGGACGATCCCGGCTGCCTGTTGCTGCTGGACGTCGACGGCTTCAAGCACATCAACGAGAGCCTGGGTCACCCGATCGGCGACGCGCTGCTGGTCGCCCTCGCGCAGCGGCTGCGGTACACCGTGGGGCCCGACGCGCTGCTCGCCCGCCTCGGCGGTGACGAGTTCGCCGTCCTGATGCCGTGCGGTGACGCCGAGGCAGTCGACAACCGTTGTGCGGACATCCTGGCCGCGGTGCGGCGCCCCGCCGACATCCACGGCCACCGGCTGCACGTGACGATCAGCATCGGGGTACGCCGGCTGGCCGCCTCGGCCGGCAGCACCGACGCCCTCAGCGACGCCGACCTGGCCCTGTACGAGGCCAAGGCCGCCGGCCGCGACCGGGCGGTGACCTACGACGCCGGCCTGCGCGAGCAGCAGCTGGAGCGCACCGAGCTGATCGACCGGCTGCGCGCCGCCCTCACCGCCGAGCAGTTCACCGTGTACTACCAGCCGATCGTCACGCTCGGCACCGGCGGTTTCGACGCGGTCGAGGCGCTGGTGCGCTGGTTCCCCCGGCCGGGCGAGATCGTCGGCCCGGACCGGTTCATCCCGGCCGCCGAGGACAGCGGGCTCATCGTCGCCCTCGGCGAATGGGTGCTGCGGCAGGCCTGCCGGGACGCTGCCGGCTGGCACCGGCAGCACGGTACGGCGGTGACCGTCAACGTCTCTCCCCGCCAACTCATGGAGCCCGGTTACGCGGCCACGGTGAACCGGGCGCTGCGGGACTCCGGGTTGCCGCCCACCGCGCTGATCCTGGAGATCACCGAGGGCATGCTGGTCGGCGCCGCGAACCGGGACGACCGGACCATCGCCCAGCTCACCGCGTTGCGCCGGCAGGGCGTCCGGGTTGCCGTCGACGACTTCGGCACCGGCTACTCGTCGCTGGCCTACCTGCGCGACCTGCCCATCGACATCCTCAAGATCGACCGGTCGTTCCTGCCGGCGGACGGGTCCGGCGCGGCCGACCGGCAGCTGTCGTTCGTCCGCACCATCGTCGACCTGGCCCACAATCTGCGGCTGGCCGCGGTCGCCGAGGGTGTCGAGACCCCGGCCCAGGTCGCCGTCCTGCGCGAGCTCGGCTGCGACAAGGGCCAGGGTTACCACTTCGGGCGCCCGACCGGCGCCGCCGAGACGACAGAGGTCCTCGCCGCAGCTCAGCTCGTGGGCGCATGACCCCCGGTCACGGGGGTAGTCGCCGGCTATGACGGGCTTGATCCACAACTTCCTCCGCGACCGGCGGGACGACATCGTCGAAGAACTCATCGGCTGGGTGCGGCTGCGGTCGGTGGCCGGCGTACCGGAGCACGGGCCGGATCTGATCCGGTCGGCGAACTGGCTGGCCGCGGCGCTGCGCGACCTCGGGTTCCCGACCGTCGAGGTCTGGCCGGTCGAGGGCGCGCCGGCGGTCTACGCCGAGTGGTGTGCCGCGCCGGGCGCGCCGACCGTGCTGATCTACAGCCACCACGACGTGCGGGCGGCCAAGGACGAGCTGTGGGAGGAGACAGCCCCGTTCGAGCCGGCGGTACGCGACGGCCGGGTCTACGGGCGCGGCACCTCCGACGCCAAGGGGCAGGTGCTGAGCCACCTCTGGGGCATCAAGGCCCACCTCGCGGCGACCGGCCGGGCGGCGCCCGCGGTGAACCTGAAGCTCATCGTCGAGGGGGAGGAGGAGGCCGGCTCGACCCACCTGGCCGGGCTGATCGAGGAGCACCGCGAGCGGCTGGACGCCGACCTGGTGGTCTTCTCCGACACCCTCACCTGGCGGGCCGACCACCCGGCCGTCTGCACCAGCGTGCGCGGCATGGTCATGGCCGAGCTGGAGGTGCACGGCCCCCGCCGCGACGTGCACAGCGGCGCCGCCTCCGGGCCCGCGCCCAACGCCGCCGTGGAACTGTCCCGGCTGCTGGGCGCCCTGCACGACGACAAGGGCCGGCTGACGCTGCCGGGCTTCTACGACGAGGTCGCCGAGCCGTCCGAGCGCCGCCGCGCCGAGCTCGCCGCCCTGCCGTTCACCGAGCAGGACTGGCTGGAACGCTCGGAGACCCGCAGCGTCACGGGCGAGGCCGGCTACACGGTGCTGGAGAAGCTCTGGACCCGCCCGGCGGCGGAGATCATCAGCATGGTCGCCGGGGACCCGGTCGGTGTCACCCGCTCCGCGATCCCGGCGGTGGCCTCGGCGACCATCAGCATCCGCACGGTGGCCGGCCAGCGGTGCGCCGACGTGGCCGAGCAGCTGCGGCGCTGGGTCGCCGAAACCATCAGCGACACCGTCGACCACCAGCTGACGGTGGCCGAGGAGACGATGCAGGAGCCGTACGAGACGCCGCAGGACCTGCCGGCGCTCGAGGCGCTGGCGGCGGCGGTCGAGGACGGCTTCGGCGTACCGGCCGGGCGGATGGGCAACGCCGGTGGTGGCCCGGCCGAGTTGCTGGCCCGGCACCTGGACGCCCCGCTCGTGTTCTTCGGCGTGGGCCTGCCCGAGGACCGCTGGCACGACAGCGACGAACGGGTGTCCATCGACATGCTGGTCAACGGGGCGGCGACGCTCGCGTACCTCTGGCAGCGCCTCGCCTGACACCGATCCGCCGAAAAACGGAGGTGTAGGCGGGATGCCGGCGGGAATCCGCCGGCATGGCACGAGTGACGAATGCGGCGGTCGCCGCGTCGAGCGAGTGGGTCGCGCCCGAGGGCGTCCGGCAGCCGGGTGGCGAGGTGCACGCGTGGCTGCCCGGCACCAATCAGACGGTCTGCGGGCTGGCCCTGAGCCGGACGCGGCTGCGGCGCTTCCCGCACGTGCGGTTCGACTTCCGGGCCACCGACGTGGTGGCCGCGAGCGACGAGGTCCGATTCATCTGCCCGCGGTGTGTCGCGGCGACCACCCGGCGCGGCGAACGCTCCTGGACCAGGACCTCCCCGCGGCCCTGAACGGACCGTTACCCGAGGCCCGGGTGGCGTCGAGGCAGACCGACACCTAAGGGCGGGCCACCCACGGATGAGGGCTTCTCACCCGACCCGCCAGAAAGACTCATACTTTCGGCTAGTCATAGCTCCACTCTTCGGCTACGGTCTACTGCATCGGTCAAGAAGGCGCCGAGATCACCACCATGCGATGTCTCTGTCGCGGTGCGGACCTCACGCCTCTTGACGTGCAGATGTGTTCCCCCGCCGCGGCAGTCCGCGGGTGGTCCGGCAACGGATGCCCACGACGCAGCGTTCGAGAAGAGGAACCATCATGTACGCATCTGTCACGAGGCCGATCCACTCCCGCCGCCCGTCCGACGTCAGTGACGCCGCGACGGAGGAGCGGGGCGTCGAACTGATCGCGGCCCTGGCACGGACCCCGCAGGGTGACCCGGCACGACCGCGGCTGCGGGACGAGACCATCGAGGCCTGGCTGCCGATGACCCGGCGCCTCGCCCGCCGCTACGCCGGCCGCGGCGAGCCGCTGGACGACCTGGTCCAGGCCGCGACCGTCGGCCTGATCAAGGCGATCGACCGGTTCGACGCCGAGGTCGGCGTCGACTTCACCGTCTTCGCCATCCCCACCATCCTCGGCGAGATCAAGCGGCACTTCCGCGACCGCGCGTGGGCCATCCGGGTCCCGCGGCGGCTCCAGGAGATGCGGATGGCGATCAGCGACGCCGGTACGGTGCTGGCGCACAGCCTCGGGCGGGCTCCCACGGTCGCCGACATCGCCGGCTACCTCAAGGTCAGCGAGGAGGCGGTGCTCGAGGGGCTGGAGGGTGCCCGCGCGTACAGCGCGACCTCCCTCTCCACGCCGGTCGGCACCGAGAGCGGCACGCTGGAGCTCGGCGACACCATCGGTGCCGAGGACGACGACTACGCCCGTACCGAGCTGCACCTGAGCCTGGGGCCCGCGATGAAGTGCCTCACCGAGCGGGAGCGGACCATCGTGACGTTGCGCTTCTTCGGCAACCAGACGCAGACGCAGATCGCCACTCAGATCGGCGTGTCGCAGATGCACGTGTCGCGGCTGCTGTCGGCGGCACTGCTCAAGCTGCGGACCCGGCTCGGCCCGGACGCCTGCTGAGCCCCACCTCAGCGATGGGCCCGGCGGCTCCGGCGCCGGGCCAGCACCACCGCGATCACCACGGCGAAGGCGTCGAGGGTGACCACCGCGGCGACCCGGCCGAACAACAGCATCACCATCGGTAGGGCGATGTAGAGCGAGATACACAGCGCGAGGACCGTCGGGGCGCGACGGTCCTCGCCGTCTGTGCGCATCCGGGCAGCGAACGCGGGGTCCTGACGCGACAGCCCGGACTCGATCTCCGCCAGCCTGCGACGGTCCCGATCGTCGAGCATGTCCCACCCCCTGGCCGTAGGAAGCAGCGCGGCTACCCCGCCGCGCGGATGTCAAACCGTCGATGTTCCCCAGCGGGTTAAAAGCTGCGAAGGTGGGTAGGCGCCGGTCACTCGTACGGTTGAGGAGAAGGCATGACTGCTGTCACCCCGCGCCCGGTCGTCACCCGGCCCTGGCCGGTCCGGAGCCAGGTCCGTGGTTCCGCGCTGGCCCGCATACTGCGCACCACGGATGCGAAGCAGATCGGCATCATGTACATGACCACGGCCTTCGTGTTCTTCCTGATCGGCGGGTTCATGGCGCTGATCATGCGGGCCGAGCTGGCCCGCCCGGGCATGCAGGTGCTCTCGCCGGAGCAGTACAACCAGCTGTTCACCATGCACGGCACGATCATGCTGCTGTTCTTCGCGACGCCGATCGTGTTCGCCTTCGCCAACTTCGTGGTGCCGATCCAGATCGGCGCCCCGGACGTCGCCTTCCCGCGGCTGAACTCCTTCGCCTACTGGCTGTACCTGTTCGGCGGAATGATCGCCATCGGGGCGTTCCTGACTCCGACCGGCGCCGCGGACTTCGGCTGGACGGCGTACACCCCGCTGAGCACCTCGCTGCATTCACCCGGCGTCGGCGGCAACATGTGGGTCGTCGGGCTGGCCCTGTCCGGCCTCGGCACGATCCTCGGTGGGGTCAACATGATCACCACCATCCTGACGCTGCGGGCGCCGGGCATGACCATGTTCCGGATGCCGATCTTCACCTGGAACATCCTGATCACCAGTCTGCTGGTCATCGCGATCTTCCCGTTCCTGGCCGCGGCGCTGTTCGCGCTGGCCGCCGACCGGGTCCTCGGCGCGCACGTCTTCGACGTGGACACCGGCGGCCCGATGCTGTGGCAGCACCTGTTCTGGTTCTTCGGGCACCCCGAGGTGTACGTCGTGGCGCTGCCGTTCTTCGGCATCGTCACCGAGGTGATCCCGGTCTTCAGCCGCAAGCCGGTCTTCGGCTACAAGGGCCTGGTCGGTGCCACGATCCTCATCGGCATGCTGTCGTTCAGCGTGTGGGCGCACCACATGTTCGCCACCGGACAGGTGCTGCTGCCGTTCTTCAGTCTCCTGAGCTTCCTCATCGCCGTGCCGACGGGCATGAAGTTCTTCGTCTGGATCGGCACGATGTGGCGTGGTCAGATCAGTCTCGAGTCACCGATGCTCTTCGCGATCGGCTTCATGGTGACCTTCCTGCTGGGCGGCCTGACCGGCGTACTGCTGGCCTCCCCGCCGATCGACTTCCACGTGCACGACAGCTACTTCGTGGTGGCGCACTTCCACTACGTGCTGTTCGGCACGATCGTGTTCGCGGTGTTCTCCGGCATCTACTTCTGGTTCCCGAAGATGTTCGGCCGGATGCTCGACGACCGCCTCGGAAAGATCCACTTCTGGCTGACCTTCCTCGGCTTCCACACCACCTTCCTGGTGCAGCACTGGCTGGGTGCGGAGGGCATGCCCCGGCGCTACGCCGACTACCTCGCGGACGACGGCTTCACCGCGCTCAACACCGTCTCGACCATCGGCTCGTTCGTCCTCGGCGCCTCCACACTGCCGTTCCTGTACAACGTCTGGCATTCGTACAAGGCCGGTGTGCTGGTCACGGCGAACGACCCGTGGGGCCACGGCAACTCGCTGGAGTGGGCGACCTCGTCGCCGCCGCCGCTGCGCAACTTCGACAAGATGCCGCGGATCCGATCCGAGCGGCCGGCCTTCGACGCGAAGTTCCCCGAGCTGGCCGCCGGTGAGCAGTCCGAGGCGGGACCACCCGAAGGCGGTGCCCGGCCGCTGACCAGCGAGTCCGACAGTGGCGCCCGGTACGAGGAGGACACCGACCACCGGCTGGAGGAAGGCCGGTAGTCCCGGCGGACAAGAACCGGCGGTGGGCCTGTCCGCCCACCGCCGGTTTTTCGTGCCCGCTCAGGTGCAGGAAGGCAGGCCCTTCAGGACGCCGCTGCGATAGGCGCCGATCCGGTCGAAGGCACTGGCCTCCTGCTGGGACCCGGCCCGGCCGAAGGCCAGCAGAGCCGCCACCGCCTCGTCGAGGTCGCCGGGCGACAACCGGATTCCCGCCGCGGGATCACGGTTCAGCAGATCGTTCGTCCACGCCCCGGCGAAGCAGTCCACCGCGAGCTGGCCCGCCCGGTCCTGGGTCTGCGCACCCCGGCGGTCCTGGACCGCCCGGGCGAACAGATCCCCGAGCAGCATGCCGACCGCGTTGTCCCCGATGCGCTGGTACAACTGCTGCCCGAGCTGCTCGTCGTCGAACGCGATGAAGTCGCCGTCCGGGCAGTAGAAGGCCGCGCCGCCGGCCGAGGAGTCCGGGGCCGGGCAGGACGGCGCCGAGCCGCTCTCGAACGCCTGCACCCCCAACGTCTCCCAGGGCTGGCCGGTGAGCTGCGGATACACCCGCGCCCAGAACGCCTGCGCGTCCTTGCTGAGGGAGTCCACCGCTTCCGCGTACGGCAGGTCTCCACCAGTGGCGGCCTCCTCCTGGGTGGTGAAGGGCACCTCGGTCACCGGTACGTTGTCCACCCGGTAGTCGGCGCAGAGCGACACACCTTTCTCCACGCCGTCCTGCATGGCCCGGATCCGGTCGAAGGCGTTGCCGTGCGCCTGCGGGTTCTGCGCCGCGGTGCCCGGCTCGTCGCGCAGCAGCAGCATCCCGGCGACCGTGTTGTCGAGCTGGGCCGGGGTGACGTCCTTGAACGCCGTCGACCGGCCGGCCAGCACGTCCGCGGTCCAGGCCCCGGCGAAACAGTCGGCCTGCTGCTCCAGCACGACCGTGGGCTGCTCGGTGACCCCCAGCCGGGACTGGATCGCGTGCCCGTACTCGTGGGCCATGACGAAGCCGACGAGCAGCGGGCCGAAATCGCCGTACAGCTGCGGGATCAGCGTCTCGGCGTCCCAGGCGATGAAGTCGCCGGCTGGGCAGTAGAAGGCGTTCGGCTGGTACTCGGCGGCCTGGCCGCCGCAGGCCGGCGCCGGGTCCGACCGGGTGTACGGGTGGTAGCCGCCCTTGATCGGCGCGAAGGCGGCACCGCCGGCGACCCGCGGGTAGGCCGCCGACCAGAAGCGCTCGACGTCGCGCAACGCCCCGGTGACGACGTCGCCGGGCACCGCGTTCGCCGACGCGTTGTTCATCCGGCCGAGGCCGCCCGGCGGCGCCGGCCGACGAGGCTCGGTGCCGCCGGACGAGACGACCACACAACCGGAGGCGGCGGCAACCAGCACGCCGGCGAGCAGCCCTCGGACGAGTCTCTGCACGATCACGGTCGGCTCGCCGGACCGGCCAGGAGCCGTCGGAGGCTCGAGTCCTCGGTGGGCTGCCTGCCGGTCGGCGACTCGGCGCTGCGGCGCGATTCCGGCTGCCGGGGGTTGGTCATGGTCGCTCCTTCCGTTGCCGGAGCGCCTACCCGATCCGCAGGGGGATATGTGTCCCGGATGTCCCGTGGATCCCGTCCATGGCGAAGAACCCGGAGGACGCTGGGCGGCGCGGCGTCATCCGGCGCGGCGCAGTTCCTGCTTGCCGGCGGTCAGCGTGACGACGCCGTTCTCATCCGTCGTGGTGACGTCGGCGACCTGTGACCCGCCGGCGTACCAGGACGTGGCGAGCAGCCCCGTGCCGCCGGCCCGCAGGTAGCCCTCGGCCATCAGCCGGCCCACCTGGTCGTCCGCCGCGTTCTCCGGCAGGTCGGGCCGGACTTCGGTGCCGGGCATCTCGACCGCGGTGACGGTGCCGACCTCGTCGCCGGCCGCGTCGACGACGGTCATGCCGGGGCTGACCTGGGCGATCGGCAGAGGCCGGTCCGGCCCGCCGGGACCGGTGGATCGAAGTGGCTCCATCCCGGTCGGGTGCCCCCGGCGCGGACAGATCAAACCAGTGACTGACCGGGGTCAGCCGGTCAGGCAGCAGTTGACCATGCCGAGTTCGGCCCCGGCCGGGGTGTGCCCGTGCCCGCCCGGCCGGGGCCGGGCCAGCCCGAACTGCTCCAGCAGGCCCGCGATCTGCAGCACCCGGTAGGTCATCGGGGTGGGACCGGTCAGGAACAGCCGGCATTCCAGCTGCCGGGCGTCGGCCTGGCAGCGCAGCAGCGCCTCGATGCCGGCGGCGTCCAGGAACGTCACACCGGAGACGTCCACACCGATGTCCCGGGGCGGTTCGCGGCGCAGCACGTCGATCAGGCACTGCTGCAGGTGCCGGGCGCTGATCTCGTCGACGTCGCCGGAGATCACCAGCCGCAACGGGCCGTTGTCGTCGGCGTGGCGGATCTCGATCAGCGGGCACCGGTCGTCGTGCCGGGATGTGGATGAAGCCTCGGCGAGCATGGACACACTCCAGAAATAGGCACCTGCGGGGTGCCCTCCCTGCTGAAGGCTGCCTTGCACGGTATCGCCGGACGGTTGCGGATGACCAGTACAGGATCAGGTTGAGGAACGCGGCGGCTGCTGGGCCCGGTCGACCAGGGCCGCCGCCACGTCGCGCAGCTTGCGGTTGGAGTCCTGCGACAGTTTGCTCATGATCCGGAACGCCTCGTCGGCGGTGCACCGGCGCTCGCCCATGATGATGCCCTTGGCCTGCTCGATCACCGCCCGGCTCTCCATCGCCGCCTGCATGTGCTGGGCCAGAGTTGCCGTGACGTCGTACAGGTGGGCGTTCGCCAGAGCCACCGCCGCGTAGCCGGCGAACGTCTGGGCGAGGAGGATCGCGTCGTCGTCGAACGTGTCGGGCTTGAGGGCGTAGACGTTCAGCGCCCCGCTCACCGTCTCGTGGATGGGCAGCCCGATCGACAGCGAGCTGTTGACCCCCGCCTCCCGGGCCTGGTTGGCCCAGTCCGGCCAGCGGCTCTCGGAGGCCATGTCCGGCACTGACAGGCTGTCACCCGACGCGGACGCTTCCAGGCAGGGGCCGTGGCCCTTCTTGTACTGCGATTCGTCCAGGGCGAGGGCGACGTCGCCCGTGAAGGCAGCTGTGTACGCGCCCTGGCCCCGGATCAGGGTCACGGAGACCTCGTCGGTGCCGGGGATGGTGCGTTTGGCCAACTGGGCGATCTTGCCGAGCACGCCGTCGACGTCGGTCTCGCTCAGCTTGATCCGGCCGAGCTCGGCGAACGCGTCGGTCGGGTCCATGGGCTGTCTGTCGGTCATGAGCTATGCGTCCTCGGGTTGTGCACGTGCCGCGTCGCCGGTGCGGGCCGTGCGCTCTTTACTTCCGGACTCCCGGTGGTCGGCATCCGCCGGTCGCGCCGCTTCATGACGCCTGCGCCGTCGCCGGTGCGGCGGGGAACGCAGAGGTCCAGGTTAGCGGGCTTCCTCGGTTCCGCAGCAGGGCCGCGGGGCCGCCACTTCAGAAAGTCCGCTGGTACAGCGAGCACCCGCGGCAGACGTCCGGCGGCTCGTCGCCGGACAACCGGCGCCGGAACTCCCGGTACGCGGGCCCGTGCCAGATCTCCGGGAAGCTCTGCTCGTCGAGGCGGCCCAGGGTGACCCGGTCGTCGCCCATGACCATGCAGCAGGGCTGGACGACCCCGGCGCTCGTGACGTACGCGGCCTCCCACGGCCACGAACATCCCCGGCCCCGCCCCGCCTCGGCCGGTGGTGCCGGTCCCAGCGCCGGGAGCCGCAGCTTGAGTCCGTGCTCGCGGGCCAGCCGGGCCGACTCGGCGAACATCCCGGCGGCCCGCTCCAGGTCGGAGCCGGTCCAGAGGGCCTGGTCGGCGGTGAAGGTGCGGATGCCCTCGTACCGGCCGGCCGGGTCGGTGTCGGAGAAGCTGTGCGACAGGTTCTGCACGTGCAGCTCGTCCACGCCGATCCCGCCCAGCAGAGCGACCAGGGCGGGCAGCTCACCCACGTTGTCGCGCATCGCCACGAAGACCACCCGGATCCACGGGGTGGTGCTGTCCGCCGCCCGCTTGGCCCGGACCAGCCCGGCCAGATTGGCGAGCACGGTGTCGAAGTGCGCGCCGTCGCGGATGGCCTCGTACGCTCCGGCGTGCGCGCCGTCCAGGGAGACGTGCAGCCAGTCGACGCGGCTGTCCACCAGCTCCCGGGCGCGTCGCGCGGTGAGCAGGGTGGCGTTGGTGTTGAAGCCCACGGTGATCCGCCGGGCGACCGCGGTCCGGATCATCTCCGGCAGGTGTGGCGACAGCAGCGGCTCGCCGAGCCCCTGCAGCGTCAGTCTGCGCAGCCCGGGCACCTCGCCGACCAGCCGGTGGAACAGCGGCAGCGCCATGGCCCCGGCCAGCTTGTTCACCGGCGGCCGGTAGCGCACCAGGCACATCATGCAGCGCAGGTTGCAGGCGGAGGTGATCTCCAGTTGCAGGTGTGACGGCAGTGGTGGCGCCTCGAGGGTGGCCGGCATGAGCGCGGAGTGCCCAGCGACGCCGGTTGGAAACGTGTCACCGGCCCGGCGGTCACCGGGCGCCCCGGCCGGGCTACTTTGATAGAGGGTCAAGCCAAGTGCCCGTCGATTTTTACTGACGGGAGAGGTATGTCCAGTTCAGGCCAGCTGCCGCGCCGGTCGGCCCCGGAGGTCGCGGACGTCCCGGCCCCGAGCGCCGGCACTCCCGCCCCGGCGGCCAGCGCGCAGGCCATCGCCCAGGACGGGTCGATCATCGCCACCGTCTCACGCCGCCTCCGCCCGGCCGAGCCCGGGGAAACGGGTCCCGAGGTGGTCGTCAGCGTCCAGGGCGACCTCGACCTCGACACGGCCCCGCTGGCGCAGGCCACCCTGATCCAGGCCCTGGAAGGCGCCGAGCGGGTCTGCCTGGAGCTGAGCGGAGTGCGCTTCTTCGGCGCCGCGGGCGTCCGCGTCGTCATCGCCGCCCAGCTGCGCGCCGCGTCGCTGGGCCGGCAGCTGCGGCTCAGCGGCGTGCACGGCATCACCGAACGAGTTCTCGCCCTCACCGGGGTGTATCGCGGGGGCTGAACACAGCACCGCGGGGCCGGGAGGCTCGGCTATCATCTTGGTCAGCCGCCGGCGCCCCTGAAGGTGCGGGCGGTCCGGCGTCAAGCAGCGGCGCGGGTTCAGGGTTCCACAGTCCCTGGACAGGTAGTCCGTCCACTCCGCACGGCCGCCTCCCCGGGGCGGCAGCGTGCCCGCTGCAGGGAAAACAGACGTACATGGCTCAGCAACCCACCGACCCGGCGGCCGCGTTCGCGGAGTTCGGCCGGATCAAGCTCGGCGAGACAGATCTGCACGGCGTCCTCACCCGGGTGGCCGAGCTCGCGCGGCGGACCCTGCCCGGCGCGGACGAGGTCTCGATCACCCTGGTCCGGGACGGGCGCCCGTACACCGCCGCGTACACCGGCGAGATCGCGTTGCAGCTCGACGAACGGCAGTACGAACGGGACGCGGGCCCCTGCCTGCAGGCCGCCGCCGGCAAGACCACCGTCTCGGTCCCGGACACCGCGAGCGACACCCGCTGGGACGGCTGGGCTCCCAAAGCCGCGGCCGCCGGCGTGGGCAGCGTGCTCTCGGTCGGCCTGCCGATCCGGGAGAGCGTCACCGGCGCGGTGAACATCTACGGCCTGCGCCCGCGCGCGTTCGACGACGACACGGTTCAGCTGGCCCAGCGTTTCGCCGGCTACGCGACAGTCGCCCTGGCGAACGCCCACCTGCACGACAGCACGACCAACCTGGCCCAGCACATGCAGGCCGCGATGGAGAGCCGCGCGGTGATCGAGCAGGCCAAGGGCATCATCATGGGGGAGCGCCGGTGCAGCGCCGACGAGGCCTTCGCCGTGCTCACCAGGATCTCGCAGGACTCGAACCGCAAGCTGCGGGACGTGGCCGCCGCCCTCGTCGCCCGGGTCGGGAGCGGCTCGACGCCCTGAGAAAGATCGCTCGCCGCACGCCGTGCGGGGCGCCGGGGGGTCGTCTATGGTCGGTCTCATGGGAGTCCGCACCTGGATCGGGCACTGGCCGGTCTACCGGCAGCTGACCGGCACCGACCCGCTGGGCCGGGGCGCCGCGGCTCAGTCCGACCGCTCGAAGTCGCTCACCGCGCGCACCGAGACGGCCGATTCGATGGCCCGGTCCGTGTGCCCCTACTGCGCGGTCGGCTGCGGGCAGCGGATCTTCGTCAAGGACGGCAAGGTCGTCCAGATCGAGGGCGACCCGGACAGCCCCATCTCGAAGGGCCGGCTGTGCCCCAAGGGCTCGGCCAGCAAGAGCCTGGTGACCAGCGACCGCCGTCAGCAGAAGGTGCTGTACCGGCGCCCCTACGGCACCGACTGGGAAGAGCTCGACCTCGACACCGCGATGAGCATGATCGCGGACCGGGTGCTCGCCGCGCGCGAGCAGACCTGGGAGGACAACGACGCCGAGGGTCGTCCGCTCAACCGCACGATGGGCTTCGCGAGCCTCGGCGGCGCGACGCTGGACAACGAAGAGAATTACCTGATCAAGAAGCTCTTCACCGCCATGGGCGCACTCCAGATCGAGAACCAGGCGCGTATTTGACACTCCGCCACCGTTCCCGGTCTGGGAACCAGCTTCGGCCGTGGCGGGGCCACCGGATTCCTCCAGGATCTGGCCAACGCAGACTGCATCATCATCCAGGGCTCCAACATGGCGGAGGCCCACCCGGTGGGCTTCCAGTACGTGGTGGAGGCGAAGAAGCGCGGCGCGAAGATCATTCACGTCGATCCCCGGTTCACCCGTACCAGCGCGCTGGCGCACAGCTATGTCCCGGTGCGGGCCGGCGCGGACATCGCGTTCCTGGGCGGGATCGTCAACTACATCCTGAGCAACGAGAAGGACTTCCGGGAGTACGTGGTCGCGTACACCAACGCGTCCATGATCGTCAGCGAGGACTTCCAGGACACCGAGGACCTCGGCGGGCTGTTCTCCGGCTACGACCCCGAGACCAACGCGTACGACCAGACCTCCTGGGCGTACGAGGGCCAGCAGGACGACGAGGCAGCCACCCAGGACGAGGACGAAGCGGCGACCGACCGGGAGACCGCCTCGGGCCTGGAGCAGGAGTCGCACGGCCCGCCGGTGCCCGCCGACGTGCCCCGTGACCCCACGCTGCAGCACCCCCGCTGCGTCTACCAGGTGCTCAAGCGGCACTACGCCCGCTACACCCCGGAGGTCGTGGAGCAGGTCTGCGGCGTCCCCCAGGACAAGTTCCTGGAGGTCTGCGAGGCCTGGACGGCCAACTCCGGCCGGGAGCGCACCACCGCCCTGGTCTACTCGGTCGGCTGGACCCAGCACAGCGTCGGCGTGCAGTACATCCGCACCGGCGCGATCATCCAGCTGCTGCTGGGCAACATGGGCCGTCCCGGCGGTGGCGTGATGGCGCTGCGCGGGCACGCCAGCATCCAGGGCTCCACGGACATCCCGACCCTGTTCAACCTGCTGCCCGGCTACCTGCCGATGCCGCACTACACCCAGCACGAGACGTTCCGGCAGTGGGTCGACGGCATCCGGCACCCCGAGCAGCAGGGCTTCTGGGCCAACGCGGAGTCGTACGCCGTCAGCCTGCTCAAGGCGTACTGGGGCGATGCGGCCACGGCCGAGAACGACTGGGGCTACGGCTGGCTGCCCCGGCTGACCGGCGACCACGGCACGTACCAGCAGGTCCTCGACATGATCGACGGCAAGATCAAGGGGTACTTCCTGCTCGGGCAGAACCCGGCCGTGGGCTCCGCGCACGGCAAGGCGCAGCGCCTGGGCATGGCCAATCTCGACTGGCTGGTGGTCCGCGACCTGTTCATGATCGAGAGTGCCACCTTCTGGAAGGACGGTCCGGAGGTCGCCACCGGCGAGATCGTGCCCACCGAGTGCAGGACCGAGGTGTTCTTCATGCCCGCGGCCTCGCACGCCGAGAAGGAGGGCACCTTCACCCAGACCCAGCGGATGCTCCAGTGGCGCGAGAAGGCGGTCGAGCCGCCGGGCGACTGCCGCTCCGAGCTGTGGTTCTTCTACCACCTGGGCCGCATCGTCCGGGAGCGGCTGGCGGAGTCCACGCTGCCGCGCGACCAGGGCCTGCTGAAGCTGACCTGGGACTACCCGCTGCACGGCGAGCGCGGTGACGAGCCCAGCGGCGAGGACGTGCTCAAGGAGATCAACGGCTACGACACCGCCACCGGCGAGCTGGTGCCCAACTTCACCTCGCTGAAGGCCGACGGCTCCACCGCCTGCGGCTGCTGGATCTACTCCGGCGTCTTCAAGGACGGCGTCAACCAGGCGGCCCGCCGCAAGCCCGGCTCGGAGCAGGACTGGGTGGCCCGGGAGTGGGGCTGGGCCTGGCCGTCGGACCGCCGCACGCTCTACAACCGCGCGTCCGCCGATCCGGACGGCAAACCGTGGTCGGAGCGCAAGAAGTACGTCTGGTGGGACGAGGAGGCCGGCGAGTGGACCGGCTACGACGTGCCCGACTTCGAGAAGACCAAGCCACCGTCGTACCGCCCGCCGGAGGGCGCGACCGGGGTCGAGGCCATCTCGGGTGACGACGCGTTCATCATGCAGGGCGACGGGAAGGGCTGGCTGTACGCACCCAGCGGCCTCATCGACGGCCCGATGCCCACCCACTACGAGCCGGTCGAGTCGACCGTGCGCAACCCGCTCTACCAGCAGCAGGCCAACCCGACCCGCAAGCTGTACGAGCGCGCCGACAACCTGACCAACCCCAGCGTCCCCGAGCTGCACTCCGAGGTCTTCCCGTACGTCTTCAGCACCAGCCGGCTCACCGAGCACCACACCGCCGGGGGCATGAGCCGGCAGCTCGCGTACCTGTCGGAACTGCAGCCGGAGATGTTCGTCGAGGTCTCCCCGGAGCTGGCCGCGGAACGCGGGCTGGAGCACCTGGGCTGGGCGCACATCGTGACCGCCCGGGCGGCGATCGAGGCGCGGGTGATGGTGACCGACCGGCTCACCCCGCTGCGCATCGACGGCCGGGTCATCCACCAGCTCTGGCTGCCGTACCACTGGGGTGGCGAGGGCCTGGTCACCGGCGACTCCGCCAACGACCTGATCGGCATCACGCTCGACCCGAACGTGCTCATCCAGGAGAGCAAGGTCGGCACCTGCGACATCCGGCCGGGCCGGCGCCCGACCGGGCCGCAGCTGTTGGAGTACGTCGTCGGCTACCGCCGGCGGGCCGGCCTCGCGCCGGACCACCACACCCCCATGCTGACCAGGAACGAGCCGGAGGAGCCCGGATAATGGCCGGACCGAACAGCCTCTACGGCCCGCTGGACCCCGCGCCCGACGCGGGTTACGTCGACGCGCCACCGCGGATGGGCTTCTTCACCGACACCAGCGTCTGCATCGGCTGCAAGGCGTGCGAGGTGGCCTGCAAGGAGTGGAACCTGATCCCGGACGACGGGTTCAACCTGCTCGGTCAGTCGTACGACAACACCGGTGGCCTGACCGCGAACTCGTGGCGGCACGTCGCGTTCATCGAGCAGCCGGTGGCCAACCGCGGCGGGTCGACGGACACTCCCGGGGCGTTCGCCGGCCTGCCGGTTGGTCCGTCGGTCAGCGCGCACACCGCCGTGGTCGCGGCCGGCAGCGGACAGGACATGGGCACCGACCCGGGGATCCCGCCCGCGGTCGACGCGCTGGCCGCGGCGGCCACGATCACGGCCCCGAACGGACCGCAGTTCCTCGGCATGCCCGGCTCGGACCTGCCCGGCCGCACCATGGACGCGCCGCGCAGCGACTTCCGCTGGCTGATGATGTCCAACGTCTGCAAGCACTGCACGCACGCCGCCTGCCTGGACGTCTGCCCGACCGGGTCGCTGTTCCGCACCGAGTTCGGCACGGTCGTGGTGCAGGAGGACATCTGCAACGGCTGCGGCTACTGCATCCCTGCCTGTCCGTACGGCGTGATCGACCAGCGCAAGGACGACGGCCGGGCCTGGAAGTGCACGATGTGCTACGACCGGATCGGTGACGGCATGACCCCGGCGTGCGCGAAGGCCTGCCCGACCGAGTCCATCCAGTACGGCGAGCTCGACGAGTTGCGCGCCCGCGCCCAGCACCGGGTGGAGAAGCTGCACGAGCAGGGCGTCGACTCCGCCCGCCTGTACGGCGAGAGCCCGGACGACGGCGTGGGCGGCGACGGCGCGTTCTTCCTGCTGCTCGACGAGCCCGAGGTGTACGGCCTGCCCCCGGACCCGATCGTGACCACCCGCGACCTGCCGGACATGTACAAGCGGGCCGGGCTGGCCGCGCTGGCCATGGCCGCCGCGGTGGTCGCCTCGTTCGTCGGACGGCGCGGATGAGGCCCCGCGAGGAGGCGGAACGCCCCCGCGACGACTCGGTCAGCCCGCCGCCCGCGGGACGGCCCGGCAGCGGCCTGGCCCGCGACGAGGCCCCCGGCGGCCCGGTACGCGACATTGCCCGCAAGGGACGCCGGCGCGGTGGCGGCCGGGGTGGCGACCGGTCGATGGTGCCGCCGGCGGAGTTCCGGTCCTACTACGGGCGGCCGATCGTCAAGGCCGCGGTGTGGCATCACGACATCGCCGCGTACCTGTTCACCGGTGGCCTGGCCGCGGGCTCCGCGCTGCTGGCCGCCGGCGGCGACGCCTCCGGGCGCCCGGCGCTGCGCCGCGCCGGCCGGGTCAGCGCGCTCGGTGCGGTCCTGGCCAGCACGTACTTCCTGGTCAACGACCTGGGCCGGCCGGAACGTTTCCTGCACATGCTGCGGGTGGCCAAGCCGACCTCACCGATGTCGATGGGCACCTGGGTCTTCAGCGCCTTCGGCGTGACCGCGGGCGCGGCGGCGGTCGCCGAGGCAGCCCCACTGCTGCCGGACAGGGGAGTGCTCGGGCTGGCCCGCAAGCTGCTCCCGCCGGTGGGCACGGCCGGGCAGTACGGCGCCGCTGTGGTCGCGCCGGCGCTGGCGACGTACACGGCGGTGCTGCTGGCCGACACCGCGACGCCGAGCTGGCATGCGGCGTACCCGGAACTGCCGTTTGTCTTCGCGGGCAGCGCGCTGGCCAGCGGGGCCGGGGTGGGCCTGCTCGCGGCCCCGGCCGAGCAGGCCGGCCCGGCCCGGCGGATGGCGGTGCTCGGGGCGGCGATGGAGCTCTACGGGGCGCACCGGGTGGAGACGACCAAGGGCATCCTGAGCGAGCCCTACCGCGACGGCAAGGCCGGCAAGCTGCTGCGGGCGGGCCGGACGCTGACCGCGCTCGGAGTGGCCGGGGCGGTCCTGGGCCGCCGCAGCCGGGTGGTGTCGGGGCTGTCCGGGCTGTCGCTGCTGACGGCGTCGCTGGCCACCCGGTTCGGCATCTTCGAGGGCGGCCTGGCGTCGGCGCGGGATCCGAAGTACACGGTGCTGCCGCAGCGGGAGCGACTGGCGCAGCAGGCTGCTTCGAACGGCAGCGACGGCGGCGCGAAGACCCAACAGCCGGGGTAGCGCCTCAATCGATCCGGCCGATCAGCATCCTGAGCAGCTCGTCCCCGGTGACCTGCCATTTCTCGGCGGTGAGGTGACCGCTGTTCTCCATCGCGATGATGCCCTGCACGCTCGCCATCACCAGCGCACCGATCGGCCGCGCCCGCTGCGGATCACCGATGACGTCGGCGACGATGGCCAGAAACCGGTCGTGGGTACGGGAAACCGCGGCGAGCGCCTCGGGGTGCTCGGCGGTCGGCGCGGAGAACATCAACGCGTACGCGTGCGGGCGGCGCCGGCCGACGTCCATGAGTCCGGCCAGGGCCAGCTCCAGGCGCTCGGACGGCGCCCGGTCCGCGGTCAGCATGTCGAGCTGCTCGCTCACCGCTTCCCAGCTCTTGGTCGCGACGGCGGCGAGCAGATGCTCCTTGTCCGGGAAGTGGCCGTAGGGCGCGCCCCGGGACACCCCGGCCCGGGCGCCCACCGCGCGCAGCGTCACGGCGTCGACGCCACCCTCGTCGAGCAGCTCGGCCGCCGCGTCGACCAACGCGCGCCGGGTCGCCGCCGCGCTCTCCACTCTGCTGACCATGCTGCCAATCTACCTGACAATGTCATCCGACTCACTTGACAATGTCATTCGAGTGCGTAGCGTGTGTCATATGACAACGTCACACGAAGAGCTGGTCCTGATCAGCGGCGCCTCGACCGGAATGGGTGCCGCCACCGCCCGCGAGCTCGCCCGCCGCGGCTACCACGTGCTCGCCGGTGTCCGGCGCGAAGCGGACGCCGACGCGCTGCGCGCCCCGAACCTGGAACCGGTGATGCTCGACATCACCGACCCGGCCCAGATCGAAGCGGTCACCCGCCGCATCACCGGCGACCCGGCGCGACGACCGCTGCGCGCGGTGATCAACAACGCCGGGATCGCCATCAACGCGCCGGTCGAGCTCCTGTCGATGGCGCAGTGGCGGGAGCAGTTCGAGGTGAACTTCTTCGGGCATGTCGCGGTCACCAAGGCCGTCCTGCCCGCGCTGCACGCGGCCGGCGGCCGGGTGGTGAACATCAGCTCGATCGGCGGCAAGGTCGCGATGCCGACCTACGGCGCGTACGCCGGCGCGAAGTTCGCCATGGAGGCGATGAGCGACGCGTTGCGCCGGGAGCTCGCCCCGCATGGTGTTCAGGTGGTGGTCGTCGAGCCCGGTGGCGTGCGTACTGAGATGGCGAGCCATGGGGTCGAGCGGGCCAACGACATCTTCGCCGGGCTGTCGCCGGTCGAGCGGGGGCGGTACGGGGGGCTGCTGCAGGCGATCGTCAGCCACGCCACGGCGTTCACGAAGTCGGGGCTTCCGGCCGAGGCGGCCGGACGGGTCATCGCGGACGCTGCGACGGTTCGGCGGCCGCGCACCCGCTACACCATCGGGCGGGACGCGGCTGTGCTCACGCGGCTGTCCCGGCTGCTTCCGGATCGGGTGCTGGACCGCCTTCTCGCGGCTGACCTGCGGCCGCACTTCCCCCAGGAGCAGCCCGCCGCCGTGGCCGGCTGAGCGCGGTCTGCCCGGCGACGGTCAGCGGACCAGCAGGGTCGTGCCGTCGCCGCGGGCGGGCAGCAGCTCGCCGATGACCGGGTAGCCGGGCACCTCGCCCGCCACCAGCAGCCCGCCGGAGGTCTGCGCGTCCGCCAGCAGCAGCAACTCGTCCTCGGAGACACCGTCCGCGTCCAGGTGCGGGCGTACCCAGTCCAGATTGCGCCGGGTGCCGCCGCTGACGTACCCGGCGGCGAGCGCGTCCCGGGCACCCTCCAGATAGGGCACCGCCGCCGCGTCCACCCGGGCGGTCAGCTTGCTGGCCCGGGCCAGCTTGTGCAGGTGCCCGAGCAGCCCGAAGCCGGTGACGTCGGTCGCGCAGACGGCCCCGGCGGCCAGTGCGGCCTCGGAGGCGGCCCGGTTGAGCCCGGTCATCGCGGCGACGGCCTGCGGGAAGACCTCCCCGGTGTTCTTGTGCCGGCTGTTGAGCACCCCGATGCCCAGCGGCTTGGTCAGGGTCAGCGGCACACCGGCCACGCCGGCGTCGTTGCGCATCAGGTGATCGGGGTCGGCGATGCCGGTGACGGCCATGCCGTATTTGGGCTCGGGATCGTCGACGCTGTGCCCGCCGGCCACGTGGCAACCGGCCTCCCGGGCGACGGCCAGGCCACCGCGCAGCACCTCGGCGGCCAGCTCCATCGGCAGCAGGTCCCGCGGCCAGGCCAGCAGGTTGACCCCGACAACGGGCGCACCGCCCATGGCGTACACGTCGGACAGCGCGTTGGCGACGGCGATCCGCCCCCAGTCGTAGGCGTCGTCGACGACCGGCGTGAAGAAGTCAGCGGTGGCGACGATGGCCACCCCGTTGGCGATCCGCACGACCGCGGCGTCGTCGCCGTCGTCCAGCCCGACGAGCAGCTCGCCGGGCCCGCGCGGAGCGGACTCACCCATCAGCCCGGCGACGACGGTCTCCAGCTCGCCCGGGGGGATCTTGCAGGCACAGCCACCGCCGTGCGCGTACTCGGTCAGCCGTCGGCTCTGTGTAGACGTCACCATCGCACTCTTGCACGACCGCGGGCATCCCGCCGTGCGGGGCGGCGGCGGGCGGCCTAGGGTGATCGACGGAGGCGTTCAGGTGGCTGGTGCCCCTCCCGGTCTTCAAAACCGGTGTGGCCCGGTATCCGGGCCGGGCGGGTTCGATTCCCGTCCGCCTCCGCTCCCCACCATGTACCCCGGTCCGTGCCGGCTTGCGCCCAAAGCCGTCTGGGCCAAGAAAGTCTTGCGTCAGACTTTCTTGTCTCGTACGGTCTCTTCATGCCTTCTCTCCCCGCCGCTCACCCACCAGCGGACATGGCCATCTACCACTTGCCGACCGGCACCTATGAGACCCGGGCGGCTTTCGCCGTCCGGGGCGGGTCGTTCCGCGACAAGCGCCAGTTCGCCGCATCCGCGATCCTGGTTCGGCACCCGGACGGGGACCTGCTGATCGACGCCGGCTTCGGCGCCGACGTCGCCGCGCACATCAAGCTGCTGCCCGCCTTCGTCCGCGCTCCCTACCAGGTGGGCCGGACGGTGCAGGAGCAGCTCGATGCCGCGGGCTACAGCCGCGACCGGCTGTCGGGCGTCCTGCTCACTCATTCGCACTGGGATCACTCGAGCGGCCTCGACAGCCTGGGGGGCACGCCGCTCTGGATGAACGCTGACGAGCGGCGGTACGCCGCCAAGGACCCCGACGGCAAAGTGTTCCGCCTGGTCTCCCGTGGCTACGACATCCGCGAGTACGCCTTCCCGGACGGGCCGTATCTCGGGTTTCCGTCGAGCTACGACGTGCACGGCGACGGCTCGGTCGTCATCGTGCACGCGGCCGGCCACACCGAGGGTTCGGTGATCGTCTTCGTGACCGTGCCCGCCGGCCACCGGTACGCCTTCATCGGCGACCTGACCTGGCAGATCGACGGTATCCGCCGGCGGGCCGAACGGCCGTGGCTGATGAGCAAGCTCGCCGACAGCGACCCCGGCCAGGTGCGCCGGGACCTCGACCGCATGATCGCGCTCGACGGCCTGATGCGCATCGTCCCCGCGCACGACCTCGGCTCCTACGACGGCATCCCGCTGCTGGTGCCCGAGGGTGCCGGTCGTTCCCGCTGAAGACGTACGGTGCTCGCATGCAGAGCCCGCAACCGCCCGGGGACGTCGGCCCGCGTCCCACCATCGACTCCGAGATCACCTGGCTGCTCCATCGCGCGGCCCAGCGCATGCGCGCCGCGACCGGTGACATGGCCGAGCAGCACGGACTCACGCTGCGCGAATACATCGTGCTGAGCGCCCTGCACAAGAGCCCGGGTCTCACCCAGGGCGAACTCGGCAAGACCCTGGGGCTCGACAAGACCACCCTGATGAGCCAGCTCGACCGGCTCGAACGTAACGGCTTCGTCGTGCGGCACAACGATCCGCGTGACCGCCGGCTGCGCATCCCGGTGATCACCACCGACGGCGAGGCTCTGCGCGCGAAGGTCGCCGCCGCCTGCGACACCGTCGAGGCCTCGGCGCTGACCAGCCTCGACCCGGATGAGATCCAGGACCTGCGGCGCTTGCTCGTCGCCGTGATCGGCGACGTGGAGGACCGCGGGTCCTGCCTATGACCCCACCAGGAGTGAAGATGACCGTCCCCCCGCCCGAGCTGAGTGACCGAGCCGCCGCCGGCCGGGACATCTACGCCCGCAACTTCGGGGTGTCCCCGGCGGAGGTGGAACGGCTCATGACCCAGCACGCCGGTCCGGTCTTCACCCGGGAGGCATACGAAGCCGCCGGCGGCCCGGGCTGGCAGAGTCCCGCCCTGACCGACCGGGACCGGAGCATCGCCGTGATCGCCGTGCTCGTGGCCCAGAACGTCACCGGCCAGCGGCTGTCGACCTACCTGTCGCTGGCCCGCCGCAACGGTCTCGACCTCGAGGGGCTCACCGCGCTGATGGTGCTGCTCGGCTCGTACGTCGGCCAGCCGTACAGCTCGCTGGCGATGGAAGCGGTGCAGCGCTCGGCCGGCGCGGAGCAGTGACTTGACTCTCGCCGCCATCCCCAGCCCGGCTACCTCGGTATGGCACCTGGGCCCGCTACCCGTGCGGGCCTACGCCCTCTGCATCCTCGCGGGCATCGTCGCCGCGGTCCTCATCATGGAGAGACGACTGCGGGCGCGCGGCGTCGATGCCGGGGCCTCCCTGGACATCGCGGTCTGGGCGGTGCCGTCCGGCATCCTCGGTGCCCGCGTCTACCACCTGATCAGCTCGCCGCAGGACTACTTCGGTGCCGGTGGCGACCCGCTGCGCGCTTTCGCCATCTGGGAGGGCGGCCTCAGCATCTGGGGCGGCCTTGCCGGGGGCGCGCTCGGCGCCTGGATCGCCGTGCGGCGCCGCGACCTTCCACTGAGTGTCGCCGCCGATGCCCTCGCTCCCGGACTTCCGGTGGGGCAGGCGATCGGGCGGATCGGGAACTGGTTCAACAACGAGGTGTACGGCCGGCTCACCACGGTGCCGTGGGGCTTGGAAGTGCACGACATGCGGACAGGGCAGCTTCTGCCCGGGCTCTATCACCCCACCTTCGCGTACGAGGCGCTCTGGAATCTGGGCGTGGCCGTGCTCGTCTGGGGAGCCGACCGCAGGCTCGCTCTCCGGCGCGGACGAGCCTTCGCCCTCGCCGTGATGGGATACACCGCCGGCCGGGTGTGGATAGAGACGCTCCGGATCGACGAGGCCAACACCTTCTTCGGAGTACGGCTCAACGTGTTCACCGCGGTCCTGGTGTTCCTGGGCGCGACGCTCTACTTCCTCAGGACACGGCCCTCGATCCGGCATCCGGATCGTGGAGCGGCGCAGTCGGCTCGTGGCCGCGGCCCGGGCGGATGACCTCGAACCCGCAGCGCTCATAGAAGATCGCTTGTGACAATCTGCGCGCGGTGCTGCACCGCGCCAATGACGACTACAAGAAGACGAAAGCCGCAGTGAAGCCGCTGCGGAAATCATTCTGGGCGGCGTGGATGGCGGCCTTGCGGACCGGTGTTCTCGTGGCGATCGGGCTGGCCATCATGGTGGCGTGGTTCGTCAGGGACGTGCGCCGCGCCGAGGGCGAGCCGATCCCACAGCCTTCGCCAAGCGTGTCAGTGCGGAAGCCGACCCGCTGACCGGTGACGGCGGCAACGGGGTGAACGGGCCCCAGTCGACCGTTCCTCCGACGTGCCGGGCTCCGTCGAAATTCGCCGCCGCCTGAACGTTTTTGAACGACACATTCCCGCCGTGCAGCCGCATGCCGTCGAAAGAGAACCGGCCGGCGAATGGCACCGGTTGGAAAGTCATGTGGCCGGTGGAGGTCAGCTCGGCGCCGGAGAGGGGGAGGGGTTAGCAGGGCGACGTGTCCGAGCAGTGACCGCGGCCAGATCGTGAAGGCGCTCCGGTGCCGCGGGCGAAGGCTGAAATCACGAGCGTCGATTTGACGATCCGGGGTACCCGTGGCTGGGGGGGGGGGGGGGGGGGGGGGGGGGGGGGGGGGGGGGGGGGAGGGGGGGGGGGGGAGGGGGGGGGGACAAATAGCG
>NZ_JBVJIR010000026.1:33464-107232 GCF_055586185.1 Actinoplanes sp. NPDC051405
ACCCCCCCCCCCCCCCCCCCCCCCCCCCCCCCCCCCCCCCCCCCCCCCCCCCCTCCCTCCCCCCCCCCCCCCCCCCCCCCCCCCCTCCCCCCCCCCCCCCCAGTACGGTGGATCAGCGGCAGGTGACGGAGGAGGCTCGGGTGGCTGAGGCCACGGTTGACCGGCGCAGGCTCGTCCCGCGTACCGATGCGGTCCTGGCCGACCCCCGGCTCGTCGAGGCCGCCGCCCGGCTCGGCCGGGCGCCCGTCAAGGCCGCCGTCGTCGCCGCCCAGCAGCGCGCCCGCGCCGGTGAGCTCGACCCCGCCGACGTGGCCGCCGCGGCCTTCGCGGCCCTTCCGGACACGGCCGGCGGCCTGCGCACCGTCCTCAACGCTACCGGCGTCATCCTGCACACCAACCTGGGCCGGGCCGCCCTCTCCGCGGCCGCGCTCGCCGCCGTCGCCGCTGCCGGCGCGCACACCGACGTCGAGCTCGACCTGGCCACCGGGGTCCGGGCCCGCCGCGGTCGCACCGCGCTGGCCGCGCTGGCCGCCGCCGTTCCCGCCGCCGGGGACGTGCACGTGGTCAACAACGGCGCCGCCGCGCTCGTGCTCACTGCCACCGCGCTGGCCGCCGGTAAGGAGATCGTCGTCAGCCGGGGCGAGCTCGTCGAAATCGGCGACGGGTTCCGGTTGCCCGACCTGCTCGAGTCGACCGGCGCGCGGCTGCGGGAGGTCGGCACCACCAACCGCACCGCGCTCGCCGACTACGCCGCCGCCGTGGGCCCGCAGACCGGCTTCATCCTCAAGGTGCATCCGTCCAACTTCGTCGTCCGGGGGTTCACGAAGGCCGTCGACGTCGGCGAGCTGACCGGGCTCGGCGCGCCGGTGGTCGCGGACATCGGATCCGGGCTGCTCGCCCCCGATCCGCTGCTGCCGGACGAGCCCGATGCCGCCACCACCCTGCGCGCGGGCGCGGATCTGGTGATCGCCAGTGGGGACAAGCTGCTCGGCGGTCCGCAGGCCGGGCTGTTGCTCGGCGTCGCCGCGCTGATCGAGCAGCTGCGCCGGCACCCGCTGGCCCGGGCACTGCGGGTGGACAAGCTCACGCTCGCCGCGTTGCAGGCGACGCTGACCGGGCCGACGACCCCCACCTGGCAGGCGCTGCGCTACGACCTCGGCGCCCTGCGGGCCCGCACCGAGCGGGTGCGGGACCAGCTGGCGGGAGTCGAGCTGGTCGAGTCGGTCGCGGTCGTCGGCGGCGGCGGGGCGCCCGAGCTCGAGCTCCCGTCGTGGGCACTCTCACTGCCCGACCGGTACGCCGCAGCGCTGCGGCTCGGTGCCACCCCGGTGGTCGGCCGGGTCGAGCGGGGACGTCTCCTGCTGGACCTGCGCTGCGTCCCCGAGGAGCGCGATTGCGACCTGATCCTCGCAATCCGGGCCGCGCTCGGGTCCGGGGGTCGCTGATGCACGTGCTCGCCACCGCCGGGCACGTCGACCACGGCAAGTCCACCCTGGTCCGCGCCCTCACCGGGATGGAGCCCGACCGCTGGGCCGAGGAACGCCGCCGCGGCATGACCATCGACCTCGGGTTCGCCTGGACCTCGCTGCCCTCCGGCGCCACCGTCGCGTTCGTCGACGTGCCCGGCCATGAGCGGTTCGTCGGCAACATGCTCGCCGGGGTCGGCCCGGTGCCCGCCGCCGTCGTGGTCGTCGCCGCGGACGAGGGCTGGCGGGCCCAGTCGGCCGAGCACCTGGCCGCGCTCGGCGCCCTCGACGTACGGCACGGGCTGCTTGTCGTCACCCGCAGCGATCTCGCCGATCCGGGGCCCGCGATCGAGCACGCCCGCGCCGAGATCGCGGCGACCTCGCTCGGCACCGTCGAAGCCGTCGCGGTCAGCGGTGTCACCGGCGCCGGGCTCGACGAGTTACGGGCCGCGCTGGACCGGCTCGTCGCCCGGCTGCCCGCGCCCGACCCGGCCGCCGCCGTACGGCTGTGGATCGATCGCTCGTTCACCGTCAAGGGTGCCGGCACCGTCGTCACCGGCACACTCGGCGCGGGGGAGCTGCGCGTCGGCGACGAGCTGGAGCTGACCGGCGCCGCCCGTCCGGTGCGGGTCCGCGGGCTGCAGAGCCTCGGTGCCGCAGCCGAACGGGTCGGCGCGGTCGCGCGGGTGGCGATCAATTTGCGCGGCGTCGACAAGGACACGATCGGCCGGGGTCAGGCGCTGCTCACGCCCGGCCGGTTCCGGCTCACCGACCTGATCGACGTACGCGTGCACGGCGATCCCGTGGCCGACCTGCCCGCCACCGTCACGCTGCACACCGGTTCCGCCGCCGTGTCCGCCCAGGTCCGTCCGTTGGGTGCGGACACCGCCCGGCTGCGGCTGCACACGCCGCTGCCGCTGCGGATCGGGGACCGGGCCCTGCTGCGCGATCCCGGCCGGCACCACGTGGCGGGCGGAGTGACCGTGCTCGACGTCGTACCCCCGGGTCTGTCCCGGCGCGGCGCGGCCGCGACCCGGGCCGCCCAGCTGGCGACCATGTCGGAGCCCGATCTGGGCGGTGAGCTGCACCGTCGTCTTCTGGTACGCCGTGCCGACCTGCTCCGGATGGGCGTCAGCGACCCCGGGGACCCGGTCGCCGGCGACTGGCTGGCCGACCCGGAGCACTGGGCCGCGTTGGGCGAGCGGCTGGCGCGGGAGGTGGCCCGGCACGCCGCCGAGCATCCGCTGGAGCCCGGCGCCCCCGTCGAGGCCCTGCGGCACCGGCTCGGCCTGCCGGACCGGGCCCTGGTCGAGGCGCTCGTGCGCCCGCCGCTGGTCACCCGGCGCGGACGGGTCTCCGCCGGTGCCGCCGACGTGCCGGCCGAGCTGGTCACGGCGGTGGAGCGGGC
This sequence comes from Actinoplanes sp. NPDC051405, assembly GCF_055586185.1. NCBI lineage: Bacteria > Bacillati > Actinomycetota > Actinomycetes > Micromonosporales > Micromonosporaceae > Actinoplanes > Actinoplanes sp. NPDC051405. The sequence goes on from NZ_JBVJIR010000026.1 coordinate 36,339, forward strand.
CTTCGACGGGCTGGGCGACCGGCCGTTCGTGGCGCCGGACGCGTACCGGTTGAGCGAGCTCGGGCTCGGCACCCGGCAGCTCGGCGCGGCCGTCCGCGCGGGTCTGGTCGTGCAGTTGGCCGACAATGTCATCCTGCGGGCCGACGCGCCGCGGCGGGCGGCGCAGGTGCTGGCCGGGCTGCCCGGCCCGTTCACCGTCAGCGAGGCCCGGCGGGCTCTGGACACGAGCCGCCGGGTCGCCGTTCCGCTGCTGGAGCTGTTCGACACCACCGGCGTCACCCGGCACCTGCCGGACGACCGCCGCGTCGTCGAGTCCGGCTGAACTACTCCGGCCGGACGGCCGCAGTGTCGCCCGAGACCGCGTCGACGTCGTAGCCCGCGCGCCGCACCTCGGCGTCGTTCGCGTCCGTCTCCGGGTCGTCGTCCGCCCCGAAGTCGACGCCGTCGTCCGGCCCGCCGGGGAGGTTCTCGCCGGGCGGGCGCATCGAGGCCGCGTGGGCCGGCGTTCCGTCGGGCTCGTCAGTGTCGCTGCGGTCAGTCACGTGATCGGTCATGCCCCCGGCGTTCCCGCCGGTCACCGCGTCAAACCCGGGGTCGGACAAAGGTCGCCCGGTCAACCGCGGTCAGACGACCAGCAGGCCGAGCCGCGATCCGGAGTGGCGCAGGGCCGACATGGCCAGGCCCAGCGGCAGCCGGCCCGGGACCCCGGCGGGCTCGTGCCGGGCCCGCAGCACCCCCGAGGCGTGGCTGGTCGGCAACGGCAGCAACGGATACCGGCCCAGCGCCTGGCGGTTGAAGTGCGTGCGGTGCTCCCCGAAGTGGGCGACGGCCCGCCACTGCGCGGCAGCGGCGTGGACATCGCAGACGGTCCCCGGCGGCTCGGGCAGGATGGTCACCGCGGCGAACGGGCCACTGCCGGCCAGCCACCATTCGGCGCCGTCGACGGCGGTCCGGGCCGACGACTCGCACCAGTACGGCACCAGCCCCGACCGCAGCACCCGCCACGGATCGATCAGCCGTCCCGTCTCCACCACGCATTCGTCCCCGCCGCGTCCCGCAGCCCGCAGCCAGGACCGGTACAGATCGGCGACGCAGGCGCTGAGCACCTCCGGCCCGGGATACAGCACCCGGTGCACCGGCCGGTCCAGGCCGGCCGACAGCCGCCGCAGGTCACGGTCGAACTCCGGCTCACCGGCGGTCTCGGCGTAGCGCGGCGGCGTGTCCAGATACGGCGTCGACCACCGGCCCCCGCCGACACTGTCCATCAGCCGCCGGAACGACGGGTTGTCCAGCGTCTGGTCCTCGTGCCGCATCCCGCCCGCCGGCCGGCCGAGCTGGAAACTGTGCCGGTCGGTCAGCTCCAGCACCGGCCAGGTCCGGGTGTCCCGCAACAGGAGTGCGGTGCCCCCGGGCTCCAGATCCGACCCCAGAAACTCCCGGTACGCCGTGGGCAGCCGTTGCCAGCGCACGTGCAAGGTCACCGTCGAGCCGCACAGCGGACCCCGCCCGACCGGGTCGTGCACCTGGCGCACGGTGACCCCCGGATTGGCGGCCAGGATCAGGTCGGCGAGCTTGGCACCCCACTCCATCGCCCCGGTCCAGTCGCCGACATCACCGTCCGGCCACGGCACGGTGAGGGTGAAGCTGGCCGGCAACCAGGGCGCGCCCAGGGCCGCGGCCAGATGCGCCGCGCCCCCGTGCGCCGACCCGAGGACCACAGCCGGGTACGGCCCCGCCGGGTAGTGCCCGGTGATCCACGAAGCCACGTCACCGGCGTCGACCCGGTCCACCAGCTCCATCGGTACGGCCTCAGCGCAGTCCTCGAACGCCAGCGCGGGCCGGCGCAGCTCCGCCGGCAACCCGCCGCGGCGGCCCAGCACCGGCACCCGGTCCAGGTCCTCGCACCCGCGCTGCCGCAGGGCCCGCGAGACCGCCTCCAGCAACGGCCGCTCGGGACCGTCGGGGGAGACGACGCGAGCGGCGGCCAGAGCGGATGCCGCCGGGGATTCCGTCACGGCGAGGCTCCTTCAGATCGGGGCGGAGGGGCGGCGACTCGATGGAGGCGCCGGCGCTGTCCGGCATCGATCCCGGCGCACGCGGCCGAATACCCTGGTCGCCCCGGATCATTCGCGGTAGCGGCCGACGAGGCGGCCCGGTTGCCCGAGGTCGCGCAGCCGGGCGGCGACGGCCGTCCGCAGTGCGGCCACCCGGTCACCGGTCAGCGCGGACACGGCCACAGCCTCCGGGTACGCCCGCTGCAACGCGTCCACCCACTCCGGCGGCGCAATGTCGATCTTGTTGAGCACGAGCAGCTCCGGCACCGCGCCCGCGCCGATCTCGTGCAGCACGCCGTGCACCGTGGTGATCTGGTTGAGCGCGTCCGGCGCCGACGCGTCCACCACGTGCAGGGCCAGGTCGCTGTGGCTGACCTCCTCCAGCGTGGAGCGGAAGGCGTCGACGAGCTGGTGCGGCAGGTGCCGCACGAACCCGACGGTGTCGGTCAGGGTGAACGTGCGGCCGTCGACCGTGACCCGGCGTACGGCGGGATCCAGGGTGGCGAACGGCTCGTCGCGGGTCTGCAGATCCGCGCCCGCGAGCCGGTTCACCAGCGCCGACTTGCCGGCGTTGGGGTAGCCGGTGACCGCCACCGCCGGGATCAGGTTGCGGGCCCGCCGGCGCCGGGTCCGCTCCCGGCGCAGAGCCAGCTCGCCGGCGCTCTCGCGCAACCGTGCGGCCCGCTGCCGCAGCCGACGTCGCTGCAGCTCCAGCCGCATCTCACCGGGACCGCGGACGCCGATGCCGGCGCCACCGGCGGTGCGGCCACCGCCGACCCGGGACATCTCCCGGCCACCGCCGCGCAGGCGGGGCAACTGGTACGCGATCTGGGCCAGTTCCACCTGCAGCCGGCCTTCCCGGCTGCGCGCGTGCCCGGCGAAGATGTCCAGGATCAGTGCCGTCCGGTCCACGACCCGTACCCCGGCGCCTCCTCCTCGTCGTCCTGGTGGACAGCGATCAGTAGCGCTCGGGCGTCCGCCCCGTCGCTGTCCTGCGTACCCAGCAACCACGGCCCTGCCATCCGGCCGCTCCTTGCCGTCGTATCAGTCGGTTCCGGGTCAGCGCGGCCCGGCCGGTACCGGCCCCACGTGCGAGTGCCGGCCCGGTGCCACGGCCGCGTGCCGCTGACCCGGGCCCGGTCCGCTGCGGGCGGCGAGCAGGTCGGCGACGGCGCCGGTCGCGTACCCGTACACGGTCTTGTGCAGCAGGTCCACGGCGAGTTCGCGGCGGGGCCACGTCCACGGTGGCGCGCCGACGCCGGTCGCGTTCTCCAGCAGTTGGTCGCTGGTCAGCCGGACCACCGTGAACATGGCCGAGGCCCACGGCCCGCGCAGCCCGGCGTTGGCCATGGCGCCACGCAGGACGCCGACGAGCATCGCCTGGCCGGTGTGCATGGTCCAGTTCAGAGCGTCCGAGCGGCGCGGCTCGACGTCGCGCCGCCCGGCCAGCCGTTGCAGCACGAACGCCGGCGCGTACGAGTTCGGGCGGTGGGTGAGGCGCTGCTCGGCCTTCTCGGTCAGCGTCATCACCGCGACCCCCGCCGCGCCCGCGACCAGGCCCTGCCACACCGACCGGGTCACGGCTCCCATCAGGCCACGTCCGGCTGCCCGGCGCTGTCGCTGTCGTCGGGGACGTCGCGGTCGGCCGGTTCGCTCGGTGCGCGTTCGCTGAGCTCCACGTCGGTCTCGGTGAGCGGGGCGCCGGCGTTGTCCTCGGCCGCGCCCCGTTCGATGTGCTGCTCCTGCTGATCGGTCATGGTTCCTCCTCGAAGTGCTGGAGCGCCTCGGCTACCCCCGTCATCGAAGGGCAAACGGGCCGTCAGCCGTCCACTGTCAGCCGGGACACCTCGGTCAGGACCGCCCGGACGTCGCCGGTGCGGTGCAGGATGCGGCGCTGCCGCTCGGCGCCGGTGCCCTCGCGGCGCAACCGCTGCAGCCCGGCGCGGACCTCGGCCAGGTCGCCGTGGCTCTCCAGGGCCGGGGTGACCGCGCCGACGAGGTCCTCGACCAGCTCCCAGGCCGGCCGGGCGGTGCCGCGGACCGGATCCAGCAGGGTGCCCTCCACGCCGGCGTGGGCGGCGTTCCAATGCGCGGCGCGGAGGAGGTAGTCCGCGACGTCGGGCGCCGGCACCCCCGCCGTGATCTGCTCGACGGCGGTGGCGACCAGGGCCCGGACCAGGCCGGCGACCAGGACCGTGTCGTCGACGGTCAGGCAGATGTCGCCGACGCGTACCTCCACCGTGGGCCAGGCCGCGGACGGGCGGGCGTACCAGAGCACCATGCTCTCGTCGAGCATCACGCCCGAGGCGACCATGGTCCGGACCGTACGGTCGTACTCCTCACCCGACGCCAGCAGCGGCGACGGTCCCAGGCTGGGCCACCGTTCCAGCTGGATCGAGCGCCAGCTCGCATGCCCGGTGTCGGCGCCCTCGAACAGCGGTGAGTTCACCGTCAGGGCCTGGACCACCGGCAGCCACACCCGCAGGTGGTTGCAGACCTGGATGGCCAGCTCCCGGTCCGGCACCCCGACGTGCACGTGGCAGCCGCACACCGCGGGATCGTGGGCGATCGGGCCGTAGTGCCGGCCGATTGCCTGGAACCGCGGGTTGTCGGTCACCGTGCGCTGCGGGTCGGCGATCGGCGTGGCCCCGATCGCGGCCAGCGCGGCGCCCGTGGCGACGGCCGATTCGGCGGCGGCCCGGCGCAGCCCGCCGAGCTGCTCGCGCACCTCGGCCAGCTCGGTGCAGACGCCGGTGACCATCTCCACCATGCTGTGCCGCACCTCCAGCCGGCTCTGCGCGCGGGCGTCGTCGCCGAGCCCGGCCAGCACCTTCTCGGCCGCCGGGGAGTTCTCCCCGGTGACCGGGTCCAGCAGCAGGAACTCTTCTTCCACACCCAGGGTCATGGGCATCAAGGAACCACCGTTCCGAGGGTCGGCACTTCTCGTGGATCAGCCTGGGCGCACAGCGGTGAGGACGACGACGGCGATGCGCTCCGCGTGCGCGTACGCCGGCCCGTCCAGCTCCTCGCCGTAGACGTCCGGATCCACCTCACGATAGAACCACTCGAGGCCGGTGCCGGTCAGACGCTCGGCGGCGGCCGCCCGGAACGGGTCCTGCCCGTCCACGATGCCGGTCCCGCTGAACAGCACCAGGGAACCGCCGGGCGCCAGCCGCTCGGCGGCCGCGTCGATGATGGCCAGGGACAGGTCGTGCCCGTGCTCGCCGCCACCGTCGCGGTAGGCCCGGCCGGCCGGATCGATCATGAACGGCGGGTTCGAGATGATCAGGTCGAAGTCGCCGTCGACGTCGTTGAGCAGGTCACTGCGGCACGGCCGTACCCCCGGGGCCCCGGCCAGTCCGGTGTTGACCCGGGCAAAGCGCAACGCCGCGTCGTTGATGTCGACCGCCAGCACCTCGGCCTCCGGCGCGCGCTTGGCGACGGTGATCGCCCCGGCCCCGGTGCCGCAGCCGATGTCCACCGCACGGCGGACCGGCCGCTCGCGGGTCTCGACGTGGGCCGCCGCGGCGTCGGCCATCCGGTAGGTGTCCGGGCCGAGGAAGACCGAGTCGGCCGCGGCGGTCGGGAAGGCCGAGTGCACGAACAGCTCGCCGTCGTACGAGGAGAAGCGGACCAGGCTCCGCCAGGTGTCGCCGTCGCGTTCCAGCACACCGGCCGCGTCCATCAGCTCGACCAGCTCCGCCGGCAGCACGCCGGGGCCGAACGGGCGGCTCCACCCGAACACGTCCCGCGCGGTCCGGGCCCGGGCGTTCCCCGGGCGGTCGTTGACCCGCTGATGGGTGGCCGGCGTGACGGTGGTGAAGGTGTAGCCGCTGTCCTTGAGGAGGGTCCCGAGCTGCCGTAGTGCGTTCTCGGCGGCGACGTCCCTGGTCGCCACGGCAGCCTTCATGTCGGTCATGGTCATGGCGGCCGATTGCCCCGGAACGGCGCAGTCATTCGTACGGAAATGTTGCTCCCGCCCAACGAGTATCCGGGGCAATGGTGACGGCAGGTGCGATGACCTGACTCTCTACGACAGTTCGGGCACTGTGCCATTGCCGCCCCGGGCATCGACCACCACGATCGTCGTCGCCAGCGAAGCAGCCCCGGGGAAGGACACCACGACACGTGCAGCCAGACTCCACCGCGAACGGAGCGGGCCTGGACGAGCCCGCCACCGTCGACCTCAGTGGCCGGTGCGTCGGCAACTCGTACATCCTGATCTGCCCCGTCGGCCAGGGCGCGACCGGCACGGTCTGGCGCGGCATCGAGCGCACCTCCGGCGAACAGGTCGCGGTCAAGCTGCTGCACGAGGGCCTGCTGCGCCAGCCGAAGCTGGTCACCCGCTTCGTGCAGGAGCGCACGATCCTGATGATGGTGCGCCACGAGCACATCGTCGGCGTGCGCGACCTGTTCAGCGCGGGTGAGTCGCTGGGCCTGGTGATGGACTTCGTCGCCGGCGGCAGCCTGCGCGAGCGGCTCCGCTCCGCCGGCACCCTGGCCCCCGCCGAGGCGGCCCGCCTGCTCGCCCAGGTGGCGGCGGCGCTGGCCGAGGCGCACACCCTCGGGGTCGTGCACCGCGACGTCAAGCCGGACAACATCCTGCTCCAGACGGTGGACGGCCGCGCCGACGCGCGGCTCACCGACTTCGGCATCGCCCGCGTCGTCGACGCGGCCGGCCTCACCACCCCGCACGCGATCATCGGTACGCCGCACTACATGGCCCCCGAGGTGATCAGCGGCGCCGACGCGGGCCCGGCCGCCGACGTGTACGCGGTCGGCGTGGTCCTCTACGAGCTGCTCACCGGGCACACGCCGTACACGGGTGAGCCGCTCGCCGTGCTCCGCCACCACCTGGACGACGTGGTGGCGCGCCCGCCCGGCGTGTCCGACCCGGCCTGGGCGGTGATCGAGTCCTGCCTCGACAAGGACCCGGACCGCCGCCCGGCCGGTGACGAACTGGCCCCGATCCTGCGGGACCTGGCCCGGATCAGCGCCCGCGAGCCCGCCCTGCCCGCGCCCCTGGAAGCCCCCGAGCCGCCGCTGCCGAGTCCGGCCGTACGCGCGACCCCACCGCGCCGGGACGCCACCCCCCGCCGCCGCCCGCCGAACCGGCCCCGCAGCTGGGTCTGGGGCCGCTCGGCGGCGATCGTCGCCCTGGTCGCCGGGGCCCTGGCAGCGTCGGGCGTCGGTGGCTACACCGTCTGGAAGAACAGCGACACCGCCGCGGCCCGCAGCAGCGCCGGCGCGGCGTCGGAGAGGGGCCTGGGTGCCGGGCCGAGCTTCGCGGCCCCGCCGGCGCCACCGGGCGTCCAGCCCTCACAGAACCCGGCGTACGGCGGCAGCGTGCCGGGCGGCGGTGGTGCGCAGCCGACCGGTACGGCAGGAGGTTCATCTCCGGCATCGGGGGGCCGGCGGGCCGCTGCCCCGGTCGGTGTGTCCGCGGGCCCGGCGGCGGTCGGGGCGTCCGCGGGACCCGGCGGGGCGCGGGCCGAGGCCACCTTCGGGCCGTGGCAGTGCGGCGACGAACTGGACTGGGACATCGGCCACCCGGTGCTGGCCCAGCCGTGCCACGCGGTCGGCGGGGCGATCCGGGTGGTCGGTCACATGTCGGCGGGACCGGGTGTCCAGGCCGACATCTCCCTGTCGGTGCGGGACGCGACCACGGGCGAGGTTGCCGCGGGGCCGTACACCTGCAAGGCGATGATGTTCACGGATTTCGCCCCGGAACACACCTGCGGGCCGGTCGACCTGAAGGCGCCGCGCGGCCGCCGTTACGTCGTGGTGGAGTCCTGGGAGTACACCGGCCGGTCGCTGTTTCCCGGCGGCAGCGCGGAGGGCCGCGAGTTCACCTGGTGACGCAAATTGTCGGGGGTGCGTCCTAAGGTCTCCGGCATGGCTGAGCGTAGGAACGGCACCGCGGCACCTGAGACGCACAGCGTCGTGCGCACTGAGGAGTGGGACGAGGGGGCCGGCGACGAGAAGAGACACGAGCGCGTCGCCTTCGTCGACCTCGACCTGTGCGAGACGACGCTGCAGGCTGTCGAGTTCCAGGAGTGCGCCTTCCGCGACGTGCGGTTCAACTGCTCGGTCCAGACCGACGTCGCGTTCGTCAACTGCACCTTCACCAACTGCTCGTTCTTCGACGCCACGTTCACCCGCTGCAAGCTGGTGGGCAGCATGTTCGACCGCTGCACGTACGACATCATGACGGTCGAGGACGGCGACTGGTCCTTCGTCGGGCTGCCCGGCGCGGCGCTGGGCACGGCGACCTTCACCGGCGTCCGGATGCGCGAGGCCGACCTGACCGGGGCCCGGTGCCAGGGCGCGACCTTCCGCGGCGTCGACCTGTCCGGCGCCTCGCTGCGCAATGCCGACTTCACCCGCGCCGACCTGCGCGGCACCGACCTGTCCGCGCTGGATCCGGCGACGACCGAGATCCGCCACGCGATCATCACGGCGGACCAGGCGATGGTCGTCGCGATGGCGCTGGGCCTCGACGTCCGTCCGGCCTGATGCCGCCCCGAATGCTGCCGCAGCGGCTGGAGTGGGCGGTCGAGCTGCTGGACGTGCGCCCCGACGACCAGATCCTGGAGGTCGGCTGCGGTCCGGGCGTGGCCGTCGCGCTGGTGTGTCAGCGGCTCGGCGGCGGCAGCATCACCGCGATCGACCGGTCCCGGACGGCGATCGAGCGCGCCTCGGCCCGCAACGCCGAGCACGTGGCCGCCGGCCGGGCCCGGTTCGCCTGCCTGGAGCTCGCGGCGGCCGGCGGGCTCGGGCAGCGCTTCGACAAGGTCTTCGCGGTCAACGTCAACCTGTTCTGGGCCCGCGAGCCGGAGGCCGAGCTCGAGGTCCTCAAGGGCCTCATGCACAGCGAGGCCACCCTGCTGCTCTGCTACGAGGCGCCGCCGGGCCGCCCGGCCGACCGGACGGTTGCCGGCGTCCTGCACAGCCACGGGTTCCGGACCACGACGACGAGCCGGTCCGAGTCGCTGATCTGTGTCCGCGCCACCTGGCCGGCCGGGGTCAGCGGTCGGTCAGCGCCGGGGGAGGGGTGAAACGATCGCCGTAGGTCTTCGCCAGTTCCCTGGCGCGCGCGGCGAAAGCCGCCGGCCCGCCCGCGTACTGCTGGACGTAGCGCAGCACCCCACCGGTCCAGGCCGGGAAGCCGATGCCGAGCAGCGAGCCGATGTCACCGTCCACCGCCGAGCGCAGCACGCCCTCGTCCCGGCAGCGCAACGCGTCCAGCGCCTCGGCGAACATCATCCGTTCCTGCAGGTCGATCAGCGGGACGGCCCGGCCCTCGGCGGTGCCCAGGCGGGCGATGCCGCGCCACAGCTTCCCCCGGCTGCCGTTGTCGTAGTCGTAGAAGCCGCGGCCGGCGGCCCGTCCGGGACGGTCGTGCTCGTCCAGCATCCGGTCGACGACGGCGTGCGCCGGCAGCACCGGCAAGGTGCCGTCCGCGGCCGCCTCGAACTGGCGCCGGATGCGCCGGATCAGGGTCAGCGACACCTCGTCGGCCAGCGCCAGCGGCCCGGTCGGATAGCCCGCCTGCAGCGCCGCCTGCTCGATCGACGGCGCGGGAACGCCCTCGGCCAGCATGCTGATCGCCTCGTCCAGGAAGCGCCCGATGACCCGGCTGGTGAAGAAGCCCCGGCCGTCGTTGACCACGATCGGGGTCTTGCCGATGCGCCGGCCCAGGTCGAAGGCCCGGGCCAGGGCCGCGTCGCCGGTCTGCCGGCCGACCACGATCTCCAGCAACGGCATCCGGTCCACCGGCGAGAAGAAGTGCATGCCGATGAAGTCCGCCGGGCGGCTCACCCCTTCGGCCAGGCCGGTGATCGGCAGCGTGGAGGTGTTCGAGGCGAGCAGCGCGTCCGGCGCCAGCACCGGCTCGACCTCGGCGAAGACCGCGTGCTTGAGAGCGGGGTCCTCGAAGACGGCCTCGATGACGGCGTCACAACCGGCCAGCGCGGCCACGTCGCCCGTGGCGGTGATCCGGGCCAGCACGGCGGCGGCCCGGTCCGCGTCCAGCCGGCCCTTGGCGACCTCGCGGGCCAGCAGCTTCTCGGCGTGCGCGCGACCCCGCTGGGCGGCGTCCTCGGTGACGTCCTTGAGGACGACGGGCAGGCCGGCGCGGGCGCACGCGTACGCGATCCCGGCGCCCATCATGCCCGCACCCAGCACCGCCACCCGGGTCACCGGGGCGACCTCGACCGCGGGCCGGCTCGCGCCGTCGTTGACCGCCTTCAGGTCGAAGAAGAACGCCCCGATCATGTTCTTGGCGATCTGCCCGGTCAGCAACGAGACCAGGTAGCGGGTCTCCACCGTCAGCGCGGTGTCCAGGTCGACCTGGGTGCCCTCGACCGCGGCGGCCAGGATCGCCTCGGGTGCCGGCCGGCGGCCCTTCAGCTGCTTGCGGAGATTCGCCGGGTACGCCGGAAGCTGTGCGGCCGGCTCACGGCCACCACCGGGGATCCGGTACCCGGGCCGGTCCCAGGGCTGCGCCGCATCGGGGTGCGCGGCGATCCAGGCCCGCGCCCCGGCCAGCATCTCCTCGGCGGTGTCCACGACCTCGTCCACGAGGCCGGCGGCGCGCGCGGCGGCGGGTCGCAACTGCCGCCCGGTCAGCAGGATTTTCGTCAGGGCGTCGGCCAGGCCCAGCATCCGTACGGTCCGGGTCACGCCGCCCGCGCCCGGCAGCAGGCCGAGGGTCACCTCCGGGAAGCCGATCCGGGAGCCGGGCGCGTCCAGCGCGATCCGGCGGTGGCAGGCCAGCGCGATCTCCAGCCCGCCGCCCAGCGCGGAGCCGTTGATCGCCGCGACCACCGGGCGGCCGAGTGTCTCCAGCCGGCGCAGGTCCGCCTTGATCGTGGTGAGCAGCGCGGTCAGCGCCGGCGCGTCCGCCGGGGTCGCCTTGATCATCTCGGGCAGGTCACCGCCGGCGAAGAACGTCCGCTTGGCGCTGGTGACGATGACGCCGGTGATCTCGTCCCGCTCGGCCTCGAGCCGGTCCACGGCCGCGGTCATCGAGGCGGCGTAGGCCCGGTTCATGGTGTTGGCCGACTGGCCCGGGTCGTCCAGCGTCAGCGTGACGATGCCGCCGGGATCACGGTCGTAGCGGACGGTGCCGGTCATGAGCACCTCTCGATGATCGTGGCGACGCCCATGCCGCCGCCGATGCACAGGGTGACCAGGGCGCGGTGCCGGTCCCGGCGTTCCAGCTCGTCCAGCACGGTGCCGAGCAGCATGGCGCCGGTGGCCCCGAGCGGATGCCCCAGTGCGATCGCGCCGCCGTTCACGTTCACCCGCTCGGGATCGAGCCCCAGATCGCGGGTGTACTTGAGCACCACCGCCGCGAAGGCCTCGTTGATCTCGAAGAGATCGATGTCCTCGACGCCGAGCCCGGCGGTCGCCAGCGCCTTGCGGGTGGCCGGGATCGGCCCGGTGAGCATCAGCGTCGGATCGGCCCCGCTGACCGCCGCGGCGACGATCCGCCCGCGCGGCGTCAGCCCGAGCTCCCGCCCGACCGCGTCGGAGCCGATCAGCACCAGCGCCGCACCGTCCACGATCCCGGAGGAGTTCCCGGCGTGGTGCACATGCTCGATCTCCTCCAGCCAGTGGAACTTCTGCAACGCCACCGCGTCGAAGCCGCCCGCCGCGCCGATACCGGCGAAGGACGGGCTGAGCTCGGCGAGACCTTCCCGGGTCGTGTCGGGCCGCAGATGCTCGTCCACGGCGAGGACCACCCCACCGGTACGGTCCCGCACCGGCACGACCGAACGGGCGAAGTGCCCACCGGCCCACGCCTTGGCCGCCCGCTCCTGCGACCGCAGCGCGTACGCGTCCACGTCGTCCCGGCTGAAGCCCTCCAGGGTGGCGATGAGGTCGGCGCTGATGCCCTGCGGCACGAACGAGGTGGCCAGCGCGGTCTCCGGGTCCATCGCCCAGGCGCCGCCGTCGGAGCCCATCGGCACCCGCGACATCGACTCGACGCCACCGGCCAGGAGCAGCTGGTCCCACCCCGACCGCACCTTCGCCGCGGCGATGTTGACCGCCTCCAGCCCCGAGGCGCAGAAGCGGTTGAGCTGGACCCCGCCGACGTGGTCGGGCAGGCCCGCCAGCAGCGCCGCCGCCCGGGGCAGGTCACCGCCCTGCTCACCGACCGGCGTGACGATGCCCATGACGAGGTCGTCGAGCCGGTCGGTGTCGAGGCCGGGCAGCCGTGCCCGCAACGCGTCGATGAGCCCGACCGTCAACGAGATCGGCTTGACGCCGTGCAGCGAACCGGTGGCCCGTCCCCGCCCCCGTGGCGTCCGCACCGCGTCGAAGACGTACGCCTGACCGTCAGAGCGCACGAGCGATCAGCTCCTTCATGATCTCGTTGGTACCGCCGTAGATCTTCTGGGCGCGGGCATCGGCGTACATCTGGGCGATCGGATATTCGGTCGTGTAGCCGTAGCCACCGAACAGCTGCAGGCACCGGTCCACAACCTCACACTGCCCCTCGGTGAGCCAGTACTTGGCCATGGCAGCGGTGGCGACATCAAGCTCACCGCGGACATGCTGGGCGATGCAGTCGTCGAGGAAAACCCGGCTGACCCGGGTACGGGTGGCGCACTCGGCGAGGACCATACGGGTGTTCTGATGCCCGATGAGCGGCTTGCCGAAAGCGGTGCGCTCCTTGACGTAGGCGACGGTGAGGTCGATCGCGCGTTCCATGGCGGCGACCGCGCCGATGCCGATGACCAGGCGCTCCTGGGGGAGCTGGCCCATGAGTTGGGCGAAACCGAGGCCTTCGGTGCCGCCGAGCAGATGGGCGGCCGGGACGCGGAAGTCGTCGAAGAAGAGCTCGGCGGTGTCGTTGCCCTTGAGGCCGATCTTGGAAAGCAGCCGGCCCCGCCGAAAGCCGGCCGGCTCTCGGCGTGCCTCGTCGCCTGCGCGGGTGCTGGTGTCGGTCCGGCTTTCGCTGCCGTCGGTCGCGCTGCCTTTGGCGGTTGGGCTGCCTTCGCGGACGCGGACGCGGCCGCCCTCGCCGGCGTCGCCGCCCTCGCCGGCGTCGCGAAGGTCGTCGCGCTCGTCGGCGTCGTCGGCGTCGCCGGCGTCGCGAAGGTCGTCGCGCTCGTCGGCGTCGCCAGCGTCCCGAAGGTCGCCGCCCTCGCCGCCCTCGCTGGCGTCGCCAGCTTCTCGAAGGTCACTGGCGGTGCTGGCGTCGCTGGCCGTGCTGGCGTCGCTGCTCGCGCCGATCTTGCTGATCGCCCCGGCCTGGCTGGTCTTGCCGGCCGCGCCGCCCGCGCTCGCCTCGCTGGTCCTGCCGGCGTCAGCCGTGTCGCTGACTTCGCAGATCAGGAGGGAGACGCCGGAGGCGCGCTGCGTCGGGTCGGTCTTGGCGGCCAGGATGACGATGTCGGCCAGGCCGCCGTTGCTGATGAACGTCTTCGCGCCGGTGATCACGTAGTCGTCGCCGTCGCGGATGGCTCGGGTGCGCATGGCTTGCAGGTCCGAGCCGCCGTCCGGTTCGGTCATGGCGATCGCGCCGATCAGGGTGCCGGCGCAGAGGCCGGGCAGCCAGCGCTGCTTCTGCTCCTCGGTGCCGTAGGCGACCAGGTAGCCGGTGACGATGCCGCTGTGGACGGCCAGCCCGAGACTGCTGTCGCCCGAGCGCATCTGTTCGTCGAGCAGCACCGCCTCGTGAGTGAAGTTGCCGCCTCCGCCGCCGTACTCCTCCGGCACGGAGAGGCCGAGCAGGCCCAGCTCACCGGCCTTGCGGTAGTGCTCGCGGTCGGGATGACCCTGGGCGAGCACCCGGTCGGCGTGCGGCAGGACGTCCTTGGCGAAGAAGGCCCGGACCAGTTCGGCGAGCTCGGCGTGCTCCGGCTCGCGCCACGGTGAGGCTCCCATGGCTCCACCTTGGCCAGTTATTGGCGGACTGTCAACAGCTCGGCGCAGCGGGCCGGGTCGTCGGCGAACGGCAGGTGTCCGCAGCCCGGCAACAGGACGTGCCGGGCGGCGGGCAGCTCTTCGCGGGCGCCGTACTACGACCAGGCGAAGACACCCGGGCCTGCACGTGATCGACGGCTCGGTGGTCGCGGCGAATCCGGGGGTCAATCCTTCGCTGACCATCACCGCGCTGGCTGAACGGGCGGTGGCGTTGTGGCCCAATGCGGGAGAGCCGGATCCGCGACCGGCGCCGGGTGCGCCTTATGCGCGGGTGGCTCCGGTCGCGCCGCGACATCCGGCTGTTCCGGCTTCCGCTCCGGCGGCGCTGCGCTTGGTCTGAGTGCCGTTGCGAGCAGGAGGTGCCGCCGGGCGTGGCGCCGCGTGGCCGGGCGTGGCGCCGCGTGGCGTGCGTGGCCGGGCGTGGCGCCGCGTGGCGTGCGTGGCCGGGCGTGGCGCCGCGTGGCGTGCGTGGCCGGGCGTGGCACCGCGTGGCGTGCGTGGCCGGGCGTGGCGCCGCGTGGCCGGGCGTGGTCGGGCGTGGCGCCGCGTGGCCGGGCGTGGTCGGGCGTGGCGCCGCGTGGCCGGGCGTGGTCGGGCGTGGCGGCGCGTGGCCGGGCGTGGCGGCACCGGGCTTCGCGGTGGCGGGTCGTGGCGATCGTTCCACCGTTGGCGCTGGGCAGCGCCCCCAGCGCGACGACCCGGCGCTGACCAGCCGGGCCGCGCTCAGCGCCGTGGCCGCAGTGCCATGATCATGCGGCTGATGTCGAGGCGGGTCCGCCCGCTCCGCTACCGCTGAGCTGGGGTCGAAGTATCGTTCCGTCCCACCCGTAAGAAGGTGCACCGGCTCCGCCTGCCGCCGGTCGACTACCGCGTCCGGTACAGCGTCCGCGGCATCGACGAAGCCGGCCGCAGCGAGGAAGCACCGGACGCGTACCTGCTGCAGTTCTGGCCGGGCGCGCCGGCAGCGGACCGCATCTTGCGCCGGACCAGCCCTCGGGCCGCCTACTGGCATCGCGCCACCGCAGCCGGTCGTCGTAGCCCATGGCGCAAGCGTCGCCGGCGCTGTGCCTGCGGCAACGCGTGCACCCGGCGGATAAGGTCGCCCGGTGAGTGTCGACGCAGCGCAGACCCGAAGACGCCTGGAGCCGGACGTCCGCCGCGGGCAGATTCTCGCCTGCGCGGTCCGGCTTTTCGGTGAGCGTCCCTACGCCGAGGTTTCCACCACCGACATCGCCCGCGCCGCCGGGGTCGCGCGGGGGCTGATCAACCATTATTTCGGCACCAAGAAGGATCTGTATCTCGAGGTCATCCGGGTCATGCTGACCATTCCCGAGGTCGCGGTGCAGAGCCTGCCCGCCGGCGATCTTCGCACCCGGGTCGACGCCAGCGTGTCCTGGTTCCTCGACGTCGTTTCGCGGCACAGCACCTCCTGGCTCGCCGCCGCGACCGCGGCCGGGACCGGCCGGGACGTCGATGTGGAGCGGGTGCTGGCCGAGGCCGAGGACACCGCCGCTGAGTACGTGCTGATCGCGGTTGGTCTGGCCGAGGTCGCCGGGCACCGGGAGGAGCTGCGCGGCATGATCCGGGCGTATGTCGGCATGGCCACCGCCACCGCCAAGGAGTGGCTCAACCGGGACGCCTTGACCCGTGCGCAGGTGCATCTGCTGCTCGCGACGACGTTGCTGGCCATCGTGGAGCAGGTCATTCCGACCGTCGTCACGCCCGGCCGCTGAGCCTATTGGCAACCTGTCAACAGCTTGCTACCGTTCGGCACCATGACGGCCACCCCGGGTGGCACCGCCACCTCCACGCCCGTTCCCACCACCATGTGTGCCGCCTTTCAGGCCACCGTGCGACGCATGCCGGACGCCGTCGCCCCGCGGACGGTCAACGCGGCGTTGTCGCGGGCCGAGCAGGTCCGGGCCTTCGAGATCCTGACCGGGGCCTGGCCGCCGGGTGGCGACCTGGTCACCCCGACCATGAAGGTACGGCGCCGCCCGGTCCTGCGGGCCTACGCCGACCGCATCGACGCCCTGTACGCGGAGCAGTGAGTGCCGCCCCGGATCGCGATCATCGGCGCCGGCTTCGGTGGGGTGGCCGTCGCCGCGGCGTTGCGCCGGGCCGGTTTCCACGACTTCGTGCTGCTGGAGAAGGCCGATCGGCTGGGCGGGGTGTGGCGGGACAACGCGTACCCGGGCTGCGCCTGTGATGTCCCGGCCCCGCTCTACTCGTTCTCCTTCGCCCCGAATCCGGACTGGTCGCGGCGTTTCCCGCCGCACTCGGAGATCCTGGCCTACCTGCACCGCTGCGTCACCGACCTGGGACTGACCCCGCATCTGCGGCTGGGCGCCGAGGTCACCGGCGCCGGGTGGGACGAGGAGCAGTCCTGCTGGCGGCTGGCGATCGCGGACGGCACCGAGGTCGTCGCCGATGTGCTCGTACCGGCGGTCGGGCAGTTGTCCCGGCCCGTCATTCCCTTGCTGCCCGGCGCCGGGCAGTTCCGCGGCCCGGCGTTGCACACCGCCCGCTGGGATCCCGCGCTGCGGATCGCCGGCCGGCGAGTAGCGGTCGTCGGGACCGGCGCCAGCGCCATCCAGCTCGTTCCCGCGATCACCGGTACGGCCGCCCGGGTCATTGTCTTTCAGCGCAGTGCACCGTGGACGCTGCCCAAGCCGGACCGCCGCTACAGCGCGCTGCGCCGGGCCCTGTACCGGCGGGTGCCCGCGCTGATGCGACCGCCGCGCGCCGGCACCTGGGCGATTGCGGTGTCCACCGGTGCGGCCGTGCTCGGCAACCGGGCCGCCGGAGCGTTTCTGCGGACCGCGTCGCGAGCCCAGCGCTGGTGGCAGGTCCGTGATCCGCGGTTGCGCGCGCAGGTCACGCCGGACGAGCCGATGGGCTGCAAGCGCGTGCTGTTCACCAGCGCCTGGCTGCCCACCCTGGCCCGCCCGGACGTCGACCTGGTGACCACGCCGATCGAATCAGTGACCCCGGCCGGGATCCGTACCACCGACGGGGCCGAGCACCCCTGCGACGTGCTGGTGTACGGCACCGGCTTCGCGGCCACCGAGTTCCTCACCCCCATGCGGGTCACCGGCCGCGGTGGGGCGCGGCTCGACGAGGTGTGGCGGGACGGCGCGCACGCGTACCTGGGGATGGCCGTACCGGACTTCCCCAACATGTTCCTGGTCTACGGGCCGAACACGAACACCGGCAACACCTCGGTGGTGTACTTCCACGAGGCCCAGGCCCGCTACATCGTGCAGGCCGTACGGGCCCTCGCCGCCGGTGCGCAGCCCCTGGACGTACGCCCGGACGTGGCCGCCGCCTACGACGCCGAGCTCCAGTCCCGCCTGGCCGGCAGCGTCTGGACCGCGTGCGGCAGCTGGTACCGCACGCCCAGCGGCCGGGTCGTCACCAACTGGCCCGGCATGGCGGGGGAGTACCGGCGCCGCACGGCCCGCCTGCGGCTCGGCGACTTCCGCGCAGCCAGCTGGGCCGGGCAGTCCTGATGCGGTCAGGGCCAGGTGGCGGCCGGGGCCGGAGCCGCGGTGCCGAAGCGCAGCCGGAAGTCGGTGAGCGTCAGGGTCAGCAGCGGCCGCCGTCCGGCGAGGTGGCCCAGGGGCCCGCCCGCCTCCATCCGCCAGGTGGCAGTGCCGAGGCGCAACCCGGCGCTACCCCGTACCGGAGTGCGCAGGACCTTGTCGCCCAGAGCCTGGACCACCGACAGCGGCGTCGGCCAGCGGGCGGGCAGCCGCAGGCCGTGCCGCACGGAGGCCGAGCCGATCGGGGCCCGCGGGTCGCCCGGCTCCGGCCCGGTCCCGGCCGCGGCGACCAGGTCGCCGCCCGGCGATTCGCGCAGCTCGAGATCGGCCAGGTCCTTGGGGATGCCCCACAGCGCCCGGCCGCCGTCGCGGGACTCGACACTGTCCACCCAGATCTCGGTGATGCTGACCCGGGGCCGCCACCGTTCCTGGACCAGCACGGCCGACAGCAGCTCCCGGTAGTGCAGCACCCCGCCGGGCTCGTACCGCACCCAGGCCGCGCCGACGAGCGCGCGGCGGCCGAACGGGATCGGCCGCACGACAGCCGCGAGCGGTGCCGGAAGTGGCGTGAGCGCCGACCGCGGCACCGCGAAGACCGAAAGATGAAGCTGACCGCGCAGATCCCATGGCTGCGGTGGATACATGATCGCCTGCCTCCCGGTCGAGGGGGATCGACGAGGTTCATCGTAGGGGTGTCCAGTGGTGGGAGGTACGCATGCCGGATGATCGGGGACCGCTGCACGGTCTCAAGGTGGTCGAGCTGGCCGGCATCGGGCCGGGCCCGTTCGCCGCGATGCTGCTGGCCGATCTCGGCGCCGACGTCGTGCGGGTGGACCGCGTCGGGCCCGGCTCGCCGCTGTCCGTGGACCCGCGCTTCGACCTGCTGACCCGGGGCAAACGCTCGATCGCGGCGGACCTCAAGCAGGACCGCGGCCGGGAGCTGGTGCTCGCCCTGGCCGAGCGCGCCGACGCGGTCGTCGAGGGCTACCGGCCCGGCGTCGCCGAACGGCTCGGGGTCGGGCCGGACGCGGCCCTGGCCCGCAACCCGCGGCTGGTCTACGCGCGGATGACCGGCTGGGGCCAGGACGGGCCGCTCGCCGCGACCGCCGGGCACGACATCACCTACCTGGCGGTCACCGGCGCGCTGCACGCGATCGGCCGGGCCGGCGGCCCGCCGCAGGTGCCGGTCAACCTGCTGGGCGACTTCGCCGGAGGCTCGCTCTATCTGGTCGTCGGCCTGCTGGCCGCGCTGCGCGAGGCCGCGCGCACCGGCCACGGCCAGGTGGTGGATGCGGCGATCTCCGACGGCGCGGCCCATCTCACGACCCTGCTGTACGGCCTCAGCGCGGCCGGCCAGTGGCGCGACGAGCGCGGCGTGAACCTGATCGACACCGGAGCGCCCTTCTACGACGTCTACCCGGCCGCGGACGGTCGCCACCTGGCCGTCGGCGCGCTGGAACCGCAGTTCTACGCCGAGTTCATCCGCCTGCTGGCCCCCGGTGACGACCTGCCGGCGCAGTACGACCGCGCCCGCTGGCCGGAGCTGCGCAACCGGATCGCCGCCGCCTTCGCCACCCGCACCCAGCAGGAATGGGCGCGGATCTTCGAGGGCACCGAGGCGTGCGTGGCACCGGTGCTGTCACTGACCGAGGCGGCCGCGCATCCGCACCTGGCGAGCCGCGGCACCTTCGAACACCCCGGCGGCGTGGTCCAGCCCGCGGCGGCGCCCCGCTTCTCCGCGACACCGCCCGGCCCGGTCGGCACCCCGGCGCTGCCCGGCGCACACACCCGCGAGATCCTCGCCGACTGGGACCTCGGAGACGCCCACGGCTGGCTCGACGGCGGCGCGGTCCGGGCGGCACCCTGACGATTTCGGCACATCTTGGCGGGTTCGCCCGGCCGGATCCGGCGTACCGTGGAAGGCGGCTCCAGACCTCGGCCGCTGTCCCACAGGGAGGCCGTGATGAAGACCATCGATACATACGACGGCACGGAACTGCCCCACCGTGAGCGCAGCGCGGGCAGACTGATCGTCCGCAGCCGGTGCTGGCCGTTGCAGCCGGACAGCGAGGAGACCCAGCTGTCCCTGGTGACCGGCGACGGCGGCATCAACGAGGAAGCGGCGACGCTGCTGCCGGGCGGTGCCGGACGCGGCCCGGGCGCCTCCGCGCGATCCCACGGCAGGCCGCGGGACGATTCCGCGCCCGCCGGCAGCCGGCCGTTCCCCTTCGCGGCGTCCGGCGACCCGGCCGGCGTGCCGATGCCGGCCTTCGACGAGCAGCGCGCGGCCTCGCTGGCCTGCGTGGACCCGGGCCGATCGGGCCACCCCGACGCCTACGAGTGCATCGCGGCCATCGTCGCGGAACGGACCCTCGCCGCGTAGCCGGTCGGCTTCCCGGGTCGCCTTCCCGGGCCGGCCTTCCCGGGCCGGCCTCTCAGCCGCGGCGGAACGGGCTGCGCCGCGCGGGCGCGTGCTCCAGCAGCGCCGCCAGCTCCACGCCGGGGGAGTAGTCGTGGCGCGACGGGTGCGACCGGGTCCGCGGGTCGTGCTGTTCCCCGGCCCGGCGCGCCGCGATGCCGGTGATCCAGCCGGCCACGTCGGTGCCCGGCGCGGTGTGCAGGTCCGCGGACTGCCACGCCTCCAGGAAGGTGGCCGCCGCGATCTCGCCGGCCTCCCGATGGTCCCCCACCTGCTCTCTGACCACGATCGTGACGTCCGGTTCGAGGGCCAGGTAGAGCCGGCCGAAGGCGATCTGGTCGCCGGCACTGACCCGCCGGAGCAGCGTCAACAGCCGGGACGGCCGGTCGCGGTACTCGGTCAGGAACACCACCGGGGCGATCATGGGGACTCCTCCTGGCGGCGCAGGCGTACTGTTCACAGTGTTTCCCCCTTCACCGGCCTCGGTGGACCTCGTCCCTGCCGTAACTCTCGTTCCTGGTCTGGACCCGTGCCCGACGACGCTCATCGATGACAGGAAGTCCGATGGCACGCTCGACCGACACCCGCACTCCCACCACCGCGCCCCGGCTGTGGCTCGAACCGACCGCAGGTCCCCGCCCGGTGGTGCAGGGCTGCTGGTGGCCCCGGGGCACCGACCCGGCCGCTGAACTGCCCGGCCTGGTCGAGGCGCTGGACGAGCGGTACGGCCCGATCGTCCGGCTCCGGCTCAGCGCGGCCGGCTGGAGCCGCCGCCCGCACGACGTCGAGGTGGCCGGTCGCACGGTCAGCGTGGGGTACTTCTCCGGCCAGTCCACCGGCCTGCTGACCGCGAGCTGCGCGGGCGGGGGCTCGATCGCGGTACGGGTCGTGCCCTGGCCCGGGGTGCTCGAGGAGGACTGGGACGTGCCGGAGAGCCGGATCGCCGCCTCCTGAAGGCTCTGATGATCATCGGCGGGCGGCGCTGAAGCCGGCCACCCCGCGCCCGTGCTGCAGGGTGGCGATGAGCGCGAGCGTCGACTCCGCGCCCTGGTTGAGGTTGGGCCCGGACGGGGTCAGCCCGTCGTAGCCGCCGCCGGTGGCCCGGTCCCACATGACCGCCCCGGTGTCGTTGTCGCCGAGGAACCAGCCGATCGACTGCCGTACCCCGTCGTGCCAGCCGGGATCCCCGGTGGCCGCGGCCGCGGTCGCACACGCGTCGGCCAGCGCCGCCACCTCGATCGGCTGCTGGTCGTACTGCTGCCGGGCGGTGCCGTGGTGCCAGCCGGCCGCCGGCAGCACCGACAGCCGGCCGTCGACGAGTTGCAGACCGCGCAGCCAGCTCAGCATCCGCAGCCCGGCGGCCCGCAGCGCCTTGTCCTGCTGTTCCGCACCGGCGAGGATCACGACCTCGGCCAGCGCGGCGCTGGCGTAGGTCAGGTGCCGCCGGGGCCACGACCACAGCGGGTCGGAGTCGGGCCACCCGACGGCCGCGGCGGCGTCGGCGAGCAATGCCGCCGCGCCGGGGTGCTTCGGATGCCGGCGCAGCACCTCGGCGGCCCCCAGCCCGGCGAAGGCCATGGCGTGCGGCGCCGGCGAGCGGCGCGCGGCACCCAGGTCGAAGGCGTGCAGCGCCTCCTGCTGGATCCACGGTGCCGTGCTGCGGGCGGCCGCGGTGCCCAGCCCCCACAGGGCACGGCCCCACCAGTCACCCAGGCCGGCGTCGTCAGTCCAGCGCCGGTCGTACGAGAGCCGGTTGTGGAACGCGCCGCTGTCGTCCTGCGCGTGGGTCAGGAAGGTCAGGTACACCTCGGCCAGCCGCAGCACCGCCGGTGCCGGTTCCGGCTCCCGGCTGACCACGACCAGCCCGCGGGCGACGTCATCGGTGCAGTAGCCGTGCTCCCGCCGGGGCATGGCGTGCCGGGCGTGCTCCAGCAGGCCGGTGTCGTCGCTCAGCCGCGCCAGGTGGACGAAGCTGGGGGCCGGAGCCTGCCGGCGCCGGGCCGGGACACCGATGACCGCGGTCACGCCGGTGCCGTGGCCGGCTGTGCCGCAACCGTCATCAGTCCCGCGGCCAGCGCCTCGTAGCGGGCGGCCACCGCCGGCCAGCGCAGAGTGGCGGCGTCGCCGGTGGTGCGGACCACGGCCGGCTGGGTGAGCACCTTGCGGATCGCGGTGGCCAGCGCCCGGGGATTGCGGTGCGGTACGAGCAGCCCCGGCCCGTCGGTGAGCAGCTCCACCGCGTGCGGGAAGGCGGTGGCGACCACCGGCACACCGGCGGCGACCGCCTCGACCAGCACCCCGGAGGTCACCTGCTCGGTGGAGTCGTACGGCAGCACCACCACGTCCGCGGACCGGATCAGCGCGCCCAGCGCCGCGTCGTCGAGATACTGCGACCGGTAGTCGACGGACTGCGCCACCCCGAGCTCGGCACCGAGCTGATGCAGGCTCGCCCGGTACGCCTCGCCGTGCCGCTCGAGCACCTTGGGATGGGTCCGCCCGGCGACGGTGTAGACGGGATCGAGGCGGCGCAGGTGCGGCAGCGCCTGGATGGCCCACTCGATGCCCTTGCCGGGGCCGAGCAGACCCCAGGTGAGCAGGTGCGGCCGGGGCCCGCGGACCACCGGCGTACCGGTGTGATCGGCCGCGCCGTGCGGGATGGCCGACACCTTGGCCGGGTCCACGTCGTAGCCGACGATCAGCCGGTCGTGCGCGGTGCCGGTCATGGTGACGACCGCGCCCGCGGCCCCCACGACCTGCTCCAGCACCGACTTCTGCCGGGGTGTGGGGCGGCTCAGCACGGTGTGCAGGACGACGATGCTGGGCACCCGCAGCCGGCGCATCAGCCGCAGCACGTCCGCGCCGTCGGCGCCGGGGTAGATGCCGTACTCGTGCTGGATGATCGCGATGTCGTAGCCGTTGAGGGCGTCCGCGGCGGCCCGCCAGCCGTCGGCGTCGTGTCCCGGCCAGGTGTGCGCCACGTCGGGGCCCGGCGGTCCGTCGCCGGCGCCGGTGGTCACCCGGACCACGCCGCCGGAGGCGGGACCGGCGGTGAGGGCGGCGGCCAGGGCCGCATTGAAGGTGGCCAGGCCGCAGCGGGTCGGCGGGTGCGTGCTGAGGAAGCCGTATCTGGTGGCCACAGGGCCTGCCTTCCGGTTCGGGGGAATGCGCCGGGACGCGCCCGGCAGCGCCGACGCAGCGCCGGGTCCGGGGCGTGAATCGCAAAAGTTTGGTGCCGAGCTGCGCGGCGCACGCCGGCCGGGCGTCGTCGACGCCGCTGGTGCCGGTCGTGGAAGCCCGCTGACGAGCCGTGCTGAAGCCACCCGGGGGTGGAGGTCGTCGTCGAGGGCGGGCGCTGCCAGCCTACGCGCCGCCCGTCGGGTGCCGGCTGACGGCTTCGTCACGTGCCGCCGCCGGCGACGGGAGCAGGAACGAATACCGCGGAACCACCCACCCGGCGTACGGTGAGGCCTACGCCGCCGGTCGCGGTGGCGGCCCCGGTCCGACCCTTGGTGGCCCGTCATGTCCGCAGCACCGAACCTGTCCACCGTCTTCGTCGAGCTGGCGGACACGCTGCACGAGACGTTCGAGGTCAGCGACTTCCTGCAGGTGCTCGTCGACCGCTGCGTCACGCTGCTGCCGATCACCGCGGCCGGCGTGCTGCTGGCCGATCATCGGGGCGAGCCGCAGGTCGTCGCCGCGACCTCGCTCGGGGCTCAGCTGATCCTGGCCGCGCAGGTGCGCTTCGGTCGCGGGCCCGGCTTCGACTGCCACCGGCTGCGCACGCCGGTGTCGGCGCCGGACCTGACCGGCGCCGACCGCGACCGCTGGCCTGGGTTCGCCGACGAGGCCCGCCGCGCCGGGTTCGCCGCGGTGCACGTCTTCCCGATGCGCCTGCGGACCGAAGCGCTCGGAGCCCTGAGCCTGTTCCGTCCGCGGCCGGGTGAGCTGCCGGCCGAGACGGCGGACATCGCGCAGGCGTTCGCGGACGTCGCCTCGATCGGGCTGTTGCAGGAACGTGCGGTCCGGCACGGGCAGGTGGTGGCCCGGCAGCTGCAGAACGCGCTGCAGAGCCGGATCGAGATCGAGCAGGCGAAGGGGCTGATCGCCGGCCGGACCTCGCCGCTGCCGTCGTACGCGGCCGGACCGTGCTCTGAGGACTGAGATGGACCTCGAACCCGGTGATCGCGTCGACCGGTTGCACCGCCTCTGCCGTCTGGCGGTGCAGACGCTGCCCGCCTCGGGTGCGGGGCTGTCCGTGGTCGCCCGGGACCAGCAGTTCAGCATGCTGACCGCGGCGGACCCGGTGAGTGAACACCTCGAGGAGCTGCAGTTCGTCCTCGGCCAGGGCCCGTGCGTCGACGCTTCCGCCGACCGCAGTCCGGTGCTGGTGGCGGATCTGGCGGGCGAGGGACTCCAGCGGTGGCCGGCCTACGCCTCGGCGGTGCTGGAGGCCGGCATGTGCGCCGTCTTCGCGTTCCCGCTCCAGATCGGCGCCGCCCAGCTCGGCGTCCTCGACCTCTTCCGCGCCCGGACCGGCTCGCTCACCGGTGCCGAGCTGAAGCGGGCGCTGATCCTGGCCGACCGGGCGGTCACGGTCCTGCTGGCCGACGGGCCGGACGGGGACGAGCCGCTGGGCGCGACGACGGAGTTGTTCCAGGCCCAGGGCATGGTCATGGTCCAGATCGGCGGCACACTGCCGGAGGCGATGGCCCGGATCCGGGCGTACGCGTACGCCCGCGACCGCCGGCTCGCCGACGTGGCCCGCGCGATAGTGGCGCGCGAACTGCGCTTCGAGCGTGATGGGTGAAGACTTCGAGGAAGCAGCCCACGCACCGGAGGAAGACATGACGACCGTATCGGCCGAGCGTCTCTCGCGGATCTTCGTCGAGGTGGCGGACACGCTCGTCGACGACTTCGACCTGCACGACTTCCTGCACATGCTGACCGTGCGCACGGCGGACCTGGTCGGCGCCTCCGCGGTCGGCATCCTGCTGGCGGACCAGCGCGGGCGGTTGCGCTTCATGGCCGCCTCGGACGAGAAGGCCCGGATCCTGGAGATCTTCCAGGTGCAGGTGAGCGAGGGGCCGTGCTTCGACGCGTACCGCACCGCTCAGCCGGTGCTCAACGCGGACCTGGCGGACGAGGGCACCCGCTGGCCGGAGTTCACCCGGCACGCCCTCGCCGCGGGCTTCCGGTCCGTGCACGCGTTCCCGCTGCGGGTACGCCAGGAGGTCATCGGTGCGCTCAACGTCTTCGGCAGCACGGTCGGCGGCAACTTCGACGACGCGGACGTGCTGATCGTGCAGGCGCTCACGGACGTGGCCGCGATCGCCCTGCTCCAGGAGCGCGCGGTGCGCCGCGGCGAGGTCCTCACCGAGCAGTTGCAGGGCGCGCTGAACAGCCGGGTCATCATCGAGCAGGCCAAGGGTGCGATCGCCCAGGCGCACGACATCTCGATCGATGCCGCCTTCACGGCGTTGCGCGGCTACTCGCGCCGCACCAACCGCAAGCTCACGGAGGTAGCCCAGGCCGTGCTGGTGGATCCGGCTCTGATCGCCGCGCTGGCGCACGACTGACCGGCCGGGGCGGCGGATACCGTGGCCGCATGATCGCTACTCCGGGGCTGAGCTTCCGCGACCATGTTCTCGCCGTACCGCTGGATCACGACGACCCCGGCGGCCCGGCCATCGAGCTCTTCGCCCGGGAGGTCGTGGCCCCGGAGCGGGCCGGCGACGACCTGCCGTGGCTGCTGTTTCTGCAGGGTGGCCCGGGTGGCAAGGCGCCGCGGCCGACGGCCGCGGACGGCTGGCTCGGCCGGGCCCTGCGCACCCACCGGGTGCTGCTGCTCGACCAGCGGGGGACCGGGCGCAGCTCGCCCGTCACAGCCCGGACCGTGGCGGGCATGACGCCCGAGCAGCTCGCGGCCCACCTGCGGCTCTTCCGCGCGGACAGCATCGTGGCGGACGCGGAGATCGCCCGGGCCCGGATCGCCGGCGGCGCGCGGTGGGACACCCTGGGGCAGAGCTACGGCGGATTCATCACCCTCGCCTACCTGTCGCGGGCGCCCGAGGGGCTGCGCACCTGCTACGTGACGGGCGGCCTGCCGGGTGTCAAGGCGACCGTCGACGACTGGTACGCGCGCACCTACCCGCGCGTGGCCGCCCACAACGCCGAGTACTACCGCGCGTACCCCGAGGACGTCGCGGCCGTGCGCCGGCTCGCCGACCACCTCGACGGCAACGAGGTCCTGCTGCCCGACGGCGACCGGCTCACCGCCCGCCGCCTGCGGTTCCTGGGCAACTCGTTCGGGATGAGCGACGGCTACGCGAACCTGCACTGGCTGCTCGACGAGGCCTGGCACGGCGACCAGCTCGCCGACGGCTTCCGGTACGCGGTGATGGCCACGACCGGCTTCATCGACATCCCGATCTTCGCACTGCAGGAGTTCACCTGTAACCCGGACGGCTCGGCCACCGGCTGGGCGGCCGAACGGGCCCTGGCCCGGCACCCGGAGTTCGCCGCCGACGCCGACCCGCTGCTGTTCACCGGCGAGATGATGTATCCCTGGATGTTCCGGGAGATCGCCGCGCTCCGGCCGTTCGCCGCGGCCGCCGACCTGCTGGCCGGCTACGACGATTGGCCGCCGCTGTACGACCTCGACCGGCTCGCCGCCAACGAGGTCCCGGTGCACGCGGCGGTCTACTTCGACGACATGTACGTGGACGCCCAGCTCCAGCTGGAGACGGCCCGCGCGGTCGGCAACACCCGGGTCTGGGTCACCAGCGAGTACGAGCACAACGGCCTGCGCGTCGCCGGCCACCACATCCTCGACCACCTGATGGGGATGGCCGCCGGCCGCCACTGACGCCGCGTCGCACCATCTGCGGAGCTCGCCCCGGGACGTCCCCGGGCTGGCGCGGCAGGCGTACGGTCGATCGCACTATGGAACTGCACTGGTGGTCGGTCGAGGTCCTCGACGGCGCGACGCTCTCGGCGGCGCGCTGGCAGGACGCGCACGGCGACGCCCTCACCGAGGCGGCGCTGACGCACGGCGCGTACGAGTGGCACTGGCACCCGCATTCGTGGGGCGTGCTGTTCGAGATCGCGTTCCGTGGTGACGGGCAGTGGCCGGTGTTCCGCGAGCTGCCGGGCGTACGCGCGGCGCTGGACGCGGTGCCCGACCCGATCAACGGCCTGATGGTCTACCCGGGCCGCGGCGGCAGCTCGGGCCGCGTGCAGCCGCGCCGCCCCCGGCCCATCGCGGGCGCGGGCGCGGCCGCTCTGCCGATCGAGCCCGAGGTCATCGGAGCCCGGCTCGCCGCATGCCACCCGGCCGCCACCACCGCGGGCTGCACCGCGGCCTGATCAGGAACCGCGGTTATCCGAGGCGCCGTAGCGCTGTCTCGACAGCGGCCTCGACCCGCGAAGTCATGCCGGGCACATCGACGGGACGGCGCCCGGCGACCTGACCATGGATCCACTTCGGCCCGCTGTCGTCGTAGTGCAGCAGGGCATACAGGTCCCACCACGGATCAAGAGTCACCCCGGCGATCGACTCATAGAGCGACCGAAGCTGCTCCGACCACTCGGGCGAGTAGAGCGCCGCCAGGTATCGCCGACAGTGCCCGAGGTCGATCGCGCGCGACCCCCGATGGATCGAGTTCCAGTCGGTCAGTCCAGTGATCCTCCCGCGCGACCACAACATGTTGACCGGCAGCAGATCGCAATGCAGAAAGACGGCAGTGTCCTTCGGCGGCGGCATAGCCATGACGCCGAACGCCGCCTTCCACACGGCTGGCTTCTGTGCGTCGGCCGGCACCCGGAACCCGCCCCGAGGAGCGATCCAGGAATCCGTCCACGGTCTGAATGTCTGCGCGGGGAGATCGAGAGAATGCAGCAACACGGCAATCTCCGCGATCCTCGTCATCCATGACCGAGGTTCCGCCGGATTGAGGTCAACATGCCCCGGCAACCGTGTCATCAGCAACGATGGCGCGCCCCCCGTCGAAGCGCCGGCGACATCAGCAGCCAGGATGCCCGGAACCGGGAGCCCGCTTCCCGCTACCACACCAAGGTTGGCGATCTCCTTCTCCAAGCTTCGCTGCAGGCCGAGCCCGCCCGGGTACTGCCGCAGCACGACGGACGTTCGCCTTCCCTGTCGCTCGACAGTCAGCTGGTGCACGGCGGAGCAGACGCCACCGGTCAATCGGCGACAGCCGACGATGCGACTGCCCCGGCCCATCGACGCCGCGACCCAGGCGAGAGTCTCTGCGGAGGGCCGACGCTGCCGGAACCCGCCGTCCCTCCAGTCGCCGCCGGTCATGAGCGCGAGCCTATTCGTCAGGGACCTGCGGTGACAGCTAGCCCAGCGGCGCGGTCACGGTGAAGGAGGCGTCCGACTTCAGCGCGGCGTTGCCGTCGTTGCGGTCGATGCGCAGCTCGTAGTTGTAGTGCCGCAGGTAGAAGCCGGGATAGTTGTACGACTCGAACGACATCCCGCTGCCCGACAGCCCGGCCCGCCCGCAGAACGTGGCGTCGTTGCGGAACGTCGCGCTGCCGTCGTTCGTCGCCAGGGCCAGGCGGTTGTTGGCGTGGCGCAGGTAGCGGCCGGCCGGGTTGACCGACTGGAACGAGTAACAGTTGCCGTTGGCCAGGCCGGCGCCGATCGTGAACGTCGCGTCCAGGCGGTCGGTGGCGGTGCTCACCGGTTCCAGGTAGCCGAGGCTGGTGCGGTGGCGCACGTACCGGTCGGGGAAGTTGACCGAGCGCAGGGACCGGTTGCCGGTCGGGACCGCGGTGCTGTCGCCGACGTTCTCGCGCAGCACGGTGAAGTGCCGCACGGTGCCGGAGAGCCCGGGCAGTTCGGTCTTGGCCGACCAGGTGTTCAGGTTGCTGCTGTCGGCGTAGTAGTAGCGCCCGGCGCCGTACTGGTCGAAGTACAGCCGCCACGATCCGTTCGGCAGCTGCACCAGGGCCGGGCCTTCGAGGCCGGAGCCCCAGCCCGCCCAGTTGCCCGTACCGGTGAAGGTCCAAGGTCCGGTCAGGGAGCCGGCCGTGGCGTGCTCGATGTATTTGGTCGTCTCGTTCTTCGCGAACGCGTGGTAGGTGCTGCCCGACTTCACCACAAAGGTGTCGATGTGGTTGGCCGGAATGCCGATCGCGGTGCGCGCGCTCCACGCGGAGAGGTCACCGTTCGTCGCGGTGATCTTGTACGGCTGGAACTGCCCCGCCGTCCCGGTGCTCGACGCCGAGAAGATGACGTTGACGCTGCCGTCGGTGTCCTTGAACCACTCCGGCGCCCAGGTGCTGCCGGTCGCGCCGTTCAGTCCGACCGTCACGTTGCGCAGGAAGGTCCAGGTCACGTGGTCGGTGCTGCGGGCGAAGCCGATCGTGTCCCCGGTCCAGTTGGTCGTGTAGACGATGTAGTAGTAACCGTCGGTGTGCCGCATGATGCTCGGGTCGCGGATCAGCCCGGACGGCGGCGTGTACGCGTTCGCCCTGATCAGATCGAAGTTCGTGGCGTTGGACGAGTCGTAGACGTACATGTTCGACTCGCTGGAGTTGGTGAACGCTGTCATCAGGTAGTGCGGCGCGGGCCCGGCGGCGGCCGCGGGTTGCGCGGTGACCGCCGTCAGCGTCGCGCCGGCCAGCAGACCGGTCACCGCCGCCGTCAGCAGACGTCTGGAGATGGGCATGGCGGGTCCTCCCGGGCGCTGGGGTGATGTGACCGTTAACAACCGGTGACGTCGTTCATCTCAGCGCAATACATCGATCCACGTCAAGATGCGGGGGACCCCGGGGATGCGCCGCGAAGCGGATCCGGGCAGACTGCCCCGGATGGAGGGGGCTCAATTGCTCGGCGGCCGCTACGCGCTGCTCGACGAGATCGGTGTCGGCGGCATGGCCGTGGTCTGGCGTGCCCGCGACGAGGTGCTGGGCCGGCCCGTCGCGGTGAAGCTGCTGGCCGGCAAACACGCCGGCGAGCCGGACGCGCGCGACCGGATCCGGGCCGAGGCCCGGGCGGCGGCGGCGCTGTCGCACCCCAACATCGCCCAGGTGTACGACTACGGCGAGGCCCGCGAGAACGGGGCATCGGTGCCGTACGTCGTGATGGAGCTCGTCCGCGGCGGCACGTTGCAGGACCGGATGGACGCTGGGCCGATGTCCCCGCGCTTCGCGATGCGGGTAGCCGCGGAGGTGTCGGCGGCGCTGGCCGCGGCCCACGCCGACGGTCTCGTGCACCGCGACATCAAACCGGCCAACGTGATGCTGACCGAGACCGGCGCCAAGGTCGTCGACTTCGGCATCGCGGCGGCGATCAACCCGGCCGGCACCGGCGACGAGGAGTTCGAGGTGCTCGGCACCCCGGCCTACCTGGCCCCGGAACGCCTCACCGGCGACGGCGTCGAACCGGCCTCGGACGTGTACGCCCTGGGCGTGCTGCTCTACCGGATGCTCTCCGGGCACTCGCCGTGGAGCGCCGACACGACCACCCAGATGCTCAACGCCCACGTCTACATCGACCCGGAGCCCCTGCCGGTCCGCCCGGGCGTCCCCGACTACATCACGGCGCTGTGCAACCGGTGCCTGAGCAAGGACACCACGGAACGGCCGAGTGCGCGGGAGGCGGCGGCGCTGCTGGCTCAGGGTGCCGGGCTGCGCGTGGTGGAGGACGCGACACCGGCCGGGGCGCAGGGGCCGTCGTTCGACAACGAGCCGTCGGTGCTGATCCGGCCGCGGTCCTCCGGGGCGGTCGGGGCCGGGCCGGGGGTTGCGGTCGCGGCCCTCGGTGATCCAGATCGGGTTCCTCCGGAGATGTTCCACCCGCCCCGGCCGGCTGTTCCGGATGCCGGCGGGCTGGGCGGCGCGGCCGGCCTTGGCGGAGCAGGCGCGGCGGCCGGTCTGGGTGCGGCGGCTGCCGGCCCTGGCGGAGCGGGTGCGGCGGCCGGTCTGGGTGCGGCGGCTGCCGGCCCTGGCGGAGCGGGTGCGGCGGCCGGTCTGGGTGCGGCGGCTGCCGGCCTTGGTGGAACGGGCGCGGCGGCCGGTCTTGGCGCGGCGGCGGCCGGTCCCGCTGGCTGGGATGAGCCTGCCGATGTCGGCGGGCCGGATGCCGCAGGTTTCGGTTGGCCGGCCACGGCGAGCGGTTTCGGCGGACCGGCGGGGACGGATTCCGGAGAATCTGATCCCGCGGGCGGCTTCGCCGGTCCGGCTGCGGCCGGTATCGGGGGATTTGACCCGGCGGTCGGCTTCGACAGGCCGGTTTCCGGTGCTGGTCCGGGCAGATCGGCTGAGGCCGGCTTTGGCGGGCCTGACCGTGCAGGCGGCGGCGGGCCGGGTGCGACTGGCTTCGGTGGGCCGGGTGCGGCTGATTTCGGAAGGCGCGCCGCAGGCGCAAGCGCCGGTTCCGGCTGGCCGGCCGCGCAGCCGGGCCCGGCCGCGGCTGCCGGACCGGGTGCTGCGGCCGGCGCAGGCGGGCCAGCCGCCGCGACCCCCGGGCCGTCCAATCCGGTCTTCACCGCCGGGTCGGCTGCCGCCGGGTCGGCTGCCGCCGGGTCGGCTGCCGCCGGGTCGGCTGCCGCCGGGTCGGCCGCCGCCGGCCCCACCGTTCGCCCCGCGGGCGAGCACACCACCGCCCCGCCCCACACCGCAGTCCCACCCACCGGCCCGCGTGCCACAGCGCGCCGCCGCCGCCGACGGATCTTGCCCCTCATCGTCGCGGTCGCCCTGCTGGGCACCGTCGGCCTGCTCTGGTGGCTGATCAACCCGGACGGCACCGACACCGACCGATCAGCCGCCGGCCCGATGTTCAGCGACGCCGACGTCGCCTCGCTCGCCCCCTCGGCCCGCACACCGTCGGTCGCCGGTCCGAGTGCTCCCGCCGGTGCCCCGACCCCCGGCCGGACCGGCGGGACCGGACCGGCCGCCGCCGGTGAGCCCGGCGGCCCACCGGACGGTGCGGGCTTCCCGCCTCCGGTCGACGGCGCCCCGGCCACGACGACCACGGAACCCGGAGGCGGTCCGGAGGAGCCCACGCCCACGCCCACCACGGCCGCGCCGACGACCGAGCCGCCGCAGGCCGTGGAGCGCACGTTCACCTCGGACGGTGGTTCGGTCAGGGCGACCTGCCCGAGTGCTTCCACCGTCAAGCTGCTGTCCTGGTCCCCGACCAAGCCGTACAAGGTGAACGACGTCGACGAGGGACCGGGGTCGAGTGCCTACGCCGTCTTCAAGCACGGTAACGACGTCGTGCGGCTGACTGTCACCTGTTCGGGTGGAATTCCGTCGGCGGACTGAGACGAGGTATCACTCCGTCCACCGGCAGGGTCGGCACGTCGACCGTGATCGTCTCCGGGTAGATCAGGCCCGTACCCGTGTTGAGCACGACCACGCTGTCGGTCGCGGCGATGAAGCCGCTCTCGCGCAGCTGGCGGGCGGCGGCCAGGCAGGCCGCCCCTTCCGGGCAGATGAAGGTGCCCTCGTCCCGGGCCACGAGCAGCTGCTCGGCCAGCAGTGCCTCGTCGCTGACGGCCACCGCCGTACCGTCGGTCGCGCGGACCGCCTCCAGCACCAGGAAGTCGCCCAGTGCCTTGGGCACGGTGATGCCGAAGGCGATGGTCTTCGCGTCCGGGTACGGCCGGCTCACGTCGGCGCCCTCCTCGAACGCCTCCACGATGGGTGCGCACCCCGCGGCCTGCACCGCCACCAGCCGGGGCAGGTCCGCGCCGATCCAGCCCAGCTCCTGCATCTCCCGCAGGGCCTTGTAGATGCCGATGATCCCCACGCCGCCGCCGGTCGGGTAAAGGATGACGTCCGGGACCCGCCAGCCGAGCTGCTCGACGATCTCGTATCCCATGGTCTTCTTGCCCTCGAGCCGGTACGGCTCCTTGAGCGTCGACACCTCCTGGTAGCCGGTGCGCTCGCGGACCGCCGCGTTGATGAGCTTGCCGGCGTCGCCGATCAGCCCGTCGACGAGGTACAGCTCGGCGCCGGTGGCCACGCATTCCGTCCGGGTGATCGCGGGCGCTTCGACCGGCATCGCGATCAGGCACGTCATTCCGGCCCGGGCGGCGTAGGTGGCCCAGGCCGCTCCCGCATTGCCGTTGGTCGGCATGGCCACCCCGGTGACGCCCAGCTCGGCCGCCCGGGAGACACCCACCGCGGCCCCGCGGGCCTTGAAGGATCCGGTCGGCACCAGGCCTTCATCTTTGATGAGCAGCCCCCGTACGCCGATCCGGGCACCGTAGCGCGGCAGCGGCAGCAACGGCGTCATGCCCTCGCCGAGGGTCACGAGCCGGCCGGGGTCCCGCACGGGCAGCATCTCGTGGTAGCGCCACAGGGTCGCCGGGCGCGCGGTGAGCGACTCGCGGGTCAGGGTGCGGCCCGCCTGCTCGATGTCGTAGCGGGCCAGCAGCGGTACGCC
Organism: Actinoplanes sp. NPDC051405; assembly: GCF_055586185.1. Lineage (NCBI taxonomy): Bacteria > Bacillati > Actinomycetota > Actinomycetes > Micromonosporales > Micromonosporaceae > Actinoplanes > Actinoplanes sp. NPDC051405. The sequence goes on from NZ_JBVJIR010000026.1 coordinate 69,717, forward strand.
GGCGTCGCTGACTCCCTGCACCACGTCCGCGTCGTAGCGGGCGCCGGTCCGGGAACACTCCAGATGGCTGAGTGCGGAGTAGGTCATGGTGATCAGCTTGCGATGTCCCGCGCCGCCGGGGGCGACCGGGGTGACGGCCGCGGCGCCGATGCCTTACGGTGATGCAGTCGTTGCATTCGGTGATGGGGGATAACTAGTGCTCCGCCGCTGGCACCTGATCGTGCTCGTCGCCCTCGCCGCCCTCGCGCTGGCCTGCGAGGGAGCCGGAACCGCCGCCCCGGAGCCCACCGGCACCGCCAAGGGACTGCCGGCGTCCATGGGAGCGCTGGGCGACTCCATCACGGCCGGCTACGGCACCTGCTTCACCCTGGTGGCGTGCAGCCGCAACTCGTGGACGACCGGCAGCAGTGCCGCGGTGGACAGTCACTACCGGCGGATCCGCGAGGACAACGGCGCGATCAGGGGCAATGCCGAGAACTACGCCGTACCGGGAGCCCGGGCGCGCGATCTCGCCGGCCAGGCCGGCCGGGCGGTCGACGACAAGGTCCAGTACGTGACCGTCCTCATCGGCGCCAACGACGCCTGCACCGGCCGGGTCGCCGACATGACCACGACCAGGACCTTCCGCAAGCAGGTCGACACGGCACTGGCCCGGCTGAAGAAGGGACTGCCGAAGGCCCGCGTGCTCGTGGTGAGCATCCCGAACATCTACCGGCTGTGGCAGCTGGGCCACGAGAACGAGCGCGCCGTGCGGGCCTGGAACCGCGGCGTCTGCCAGTCTCTGCTGGCCCGGCCCACCTCGACCGCCAAGGCCGACGACAAGCGCCGCCACCAGGTCGAGGACCGGGTGGACGCTTACAACCGGGAGCTGGAGGCGGCCTGCGAGAAGTACGGCCGCAAGTGCCGCTGGGACGGCGGTGACGCGCACCGGGTGCGCTTCTCCCTCGACCTGGTCAACGAGATCGACTACTTCCACCCCGACGTCGAGGGCCAGAACAAGCTCGCCGACGTGACCTACCCGGGCCGCTTCACCTGGTGAGGGACTTCGGTCAGGGCTTACGGGCCACCCCGCCGTAGACGGAGACCTCGGCGTCGGTGGGTCCGTCGTCGGGGCTGGGGCCGTCCGGGCGCCAGCGGTTGACCAGTTCGAGGCCCGGCTCGGCCAGCTCCAGGCCGGTGAAGAAGCGGGCGATCCGCTCCCGCGGGCGCACCTGCATGGTCACCCCGGTACGCCGGTAGATCGCCGCCACGTGCTCCCACGCCACCGGATCGAAGTCGCCGGTCAGGTGGGACAGCACGAGGTGGCTGCCCGGGGGCAGGGCCGCCAGCAGGCGCGCCACGATGCCCTCCGGGTCGTTCTCGTCGCCGATGAAGTGCAGTATCGCGATCAGCAGCAGACCCACCGGGCGGCCCAGGTCCAGGGTGTCGCGCAGCCGCGGGGCGTTCAGGATGGAGTCCACGTCGCGCAGGTCGGCGTCGAGATACTCGGTGCGGCCCTCGGGGGTGCTGGTCAGCAGCGCGCGGGCGTGGGCCAGCACGATCGGGTCGTTGTCGACGTAGACGATCCGGGCGGCCGGGTTCACCTGCTGCGCCACGTGGTGCACGTTGGGGGCGCTCGGGATGCCCGTACCGATGTCGAGGAACTGGTCGATGCCGCGCTCCGCGGCCAGGAAGCGGACCGCCCGGCGCAGGAAGGCGCGGTTCTCCCGCGGTGGTGTGCGGCTGGCCGGATTGGCCTTGATGCCCTGCTCGGCGGCGGCGCGGTCGGCCGCGAAGTTGTCCTTGCCGCCGAGCAGGTAGTCGTAGACCCGGGCCGGGTGCGGGCGGTCGGTCTGCAGGTCGACGGGCGGCTGGGTCTGCTCCATGACCAGGATCGTAAAGGTTCGATGCGCTCAGGGGCGTACCGTCCAGTCCTGGATGTCGATCTGGCTGCCGCCGTAGCGCGGCGCGAAGATGCTCAGCACGCCCAGCGTGCGCAGCCGCTCGTGGTCGACCAGCGGGTCGGAGAAGTAGATCGCGGCGGAGGTGTGGCGCAGCGTCCAGTCGCTCCAGCCGGAGGCCTTCGAGGCCGTCTCGATGTGCAGCTTGCGGGTGCTGGAGTCGCCGCTGGCGACGTAGAGGTTGTCCGCCGCGTCGACCGCGATGTCACCGCGGCTGGAGCGCTCCAGGAACGGCGTGTACGTCTGGTGCCAGACCTTCGACGCCTTGTCCCGCCAGTAGTGCACCAGCACCGCCTTCTCCCGGGCCGCGGTGAAGTCGCTGTTGCTCGGGGCCGCCGCGGGCAGGTGCGAGGCCAGCACGTGCACGATCCCGGCCTTGTCGACCACCTGCGACTCCTGGTTGATCAGCCCGCGGTTCTGGCCGATGGCCCAGACCCGCAGCCCGGCCGCGTCGGAGATCAGCGGCGCGCTGCCGGTGGTCGCGATGACGGTCCCGGCGTTGTTGCGCCAGGTACGGCCGTCGTCCCGGCTGTACGCGTAGAACAGGTCATGGTTGGTGCTGGCGTTCGACGTCTCCCGCACGGTCCACGTGGCATGCAGCAGGCCGGTGCTGTCGTACTCCAGCCCGAACAGGTACGCGTTGTTGTTGGCCGTGGTGCCGTCGATGAACCGCCCGACGGAGCTCCACGTGCCGCCCGCGTACTCGTAGAGCACCTCGTCCCCGGCGCCGCTGGTGCCGGTGCGCAGGGCGAGTTGCAGCTTGCCGGCCGGGGTGGCGAGGAACTGCGGGTACGTCATCGTCGGCATGCCCGTCCCGGTCAGGCTGGTCACCACCGGGCCGAAGCTGCTGGTGGACCAGGCCGCCGTGCCGGGTGAGGTGGCCAGACCGGCGACCGACCGGCGGTAGCGCAGCACCGAGGAGTGCATGTCGAAGGCCAGGTGGATGGTGCCGTCCTGGCGCGAGATGCCGATGCTGATGGTGTTGTGCGAGTCGGTGGAGGTCGTCGCGTAGTCGGTGAGCCGCAGGTTCTGCCACCCGCCGCCGGGCAGCTGCCGGCGGGAGAGGTTCACGTAGCCGCTCTGGTCCCAGAACGCCGTGTACTGCCAGCCCGCGACGGTCGTGATGCCGTCCTGCTGGAACGACTCGCCGTTCATGTAGCCGGTGTAGGTCAGCGCGGTGCGCCCGGTGGTGGTGAGCACGGTGACGGAGCTCTGCGTGACGGTGGGGGCCGCCGCCAGCGCGGGGGAGCCCGCGAGCGCGGTGGCGAGGACCAGGATCACGGCGGTCATGAATCGTTTCATCGACGCCCTCGAAGACTTCGCTGGTGCTCGGGAAGGTTTCGCAGACGTTAAGCCCCGGTCTTGCAGATAGTCAAGGGCATCGATATCCCCGGTCAGGGGGTGGCGTCGAGGGCCCGGTGCAGTGCGTCCAGGATGGAGCCGCGGTCGGCGCCGGCCGCCCGGGCCCGCCAGACGTAGTCCTCGGCGGCCCGCCGCAGCACCGACTCGTCGTCCGCCGGATCGGCCGGGCGGGCCGGGTCGTCGGCCACCCGGGTGCCGCCGCCGCGGCGGGAGACGACCAGGCCGGCGGCCTCTAGCTCCCGGTACGCCCGGGCCACCGTGCCGACGGCCAGGCCGAGGTCCCCGGCGAGCTGGCGCAGCGGCGGCAGGCGCTCACCCCGGCGCAGCGCACCGCTGCCGATCAGGGCGGCGAGCTGCCGGCGCACCTGCTCGTACGGCGGGGTCGGATCCGTCGTCGTGACACTCAGGACGGGCGGCTCGCTCATGCCCGGGCCCGCTTCGCCGGCAGCAGCACACAGGCGCCGCACCAGGCCGCCGCCGCGAACGCGACCAGGCCCAGCGCGGACAGGCCCTGTCCCGCGAAGTCCCACCACTGGGCGGAGCACTCCGACCGGGTCCGCAGGGCCAGGGCCGCGGTCAGGGCGATCCCGGTCAGCGGAACCAGCACCAGGACGCCAGTCGCGGCGGTGACGACCTCGGCGGAACGCCGCCGCAACGCGTCGTCGGTGGCGGCGAGCTCGGCGGCCTGCGGGCGGCGGACCACCCGGTGCAGCGTGAACGCGGCCAGCACGAGCCCGGCCACAACCGCCGACAGGGCCGGAACGGTGTAGTGCGACCCCGGCCACGGCTCCTGCACATTTCCCGGGCAGACCAGCATCTGGCCGCCGGACTCCGCGGAGGCGGTCACGGTCGTGAGGGTGGCGACCGCGAACAGCGCCACAGTGGACACTGCGACGCCCGCGCCGAGGAGGCGGGGGACGTAGTCGAGCGTGCGGCGGACGCGGAGCCCGGCCCGGCGAACCCTGCCCGCCGGTAGGTCGCGGGTCGCCTCGCCGGTCAGTGCCCCGGCGAAGACGCCGATGCTGAAGACGGGCGCCGCCAGCAGGATCCCGCGGCCCAGCTCCGGGGTCTGTGTGGCGACGGCGAGGGTGGCGGCCACGGCGCCGGCGAGGATGCCGGCCACTCGCCACTTCGCCGCCGGGTCGGGACGGCGGACAGCCGGGGCCGGCACCGTGAGCGGCCAGTGGACCCGGACCAGCGCGAGGGCGGCGATGCCGAGCAGCAGCAACACCAGGACCACCGTGGCGATGACGTGCACCCGTCCCCCTTTGTGTCAGGCGGTTGATACAAGGGGAGAGTGTCAGGCGACTCCACTTGTGTCAATACAAGCGTCGCCGCCATCGCCTCAGATGATCAGGTCCAGGGAACTGCCGAGCTGGCCGATGTCCAGCGTCTTGCTGGTCGTCTGGCGCTCCTTGAGGGAGTCCTCCTCGGTCCGGGTGAGGACCGCCTTGTCCTTGGCGGCGACCTTCTCGGCCGCCTTCGCCGCCAGGTCGTCGGCGAGCTTCTGCTGGATGCGCTGGAACTCGGTGCGGGCGCTGGGCGTGCTGGACCCCGTCGAGCCGATGGCCTCGACTGCCATGGTGAACCCCTGTCGTCGTCGCTGACTGTCGGGCCACCCCATCGGCAGGGTCGCGGGAATCCGCACCTTATTTTCGGACGATTTCCCAGGCGTCGCGCAGGGCCGTCCCGCGCAGGGCGGCGTTGATGCCGAGCCAGCGCAGCGGTTCCGGCTCCCAGGCGCGGGAGCGGTGGCCGGTCCACGGCAGCCGGGTGCGCTCGGTGTCCGTACCGGTGATCAGGTCGGCCAGGGTGCGCCCGGCCAGGTTGGCCGCCGCGACGCCGTCGCCGACGTAGCCGCCGGCCCAGGCCAGGCCGTCGGCCAGGCCGACCGAGGGCATCCAGTCGCGGGGGATGCCCAGCGGCCCGCCCCACCGGTACGCGATCGGCGGGTCGATGCCGAACAGGTCGGTCAGGGCTTTGCGCAGCGCCGCGAAGACGCCGGGCTCCCGGTCGTACGCCGGGCGCACCCGCGAGCCGAAGTGGTACGGCGCACCCCGCCCGCCGAACGCCAGCCGGTCGTCGGCGGTGCGCTGGCCGTAGACGATCAGGTGCCGGTGGTCGGTGAACGTCTCGCGCCGGGCCAGGCCGATCCGCTCCCACACCTCGGCCGGCAGTGGCTCGGTGGCGATCATCAGGGAGTACACCGGGGCCAGGGTGCGGCGGTGCCCGGCCAGGGCGGCCGTGTAGCCCTCCAGGGCCCGGACCACCACGTCCGCGCGTACCGTGCCGTGGTCGGTGACGACCGCGCCGCGCGACAGCCGCAGCGCCCGGGTGCCCTCGTGGATCGCGACGCCCCGGCGCTCGACCGCGGCCGCCAGCCCGCGGACCAGGGCGGCCGGCTGCAACGACGCGCAGTCCGGGCTGAACGTGCCGCCGAGCACCCCGGCGGCACCGCACTTCTCCCGTGCGGCGGCGGCGTCCAGCAGCGTCACGTCCAGGCCGTACTCCTGGGCCTCGGCCGCCTCCGCCTCGGCGCGGCGCAACTGGACCGCGGACCGGGCGAGCGCGATCGTGCCGCCCTTGGTGTACGAGCAGTCGATGCTCTCGGCCGCGGCCGCGCGGCCCACCTCGTCCACCGTCTCGGCCAGCGCCCGGTGCATGGCCACCGCCTGCTCCCGGCCGTGCCGCCGGGCCAGCGCACCGACGCCCACGGGGAACAGCCCGGAACACCAGCCACCGTTGCGGCCGGAGGCGCCGAAGCCCGCGTACTGCGCCTCGATGATCGCGATCCGCAGCGTCGGGTCGGCCTGGGCCAGGTAGTACGCCGTCCACAGCCCGGTGTATCCGGCGCCGACGATGGCGACGTCCACGTCTCGGTCGCCGGGCAGCGGGGGCCGGACCGCCTCAGGTTCCCCCAGGGCGGCCAGCCAGTACGAGGCGCTCATGAAGCGATCTTGCCTGGGTTTTCCGCCGCGGGCCGGCTCAGAGCCGGGCCCACGCCTCGGTCAGCACCCCGCGCAGGGCGTGCTCGATCTCGGCGAAGTGCTCCTCCTCGCAGATCAGCGGGGGAGCGAGCTGGATGACCGGGTCGCCGCGGTCGTCGGCGCGGCAGTACAGCCCGGCCTCGAACAGCGCGCGGGACAGGAAGCCGCGCAGCAGCCGCTCGGACTCGTCGGCGTCGAACGTCTCCTTGGTCGCCTTGTCCTTGACCAGCTCGATGCCGAAGAAGTAGCCGTCGCCGCGGACGTCGCCGACGATCGGCAGGTCGTTGAGCCGCTCCAGATAGGACCGGAACAGCGCCGAGTTGGCCCGGACGTGGCCGTTGAGGTCCTCGCGCTCGAAGATGTCGAGGTTGGCCAGCGCGACCGCGGACGCGACCGGGTGCCCGCCGAAGGTGACACCGTGCGAGAACGAGTTGGCGCCCTCCAGGAACGGCGCGACCAGCCGCTCGGACGCGATCATCGCCCCCAGCGGGACGTAGCCGGAGGTCAGGCCCTTGGCGCAGGTGATGATGTCGGGGGTGTAGCCGAACCGGGAGGAGCCGAAGTACTCACCGAGCCGGCCGAACGCGCAGATCACCTCGTCGGAGACGAGCAGCACGTCGTAGCGGTCGCAGATCTCGCGGACCCGCTGGAAGTAGCCGGGCGGCGGCGGGAAGCAGCCACCGGCGTTCTGCACCGGCTCCAGGAAGACGCAGGCCACCGTGTCCGGGCCCTCGAACTCGATGGCCTCGGCGATGCGGTCGGCGGCCCAGATGCCGAACTGCTCCTCGCTCATCGACTCGTCGGGGCGCCGGTAGTAGTTGGTGTTGGGCACCTTGAGCGCGCCCGGCACCAGCGGCTCGAACTCCTGCTTGATCAGCGGCAGCCCGGTCAGCGACAGCGCGCCCATGGTGGTGCCGTGGTAGGCGATGGACCGCGAGATCGCCTTGGTCTTCATCGGCTTGCCGGTCAGCTTGAAGTAGCTGCGGGCCAGCTTCCACGCGCTCTCCACCGCCTCGGAGCCGCCGGTGGTGAAGAAGACCCGGTTGAGGTCGCCGGGGGTCAGCGTGGCCAGGCGCTCGGCCAGCTCCACCGCGGTCGGGTGGGCGTAGGACCAGAGCGGGAAGTAGGCGAGCTCGGACGCCTGCTTCGCGGCGGCGTCGGCCAGCTCGCCGCGGCCGTGCCCGGCCTGCACGACGAACAGCCCGGAGAGCCCGTCGAGGTAGCGGCGGCCGTTCTGGTCCCAGATGTACGGCCCGGAGCCGCGCACGATGACCGGCACCTCGCCGGCCTGCGCCCCGGTGTACGACGACATCCGGGTGAAGTGCATCCACAGGTGGTCGCGGGCGGACCCGGACAGGTCTTCGGTCATCGTGTCCCCCATGCGTAGGTCTGTTTGGCGAGCTTCAGGTACATGAACGTCTCGGTGCCGGTGACGCCGGGCACCGCGCGGATGGCCTCGTTGAGCAGGGTCAGCAGGTGCTCGTCGTCGGTGCAGACGAGCTCCACCAGCAGGTCGTAGCCGCCGGCGCAGATCACCACGTAGTCGACCTCGGGGATGGCGGCCAGCTGCTCGGCGATGGCGCGCATGTCGCCGACGCACTTGACCCCGACCATGGCCTGGCGGGCGAAGCCCAGCATCAGGGGGTCGGTGACGGCGACGATCTGCATCATCCCGCCGTCGAGCAGACGCTGCACCCGCTGGCGCACGGCCGCCTCGGACAACCCGATGATCTTCGCCAGCGCGGCGTAGGACATCCGTCCGTCCCGCTGCAGGTGGTCGATGATCTGCTTGTTCACGTCATCCAGCGCCAGGTCCGTCACGCAGCGATTCTGGCGTGCAGGGCGGCGGATGGCAACGGAATCCGTCGGCGCATTCCGGACACTCCCGCGAATCCGTGGCGGGGCTGACCGTGCTCTGTGGAGCGGCCGCCGAGGCGGTGCGGTGACTGTCATGAGGTGGCTTCCCGGGGGGTGGGGGCAAACCCTTCTGCTGCGTTTATCGCAGAATTTTGGCCCATTGACAAGTGTTTCCGTCGCGATACCGTGATCGCCACACGTTTTCATGTGACGAGCGCACCTTTTGTGGAGAGGCATGCCATGCGCGTACTACTCGTCGGCGCCGGCGGGGTCGGCGCGGCGGCTGTCGGCATCGCCGCCCGCCGCGACTTCTACGAAGCCTTCGTGGTCGCCGACTACGACCTCGAACGGGCGCGCGCGGCGGTCGCCGGGCACGCGGGCTTCACCGCCGCCCAGGTCGACGCGTCGTCCGCCGCCGCCGTAGCCGCGCTCTGCCGCGAACACGCCATCACCCACGTGCTGAACGCGGTCGATCCGCGGTTCGTCATGCCGATCTTCGACGGCGCGTACGAGGCCGGCGCCGACTACCTCGACATGGCGATGTCCCTGTCGCACCCGCACGCCGACGAACCGTTCAGCCGCACCGGGGTCAAGCTCGGCGACGAGCAGTTCGCCGCGGCCGGGCGCTGGCTGGACGCCGGCCGGCTGGCGCTGGTCGGGATGGGCGTGGAGCCCGGCCTCTCCGACGTCTTCGCCCGGTACGCGGCCGACCACCTCTTCTCCCGCATCGACGAGATCGGCATCCGCGACGGCGGCAACCTGGTCGTCGCCGGCTACGACTTCGCACCCTCGTTCTCGGTGTGGACCACCATCGAGGAATGCCTCAACCCGCCGGTGATCTGGGAGGCCGGCCGCGGCTGGTTCACCACCGAGCCGCTGAGCGAACCGGAGATCTTCGACTTCCCCGGCGGCATCGGCGAGGTGGAGTGCGTGCACGTCGAGCACGAGGAGGTGCTGCTCATCCCGCGCTGGGTCGACGCCCGCCGGGTGACCTTCAAGTACGGGCTGGGCAAGGAGTTCATCGACGTGCTGAAGACCCTGCACAAGCTGGGTCTGGACCGGACGGCGCCGGTGCGCGTCGGCGGCGTCTCGGTGTCACCGCGCGACGTGGTGGCCGCCTGCCTGCCCGACCCGGCCGGGCTCGGCGACAAGATGACCGGCAGCACCTGCGCCGGCACCCTGGTCACCGGCACGGGCCTGGACGGCCGGCCCCGCACGGTGTACCTCTACCACGTCGTCGACAACGCCTGGTCCATGCGGGAGTACGGCTCGCAGGCCGTCGTCTGGCAGACCGCCGTCAACCCGGTCGTCGCCCTCGAACTGCTCGCCACCGGCGCGTGGCGAGGGGCCGGCGTCCTGGGCCCCGAGGCCTTCGACGCCGTCCCCTTCCTCGACCTGCTCACCGCCTACGGCTCACCCTGGCAGCTGCGCGAGCAGTGACTCGGCCAGGATGTCCAGGCCCCGCCCGATCTGCTCCTCGGAGATGACCAGCGGCGGCAGGAAGCGCAGCACGTTGGCGTAGGTGCCGCAGGTCAGCACCAGCAGCCCGGCACCGTGACAGGCCCGCGCCACGGCCGCGGTGCGCAGCGGGTCCGGCTCCAGCGAGCCCGGCTTGACCAGCTCGATCGCCAGCATCGCACCCCGGCCGCGAACCTCGGCGATGCCCGGGTCGCTCATCGCCAGCGCGGTCAGCCGCAGCATGAACTGGGCCTCGATCCGCTTGGCGGCGGCGTTGAGATCAAGCTCCTGCATGGTCTCGATGGCGGCCAGGGCGGCGGCGCAGGCGATCGGGTTGCCGCCGTACGTGCCGCCCAGACCGCCCGGGTGCACCGCGTCCATCAGCTCGGCCCGTCCGACCACCCCGGCCAGCGGCAGCCCGCCGGCCATGCCCTTGGCGGTGGTGACCAGATCCGGCTCCACCCCCTCGTCGGCACAGGCGAACCAGGAACCGGTGCGGCAGAAGCCGGTCTGCACCTCGTCGGCGATGAACACCGCCCCGGCCTCCCGGGACCAGGCGGCCAGGGCCGGCAGGAAGCCCGGCGCCGGCACCACAAAACCGCCCTCACCCTGGATCGGCTCGATCAGCACCGCGGCCACGTTCGCCGCCCCGACCTGCTTGGAGATCACGTCGATGGCCCGCGCCGCGGCGTCCGGCCCGGACAGCCCGCCGTCGCGCAACGGGTACGACATCGGGGCCCGGTAGACCTCCGGCGCGAACGGCCCGAACCGGTGCTTGTACGGCATCGACTTCGCGGTCAGCGCCATGGTCAGGTTGGTCCGCCCGTGGTACGCGTGGTCGAACACCACCACCGCCTGCCGCCCGGTCGCGTGCCGGGCCACCTTGACCGCGTTCTCCACCGCTTCGGCACCGGAGTTGAACAGCGCCGCCCGCTTGTCGAACCGCCCCGGGGTCAGCGCGGCCAGCTGCTCGCACACCGCCACGTACGACTCGTACGGCGTCACCATGAAGCAGGTGTGGGTGAACCGCTCGACCTGCTCGCGGACGGCGGCGACCACCCGCGGCGCCGCGTTGCCGACACTGGTCACCGCGATGCCGGAACCGAAGTCGATCCACTCCCGGCCGTCGACGTCGTGCAGGCTGCCGCCGGCCGCATGGTCCACGTAGGACGACACCATGGAGGTGACGCCCCGGGCGACGGCGGCGTGGCGGCGCTTGTGCAGCTCCTCGGAACCCATCGCTCAGCCCTCGAGACTGTGCATGACGTGCTTGATCCTGGTGTAGTCCTCCAGGCCGTACACGGAGAGGTCCTTGCCGTGCCCGGAGTGCTTGAAGCCGCCGTGCGGCATCTCCGCGACCAGCGGGATGTGGCAGTTGACCCAGACACAGCCGAAGTCCAGCCGCCGGGTCATCCGCATCGCCCGGCCGTGGTCGCGGGTCCACACCGACGAGGCCAGGCCGTACTCGACGCCGTTGGCCCAGGCCACCGCCTCGTCCTCGTCGGTGAAGCGCTGCACGGTGATGACCGGCCCGAACACCTCGTCCTGGATGATCTCGTCGGTCTGCCGCAGGCCGGAGACCACCGTGGGGGAGTAGAAGTAGCCGCGCTCGCCGACCCGGGCGCCGCCCGCCTCCAGGCTGGCGTGGTCGGGCAGCCGGTCGATGAAGCCACCGACCCGGTCCAGCTGCCGGGCGTTGTTCAGCGGGCCGTAGAGCACGTCCTCGTCGTCCGGCGCGCCGGTGCGGGTGCCGCGGGCCTGCTCGGCCAGCGCCGCCACGAAGTCGGTGTAGACGCCGGGTGCGGCCAGCACCCGGGTCGCGGCCGTGCAGTCCTGCCCGGCGTTGAAGTAGCCGGCCTCGGCGATCGCCGCCGCGGCCGCCTCGAGGTCGGCGTCGTCGAAGATCACCACCGGTGCCTTGCCGCCCAGCTCCAGGTGGGTGCGCTTGAGGTCGGCCGCGGCGGCGGAGGCCACCTCCATGCCGGCCCGCACCGATCCGGTGATCGACACCATCCGCGGGGTGGGGTGGGCGACCAGGGCGCGTCCGGTGTCGCGGTCACCGACCACGACGTTCAGCACACCCGGCGGCAGGAACTCGGCGGCGATCTCGGCCAGCATGACCGTGGTGACCGGCGTGGTGTCCGATGGCTTGAGCACCACCGTGTTGCCGGCCGCGATGGCCGGGGCCAGCTTCCACACCGCCATCATCAGCGGGTAGTTCCACGGCGTCACCTGGGCGCAGACGCCTACCGGCTCGCGCCGCACGTAGCTCTCGTAACCGGTCAGATACTCGCCCGCGGAGCGACCCTCCAGCAGCCGGGCCGCGCCGGCGAAGAAGCGGATCTGGTCGACGGCCGGCGGCAGCTCCTCACTGGCGGTCAGCCCGAGCGGCTTGCCGGTGTTCTGCGACTCGGCGGCCACGAGCTCGTCGGCCCGGGCCTCCACCGCGTCGGCGAACCGCAGCATGGCCCGCTGCCGGTCGCTCGGCGTGGTGTCGCGCCACTTCTCGAACGCGGTCGCGGCCGCCGCCATCGCCCGGTCGACGTCGGCCTGCCCCGACACCGGCGCGGCCGCGAAGACCTCACCCGTGGACGGGTCGATCAGGTCCTCGTACCGGCCGTCGGCCGGTTCGGCCGCCGCCCCGTCGATGAAGTTGGTCAGCACGCGCTTGGTGGTGCTCATCGGGCCTCCCGCAGAGATATCACGCCTCGCGGAGACATCTTTTCACCGAATCCGCAGCAGACAAGACCTGCGATCACTGTTTCCGTGGCGATCGCCGGCGTTACCGCACCGGCACCGTGGTCGCGCGCCGCAGCGCGAGCGCCGCGGCACCACCGACGGGGATGATCAGCCAGCAGGAGAGCAGCCGGTAGACCAGCACGGCGGCGGCCGCACTGATCGCCGTCGCGCCGGTCGCGGTGAGGCCGGCGACCAGCGCGGTCTCGACGACGCCGACCCCGCCCGGGGTCAACGGCACCTGCCGCACGATCTGCACCCCGAGGTAGATCCCGGCCATCGTGGTCACGCCCACCGGCAGGCCCAGCGCGCGGGCGGCCGCCGCCAGGCAGAGCAGATCGGTCAGCCAGTTCACCGCCGCGTACATCAGCGCCACCGCCCAGTCGCGCACGCGCAGCCCGGCCCCGGCCCGCCAGGCGCCGCGGGCCGAGCTCAGCAGCCGGGCCACGCGCCGCCCGGCCCGGCTGTTCCGCGGCGGACCGGCGCCGGTGGAAGCCCGTTCCGGCCGGGCCGCGTGCCGGCGCCCGAGCGCGACGCCGGCCGTGGTGAGCGCGGCGATCGCGGCGACCACCACCAGCGGGCGCCAGCTCAGGTAGGTGCCCGGGTCACGGGCCACGACGCCCGCGCCGCCGGCCACGTAGAGCAGCGTGAGACCGCCGATGGAGGCCAGCCCGGACACCACCGCGGACGCGGCACCGACCCGCCGGGACACCCCGGCCTTCTGGTACTCCCGGATCGCGTACGCGGTCGACACCGCGGCCCCGGCGGGCAGGCTGATCGACAGGGCCGAGCGGGCCAGCGTGACGGCCATGATCCGCCGCACCCGCAGCCGGACCCCCAGGTTGGCCAGGAGATGCTGCTGCTGGAAGGCGAACGCCGCGAGCGAGACGACCTGCAGGGCGGCCGCGAGCGCGATCCAGCCGTGGTCCGCCCCGGCCAGGGCGGCCAGGAACTCGCGCGGGTCCGGCAACCGCCCGCGCAGACCGATCGCCGCCAGCACGACCACCGCGACGCCGATCACGGCCAGACGCGCCCACCGGGGGACGCCCGCACGGGCCGGAGTCGCCGCCGGGCGCTCCCGCACCTCGGACGGCGGACGCGACATCGCCCGATCCTTGCAAACGACGTCCAGCGGGGGCGCTACTGCTCGTCCTGCTCCCGGGCATCGACGTGGTCCAGCACCGCCGGGTCGGCGGTGCGCAGGCGGTCCATCTCCTCACCCGCGTCGCAGGAGAGCAGGGCGATCTCCACCGATTCCGGGGTACGGACCAGCACCCGCCAGGTCGCGCCGGACTCCTCCCAGCGCCGCAGCCGGTCCAGGGCCTCACTCATGCGAACACCTCCGTCAGGGCGACGTCCGGGTCGGCCAGCCGGACCGGATCGACGGTACGGCCCCGCAGCCCGGCCCGGACCAGCTCCTGGATCTGCTCGGTCACGTCCCACACGTTGACGTTCATCCCGGCGGCGACCCGGCCCTCGACCGTCCAGAACGCGATGAAGTCACGGCCCGGCTCGTCACCGCGGATCACCACCTGCGCCTCCGTCCCGGGCGGCACCCAGCCGGCGTACTCCATGCCCAGGTCGTACTGGTCGGTGAAGAAGTACGGCAGCCGGTCCCACTCGGCGTCCTGGCCCAGCATCGCCCGGGCGGCGACCGGACCCGAGTGCAGGGCCGTGTCCCAGTGCTCCACCCGCAGCCGGGTCCGCAGCAGCGGATGGTCGACGTTGGCGACGTCCCCGGCGGCGAAGATATCCGGGTCCGCGGTGCGCAACTGCCGATCGACCAGCACGCCGTTGTCGACCGGGAGCCGGGCCTGGTCGGCCAGGCCGGTGTTCGGCGTGACGCCGATGGCCACCAGCACGACATCGGCGTTGACGGTGGTGCCGTCGGTGAGCACCACCTGGGCCACGTCCGGGCCGCCGCGCAGCTCCTGGACCCGTGCGCCGAAGCGGAAGTCGACGCCGTGCTCGCGGTGCAGGCCGAGGAAGACCGTGGCGAGGCGGTCACCGAGGACCGGGCGCAGCGGCAGCTCGGCGGGCGTCACCACGGTGACGGTGGCGCCCCGCGTGCGCGCGGCCGCGGCGACCTCCAGCCCGATCCAGCCGGACCCCACGACCACCAGGTGGGTGGCGCCGTTCACGGTCGCGGCGATCCGGTCCGAGTCGGCCAGGGTACGCAGTGAGAACACGTTGCCGAGCCCGGCGCCCGGCACGCCCAGGGCCCGCGGAGAGGCGCCCGTGGCGAGCAGCAGTTTGTCGTAACCGAGGTCGTCACCGTCGGAGAGCCGTACCCGGTGCTTCTCCGCGTCGATGGCGCTGACCGAGGTGCCGGTCCGCAGCTGCACGTCGTGCCCGGCGTACCAGTCGAGGTCGTGCACGTACGCGTCGCCGCGCTGCGCGGTGCCGAGCAGCAGGCCCTTGGACAACGGCGGCCGCTCGTACGGGATCTCCGGCTCGGTGCCGATCAGCGCGACCGGGCCGGTGAAGCCCTCCGCGCGCAGCGTCTCGGCGGCTCTGGCACCGGCCAGCCCGGCGCCGGCGATGACGAACGTGCGGTCCCCGGCCATGAGCACCCTCCTTTGCGGACACCATGCCACGACTCTCGGGGTCGTGTCGGGGTCATTCCCGGATGTGGGCCGAGGGTGCCCGGCGGCAGGCTGAGGCCCATGCCGAGACTCGTCAGGATCTGTGCCCTCGCCGCCCCGGCCCTCATGCTGGTCTACGGCCTGCTGCGGGTGGTCGACGGCCTCGACGGCGACCGGCACAACGGCCCGGCGTGGGACCTCGGCCACCTCGCCTTCTTCGTCGCCATCGTGCTGTTCGCCGTGCTCGCGGTCGCGCTGCGCGGCCTGGACCGTCCCGCCGCCCCGGCGTCCCGCGTCCTGGTCGAGGCGGCCACGGTCGCCGTGCTGTTCGGCGCGGGCTGCTTCCTCTGGGTCATCACCGGGGACCTGTCCGAGGACTTCCGCTCGGCGGCGCCGCTGCCGGAACCGCTGGAGCTGATCGGGCCGGCGCTCTTCCAGGTCGGGCTGCTCATCCTGCTGGTCCGGCTGGTCCTGGCCCGCCGGCTGCCGGTCTGGAGCCCGGTGCTGGTGCTGGTGGGCTTCGCCGCGATCGGCCTCAACCTGGACCTGCTGCCGCTCGGCGCGGCCCTGGTGCTGGCGGCGCTGCTGCCGCTGGCCCTGTCCCGCGACGCGCGTCTCACCACCGGGCAGCACCGGCCGGTCGGTTCGTAAGGGTAGCCTTACCCCGACCGAGACCCAGTAGGGAAGTGTTGTCATGGCGAACAGGCCTGTCCGGGCGGCCACGATCGGGGAAGTCACCCGGGTCGAGCAGCTCACGCCGCACATGGTCCGCATCGTGGTGGGCGGGGCCGGCCTGACCGGGCTCAACGCCGGCGCGTACACCGACCACTACGTCAAGATCCTGTTCCCGCGGCCCGGGGTCGCGTACCCGGAGCCGTTCGACCTCGCCGTGATCCGCGAGACGCTGCCCCGCGACCAGCAGCCCCTGGTCCGCACCTACACGGTGCGCCGCTGGCGCCCCGAGGTCCCGGAGCTGTGGCTCGACTTCGTCGTGCACGGCGACGAGGGCATCGCCGGCCCGTGGGCCGTCGCGGCGCAGGTCGGCGACCCGGTCCGCTTCATGGGCCCGGGCGGCGGCTACACCCCGGACCCGGCCGCGGACTGGCACCTGCTGGCCGGCGACGAGAGCGCCCTGCCGGCGATCGCGGCGGCCCTGGAGGGCATGCCGGCCGGGGCGCCGGTGAAGGCGTTCATCGAGGTGGCCGACGCGGCCGAGGAGCAGAAGCTGGAAACCCCGGCGGACGCCGAGATCACCTGGCTGCACCGCGACGGCCGGCCGGTGGGCGAGGCGCTGGTCGAGGCGGTCCGCGGCCTGACGTTCCCGGCGGGGCAGGTGCACGCGTTCGTCCACGGCGAGGCGACCTTCGTCAAGGACCTGCGCGCGCTGCTGCGGGTGGAACGTGGGCTGCCGATGACGCAGCTGTCCATCTCGGGCTACTGGCGCCGCGGCCTGAACGAGGACGGCTGGCAGTCGAGCAAGCGCGAATGGAACCAGCAGGTCGAACGCGAACAGGAGCCGGCGGCGAGCTAGGACTTCAGCTTCGGTCACTCGGCGCCGGCGTAGTGGGCGATCGCCAGAAGGAGGGCGACAGTGCCGGCGAATGCACCGCCGCCGGTGAGTATCGCGGCGGGGATGTTGTTGCCGGACGCGTGGGACAGCAGGCCGGCGACGCCTCCGATGATCCCCGCGGTGAGGAGCATGAGGACCACCCATACCCAGCGCGGCACGCTCGGCCGGTGGTGAGACGTCGGCGGCCCGGTCGGGAGCGGGGGGATCGGTACAGATCTGTCGATCATGACTACCACCAAGAGTGTCGGAGCGGCTACTCTCAGCATCTATTCGGGGCCGTTGAATTTCCACCTTCATTCACCAGGGGCGAAAATTAACTCGGCTTCATTCTGCTATGTGGCAGAGTGGTAGGTTGCTTTCTGCAAACCTCTGCTGGCCGGGGGCCTACGGCGTGTCGCCAATGAAAATTCCCCTCTCTTGAATAGGGTCGTCGCGTGAATAACACTCTCCGAGACGCAAGCGATGACCGGCACGGCACGCAGTCGCCGCTTGCTCCTCTACAAGCAGTGGCCAACGTGTGCAACTCAGGATCTTGTCCAACCGTCTATACGAGTGAGTCGGGCACGTTGGTGGTGCAGGGCTACGCCGTATCGGCCGAGCGCGCAGGCGTTGAGCTGCCCGACGGAGAGATGCTTGTGGAGATTCCGCTCGCCCTGCTGACCGAGGCCGCCCGCAACCTTTCCTGAACGACAACATCCACAACCCGCAGTGGGAGGGGGCGCCGAGTATGCCGAGCACTTCCGGCGCCCCCGAGGCTGAGGGCGAGGCCGTCGGTGCGGCTCTGGCTCGCATGCGCCGAGCCAAACGGCTCACCGGCGCCGAACTCGCAGCGCTTGTCGGCATGAGCCAACCCAAGATCTCACGCATCGAACGGGGGCAGGGTCTGCCCGACCCTCAGGATGTCGGCGAGATCGCCCGCGCCCTCGGGGCGGATGATCAGCACGTCCGAGCGCTGATGGACCGCGCGGAACGCTCTCACGACAGAATGACCGATTGGCGCCCAGCATCGACGGGCCGAGTCGATCAACAGAAGATGTTGGGCGAATGGGAGTCCGGGGCGACCCTTGTTCGATCCTTCGATCCGGCTCTGGTGCCTGGTCCGCTCCAGACCAGCGGCTATGCGAAGGCGGTCTTCGAGTCGTTCCGCAGCATTCCGTTCGTCGGGGACGACCTCACGGAGTCGGCTGTGCTGGCCGCCGTTTCGGCGCGGGTCAGGCGGCAGGAGGTTCTCGCCGACCGCTCCAAGTCCTTCCAGTTCCTGTTGGGCGAAGCCGCGCTCAAGCGCCGGATCTATTCGCCCGTCGAGATGCTCGCACAGATCGACCACCTGCGCGAGACTGCCGCCCGCAATCCCAATGTGAGCATCGCCGTCATCCTCGACGGTGCACCGGCCGGGCTGCCACTCCAGCACGGATTCTCGGTGATCGACGACAAGATCGTCGTTGTTGACCTCTACAACACAGGTCTGACCTCTCGAAGCCGCAGGGATGTGGAGAGCTACCGCCGAGTCCTCGACATCCTCGAAGAAAGCGCTACCGACATCGAGCCTGTCCTGGACAGATACCAGAATCTCTACATCGACATGCTGCAGAGACCACGAAATCCGCAGTCCTGATCATCGACTTACTGCGACGTGCGAAGCCAAGCTGCAGTGTCGCGGGGGAGCAGCCCGTCCTCGGCGAGGGGTCCGCTGGCGAGCAGCACGTCCCCTTCCGGCAGCCGCGCGTCGCCGTCACCCATGGCCACGGCGAGGGTGACTCCGCAGCCGCGCCGGGCGAGCAGCAGTCCGTCCTCCTGGACCGACCACAGCACGGTGTCCTCGGCCGGCAAGAAGCGCCGCAGCTCCAAGGCCCGCCGGGTCAGGTGCAGCGTCGACCCCGGATCAGCCTCCTGCGCCTCGGCCGACAGATCACCCCAGCCCGCCGGGACCGGCAGCCACGGTGGCTGGGCGCCGGCCGGGGAGAAGCCGTACGCCCCCGCCGGGTCACGCTGCCACGGCAACGGCACCCGGCACCCGTCGCGGGAGAAGCCGGCCCGGGTCCACGCCGGGTCCTGCCGCGCGTCCACCGGCACGTCGACCTCCGGCAACCCCAGCTCCTGCCCCTGATACAGATACGCAGCACCGGGCAGGGCCAGCACGGTCAGGATCGCCGCGCGGGCCCGGGCCGGGTTGCCGTAGCGGGTCGGGGCGCGTACAACGTCGTGGTTCTCGGCCACCCAGGTCACCGGGGCCGTGCCCGCGGCGTGCGCCAGCAGAGAAGTGCCCGTGGCCAGCCAGGCGTGCGGGTTCCAGGGCGCGGTCACGAAGGCGAACGCGAACGCCTGGTGCAGTTCGTCGGGGCGGACGTAGCGGGCCGCGCGGTCAGGGGACAGGTTCACCTCGCCGATCAGGACTCGCGGCGGGTCGTACGAGTCGGCGAGGCGCCGCCACGTGCGGTAGACGTGGTGCACCTCTTCCTGATCGCAGGCGAGAGGGTTGCCGCGCAGCCGGCCCGGTTCGGGGATCAGGCCGGCGGGGAGGTCCGGGAGCCCAGGGGCTTTGAACAGGCCGTGGGCCACGTCGATGCGCAGGCCGTCGACGCCGCGGTCGAACCAGAAGCGCAGCACGTCGGCGAAGAACGGCGCGGTCCGCGGGTCGCGCCAGTTCCAGTCGGGCTGCTCAGGCGCGTACAGGTGCAGGTACCACTGCCCGGGGCGGCCGTCCGGCTCGGTGATGCGGGTCCAGGCCGGTCCGCCGAAGACGCTCGGCCAGTTGTTCGGTGGCTCGGTGCCTTCGGGGCCGCGGCCGTCGGCGAAGTGGAACCGTGCGCGGGCCGGGCTGCCGGGGGCGGCGGCCAGCGCGGCCCGGAACAGCGGGTGCGCGGCGGAGCAGTGGTTGGGCACCACGTCGGCGATCACGCGCAGGCCGAGCTCGTGGGCCCGGGCCAGCAGGGTGCCGAACGCCGCGAGGTCGCCGAAGAGCGGGTCGACGTCGGTGTAGTCGCTGACGTCGTAGCCGTGGTCGGCCTGCGGTGAGCGCTGGAAGGGCGTCAGCCAGATCGCGTCGGCGCCGAGTGCCGCCACGTGGTCCAGGCGGGCGGTGATGCCGGCCAGGTCACCGACGCCGTCGCCGTCCGCGTCGGCGTAGGAGCGCGGGTAGATCTGATAGACGACGTCGGTCATGTCCACATTGTTGCCCGAAGGTTTCGCTGTAATTCCATGACAACTTCTGCAAAGTCTTGCAAGGGCTGTCCGCCGGAGGTTAGCGTGCGTCGTCGCCCCGCCATCGGAAGGCCTCAATGTGGAAACCCTCCTGCCCGGACGGCGTCCGACGTTCGTCGGCTCCCTCATCCTGGGCGTGCTGCTGAGCATCGCCGCGGTCGTGCCCGCCTCCGCCGCCCGTCCCGCCGAGCCGTCCGCCGCCGCCCTGGCGAGCTGGGGCTTCGACGCCGCGCCGGAGCCGGCCGAGCAGTTCTACTTCGTGCTGCCGGACCGTTTCGCCAACGGTGACCGGTCCAACGACACCGGCAGGCTGCCCGGTGACCGGCTCTCGACCGGCTTCGACCCGGCCGACAAAGGCTTCTACCACGGTGGTGACCTGCAGGGGATCATCAACCGGCTGGACTACATCCAGGGGCTGGGCACCACCGCCATCTGGCTGGCCCCGGTCTTCAAGAACCGGCCGGTGCAGGGCAGCGGCGACGACATCTCGGCCGGCTACCACGGCTACTGGATCACCGACTTCACCCAGGTCGACCCGCACTTCGGCACGAACGCCGACCTGCAGCGGCTGGTCGACCTCGCGCACCGGCGCGGCATGAAGATCTACCTGGACATCATCGTCAACCACACCGCCGACGTCATCAAGTACGCCGAGAACAAGTACGACTACATCGACAAGGCCACCGCCCCGTACGTGGACGCGCAGGGCCGCGAGTTCGAGGACCGTAACTACGCCGACGGCAGCCGCGCGTTCCCGCGGCTGAACAAGGAGTCGTTCCCGTACACGCCGGTGATCGACGCCGAGGACGCCACCGTCAAGAAGCCGGCCTGGCTCAACGACCCGACGATGTACCACAACCGCGGTGACTCGACCTTCGTCGGCGAGAACAGCGAGTACGGCGACTTCTTCGGCCTCGACGACCTGTTCACCGAGCGCCCGGAGGTCGTCCGCGGGATGACCAAGATCTACGGCGACTGGATCGCCAAGACCGGCATCGACGGCTACCGGCTGGACACCGTCAAGCACACCGACCTGGACTTCTGGCCGCAGTTCGCCGACGGTATCGACCGGGCCGCGCGCCGGGCCGGCAAGAAGGACTTCTTCATGTTCGGCGAGGTCTACAGCGCCGACCAGGAGGTCGAGTCGACGTACGTGCGCCGCGGTGGCCTGCCCGCGATCCTGGACTTCTCCTTCCAGGCCGCGGCGAAGTCGTTCGCCGCCGACGGTGGCTCGGCCAAGGCACTGTCCGACCTGTACGCCGCCGACGATCTCTACACCGCCCGCGACACCGGCGCCGACCGGCTGCCGACGTTCCTGGGCAACCACGACATGGGCCGGATCGGCTCGTTCGTCGCCGCCGCGGAGAAGGACCCCGCCGTTCAGTTGCGCCGCGACCGGCTCGCCCACGAACTGATGTTCCTCGGCCGCGGCCAGCCGGTCGTCTACTCCGGCGACGAGCAGGGCTTCACCGGCCCGGGCGGGGACAAGGACGCCCGGCAGGACATGTTCGCCAGCCGGTCGGCCGACTACCTCGACGACGACCTGATCGGCACCGACCGCACCCACGCGGTCGCCAACTACGAGACCGGCCACCCGCTGTACCGGGCGATCGGCTCGCTCGCCGCGCTGCGCAAGGCCCACCCCGCCCTGCGGGACGGACTGCAGGTCACCCGGTACGCGGCCGACGGCCCCGGCGTCTTCGCCAGCTCCCGGATCGACCGCAGGTCCCGCACCGAGTACGTGGTCGCGGTCAACAACGCCACCACCGCGCAGACCGTCACCCTCGACACCTGGACCCCGGCCGGCTCGTTCGCCGGCATCTACGGCGCCACGGGTACGGCAGCCACCGGCACCGACGGCAAGCTGACCGTCAGCGTCCCGGCACTGTCCTCGGTCGTCTACCAGGCCGCGAAGCCGATCGCCCAGGCCTCCACCGCTCCCACCGTGACCTTCACGGCGCCCAAGGCCGATGCCCTGGTGCCGACCCGCACCGAGCTGACCGCCACGACCACCGGCGACCCGCTGTCCACGGTCACCTTCGCCGCGCAGGTCGGTAACGGCCCGTGGAAGTTGCTCGGCACCGCGGACCGGGCGCCGTACCGGGTCTTCCACGATCTGACCGGCCTGGCGGGCGGCACGCCGGTGAAGTACAAGGCGGTGGCCCGCGACAGCCGCGGGCGCCTCGCGGTCACGAATACGCGGATCAAGGTCGGCACGCCGCCGGTGACCGCCGGACCGGACTACGCGATCGTGCACTACCAGCGGCCGGCCGGCGACTACGACGACTGGAGCCTGTACGCCTTCGGCGACGTCGAGACACCGACAACCTGGCCCGCCGGGCAGCCCTTCGACGGCGTGGACGCATACGGCCGGTTCGCCTGGGTCAAGCTCAAGCCGGGGGCCAAGAACGTCGGTTTCATCGTGGTCGACAAGAACGGCGTCAAGGACGTCGGCGCCGACCGTTTCCTGGACCCGACGAAGACACCGGAGGTCTGGCTGAAGCAGGGCGATCCCACGGTCACCACCACCGGCCCGGCCGTCGAGCAGGACCAGAACACCGCGATCGTGCACTACCGGCGGGCCGACGGGGACTACTCCGGCTGGGGTCTGCACGTGTGGGACGGCGCCGCGAACCCGACCGAGTGGTCCGCGCCGCTGCAGCCCGCCTCGACCGACGCGTTCGGCGTGACGTTCCGGGTGCCGCTGGCCGCCGGGGCGACCGGGCTGAACTACATCATCCACAAGGGCGACACCAAGGACCTGCCCGACGATCAGCGGCTCGACTTCGCCACGGCCGGGCGGGAGGTGTGGCGGCTGTCCGGCGTACCGGATCGGCTCTTGCCCGTGGTCCGCAAAGCCGGCGGCGGGATCACGGACCTGACCAAGTCGAACGCCGTCTGGATCGACCAGCGGACGATCGCCTGGAAGACCGGCACCGGCACCTCGCTGGAACCGGTCGGGGCCGGCACCGACGGCCGGGTCTACGACCTGGTCTATGCCCCCGAGGGTGGCCTGAGCATCGTGGACGGCGAGCTCACCGGCGCGCACGGCACCATCCGGCTCGACGCGCGCCGCAACGGCCTCACCGAAGCCCAGCGCGTCGCGAACCCGCACCTGTGGGAGTATCCGGCCTTCCGGCTCAGCGACGTCTCGAAGATCAAGGATGTGCTGCGCGGCCAGGTCGCGGTGACCGAACGCGACGCCGAGGGCAAGCTGCTCTCGGCGACCGGCGTGCAGACCGCCGGCGCCCTCGACGACGTGTACGCCCAGGCGGCGCGCGCCCAGCTCGGCGCGACGTTCTCCGGCGGGCGGCCCAGCCTCGCCGTCTGGGCCCCCACCGCCCGGACGGTGTCGCTGGAGCTCTTCGACACCCCGGCGGGGACCGCGCGGACGGTCGCGATGACCCGGGACTCCGGCACCGGCGTGTGGTCGGTCCGGGGCGCGAAGGACTGGAAGGGCAAGTACTACCGGTACCGGGTCACCGCCTGGCAGCCCGCGGCGAACAAGGTCGTCACGGCCTCGGTCACCGACCCGTACTCCGTGGCCCTGTCGCCCGACTCCACCCACAGCCGGATCGCCGACCTGAGCGACCCGGCGCAGACCCCGGCCGGCTGGGCCGGGCTGCGCAAGCCGGCCCGGAACCCCGGCAAGGTGCAGATCTCCGAGCTGTCCGTCCGGGACTTCTCCATCGCCGACAGCACCGTCCCGGCCGCCGCGCGCGGCACCTACCGGGCCTTCACCGACCCGGGCACGGCCGGTATGAAGCAGCTGCGGGCCCTCGCCGCGGCCGGCACCACCCACGTGCACCTGTTGCCGGTCTTCGACTTCGCCACCATCCCGGAGAAGCGCGCCGACCAGCAGCAACCGGCCTGCGACCTGGCCGCGCTGCCGCCGGACTCCGCCGAGCAGCAGAAGTGCGTGGCGGCGGTGGCGGCGAAGGACGGCTACAACTGGGGTTACGACCCGCTGCACTACACGACCCCCGAGGGCGGTTACGCCGTCGACCCGGACGCGCGCACCCGGGAGTTCCGCGAGATGGTCGCCGGGCTCAACCGCGACGGCCTGCGGGTGGTCCTGGACGTCGTCTACAACCACACCTCGGCCGCCGGCACCGACCCGCACTCGGTGCTCGACCAGATCGTGCCCGGCTACTACCAGCGGCTGCTGGAGGACGGCACGGTGGCCAATTCCACCTGCTGCGCCAACACCGCACCCGAGCACGCCATGATGGGCAAGCTGGTCGTCGACTCGCTGGTGACCTGGGCGAAGGCGTACAAGGTCGACGGTTTCCGCTTCGACCTGATGGGCCACCACCCGAAGGCCAACATCCTGGCCGTGCGGGCCGCGCTCGACAAGCTGACGGTCGCCCGTGACGGTGTCGACGGCAAGAGCATCTACCTGTACGGCGAGGGCTGGGACTTCGGCGAGGTCGCGGGCGACGCCCGCTTCGTGCAGGCCACCCAGAAGAACATGGCCGGTACGGGCATCGCCACGTTCAACGATCGGCTGCGCGACGGCGTCCGCGGTGGCGGCCCGTTCGACGACAACCCGCGCATCCAGGGCTTCGGCTCCGGCCTGTTCACCGACCCCAACGGCGACCCGGCCAACGGCACCGCCGCCGAGCAGAAGGCCCGGCTGCTGCACTACCAGGACCTGATCAAGGTCGGGCTCAGCGGCAACCTGGCCGGCTACCGGTTCACCTCCTCCACCGGTACGCCGGTGACGGGCGCGCAGGTCGACTACAACGGCTCGCCGGCCGGCTACACCGCGGCGCCGGGCGAGGCGATCACCTACGTGGACGCCCACGACAACGAGATCCTGTTCGACGCGCTGGCGTACAAGCTGCCGCAGCGGACCGCGGCGGTGGACCGGGCCAAGATGCAGTCCGTGGCGCTGGCCACGACCGCGCTCGGCCAGGGCCCCGGCTTCGTGACCACGGGCAGCGAACGGCTGCGCTCGAAGTCGCTGGACCGCAACTCGTTCAACTCCGGCGACTGGTTCAACCAGATCAGCTGGGACTGCACCAAGGGGAACGGCTTCGGCCGCGGCCTGCCCCCGGCGGCCGACAACGAGGCCAAGTGGCCGTACGCGAAACCGCTGCTCGCCGACCCGAAACTGGTCCCGGGCTGCGAGGCGGTGAACCTGGCCGACGCCCGCTACCGGGAGCTGCTGGCGATCCGCAAGTCGTCGCCGGTCTTCGGGCTGCCGACCGCCGCCGAGGTGCAGAAGCGCCTGTCGTTCCCGCTCTCCGGCACCGCCGAGACACCGGGCGTGATCACCATGCAGCTCGACGGGCGCGGCCTGGACCGCCGCTGGAAGTCGGTCACCGTGGTCTTCAACGCCACCCCGGCGACGGCGAGCCAGACCGTGCCGGCGCTCAAGGGCGCGACCGTCGGCCTGCACCCGCTGCAGCACGAGCCGGCGTCGTTCGATCGGGCCACCGGCACCTTCACCGTGCCGGCCCGGACCACGGCGGTGTTCGTGCAGAACTGATCGGCTCTGGACTAACCGGCCTGCCGGTGGTCACCCTGGCTGCATGGGTGACTACCGGCAGGCGTACGAGCGCAGTCTCCGCGACCCCGAGGGCTTCTGGCGCGACGCCGCCGAGGCCATCGACTGGGACAGCGCACCGGACCGGATCTTCGACACCCGGTGGTTCCCTGGCGCTCGGCTCAACACCTGCCACAACGCCCTGGACCGGCACGTGGCCGGCGGGCGGGGCGATCAGGCCGCCCTGATCCACGACAGCCCGGTGACCGGGACGCTGCGCACGTACACGTACCGGGAGCTGCGCGACGAGGTGGCGCTGTTCGCGGGCGCCCTGCGGCGGCTCGGCGTCGGCCCGGGCGACCGCGTGGTCGTCTACATGGCCATGGTCCCGGAGGCGGTCATCGCCATGCTGGCCTGCGCACGTCTCGGCGCGGTCCACTCCGTCGTCTTCGGCGGCTTCGGCGCGCCCGAGCTCGCGGCGCGCATCGACGACGCCCGGCCGAAGGTGATCGTGGCCAGCTCGTGCGGGGTCGAGGCCGCGCGCGTGCTCGCCTACAAGCCGTTGCTCGACCGCGCTCTGGGCCTGGCCGCACACGAGCCCGCGCGCTGCGTCATCCTCCAGCGCCCGCAACTGGTCGCCGATCTCGTGCCCGGCCGCGACCTGACCTGGGACGAGGCGCTGGCCGGGGCTGAGCCGGCGGACTGCGTACCGGTGGCGGCGACCGACCCGCTCTACATCCTCTACACCTCCGGCACGACCGGCCGCCCGAAGGGCGTGGTCCGGGACAACGGCGGCCACGCGGTCGCGCTGCGCTGGTCGATGGAGGCGATCTTCGCGGCCGGCCCGGGCGACGTCTTCTGGGCCGCGTCCGACGTGGGCTGGGTCGTCGGCCACTCCTACATCGTGTACGCGCCCCTGCTCACCGGGGCCACCACCGTGCTGTACGAGGGCAAACCGGTCGGCACCCCGGACGCGGGCGCGTTCTGGCGGGTGGTGGCCCAGCACCGGGTCAACGTCATGTTCACCGCCCCGACGGCGATCCGCGCGGTCAAGAAGGAGGACCCCGAGGGCAAGCTGCTCACCGGGCACGACCTGTCCAGCCTGCGGTTGCTGTTCCTGGCCGGCGAGCGGCTCGACCCGGAGACCTACACGTGGGCGGGGGAGCGGCTCGGCGTACCGGTGATCGACAACTGGTGGCAGACCGAGACCGGCTGGCCGATCGCCGCCAGTCCCCGCGGCCTGGAGACGCTGCCCACCAAACCGGGCTCGCCGTCGGTGCCGGTCCCCGGCTACCGCGTCCGCGTGGTCGACCCGGCCGGCGCGGACGTGCCCCCGGGCGAGGACGGCTCGATCGTCATCGACCTGCCGCTGCCCCCGGGCTGCCTGCCGACCCTGTGGCAGGACGACGAACGCTACGTGCGCTCGTACCTGTCGGCGTTTCCGGGCGCGTACCTGACCGGCGACGGCGGCCGCTTCGACGCCGACGGCTACCTGTACGTGATGGGCCGCACCGACGACGTCATCAACGTGGCCGGCCACCGCCTCTCCACCGGGGCGATGGAAGAGGTGCTGGCGGCCCACCCGGCGGTCGCCGAATGCGCGGTGATCGGTGTCCACGACCCGCTCAAGGGCCAGCAGCCGCGCGGCTTCGTGGTGCTGAAGTCCGGCGCCGACATCGACCCGGAGCAGCTGCGCGCGGAGCTGGTGGCCATGGTCCGCGACCGGATCGGCCCGGTGGCCGCGCTGCGCCGGGTGGACGTGGTCCCGGGCCTGCCGAAGACCCGCTCCGGCAAGATCCTGCGCCGCACGATGCGCGGCATCGCCGACGGCACCGCAGAACCGGTCCCCTCGACCATCGAGGACCCGGCGGTCCTCGACGCCCTCCGCCCGATCCTCACCGACTGATCACGTATTGAGTGGCCTCCGCGCGACCAGGAGGATGTGGGTGACCGGCCAGTCCAGCGGCGTGCCGTCGAGCGTGGCCAGGGACGCCGTGGGGGCGATCCGGTTGTCGATGATCCACTCGTTGCGGGAGGTGCCCGAGGCCGGGTCCACCTCGAAGCCGACGTCGGCCAGCAGCGACTTCCAGTCCGCGTACTCCAGGCCGCAGAACTGCTCGTGGGTCTCGGACAGCCAGTTGTCCGCGTAGTCCTTGCGGGTCAGGTAGTCCATCGCGGCGCCCAGGGTGAGCTCGACCGCGTCGCCGGCCGCGCTGTACTTGAACGGGAAGCGGAAGTCGACGGCGAACTGGTCCAGCCTGGCCCGGGTCGACAGGCCGCCCACGTATGCCGCGACCTCCTCGGGGGACAGCTCAGCCAGGTCCTCGCGGGCGGTGGCCGGGTTGGCGCCGTCCGCCCGGTCCAGGGTGAGCCGCACCTGGCGGTCCCGCCCGTCCGGGCCACACACATCGCTGTTGATCCAGACGCCGCCCGGCGCGGTGTGGTCGTAGATGGCCTGCGCGAACCGGCGCAGCGACGTCCAGCGGTCCCCGTAGGACCAGATCTCGTGGGTCAGCGCGAACGTCAGCGTCGTGTCGATGGAACGTTCCGGGAAGATGGCGCCGCCCAGCACGTTGCGGCGGTAGAAGAAGACGTTGGCGTTGTCGAACACGCCCTGGGCCTTCTTGTGCATGCACTCCTCGTAGAGGTGCCGGGCAATCTCGACGCCGATCAGGTCGCTCTCGCGCAGCGCCGGCTCCCGGTCGGCCAGCTCCAGCACCGCGCCCGCGCCGCAGCCGATGTCGACGATCCGGCCCGGCCGTACGTGCCGGTGGACCTGCTCCCACTTGCGGGCCGCACTGTCGGCGAAGGCCTCCACGTAGGTGCGGTAGTTGCGGGTAGCGGTCAGCCCGCCCTCGGCGCCAACCACGGGGTCGTTGACCACCGTGCGCACGCTCTCCACCAGCTGGTAGCGGTCGAACACGTCGACGGTCGCCGGATGGGCCAGCTCGCGCCAGCTCTCGTCGCCGGCCGCCAGCCGCAGCAGCACGTCCCACGGGCGGGCCGGCTCCGGCGTGCTGTCGGCCTCGACCCCGGCGATGGAGAAGCCCAGGGCGGTGTAGAGCGCCGCGACCGCCGGGGTCGAGCAGGCCACCAGAGTGTTGGCCGGGGTCAGCTCCAGGCCGGTCGCCACCGTGATGTTCTTCAGCGTCACCTCGGCGAAGCGCTCGGTCGGCGCGGTGTCGAAGACCGGTACCACCACCGAACGCAGCCCGGTCAGCACGCTGAACCGCTCGATGGCCGCCTCACGCCGGTGGTACGGCACCGGATTACGCTTCGTGTTCTCGTGGTTCGCCGACGTCACCGCCCAGACAATGGTCACATCCGGCCACCGCCGCAGGTACTCGGCCTGGAAGCGGGTAAGGACGTGATGGCGGCCCGGGAAGAGCACGAAGGTTGTTTCCACCTGGTCGTTGATACCGTACGGAGACGCCGACCACGAGCAGCGGAGACTGTGATGCCTCAAGGATCTGATCGACGGCACCGGGTAGTGGTCGTCGGAGCCGGCTTCGGCGGGCTCTTCGCCACCAAGTCCCTGCGCAAGGCCGACGTCGACGTCACCTTGATCAACGGAACGGCGTACCACCTCTTCCAGCCGCTGCTGTACCAAGTGGCGACCGGCATCCTCTCCGAGGGCGAGATCGCCCCGCCGATCCGCGAGATCCTCCGCCGCCAGGACAACGTCGACGTGAAGCTCGGCTGGGTCAGCGACATCGACGTGGCCGCGAAGACGGTCGCAGTCGAGGCGCCCGGCATCGACTACACCGTCGAGTACGACACGCTGATCGTCGCCGCGGGCGCCTCGCAGTCCTACTTCGGCAACGACAAGTTCGCCGACCACGCACCCGGCATGAAGAGCATCGACGACGCCCTCGAGCTGCGGGCCCGCATCTTCGGCGCGTTCGAGCTGGCCGACCTGCAGACCGACCCGGCCGAGATCGAGCGCTGGATGACCTTCGTGGTGGTCGGCGCGGGCCCGACCGGCGTCGAGATGGCCGGTCAGATCGCCGAGCTGGCCCACCGCACCCTGCCCGGGCAGTACAAGCACATCGACCCGCGCAAGGCCCGGATCATCCTGATCGACGCCCTCGACGCGGTCCTGAACACCTTCGGCGACCACCTGTCCACCCGCGCGCTGCGCCAGCTGCACCTGCTGGGCGTGGAGGTGGAACTGGAGACCAAGGTGGTGGACGTGGACGCCACCGGCATCGAGGTGGACACCAAACGCGGCCACCAGCGCATCGAATCGATGACCAAGATGTGGGCCGCCGGGGTGGCCGCCCCGCCACTGGCCCGCAAGCTCGCCGAGCAGGCCGGCGCCGAGACCGACCGGGCCGGCCGCGTCAAGGTCAACCCGGACTGCACCCTGCCCGGCCACCCGGAGATCTTCGCCGTCGGCGACATGATCTCCCTGAACCAGCTGCCGGGCGTCGCCCAGGTGGCCATCCAGAGCGGCCGGTACGCGGCGGACCAGATCAAGCGCCGGCTGGCCGGCAAGGAACCCGCCGGCCCGTTCAAGTACTTCGACAAGGGCAGCATGGCCACCATCTCCCGCTTCTCGGCGGTGGCCAGCGTGGGCAAGCTGCGCGTGTCGGGCTTCCTGGGCTGGCTGATGTGGCTGGCGGTGCACCTGCTCTACCTGGTCGGCTTCAAGAACAGGGTCACGGCGGTGCTGCACTGGGCGGTCAGCTTCCTGGGCCGGGGTCGCTCCGAGCGGGTGGCTACGTTCCAGCAGGCGTACGCGCGCGCCGCGGTCCGCGAATACGGCGACCCGTTCGAACGCCGCAAGGCAGCGGCAGCAGCCGAGGCGATGAGCCAGCCGAGCGATCCGGCCAGCCTGTCCGCCTCCGGCCCTGCCACCCCCGCCGGCCCGGCCGCCTCAGCCACCCCGGCCGCCTCAGCCGCCTCCGGCTCGGGTTCGGGCTCGGCGGAGTCCGGTGCCACCTCGGCATCGGCCGGCCCAGCGATCAGATAACCCGCCGCCCCGACCCGGTCCCAACCCGGGTGCCGGTCGTGGTCCCGAGCCGGGGTGGCGGTCGTGGGTCCCGGTCGCGGCCCCGGATCTGGGTGCCGGTCGTGGTCCCGAGCCGGGGTGGCGGTCGTGGGTCCCGGTCGCGGCCCCGGATCTGGGTGCCGGTCGTGGTCCGGGATCTGGGTGCCGGTCGTGGTCCGGGATCTGGGTGCCGGTCGTGGTCCGGGATCTGGGTGCCGGTCGTGGTCCGGGATCTGGGTGCCGGTCGTGGTCCAGAGCCGGGGTGCCGGCCGTGGTCCAGAGCCGGGGTGCCGGTCGCGGCCCCGAACCCGGGTGCCGGTCGTGGCCGTAAGCCCGGGTGCCGGTCGTGGTCCAGAGCCGGGGTGCCGGTCGTGGCCGTAAGCCCGGGTGCCGGTCGTGGTCCCGAGCCGGGTGCCGGCCGCGGCCCCGGACCTGGGTCCCGGCCGCGGCCCCGAACCCGGGTCGCGGCCGCAGCCCGGATTCCCCAATTTACTGCCGGTGCCCGGTCCCAAACCCCGGTCCAAGAACCCGGTCGCAGGTCCCGGTCCCAGGTGCCGGTCCCAGCCCCAACCGCGGTGCCGGTCTGGGTCGTTGCCTCGACCGCGGTGCTGGCACGGAGCCTGGCCCCAACCCCAACCCAACCCCGTCCCACCAGATCTTGGTAGCCGATGGCTGTCCTGGCAGCCACCAATTGCCAAGATCGGAAGGGGGTAGCAGAGCGAGGGCGGGGCGGCAGCGGGCGAGGCGGCAGCGGGGCGGAGCGAGGCCGGGGCGGTAGCGGAGCGGAGCGATAAGGGGCCAGGAGCGCGGCGAGGACTGGGAGCGGAGCGGCGTCAGGCGGCGAGGGTGGCGTAGCGGCCGCCGACCGACACCAGGGAGTCGTGGTCACCGGACTCCAGGACCCGCCCGTGGTCGACAACCACGATCTGATCAGCATCACGCACGGTCGACAACCGGTGCGCGATGGTCACAGTGGTCCGGCCGCGAGCCAACTCGTCAAAGGCCCGCTGCACAGCCCGCTCAGTAGAGGTGTCCAGCGCACTAGTAGCCTCATCCAGCACCAGAATCCGAGGGTCCCGCAGCAGCGTCCGCGCAATCGCGATCCGCTGCTTCTCACCACCGGAGAACCGGTGCCCGCGCGACCCGACAACGGTCTCGTACCCGTCAGGCAGCCCAGCGATCAGCTCGTGGATCTGCGCAGCCCGGGCCGCCTGCTCGATCTGGGCGTCAGTCGCGTCCGGCCGGGCGTACCGCAGGTTCTCCCGCACGGTCGTGTGCAGCAGATAGGTCTCCTGGCTGACCACCCCGACCACCGAAGCCAGGTCGGCCAGCCGCAGGTCGCGCAGGTCGATGCCGTCGATGGTGATCCGGCCGGCGGCCGGGTCGTAGAGCCGCGCGATCAGCGCGGCAAGCGTGCTCTTCCCGGAACCGGTCTCACCGACCAGGGCCAGCGAGGTGCCGGCCGGCACGTCGAGCGAGACCCCGGCGACCGCGGCGGTCTCATTGCCCGGGTACGCGAACGTGACGTCCTCGAACCGCAGGTGCCCGCGCACCGGGCGGGGCAGCTCCACCGGCTCAGCCGGGTCGTCCACCTCGACCGGCAGGTCCAGGTACTCGAAGATGCGGGCGAACAGGGCCAGCGAGCTGGTCAGTGAGACCCCGACGCCGAGCAGCCCCATCAGCGGCCGGAACAGCCCGGCCTGCAGCGTGGTGAAGGCGACCAGGGTGCCGATGCTCAGCGTGCCGGCGGTGAGCGGCAGTCCGGCGCTGAGGTAGATGACGGCCGGGATGGCGGCGAAGATGATGCTCATCGCGGCCATCCGCCAGCGTCCGGCCAGTTCGGAGCGCAGCTCCAGATCGATCAGCCGGGTGGAGGAGGCGGTGAAGCGTTCGACCAGCGCCGCGCCGGTGCCCATGGTCTTGCTCAGCTGTACGCCGCTGATCGACAGGCCCTCCTCGACGGTGACGTTGAGGTCGGCCAGTTCGCGCTGGCGTTGCGCGGTGATCTCCTTGCGCATCTTCGCGACCCGGCGGGTCAGGTAGATGGCCGGCGGCAGGACGACCAGGGAGACCAGGGACAGCTGCCAGGACAGGGCGGCCATGGCGGCCGCGGTGGCGACGGCGGTGGTGAGGTTCGAGGCGATCGAGGTCGCGGTGGAGGTGACCACCGACTGCATGCCGCCGATGTCGTTGGTGATGCGGGACTGCACCTCGCCGGTGCGGGTCCGGGTGAAGAACGCCACGGACTGGCGGTGCAGGTGGGTGAAGACGTCCACCCGCAGCCGGTGCATGACCTGCTGACCGACGGTGGTGGAGATCCAGGTCTGGATGACGCCGAGCGCCGAGGTGACGGCGGCGACAGCGACCATGCCGGCGACGAGCCAGGCCAGCAGCGGGAGGTCCTGCTGCGGCAGTGCGCGGTCGATGACCTCGCGCAGCAGGAACGGGGAGGCCATGGCGATCACGGACGAGGCCACGATGATCGCGGTGACGATGGTGAGCTGCAGCCGGTGGGCGCTGAAGAGCCGGCCGATGCGGCGCAGGGAGACCTCGCGGGCCTGCTTCTTCTCGGCGGCGGTGACGGTGGTGGTGCGGCCGCGGCGGCCGCTTTCGACGGGGGTGGCTTCCAAGAGCAACAACCTTCTTCCGGTACGGGTATTAGTGAGGTTACCTCACCATGAGGGAACAACCGCAACCGCTGGTACGGTATTCCCGTGGATCCCGCCGCCGACGAGAACCTCTCCGAGCTGTTCTGGTCCGTCGCGCGCACCCTGCGCCACCTCAACAGGGAGGCGCTGGAGCCGCTGAACGTCTCCCCGTCGCACGGCCGGGCCCTCGCCGTGCTGATGCGACACGGCCCGATGCGCCCGGGCGCCCTCGCCGAGCACCTGCGCATCGCGCCGCGCTCGGCCACCGAGGTCGTCGACGATCTGCAGGAGCGGGGCCTGGTCGAGCGCACTCCGGACCCGGCCGACCGCCGGGCGACCGTGCTGCACCTGACGGCGGCGGGCACCGCGGCCGGCGACGCGATCCGGGCTGCCCGCCAGGCCGCCGCGGAGCGCTTCTTCGCCGGGTTGAGCGAGGCCGACCGCGCCCACCTCACTCGGATCCTGCGCCAACTGCGCGAATAATCCCGTTTGTGTAGAGTTCCGGGCATGCGCAAGGTTCTCGTCGTCGGTGCCGGGCAGTCCGGCCTCCAGCTCGCCCTCGGCCTGCGCGCCGACGGTCACGACGTCACGCTGATCTCCGCCCGCACGCCGCCGGACATCCGGGGCGGGCGCCCGATGAGCACCCAGGGCATGTTCCACGACGCGCTGGAGACCGAGCGGGCCCTCGGCCTCGACCTCTGGGGCGAGCAGGCCCCGGCGTTCGAGGGCTTCCGGATCACGCTGTCCGCTCCGCCCGGCGAGCAGGCGCTGGCCTTCAACGCCCGGCTCAGCCATCCCGGCCGCAGCGTCGACCAGCGCCTCAAGATGGCGGCCTGGCTGGAGCTGGCCGAGCAGCGCGGCGTGACGGTGGAATACCGCACGGTCGAGGCGGGGGAGCTGGCGGCGCTCGCCGCGCACCACGACCTGACCGTCGTCGCGGCCGGCCGGGGCGACCTGGTGTCCATCTTCGACCGCGACCCGCGGCGCTCGGTCCACGATGCGCCGCAACGGGGGCTCGCCGTCGCGTACGTGCACGGCCTCGAGCCCGACCCGGACTTCCCGGCACCGCACATCGGCTTCCACGCCGTGCCCGGGCTGGGCGAGCTGTTCGTCATTCCCGCGCTGACCCTGACCGGCCCCTGCGACATCCTGTTCTGGGAGGCCGTGCCCGGCGGCCCGCTCGACCGGTGGGCGGCTCCCGCCCCGATGGATCCCGCCGACCACCTGGCCCTGACGATCGAGCTGGCCGGCCGGTACGTGCCCTGGGTCGCCGAGCGCGCCCGCCACGTCGAGCTCACCGACGCCCGGGCCACCCTGCACGGCCGGTACGCGCCGGTCGTGCGCGAGCCGGTCGCCCGGCTGGACGGCGGGACGGCGGTGCTCGGCATGGCCGATGTGGTGCTGGCCAACGACCCGATCACCGGCCAGGGCGCCAACACCGCGGCCAAGTGCGCCACCGCCTACCTGGCTGCGATCCGCGAGCGGGGCGACCGGCCGTTCGACGAGCAGTGGATGCGCGACACGGCCGAGGCGTTCTGGTCCTCGACCGCCCGCGCGGTCACCGACTGGACCAACGCGATGCTCCAGCCGTTGCCGCCGCACGTGCAACGCATACTCGGCGCCGCAGCGGGCAACCCCACCGTGGCCTCCCGGTTCGCCGACGCCTTCTCGGACCCGAGCGACCTGGACCGCTGGTTCATGACCCCGGACGCCGCCGAACGTTATCTCGCCTCGGTCTAGCGTTACCTGAGTCACTTCCTGACCGATCGGCCAGCTTCTGACCGATCGGTCAGGCATGCTGGTCGGCATGGCCCGTACCCGGACACGCGACGAGATCCTCGCCGTCGCCGCGGAGCTGTTCTACCGCGCCGGCTTCAAGGGCACGTCCCTGCAGGACATCGCCGCGGAAGTGGGCTGTTCCAAGGCGACGCTGCTCTACCACTTCGACAGCAAGGAAGCGATCCTCGCCGCCCTGCTCGCCCCGGCCGCGCGCGAGCTGGCCGAGCTCGACGAGCAGCTCGCCGGGCTGCAGGGCGAGGCGGCCCGCGCCGCGGCGATCGACGGCTTCGTGGATCTGGTGCTGCGCTACCGCCGCGAGGCCGGCCTGATCTATCACGGCTCGCTCGAGGTGCTGCTCACGCCGGCCTTCGCCGGCGTGCAGCCGATGATCGAAAACCTGTGCTCCGCCTTCGCCGCCCGCTCCACCGATCCCGGTGAGCAGATCGCCGCGGAGGTGCTGCTGGCCGGCATCTGCTCGGTGGCGATCGACCGGCCCGACGACGTGACCCTGCGCTCCGCCCTGATCGCCGTGGCGAAGCGTGCCCTGCTCACCCCTCGATCCAAGGACTGACATGGCAACCCTGTTGTACCGGCTGGGCCGGGCCTCGTTCCGGCGCCGCAAGCTCGTGGTCGTGCTGTGGCTGGTGCTGCTGGCCGCGCTGGGCGGGGCCGCACTGGCCTTCAAGGGCACCTCGTCGAGCGACTTCACCATGCCCGGCACCGAGTCGCAGCGCGCGATCGACGCCCTGCAGCGGGAGTTCCCCGAGGCCAGCGGAGCCACCGGCACCATCGTGGTGGCCGCGCCGGCCGGCGGCACCCTGGCCGACCCCGCCCTCAAGCCGGCGGTCGAGGGCCTGGTCAAGGAGGCCTCGGCGCTGCCCGGCGTGCTCGGTGCCGTGGACCCCTTCCAGGCCAAGGCCCTCTCCCAGAACGGGCAGTACGCGCTGATCCAGGTGCAGTTCGCCACCAGCGCCGACGAGGTGACCGAGCAGCAGCGCACCGCGTACGAGAGCAGTGGCGCCGCCGCCGAGGCCGCCGGGCTGCGCGTCGAGCACGGTGGTGAGGTGATGAACTCCGAGCCCGAGGTCGGCGGCACGGAGAGCATCGGCGTCATCATCGCCCTGGTGGTCCTGGTGATCACCTTCGGCTCACTGGTCGCCGCCGGCATGACGATGCTCAACGCGCTGATCGGGGTCGGCGCGGGCATGGCCGGGCTGTTCGCGCTGAGCAGCGTCGTCACGCTGACCAGCACCGCGCCGGTGCTCGCCCTGATGCTCGGCCTGGCGGTCGGCATCGACTACTCGCTGTTCATCACCTCCCGGCACCGGCAGAACCTCGTCGACGGCCTCACCCCGCAGGAGGCGGCCGCCCGCGCGGTGGGCACCGCCGGTTCCGCCGTCGTGTTCGCCGGCATCACCGTGGTCATCGCGCTGGCCGGTCTCGCGGTCGTGGACATCCCGTTCCTGACGGTCATGGGCCTGGCCGCCGCGGGCACCGTCGCCGTCGCCGTGCTGGTCGCCATCACGTTGCTGCCCGCCCTGCTGGGCTTCGCCGGCGAGCGGGTGCTGCCCCGCAAGCTGCGCGCCACCGGCTCGCACGCGGCGTCGCACGCCGAGCCCAAGGAGGGCTTCGGTTTCCGCTGGGCCCGGCTGGTCACCCGGCTGCGCATCCCGGTGCTCCTCGTCGGCGTGCTCGGCCTGGGCGCCCTGGCCCTGCCGGCCGCGGACATGCGGGTGGCGCTGCCCGGTGCCGGCGCCGGCCCGGTCGGCACCCCCGGCCGCGACGCCGCCGATCTGATCACCGAGGGCTTCGGCCCCGGCTTCAACGGCCGGCTGGCCCTGGTCGTCTCCAGCGACTCGCCGGAGCAGACAACCGCGGCCGTGCAGCAGGCCACCCAGCTGTTGCAGGGCACGCCGAACCTGTTGGCCGTGACCCCGCCCAACCTCAGCCAGGACAAGCGGACCGCGCTGCTCGGGGTGCTGCCGCAGACCGGCCCGACCGACGAGGCCACCGAGGAGCTGGTGCACGACGTCCGCGACCGGGTGGCCGGGATCGCGAACGCGGACGTGTCCTTGACCGGGCAGACCGCCGTGGGCATCGACGTGTCCGAGAAGCTCTCCGCCGCCATGCCCGTCTACCTGCTGCTGGTCGTCGGCCTGTCCGTGTTGCTGCTGATGCTGGTGTTCCGGTCCATCCTGGTGCCGCTCAAGGCGGCGCTCGGCTTCCTGCTGACCGTGGGAGCCACCTTCGGCGTCACGGTGCTGGTGTTCCAGGAGGGACACCTGAGCGGTCTGGTCGGCCTGGACAGTCCGGGACCGCTGATCAGCTTCCTGCCCATCCTGCTGATCGGCATCCTGTTCGGCCTGGCCATGGACTACGAGGTGTTCCTGGTGTCGCGGATGCGCGAGGACTTCGTGCACGGCGCCGGCGCGCAGGAGGCGACCGTCAGCGGCATGGGGCACGGCGCCCGGGTGGTCACCGCGGCCGCGCTGATCATGACGTCGGTCTTCGCGGGCTTCATCCTGCTGGACGACCCGGTGATCAAGTCGATGGGCTTCGCGCTGGCCATCGGCGTGGCGATCGACGCCTTCGTGGTCCGGATGACGATCGTGCCGGCCGTGATCTCGCTGCTCGGCCGGGCCGCCTGGTGGCTGCCGCGCTGGCTGGACCGGGTGCTGCCCAACGTCGACATCGAGGGTGAGCGGTTGCGCGAGGAGCTGGCGAGCGAGCCGGAGCGGGAGCCGGTCACCGTCTGAACCGTTTAAGCAGATAGGAGAGGCGGGGGGGGGGGGGGGGGGCCCCGCCCCTTCTTTTCCTGTTTTTTTCCTTTTCTTTGTGTTGCGAAATCTTCGCCCCATCCTCTCCTTCCCCCATTGCCCTTTTTCCCACAAAAACACGCAAAAACAATC
>NZ_JBVJIR010000027.1:0-50792 GCF_055586185.1 Actinoplanes sp. NPDC051405
CCCCCCCCCCCCCCCCCCCCCCCCCCCCCCCCCCCCCCCCCCCCCCCCCCCCCTCGCCCCCCCCCCCCCCCCCCCCCCCCCCCCCCCCCCGCTGCGCAAGATCGGTGCGATCGACTTCGCCACCACCATCGCCCCCGGCCTGCGCGACGTCCTGCTCACCGGCAAGGTGAAGGAGGCGACGACCCGCTCGTCGGACGGCCGCCGGGTGTACGACGCCGTCGTGCTGGACGCGCCGCCGACCGGCCGGATCGGACGGTTCCTCAACGTCACCGCGGAGACCGCCAAGCTGGCCAAGATGGGTCCGATCAAGACCCAGAGCGACGGGGTGGCCTCGCTGCTGCGCTCTCCGATGACCGCCGTGCACGTGGTCACGCTGCTGGAGGAGATGCCGGTCCAGGAGAGCCTGGACGCGATCGGCGAGCTGTCCGCGCTGGGCATCCCGGTCGGCCGGATCATCGTCAACGGCGGCCGGCCGCCGCTGCTGGCCACCGGCAAGATCACCAAGACCGAGCTCAAGCGTGGGCTGGCCGCCGCCGGCCTGCCCACCGACGCCGCGACGGTCAACGGCCTGCACGCCGAGGCCCGGGCCCACCTGACCCGCCGGGAGCTGGAGGAGTCGCTGCGCTCGGAGCTGTCCGAGCTGGGCCGCCCGATGCTGGAGCTGCCGCTGCTGGCCGGCGGGGTGGACCTCGACGGGCTGCACGAGCTGGCCGACCTGCTGCTGAGCGCCTGACCCGGCCGGTCACCCGGGCGCCGGAGTGTCTGACCCGCCACACACCGCAGTGCTGCACGCCGCGCGAGGGGCTACGAGTCAGTACGCTCGGAACGTGGCCGCTGATCAGACCGCCCCTCGCCTGGACGTCGACGCTCTGCTGGCCGATCCGGCCACCAGAATCGTGGTCTGCTGCGGCGCCGGCGGCGTGGGCAAGACCACCACGGCGGCGGCGCTCGGCCTTCGCGCGGCGGAGCAGCACGGCCGGCGCACGGTGGTGCTCACCATCGACCCGGCCCGCCGGCTCGCCCAGTCCATGGGCCTGACCGAGCTGGACAACACCCCGCGGCAGGTCAAGGGCATCGACACCGAGGCCACCGGCGGCGAGCTGCACGCCATGATGCTCGACATGAAGCGCACGTTCGACGAGGTCGTGCAGGCGCACACCTCGCCGCAGCGGGCCGCGGAGATCTTCGCCAACCCGTTCTACCAGGCCATGAGCTCCACCTTCTCCGGCACGCAGGAGTACATGGCGATGGAGAAGCTGGGCCAGCTGCGCGCGGGCGACGAGTGGGACCTGATCGTGGTCGACACCCCGCCGTCCCGCTCGGCCCTGGACTTCCTGGACGCCCCGGCCCGGCTGTCCCGCTTCCTGGACGGGCGGATGCTGCGCCTGCTGATGGCCCCGGCGCGCGGCGGCCGGAGCATGTTCAGCCTGGTCACCGCCTCGTTCGGGATCTTCTCGCGGGCGGTGCAGAAGATCCTCGGCGCGCAGCTGCTGACCGACCTGTCGGGCTTCGTGGCCGCGCTGGACTCGATGTTCGGTGGCTTCCGGCAGCGCGCTGACGAGACGTACCGGATCCTGCAGGACCCGCAGACCGCGTTCCTGCTGGTCGCCGCCCCGGAGCGGGACGCGGTCCGGGAGGCCGCGTATTTCGCGGAGCGGCTGGTCGCGGAGCGGATGCCGCTCGCCGGCCTGGTGCTCAACCGCACCCATGAGACCGCGTTGCCGACCGTGACCCCGGCCGAGGCCGAGGCGGCGGCCGCCGAGCTCGACGCGGCGGGCGATCAGCAGGCGACCGCGGACGCGCTGCGCATCCACGCGGCCCTGCTGCGGCAGATCGACCGGGAGGTACGGGTGGCGGCCACGTTCACCGAGGCCTTCCCGGACGTCCCGGCCGTCGCAGTGACAGCGCAGCCCGCCGACGTGCACGACGTCGACGGGCTCCGGACAATCGGTGCTGCCCTGTCCCGGGACCAGGTGTCCCGGTCCTGAAGAATCAGCGGGTGGAGACGAGCACCTTGTCGGCGCCCTTCTCCCGCAGCGCGGCTTCGAACATCTTCCGCCAGCTCGCCACGTGCGGGTGCCGGCGCAGCAGTGCGCGCCGCTCCCGCTCGGTCATGCCTCCCCAGACGCCGAACTCGATCCGGTTGTCCAGAGCGTCGGCCAGGCATTCGTAGCGGACCGGGCAGCTGCGGCAGATCCTCTTCGCCACGTTCTGCTCGGCGCCCTGCACGAACAGCGCGTCAGGGTCGCCACTCTGACATGCCGCCATACTGGGCCAGTCGCTGATCATCCCCATCTGTTCACGTCCCCCCTTGCTTCCCCTGACGCCGGCGGACTCATGTCCCCTCAAGTCACACAGGCGTCGTGCGATAGCTCGCCGGATCATCATGCTCTGTAGTCGGGCGATTACGCAACGTTGTCCCTCAAAAACGTATACCTCGGTAGTTCCGGGCATCTCGGGCTGACCGAACGACGGGAAGTTCGCGAAAACTCTGGAAAAACGCCACACCAGGCCGAGGTAAGAGGCAGAATCATTCTGGGCAAACCGTAACCTTCGCGACGGGCGGTCACGGGTATCTTTCGCGTACCCTGCTCAGGTGACCTCCTGGATGCGCAGACGCGATCACAACATCTTCGCCAACGCGACCTCGCTGCTGATCTGCGGCCTGCTCGCAGGCGTGGTGGTGGCCGCCGCGGCGTTCCCCGCCGTGGCCATGTCCGGCCTCGCGGCCAAGGCCGGCGGAGAGACGTTCGCCAGCCTGCCGAGCGAGCTCAAGCAGGCGAGCGCCCCGCAGATCAGCCGGGTCTTCGCATCGGACAACAAGACGCTGATCTCGGCGTTCTACGACGAGTTCCGCAGTGAGGTCCGGCTGGCGGACATCTCGATCAACATGCAGAACGCGATCATCGCCGCCGAGGACCACGAGTTCTACAAGCACAACGGCGTCGACATCAAGGGTGTCGCCCGGGCGTTCGTCAACAACAAGAGCGGCAAGTCCCAGCAGGGCGCCTCGACGCTGACGATGCAGTTCGTCCGGATGTCGCTGGCCTACTCGGCGACCAGCCCGCAAGAGGTCGTCGACGCCACCAAGGACACCCCCAAGCGCAAGATCAACGAAATGAAGTACGCGCTGCAGATCGAGAAGGATCTCTCCAAGCAGAAGATCCTCGAGGGCTACCTGAACAAGGCGCCCTTCGGCAACGGCTCGTACGGCATCTTCGCCGCCAGCCAGGTCTACTTCAGCAAGAAGCCCAAGGACCTCACGGTCGCCGAGTCCGCCCTGCTGGCCAGCATGGTGAAGGCCCCGACCGCGTTCAACCCGACCACCGCCAGCGGCTACCCGCAGGCGCTGGACCGTCGCAACTACGTCGTCAAGCAGATGCAGGACCTCGGCTTCGTGACGGCGGCGGACGCCAAGAAGGCCACGGACACGAAGATCAGCCGCACGGTGAAGCGCCCCGGCAACGGCTGCGTCTCGGTGGCCAAGAACCACTGGGGCTTCTTCTGCGACTACTTCTACCGCTGGTGGCTGAGCCAGGACGCCTTCGGCGCGACCACGTACGACCGGGAGCGGCGCCTGAAGAGCGGCGGCTACCGCATCCAGACGTCGATGGACATCAAGGCGCAGCAGGCCGCCCGGGACAACATCGGCGAGCACATCTCGCAGAACAACCAGAACGCGCTGCTGCTGGCGGCCATCCAGCCCGGCACCGGCAAGGTCCGGGCGCTGGCGGCGAACCGCAAGTTCAAGCTGGACGATCCCGCCGACCCGAAGAACAAGATCTCCTCGGACCCGGCCAAGGCCCGCAAGAAGATCCGCGGTACGTACCCGAACACCACCAACCCGCTGCTCACCGGCGGCGGCGACATCACCGGCTACCAGGCCGGCTCGGTGTTCAAGATGTTCACCCTGGTGGCCGCGCTGGAGAACGGCTATCCGCTGGCCTACTCGATCAACGCCCCGGCCAAGGCCATCACGAAGTACCGGATCGCCCCGGGGCGGTCGACGTGCAACGGCATCTACTACTGCCCGAGCAACTCGGGCGGCAAGGCCGGCGGCGTCACGAACATGTGGACGGGCTTCAGCCGCTCCATCAACACGTTCTTCGTACCGCTGCAGGAACGGGTCGGCGCGGAGAAGGTGGTCGACGTCGCCCAGCGCTTCGGCGTGAAGTTCCGCACGAAGACGGACATCGACCTCGCGTCGAGCCGGGACGCCGCCCACCAGTGGGGCGCCTTCACCCTCGGCGTCTCGTCCTCCACCCCGCTGGAGATGGCAAACGCGTACGCCACGCTGGCCGGCGACGGCATGTACTGCGACCCGACCCCGGTGCAGCAGATCATCTCGCGGACCAACGAGAAGATCGACATCGGCAAGCCGCACTGCACCCGCGCCACGTCCCCCGACGTGGCCCGCGCGGCGCTGGACGCGGCCCGCTGCCCGGTGGGTGACAACGCCCAGCTCGGCAGCTGCGGCGGCAGCCGTACGGCCGGCGCCGCCCGCGGCATCATCGGGCACCCGATCTTCGGCAAGTCCGGCACCACCGACAACGACAAGACCGCCGCGCTGATCATCGGCAGCAGCTCGCTGACGGTGGCCGGCTACCTGGTCAACCCCGACTACCAGAACCACAAGGACCGGATGTCGCACGGCATCGTGAACCCCGCGGTCTGGAACACGATGGCCGACTACATGCGGGGCAAACCCAAGGTCCAGTTCAAGAAGCCGGGCAGTTCGAAGATCTCGATCGGCGAGCAGCGCTCGATCCCAGGCGTGGAATGCGCGACCATCGCCGGCGCGATAGCCCGCGTGGAGAGTGCCGGCTTCACCGCCTCGGTGGGCCAGGAGGTCGAGTCGGACTGCCCGAAGGGCACGGCGGCGGGCACCAATCCGCCCAACCGGACCATCAAGAACGGCTACGTCAGCATCGAGATCAGCAAGGGCAAGGGCGACGACAAGCCGGAGGGCCCCGAGAAGCCGAGGCCACCAGGACGACGCTGAACGAGGACGGGCGGGCCACCTTCGGGTGACCCGCCCGCTGCGTATCAGGGGTGTTGCACGAGCCCTTCGGGCGGCCCGGCCGCCGCATCCGGCGGTGCTTCGTCAGCCTTCGGCCGGCCCCGGCCGCTGCGCTCCTGGCGGTGCTTCGTCCGCCTTCGGCCGGCCCCGGCCGCTGCGCTCCTGGCGGTGCTTCGTCAGCCTTCGGCCGGCTCCGGCCGCTGCGCTCCTGGCGGTGCTTCGTCAGCCGAGCTGCTTGCGTACCGCTGCCGCCACCCGGCCGCCCTCGGCCCGGCCGGCCACCGCCGCCTGGGCCGCCTTCATGGCCGGGCCCATCTGGGCCTTGCCGGTGAAGCCACCGGCCTGGAGCGCCCCCGCGACCAGCTCGGCGATCTCGTCGTCGGTGAGCTGCGCGGGCAGGTAGCGGTCCAGGATCTCGCCCTCGGCGTTCTCCTTCGCGGCCTGATCGGTGCGGCCGGCCCCGGCGAAGGCAGTCGCCGCCTCCCGGCGCTTCTTCGCCTCCTTGGTCAGC
This sequence comes from Actinoplanes sp. NPDC051405, assembly GCF_055586185.1. Classification (NCBI taxonomy): domain Bacteria; kingdom Bacillati; phylum Actinomycetota; class Actinomycetes; order Micromonosporales; family Micromonosporaceae; genus Actinoplanes; species Actinoplanes sp. NPDC051405. Next base: position 5,532 of record NZ_JBVJIR010000027.1, read on the forward strand.
ACGGCGAGCACCTCGTCGTCACTGAGCACCTTGGCCGCGTCCCCGGCCGTCTCGGCGTTGCGCACAGCGGTCAGCGCCATCCGCAGCGTCGAGGTGGTCAGCTCGTCCCGGCTCTTCATGGCGGAGTGCAGGTCATCGTTCAGGCGGTCTTTCAGCGTTCCCATGGACGCCCAAACTACTCTGGCCTCCATGCGCAAGCGTCCCTTTATCTCTCTGGCCGCCGGTGTGACCGCCGCCGGTGGCGCCGCCCTCGCCTACGCCTCGCTGATCGAACGCAACCTGTTCACCCTGCGCCGCATCGACGTCCCGGCGCTGGAACCGGACGCCGAGCCGATGCGCATCCTGCACATCTCGGACCTGCACATGATGCCGGACCAGCGCCGCAAGCAGGCCTGGGTGGCCGCGCTGATCGGCACGGACCCGGACCTGGTGGTGGTCACCGGGGACAACATGGCCTCCCCGGAGGCGATCCCCGGCGTCCTGCGCGCGCTGGACCCGCTGCTGCACCTGCCCGGCGCCTTCGTCTTCGGCTCGAACGACTACCGCGGCCCGCTGTGGAAGAACCCGCTGCAGTACCTGCTGCCGGAACGCGAATACGTGCAGGGCGTGGAACTGCCGGCGGAAGACCTGCGAGCGGCCTTCACCGACGCAGGCTGGACCGACCTGAACAACGCCCGAACCGTGATCAAAGCCGGCGGCCGCTCGGTGGAACTCGTCGGTGTCGACGACCCCCACGTGGACCGCGACGACTACCCGTCCGTGTCCGGCCCGGCCTCAACCGGCGCGGACCTGCACATCGGCGTGACCCACACCCCGGCCTCCCGCGTCCTGGACCCGATGGCCGCAGACGGCTTCAACCTGCTGCTGGCCGGCCACACCCACGGCGGCCAGGTCTGCGTCCCCGGCTACGGCGCCCTGACCACGAACTGCGACCTCCCGACCGCGATGGCCAAGGGCCTGCACCGCTGGCCGGGCTCAGACGCCTGGCTGCACGTGTCGGCCGGCCTGGGCACCCACCCGACGGCACCGATCCGTTTCGCGTGCCGCCCGGAGGCCACGATTCTGACGCTGATCCCGCGCTGACCTGCGGTTTTACGGACCAGGGATACCGATTTCGCGACGGCCGAAGCGTCGGCTAGTATTGCTGAGCACGCTCGGGGTGTGGCGCAGCTTGGTAGCGCGCTTCGTTCGGGACGAAGAGGCCGTCGGTTCAAATCCGGCCACCCCGACCACGAGAAAGTGCAGGTCAAGGCCCCTCCACGGAGGGGCCTTCGCCATATCCCGGGTTGGGCGCGTCAGACCAGCATGAGGCCGCTCGGAACAAGGGGCGCAACCAGGCAGGCGGTCCAGTACCAGGACCCCGGAACCGGCGTCCTGCGGCGGAGCCACACGTTGACCAAGCCCCAGAGCGAACCGAACCCCAGCACGCCGACGGCGGCGATGAGATACCAGACGAGCATGCCGTCGTTCTCAGTCGGTTCGCCCACCGTCCAGCCGAGGGACGCCAGCGGCCCATTGGACAGCGCGTACCAGGCAAGAAAGATCACGACGACGGCCGGAACGCCCAGCAGGACGTTGACGCCGACGGGGACGATCATCAGTCGCAGACCATTCGGCGCCGGGCTCATGGCGGCGAGGGTACGGGGCTCCCGCAACGAAATGTCATCCGAGGCTGCGTTGAGCCAGTGGCCAACGCCCATCGATGACCGCCGCGGTCCTGGCGCACGTCGGAGGTTGCGCAGACCGGGCACGCCGACTTGACCACGCAGACAGCCTACGGAAGTCCGAGGCAGCTCAGGTGTCGTAGATGCCGCAATCCCACGGCGCCGCGAACGCCATGTAGTTGCCCGGCTCAGCCGTCACCCACCAGATGTCGTCAGGGCCTTCCGGCGCCTGAGCGATGAGCCCGAATTCCGCACCGAACCGCGTGACGGCGAAGGGGGCTCGACCTCGATCCGGCCGAATGAGACCTTGCCGAGCTCGTCGAGGCGGGTTCGGTACACCCGATCCACCTCGGCACCAGCCAGTTCGTCGATTTTTGCTTCCAGGAATCGCCCGTCCTGATCGAACAGGTATTGGGCCACGAAATCGCGGTTGGTGGGATTGCTGTCGGTGCTGTCCTCGTCCGGCAAGAAAGGCGTGGTCAAGAAGAACTGACGGCCGTCCGCGAGGCGCCCGACGTACCGCGCATCGAAGTCGTCGTGGTTGATGGCGATGCGGCTCGGCCGGCCTGCCGCGCCGGAGGCGGGCTCACCGTCGCCGGCACATTCGTCGGCGAAAGCGCCCGGGGAGCATCCTCCGGCAAGGCCGGCTCCTGCGACCAAGGCCACGACAACACTGGTTGTGCGCCACCGCGACCAACGCCCCACGCCGACTACCTCGTCACTCTCGACCTACACGCGGCCATGAGCGTACGCAACAGCCCAGGGCCTCATTCTGTGTCCGCGAGTTTCTCAGCCAGGAGCCGCTGTCCGTCCAGATTCAGCGCCACCTGACTGTTCACGTGTTGCCGGAGTACTTGCTTCAGGCCGTCGACGTTGTGAGCCTGCTCCAAGATTTCGGCCAACGGCGCTACGATCTGCCCCGCCACCGCCTCTCGCCATGCGTCCGCCCCGAGGCTTTGCCGCAACTCGCCCTCCAGCAGATGAAGACTCTCGACCGGAATGGGCTTGATGCTCTCCGCACGGATCCCCACGCCGCACTGGTGGCAGGGCCGCCATCCGGAAGGCACCTGGTCAGCGCCGGCGAAGCCGATATTGAGATACCAGCGGTCACCCCAGTCCGACTTCTGGACGTTGACCACCGAATACAGGCTCGAGCCGAGGCGGTACCAGTTGTACCGCCGTTTGCGGTAGCCCATCGGCTTGAGCCGGACACCCAGCTCCGCCGTCAGATCATCTTGCAAGGTCACGAAGATCTCACCGGTCCTCCGATGGCCGGGCTAAGCCCACGTGAGCGCGGATCGGGCCAGAGCTAGAAGCACGCAGGTGGCCCCGGAGAGACCGCCGATCAGCAGCCACAGCGCCAGCGGGCGAGTACGCCGAACCAGCGCCGCACCCAGAGCCACCGAAAGCGTGGCCGGGATGATGACCAGCTCAGCCCGGCTGAAGCGGGCGTAAGGAATCCCCGCCGCCTCGGAGCCTTCCGTCCAGGTGAACCAGACGGTGTGCGGCCACCACCAGTACCCGAGCACGACCAGATTCGGTGCGGCCCCGAGAAGGATCATCAGCCACCGGAGGGGAAGCCCCGCTGACGGCCTCGCCTCCTCGGTCACAGGGGTCAAGTTAACCCAAGCCGGGGCCGGTCTGCCCCGGGAAAGCGGGGAAGACCGGCCCTGACAGCAGCTCACTTACAGGCGAGGTCCTGAGCCGGAAGCTCACCCGTCGTCAGGTACGCCTCAAGCGCCCCCATCGCACAAGCACTAGGCCGAGGGTGAACCACCACCCCATGCCCACCAGCATCAACAGTCACCAGCACCGAATCCGCTCCCATAGCCCGCCGCATCCCCTGCGCCGTCCGCAGCGGCGTAGAAGGATCCCGCTCGTTCTGCAGAATCAGCACGTTCCGCTTTCCCGTCTCCTTCACCACCGGCTCCGGCCCCGCCGGCCGCACCGCCCAAGCCGAGCAAGGCGCAACATTCGCCGGAGCCCCACCCATCAACGGATGCGCCGCCCGGTCAGCCGCCACATTCCGCGCGTACGTCCGGACATCCCGCGGCCAAGCCTTGTCCCCGCAGCTGTACGCCCACCCAGCCGAAAACAGATTGTCCTGCGGCACATCAGCCAGCGTCCCGTGCGCAACCAGCCCATTGGCCAGCCCCGCCAGGAACGCGCGGTCGTCGTCAGTGGCCCGCCCCGCCGCCACATTCCCGGCGGCCCGCCACAGCTGGGCCATCGGCGCCGAGGCACCCATCAAACTCGCGTCGCTGTACGACAACTGCCACGTGAACATCCGGACGAAGTTCCCGTTGATCGGCGCCTTCGTCTCCGCCAGCTTGACCGGCTTGCGATCGAGGGCAGCCGTCAGCGCCAGGTAGTTCTTCCGGACCTGCCGCGCGGTGCTGCCCAGGTGCACGGTGTCAGCGTTGGCGACACCGAACGCGGCCAGATCCGGCCACCGGTCCTCCATCGCCCCGCTGAAGGCCTGGAAGTCGGCGTAACCACGCTCGTTCGGGTCCACCGAGCTGTCGATGACCATCCGGTCGATCGTCTGCGGGAACTGCGCCCGGTAGGTGGAGCCGACGTAGGTGCCCCAGGAGATGCCGTAGTAGGAGACCGTGCGCTCGCCGAGGGCCCGGCGGATCTGGTCCATGTCCCGGGCGACGTTCGCCGTGGTCAGGTGTTGCAGCATCGGGCCGGAGTGGGCGGCGCACTGCTCGGCCATCCGCTTGGCGTAGGCCACGTTCGCGCCGATCGAGCCGTCGGCGGACGGGAAGGACAGGATGCCGTACTGGAGGTCGCGGACCAGTTCGTCGGCGCCTCGGCCGCAGCTGATCGGGGTGCTGTAGCCGATGCCTCGGGGGTCGAAGGCCACGAGGTCGTAGCTCGCGCGGACCTCGGCCGGCAGCAGCCCGCCCAGCGCGGTGGGCACGTCGAGGCTGGCGCTGGGGCCACCGCCGTTGGTCATCAGGACGCCCTTGCGTTTCGCCGGGTCGGCCGCCGGGATCCGGGAGATCTCGATCGCGATGGTGCGCCCCCGCGGGTGACGGTAGTCGAGCGGCACCTGCAGCGTCGCGCACTGCTGGGGAGCCGGTGCGCCGGTCGGGCAGGAGCCCCACTTGACCTCGGATCCGGCCGGGCGGGCGGTGGGCGTCGCGGCTCCGGCCGGTGCGAACGAGGTGACCGCGACTGCTGCCGCGGCGGCGACCAGGGCCAGGCGGCGGAGGGACGAGGTGTGTGAACTCATGTCCGAAACCCTAGGAAAGACGGGTACGGGCATCGATCCATCTGGCTGCCCACCGCAGGTACAGCCAGCTGGAAGGCGTCACGTTTCGCCGCGCCGGCTCGTCCTTCTCCCAACAGGTCCAGGAGGGACGTTCATGTTCGCTGCTTACGTCACGGTCACCGTCATCGGCGCCGTCTTCACCGGCACCGCCGCCGTCTTCTATCTGATCGGCCACGACTTTCCCCGGGCTCAGGCCGACATGAAGCGGGTGCCGCGGTCGTGGCTGCCCTGGCTCGGTTCGTGCCTGGCGGCCGGTTCACTCGGGCTGCTGGCCGGGTTCGCCGTACCGCTGCTCGGCATCCTCGCCGCCGCCGGCCTCATCCTCTACTTCGTCGGTGCGTTCGTCGCGCATCTGCGGGTGGGCTCCCGCCAGCTCGTGGGCCCCGCTGTCTTCCTCACCACCTCGGTGGCCGCCTTCGTGCTGAACCTCAGCTACCACTCGTGAGCTGCCAGACGTTGGCCCGCCCGTTGCGGTTCGCGCAGGCCAGGTAGGCGGCGACGGCCAGGCACCGTTCCAGGGACATGCCGTCGAGGCGCCCGATCGTCCGCAGTTCGCCGACGGTTCCGACCTGCTGGATCCAGGTGCGCCCGGGCTCCGCCGTGTCCAGCCGCAGCAGCAGAGCACCCACCTGCTCACTCAGGCCCAGCATCAACCGCACCTGACCGGTGGCCGGATCGAGCAGGGCGCGCCGCGGGGTGTCCCCGACGTCGGTGACCAGCAGCCGGGGTGGCCCAGGAATCCCCAGCGCGACGGAGTCGAGACCCGACCGCCAGCGGGTGCTGGTCCAGCGCGCTGCACCGGTGCCGGCGTCCAGCACCGTCATGCCCGAGACCGTCGACAGGCACAGGTACGCGCCACAGCCCGTCGGCTGGCCGAACACCCTCGCCGGGCTGCGCCACAACAGCCGCAGGTCGGTCAGCCGGTACGCCGTCACCGAGCCGACGCCACGCTCCCGGCGGGTCAGGTACAGCCGGTCGCCGTTCGTCTCGAAGCGCACGGTGCCGCCGTCACCGACGTACCGTTCCGGATCCCATTCGAAGCCCAGGTCCGCGGTCGCCCGCACCGCGCCGTCGGCGGCGTCCAGCACGGCGGCGTGGCCCTGCCGGTCCACGGTGATGATCCCGCCGGCGTCGTCGACGTCGAGGTAGCCGGCGGCGTCCAGGCGGCGGGACCACAGCGGTTCCCCGGTACGCAGGCTGGTCCGCTCCAGGACGGCGTATTCGATGGCGGCGCGGGTCGAGGTCAGCAGAACGCTGTCGCCGAGCACCCGCAGCACCGTGGTGGCGCCGGATGTTCGGCGCCACAGGAGGGTGCCCGTGTCGCTGTCCAGGAACGACACCTGGGCGTACTCGGGCGAGATGACGGCCAGGACGCCGGCGTCGGTGAGTTCGAGGTCGCCCACGGACTGCGGCAGGGCGGTGGTCCACTGGACCGACCGGTCGGCCAGCGAGTGCCGGCGTACCAGGGCCTGCCGGCCGACGAAGCTCGACGTGAACAGGGCCGACGGCGCGAGCGTGAAGGCTCCGGCCAGGTCGTCGGTGACCAGGATCGGGCGCAGGCGTGGTGGCTCGGCCGGCACGGACCCCGCCAGCGCCAGCGAGGCCAGCACGACCAGACCCAGGGCCGTCGGCCGCCTGCGGATGGTGCCGGGAGGCGGTGGTGTCTCCGGTACGGCGGAAGCGTCACCGAGATCGATCACCACCAGTCGAGCATCGCACCGCGGCAGAATCCTGGCCATGACCGACGAACAGATCTGTGAGGTTGTGGTCACCGCGGCCGACGGCGAGTGGCTGGCCGGTTTCACCCGGCGCCTCGTCGAGGACCGGCTCGCCGCCTGCGGGCACCAGACCACCGCGATCCGCTCCATCTACCGCTGGGAGGGTGCAGTGCACGACGATCCGGAGGCCCGCGTCGCCTTGCACACGCGGGCCTCACTGGTGGAGCGGATCGTCGCCCGGGCCGACGCCGAGCATGCTTACGACGTACCGTGCGTGCTCGCCCTGCCGGTGACCGGGGGTAATCCCGCCTACCTGGAGTGGGTCCTGGCTATGACAGATCAGCCCGGGTGAGCAGCGCCCGCAGCTTGATGCCCTCCTGGGCCAGCGACTCGGCGCCGCCCTCCTGGCGGTCGATCACGCACAGCGCGTGGTCGACGTGGGCGCCGAGCTTGCGCAGCTCGCCCGTGGAGATCACCACCTGGCCGCCGGAGGTGACGACATCCTCGACCACCAGCACCCGGCGGCCGGCCACCTCGGCGCCCTCGGCCAGGCGGGCGGTGCCGTACTTCTTGGCCTCTTTGCGGACGAAGGCGCAGGGCAGCTTCGCGTGCCGGCCCAGGGCCGTCACCACCGCGATGCCGCCCATCTCGAGCCCGGCCAGCACCTCGGTGCCCTCGGGGATCAGCACCGCCATCTGCTCGGCGAGCTGGTCCAGCAGCACCGGGTCGGCCTCGAACTGGTACTTGTCGAAGTATTCCGTGGCGGTGCGGCCGGAGCGGAGCACGAACTCGCCGGTCAGCCGGCTCACGTCGCGGACCTGCCGCGCAAGGTCAGAGTCAGTCACCGGAACAGCCTGTCAGGCGGTCTGCCGACGGTGCCGCCGGGGGCCCGGCGGCGCCGCCCAAACAAAAGTCACCCGTACGCGTAGTTGATCTGCGGGCGCGCATTAATGGTGTCCCGTTTCGGCTATTTTGCGGGCTATAGGCCGTCAATTTCGCTGAAAGGCTTGTCGTGACACCCTTCGCGCTGCTCTTCCTCTTAGCCCTCGCCGGTTCGTCCTGTTTCGCCATCGGTCGTGCTCTCGGTCGCGGCGAACGCTATGAAAAGGGCTATCGCGAGGGCTTCCGGGACGGCGAGACCGGCTCGCTGGCCCGGGCCGCGCGGCTGATCCAGATCAACGAGCGCCGGTCGATCGCGCCCGCGCTCGAATCGATGCTCGTGCCCAGCACCGTGCCCCAGCAACTGCCCGCCCGGTCGGTCAGCCCGGCCGTCGTCGGGGTCCCGGCCCGGCCGCAACTCGCGCTCTGAGCAGGACAAACGGCAGCGGGGGTACGGCCGCAGCGACCGTACCCCCGTGCACCCGGCGAACAAAGATCAGCAGGACAGGTTGCCGCCCGGGCTCACGCCGAGAATGCTCGTGAACCGGTTGTAGGCGTCGATCCGGCTCTGCACCTGGGCGGGATTGCCGCCGTTGCACTCCAGCGAGCCGTTGATGCTGCGGATCGTCTCACCGAAACCGCGGCTGTTGACCATGGCGTCGTGCGGAGTCATCGAGCCCGGCCCGCGCTGGGTCATCCAGTACCAGACGGCGGTCTGATAGGCCACCGACGCCTCGTTCTTGACCCGGTCCGGGTTGTTGAGCAGGTCGATGCCGAGCGCGTCGCCGGCCGCCTTGTAGTTGAAGTTCCAGCTCAGCTGGATCGGGCCGCGCCCGTGGTACGCGTTCTGCCCGGCCGGGCAGCCGTACGACTGGGACCGGTCGCAGTAGAGCGGCCAGTTCGCCTGGTTGATCTCCTCGACGTAGACCAGGCCACCGGACTCGTGGTTGACGTTGGCCAGGAAGGCCGCGGCCTCCTGCTTCTTCACCGTGTCGCTACCGGTTTTGGTGAACGCGGGGTACTTCTTGACCGCGTCGATCAGGCCGGCGTACGAGTAGAACCCGATCCGGTTCGGGAACATCTGGTTGAACTGCGCCTCGCTGACCGGGAAGTCCCCGGATCCGACGGGCGGCGGAGTGGTCGTGCCGCCGCCGCTGCAGTTGTACGGCTCCCAGTACCAGGTGCTGATGACCGGGTCGTAACCCGGGTTCTCGTTCTTGGCCCGGTAGTAGCCGCCGTTCGTGTACCGCACGATCGAGCCGGCCGGGTAGAACGTGCCCGCGGCCCAGTTCGGGTAGTTGCAGGTGGTATTGCCGGGCGGGGGCGTGGTGCCGCCGCCGCAGGCGCCGTTGTCGGCCCAGACGCCCGAGCCGCCGGTGCTCGGCGCCTCGCCCTGGGTCCACCACTTGGCGGTCCAGTTACGGCCGTTGTACGAGGCCCGCTGGCTTCCGGTGTAGACCGTCGAACTGTTGTAGGCGGCGACGCAGGCCTCGGCCGCGTTCGATGCCGTCATGGGCAGCACAGCCGCGGCGGCGCCGGCCAGGGCAACGCTGAGCGTGGCCACGATCGATAGGAGCCGTTTTTTGGACATGGCTCACCTTCCGTGCGTCGGGGGACGCGCACTGGCGCGAGAAAAGCGGGGAGTTACATCGACTCAACTAGATGCGGAGGTATTTGTAAAGAAACTTCAAGGATTAATTCGGGCGGCAACCGGGGAGCTACTGCCGGACACCGGCGACGGCACCGCGGGCGGCACATCCTGATCCAGGACCCCGCCATGTGAAAGGTGCACCGATGACCCTGCTCAGCCGCCTCGTACTCGACGTCACCCTGTCGGAGGAGGCATTCGCCGCCCGGCACCGCGTGCTACGGCTGCTGCTGTGGACGCACGTGCCGGTGATCCTGACGCTCGGCTTCTTCAGCGGCGAGCTCAGCCCGGGACACCACGCCACTCTGCTGCTCTGCGTACTCGGCGCGGTGCTGGTGTGCGGCGTCGTCTCCGGCACCGCGGCGACCCAGCGCGGCCGGGCCATCGCCACCAGCGTCGGCTTCCTGCTGGCCGCGGACGCCCTGGTGCACGCCGGCGGCGGCATGATCGACCTGCACTTCCACTTCTTCGTGGTGATCGCCCTCATCGGCCTGTACCAGGAGTGGATCGCCTTCGCCCTGGCCGTGTCCCTGGTCGCCGCGCACCACTTCGGCATCGGCCTGATCGCGCCGGAGCTGGTCTTCGCCCACACCGACCACAGCACCAACGGCGTGCTGGGCCGCGCGTTGCTGCACACCTTCTTCGTGCTGGCGATGGCCGCCGCCCAGATCACGTACTGGCACTTCGACGCCGCGGCCCGCCGCGAGAACGAGCGCCGGCAGGCCGCGCAGGCCGAGGAGAACGCGAGCCGCCTCCGCGCCGCCGCCGACGAGGCCGCCCGCCGCGAGGAAGCGGCCCGCGCCGAGGCCGCGTCCCAGCTGGACCGGGCCGAGCAGATGGCCGTCCGGTTGGAGAACGTCCTCCAGCACACCAGCGAGACCGGAGCCCGCCTGCGCACCGACGCCGACGAGGCCCTGAGCGGCTTCGAATCCGCCCTGTCGGACGTGGCCCGCACCGTCGAGCACGCCAGCGACCAGGTCGGCACCACCCTGACGGACGCCGACGTGGCCCTGAAGTCACTCGAGGAGCTGCGCACCTCCGTGGCCGACATCGCCACGATCGCCGGCCTGATCCAGGCGGTCGCCGACCAGACCAACCTGCTCGCCCTGAACGCGACGATCGAAGCCGCCCGCGCCGGCGAGGTGGGCAAGGGCTTCGCGGTCGTGGCCAGCGAGGTCAAGCAGCTGGCGGGCCAGACCGCGGAAGCAACGGCCCGGATCGAATCCACGGTCAACGAAGTGACCACCGGCGCGGCCGCGGTCGGCGCGGCGGTGTCGGGCATGACCAGCCGGCTCAGCTCGGTGGCCGACGCCCAGCGGCTGGCGTCCTCGGTCATGGGCGAGCAGGTGACTCTGGCCGGCCAGACCCGCGGCCTGGTCATCGACGCGGCGGACGAGGTGGCCCGCTCGGCATCGGCCGTCAGCGTCCGCTGACCCGCCGACGGGACACAAACGCTCCTCGTGACGGCCCGATCCAGTTCCGCTGACCGGCTCGTCCCGGCAACCTTTGTCGGCCGGTCGATGCCGTTCGGCTCGATCGGGTCGTCACCAGGCGGAGTCTCCGACGCGCCTGCGTTGCGTCGGCGTGTTGAGCACCCAGGGTGATTGCGCGGCCGGGTTTCTTGGACTGGGGCCCGGCCGCGCACCAGTCCTCACCCGGTCCGCCTGGAGCTACTCCATGTCGTACGACCCCCAGCAGCCGTACCAGCCGCCAGTGGCACCCGGCTACGGCCCGCCACCGCCGGGATATCCCCCGGCCGGACAGCCACCGGCGCCGAAGAAGGGCAACGCGAAGCTCATTCTCGGCATCGTCGCCGGCTTGTTCGGTCTCTGCTGCGCCGGCGGAGTCATCGCCGCCGTCGCCGGTGGAGGGGACGAGACGAAGGCAGTCGCTGAGGAGGCCGCCGCACCCGCCGCGCAGGAGACCACCACCGCGGCGAAGGCGGCGCCCGCCGAGAAGACAGCGGCACCGGCCAAGAAGACACAGGCCACGAAGTCCGCGCCCGGCCTCGGCGATCCGGTGCGTGATGGAAAGTTCGAGTTCGTCGTCACCAAGGTCGACTGTGCCAAGACGAAGGTCGGCAACGAATACCTGAACAAGAAGGCGCAGGGCAAGTTCTGCATGGTCAGCGTGACCGTGAAGAACATCGGCAAGGAAGCTCAGCTGTTCCATGGTTCGTCCCAGAAGGCGATGGACGCGCAGGGCACCGAGTTCTCCAACGACGGCGCGGCCGAGATGTACGCCAACCAGGACAACGCCACGTTCCTGAACGAGATCAACCCCGGGAACAGTGCCAAAGGCCGCCTCATCTACGACGTGCCCAAGTCCGTCAAGCTCACCAAGATGGAGCTGCATGACAGCCCGTTCTCGGGCGGGGTCGAAGTCAGTCTCTCGTGAACCGGTAGTCGCAGGGTGGGATCCCGGCAAGGGCTCCCACCCTGGGGCTCAGCCCTTGGCGATCTCGGCCGCGAGCAGCTCGGCGATCTGCACTGTGTTCAGCGCCGCGCCCTTGCGCATGTTGTCGCCCGTGATGAACAGGTCCAGCGCCCGGGGGTCGTCCATCGCGCGGCGGATGCGGCCGACCCAGGACGGGTCCGTGCCGACCGCGTCGATCGGCATCGGGTATTCGCCCGCTTCCGGGTCGTCGACCAGGATCACGCCGGGGGCGTTGCGCAGCACCTGGCGGGCCCCCTCCGCGTCCAGTTCCGAGCCGAAGACCGCGTGCACCGCGATCGAGTGGCCAGTCACCACCGGGACCCGGACGCAGGTCGCGGAGACCTTCAGGGCCGGCAGGTTGAGGATCTTGCGGCTTTCGTTGCGGAGCTTGAGCTCCTCCGACGACCAGCCGTCCGTGGCCAGCTCGCCCGACCACGGGACCACGTTCAGGGCCATCGGCGCGGTGAACGGGCCGAGGTCGTCGCCGACCGCCTGGCGGACGTTGCCCGGGCGGGAGCCCAGCGTCCGGTCGCCGGCCACCTTCATCAGCTGGTCGTGCAGGGTGTCCACCCCGACCTGACCGGCTCCGGAGACCGCCTGGTAACTCGCCAGGACCAGCTCGCGCAGGCCGTACTCGCGGTGCAGCGGGGCGATGGCCATGATCATCGCCATCGTGGTGCAGTTGGCGTTGGCGACGATGCCGCGTGGGCGGCGCCGCAGCTCCTCTTTGTTGACCTCCGGCACGACCAGCGGGACGTCGGCCTCCATCCGGAACGCCGACGAGTTGTCGACGACCGTGACGCCGCGCTCCACCGCGATCGGGGCCCACTGGATCGACACGGCGTCGGGCACGTCGAACATCGCCACGTCGACGCCGTCGAAGACCTCGGGGGTCAGCTCCTGGACGACCAGCTGCTCGCCGCGGCAGGACAGCTCCTGGCCGGCCGAGCGGGCGGACGCGATCAGCCGGATCTCGCCCCAGACGTTGCGGCGGGAGGTCAGCAGCTCACGCATGACCGTGCCGACGGAGCCGGTGGCTCCGACGACAGCCAGCGTGGGCTGCTGCTGCGGCATCCGCCGGCTACCGGCCGGTCCCGGCGTAGACCACAGCGGTCTCGTTGCCACCGAGCTCGAACGTGTCGTGCACTGCGCGTACCGCCGTGTCGAGGTCGCTGTCGCGGCAGACGACCGAGACGCGGATCTCCGAGGTCGAGATCATCTCGATGTTGACCCCGGCCTCACCGATGCAGGCGAAGAACGACGCGGCGACGCCCGGGTGCGACCGCATGCCGGCGCCGATCAGCGACACCTTGCCCACGTGGTCGTCGAAGAGCAGCGACTTGAAGCGGGTCTGCTCCTTGATCTTGTCCAGGGCGGCCATCGCGGTGGGGCCGTCGGCCTTGGGCAGCGTGAAGGAGATGTCGGTGCGGCCGGTGCCCTCGGTCGACACGTTCTGCACGATCATGTCGATGTTGATCTCGGCCTGGGCGACCGTCTCGAAGATGCGGCCCGCGGCGCCGGGCTCGTCGGGCACGCCGACGATCGTGATCTTCGCCTCGCTGCGGTCGTGGGCGACCCCGGTGATCAGCGCTTGTTCCACTCCCGCGTCCTCCATCGATCCGGTGACCAGCGTGCCCTGCTTGTTCGAGTACGAAGAGCGTACGTGGATCGGCACCTTGAACCGCCGTGCGTACTCGACACATCTCAACATCAGCACCTTCGCCCCACCCGCGGCGAGCTCGAGCATCTCCTCGTAGGTGATCTGCTTGATGTGCCGGGCGTTCGGGACGATCCGCGGGTCGGCGGTGAAGACCCCGTCGACGTCGGTGTAGATCTCGCACACGTCGGCGTGCAGCGCGGCGGCCAGCGCGACCGCGGTCGTGTCGGAGCCGCCGCGGCCCAGGGTGGTGATGTCCTTGGTGTCCTGCGAGACGCCCTGGAAGCCGGCCACGATCGCGATCGCGCCCTCGTCCAGCGCGGTGCGCAGCCGGCCCGGGGTCACGTCGATGATCCGGGCCTTGCCGTGCACCGAGGTGGTCAGCACGCCGGCCTGCGAGCCGGTGTAGGACCGGGCCTCGTACCCCAGGTTGTGAATGGCCATGGCCAGCAGCGCCATCGAGATGCGCTCGCCGGCGGTGAGCAGCATGTCCAGCTCACGGCCGGGGGGCAGCGGGCTGACCTGGTTGGCCAGGTCCAGCAGGTTGTCGGTGGTGTCGCCCATCGCGGACACCACGACCACCACGTCGTCGCCGGCCTTGCGAGCGGCCACGATGCGCTCCGCCACGCGCTTGATGCGCTCGGCATCAGCGACGGACGAACCGCCGTACTTCTGCACCACGAGGGCCACGGCAGCCGGCTCCTTTCCACCCCACACGTGCCGACGCCGCCTGGCCAGGAGATCAGCGGCCGGGCGGCGCCAGTCGGTCAATCGCCACCCAGACTAGCGGCGGGCGTCCCGATCGCTGACACGCGATCCCAGATTCCGGCCGTTGCGACATACGACACGCCGGGAAAAGGTTCCGGTGCCCGCAACGACCGGTCCGGGCGACGAGAGGCGAGAATGTCTCGATGCGCTCCCGCCCCGCCAAGCGTGTGTTGCCCGCGCTGGCCGCCGCCCTGCTCACCCTCGGCGTCTCCGCCTGCGGTGACTCGGCGCCCGCGCAGGAGCCCACCCCGTCCCCGTCGGCGTCCGCGCCGGCCCCCGACCAGGACGCCCGGGTCGCGCTGGCCGCGCGGGCCGCGCTGGCCGAGGACCACCGCTTCTCCGCGATGTACACCCTGGAGACGCCGGGCTTCGCCCCGCGCGCGGTCCTGGCGACGGTCGCGGTCGACGGATCGTGGCGGGTGGACATCCCGTCCGGCGCCCTCGGCGGTACGGCTGACGTGTCGATCGCCCAGCTCCCGGCCGGGTTGTTCGAGTGCGCCATCCCCTCGGCGACCAACCCGGTCAGCCCGTCCTGCGTACGGGTGGCCGACGCCGGCAAGAAGGTCCCCCGCGAGTACGACCCGAAGGTGCAGCGGGTCTTCCGGCAGTGGCTGCCGGTCTTCACCGATCGCCAGTCGGCCCTGTCGGTGACCGCCGCCCAGCCGCTCCAGGGCTCCACCGGGCGGTGCTTCTCCGTCGACACGATCTCCGCCTCGCTGTCCGCGCCGGTCGACGTCGGCATCTACTGCTACGCCGACGACGGCCTGCTCACCGCGGCCCGGGTCAAGTTCGGCACGCTCACCATCGCGGGTGCGCCGGCCGCGGCCCCGCCGACCATCGACCTGCCCGGCCCGGTGACCGGTGGCGAGCCGATGGGCCAGGATGCCCCGCCGCCCCCGCCGGTGGTCGAGCAGCCGGTGGTGCCGTCGCAGCCGGTACCGTCCGCGTGAAGCCGTCCGCCTGACCTCCTGCTTCCCACGATCCGGGCGTAGGGTTGGGCAGGTTCACAATGATCACGTAGGGTGACGTTCGACATGTGGCAGGCGCTTCTCCTTCGCTGCCGCGACGAGGCCCCATCCCAGGCCGGCACCTCGTCGCGGAGTTGACGCGCGCCGGTCGTTCCTCGGAACTGACCACTTTTCAGGAGCCCTCACCATGTCTTCCACCACGGATGTAACCGGCGACCCCATCGCGCGTCAGCGCCCCAGCCGGATGCCGTTCCAGCGTTACCAGCCCTACCAGCAGCAGTTCGCAGTCGATCTGCCCGACCGGCAGTGGCCCGCCCGCCGCATCGAGGCCGCGCCCCGCTGGTGCGCGGTCGACCTGCGCGACGGCAACCAGGCCCTGATCGACCCGATGTCCCCCGAGCGCAAGCGGCGCATGTTCAACCTGCTGGTCGCGATGGGCTACAAGGAGATCGAGGTCGGCTTCCCGGCCGCCAGCCAGACCGACTTCGACTTCGTCCGCCAGCTCATCGAGCAGGACCTGATTCCGGACGACGTCACGATCCAGGTGCTGGTGCAGTGCCGCGAGCACCTGATCGACCGCACCTTCGAATCGATCCGCGGCGCCAAGCGGGCCATCGTGCACTTCTACAACTCGACCTCGACGCTGCAGCGCCGGGTCGTCTTCGGCCTGGACAAGGCCGGGATCACCGACATCGCGACGACCGGGGCGCGGCTCTGCCAGAAGTACGCGGAGATCCACACTCCGGACACCGAGATCTTCTACGAGTACTCCCCCGAGTCCTACACCGGCACCGAGCTGGAATACGCGCTGGAGATCTGCTCGGCGGTCATCGACGTCATCGACCCGACGCCGGACCGCCCGCTGATCATCAACCTGCCGGCCACCGTCGAGATGGCCACCCCCAACGTGTACGCCGACTCGATCGAGTGGATGCACCGGCACCTGCCGCGGCGCGAGAGCATCATCCTCAGCCTGCACCCGCACAACGACCGGGGCACCGCCGTCGCCGCCGCCGAGCTGGGCGTGCTGGCCGGCGCCGACCGCGTCGAGGGCTGCCTGTTCGGCAACGGCGAGCGCACCGGCAACGTGGACCTGGTGACGCTGGGGCTGAACATCTTCTCCCAGGGCATCGACCCGATGATCGACTTCTCGGACATCGACGAGGTCAAGCGCGCGGTGGAGTACTGCAACCAGCTGCCCGTGCACGAGCGTCACCCGTACGTCGGCGACCTGGTCTACACCGCGTTCTCCGGTTCGCACCAGGACGCGATCAAGAAGGGCCTGACCGCGCTGCAGGAGGACGCGAACGAGGCCGGTGTGGCCGTGGACGCCTTCGCCTGGGGCGTGCCGTACCTGCCGATCGACCCGAAGGACGTGGGCCGCAGCTACGAGGCGGTCATCCGGGTCAACTCGCAGTCCGGCAAGGGCGGGGTGGCGTACATCATGAAGGAGGAGCACAAGCTCGACCTGCCGCGCCGGCTGCAGATCGAGTTCTCCGGCGTGGTGCAGCACTTCACCGACACCGACGGCGGCGAGGTCGGCCCGCAGCAGATGTGGGACATCTTCGCGGGCGAGTACCTGGTCGACCACCAGCAGTTCGGCATCATCGAGCTGGAGCGCTACAGCACGGCCACGGTGGACGGCAAGGTCGAGATCGACGCCGAGGTCCGGCACCGCAACACCCGGCGCCCGGTCGTGGGGGTCGGCAACGGCCCGATCGACGCGTACGTGCAGGCACTGCAGCCGCTGGCCATCCAGGTACGGGTCCTCGACTACGCCGAGCACGCCCTGTCCTCCGGTCACGACGCCCAGGCCGCCGCGTACGTGGAGTGCGAGGTCAACGGCCAGACCGTGTGGGGCGTGGGGCTGGACGCCAACATCGTCACCGCCTCGATCAAGGCCGTGACGAGCGCGGTCAACCGCGTCCGCTGAGTATTTGTTCCGCGCGCCGCCCAGGTTCACCCGGGCGGCGCGCGGGACGTATCCGGCACGGATGACGACTTTCGCCAAGCGGGCGTAGGGCGCATACGCTTACTTCGTGCCCCCTCGTATCACTCCTTTGTGGACCCTGCGTGTCGCCGCCGCCCTGTTGACCGTGACCGTCGCCGCCGGTTGCCAGATACCCGCCGAGAACGGCTCGGGCTCCGGCTCGGACTCGACCGGTGGCACCACCACGACGATCGATCCCACCGAGGCCCGCAAGAAGCTCGACGCCCTCAAGGTCGTCACGAGGACCGGCTCGATGCGCGGCTACAGCCGCGCCAAGTTCCCGCACTGGAACAGCACCGGCAGCAACTGCGACGTCCGCGACACGGTCCTCAAGCGCGACGGCACCAAGGTCAAGGTCTCGGGGTGCAACGTGGTCGCGGGCACCTGGATCAGCGTCTACGACGGCGACAAGATCACCGACCCGGCCAAGGTGGACATCGACCACGTGGTGCCGCTGGCCAACGCCTGGCGCTCGGGCGCGGCCGCCTGGACCACGGACCAGCGCGAGGAGTTCGCCAACGATCTCGACGATCCCCAGCTGGTGGCGGTTTCGGCCGCGTCGAACAGGTCAAAGGGTGACCAGGACCCGTCCACCTGGAAGCCCGAGCAGACCGGCTCGTGGTGCCAATACGCTCAGGACTGGATCGTGGTGAAGAGCCAGTGGAAGCTCACGGTCACCACCAAGGAGAAGGTCGAGCTGAAGAAAATGCTGGAGAAGTGCCGATGACCAAGCACAAGCCCGCCACCGAGACCACCACCGAGCCCGCTGCTCCGGCCGCGACTCAGCCCACCGCCACCACGCCGGCGGCAGCGGCCACGCCCGCGGCTGCGGCCGCTTCCGCTCCTGCCGAGTCGGCCGCCGCTCCCGAGGCCGCCGCCGAGCCGGCCCCCGCAGCTGAGGCCGCGGCCCCCGCAGCCGCCGCCGCCCCCGCAGCGGCGACGAGCCGGACCACCGACATCGTGGCCGGTCAGGGCGGCGTGATGACGGACGAGGCCGGTGTCATCACGGGCGACGTGACCCTCCAGACGGAACTCTCCGGCGACCAGGTCACCATCCGCGCGCAGTACAAGGACGCCGACGAGTGGTATGCCGTGACCGGCGCGAAGACCACCCTCAAGGACCCGGCCGACCTCGACGCCGTCCATGCGATCGCGGTCGGGCTGTTGAACCGGCCCGAGGGCTGATCAACTGCACGGAACCTTTACAGATAGACGAGCCCGAATGTAGCGTCGGGCTCGTGGCCAGACCTGTCGTGACCCGCATGCTCATCGTCGCAGCTCTCGGGCTGCCCACCGCCGCGCTGCCCACCGCCGCCTCGGCCGCTCCGGCGGCGGGCGCGGTCCCGGCGCTCAGCAGTGTCATTCCCGCGCCCGTCGAGGTGCGGCCCGTCGCCGGCGCCGATTTCCGGCTCGGGCCGCTCACCGTCATCCGCACGCAGCCGGGTTCGGCCGCGGCCCGGGCCGTCGGTGATCAGCTCGCCCGCGCGCTGCGCCCGGCGACCGGCTATCCGTTGCCTGTTCTGCCCGCCGCCCCGCGCGTGCTGCCGACCATCTCGCTGCTCCTCGGCGCCGATGACGCCCAGCTCGGGGACGAGGGCTACCGGCTCAGAGTCGACCGCCGGAGCGTCACCATCCGGGCCAACAAGCCGGCCGGGCTCTTCGCCGGCACGCAGACCCTGCGCCAGCTGCTGCCGCGGGAGATCGAGTCCCGGACCGTCGTGCGCCGGGCGTGGAGCGTGGCCGGCGGCAGCATCGTGGACCATCCGCGGTTCGCGTACCGGGGGGCGATGCTCGATGTGGCGCGGCACTTCCACACCCCGGACGAGATCAAGGCGTACGTCGACGAGATCAGCCGCTTCAAGATCAACTACTTGCACCTGCACCTCACGGACGACCAGGGCTGGCGGATCCAGATCGACAGCTGGCCGCGGCTGACCACGGTCGGCGGCGGGCCCGGCACCGGCGTCGACGGCACCGGTCCCGGCTACCTGACCAAGGCCGACTACCGGGACCTGGTCCGGTACGCGGCCGCCCGGCACGTGACGATCGTGCCCGAGATCGACATGCCCGGGCACGTCAACGCCGCCCAGGTGGCCTATCCCGAGCTGACCTGCGACGGCGTGGCCCCGCCACCGCGTACGGACACCGCGGTCGGCTACAGCTCGCTGTGCATCGGCTCGGAGACGACGTACCGCTTCGTGGAGGACGTCATCCGTGAGCTCGCCGCGCTGACGCCGGGGCCGTACCTGCACATCGGCGGCGACGAGGCGCACGCCACCACCGATGCCGACTACCTGACCTTCCAGCAGCGGGTGCTCCCGCTCGTCACGAAGTACGGCAAGACCGCGTACGGCTGGAACGAGATCACCAAGTCGCCGGCCTCCGCGAACGCCGTGGCCCAGTTCTGGGACACCGCGACCACCAACCCGACCGTGGTGGCCGCCGCCGCCCGGGGCACCAAGGTGGTCATGTCCCCGGCCAACAAGGCCTACATCGACCAGAAATACGACGCGAACACGCCGCTCGGCCTGTCCTGGGCCGGCTACATCGAGGTCCGCACCGCGTACGACTGGGATCCGGCGGCCCATCTCACCGGCCTGCCCGCCACCGCGGTCCTCGGCGTGGAAGCGCCGCTCTGGTCGGAGACGCTGCGCGACCTGGACGACATCGAGTTCATGGCGTTCCCCCGCCTGCCGGCGATCGCCGAACTGGGCTGGTCACCGCGGAGCACCCACGACTGGGCGTCGTTCCGCGAGCGGCTCGCCGCGTACGGCCCGAGATGGACCGCACGCGGCGTCGACTTCTATCCCTCGCCGCAGATCGACTGGAGTTAGGGGGTCGGCAGGTCCGTCGGGGTCTGGATCAGCTCCCCGCCCGCGGAGGGCGCGGTGGCCGAGTCCGGGCGGACGATCTCCGCGCGTACCTCGTGCATCTTGAGCTGGCCGCTGAGGATCTCCTCGGCGTAGTGGCAGGCCACCCGCTGGCCGGAGTCGTCGAACACCCGCAGCTCCGGGCGTTCGCTGGCGCAGCGGGTCGGCTGCGCCCACGGGCAGCGGGTGTGGAACCGGCAGCCGTTCGGCGGGTTGGCCGGCGACGGCAGGTCGCCGGCCAGCAGGATCCGCTCCCGCCGGTCCTCCACCTGCGGGTCCGGGACCGGCACGGCCGACATCAAAGCCCTGGTGTACGGGTGCAGCGGCCGGTCGTACAGCTGGTCGCCGTCCGCCTCCTCGACCAGTGAGCCCAGATACATCACGCCGATGGTGTCGGAGATGTGCCGGACCACGGCCAGGTCGTGCGCGATCACCAGGTAGGTCAGCCCCAGCGAGTCCTGCAGGTCACCGAGCAGGTTGACCACCTGCGCCTGGATCGACACGTCCAGCGCGGACACCGGCTCGTCGGCCACGATCAGCTCGGGGCCGAGCACCAGGGCCCGGGCGATGCCGATCCGCTGCCGCTGCCCGCCGGAGAACTCGTGCGGGTACTTGTTCAGCGCCGAGGCCGGCAGACCGACCGAGTCCAGGGTGGACTTCAGCCGCTTCTGCACGTCGGCCTTGTCCTTGTGCAGGCCGTGCGCCTTGAGCCCCTCGACGAGCAGGGACTCCACCGACTGTCGCGGGTCCAGGCTGGACAGCGGGTCCTGGAACACCATCTGGATGCGGCGCCGGAACAGCCGCATCTGCTCGCCCTTGAGCGAGCGCACGTCGGTGCCGTCGAAGGTGATCCCGCCGCTGGTCGGCTCGACCAGCCGGAGCAGGCCGCGGCCCAGCGTCGACTTGCCGCAGCCGGACTCGCCGACCAGGCCGTAGGTCTCGCCCCGCTTGACCTTCAGGGAGACACCGTCAACGGCGTAGACATGACCCACCGTACGGTCGAAGAGCAGTCCGCTCTTGATCGGGAAGTGGACCTTGAGGTCGTCGATCTCCACGAGTGCGTCGCTCACACCGGCACCTCCTGCGGTACGGGGTTCGTGCACCGCAGCGCGCCGCCGCGGAAGGTGGGCTCGAGGGGCACCGTGTCGCCGATGCAGGCGTCGATCACCCGGTCACAGCGCGGCGCGAAGGCACAGCCCTCCGACCACGGGATGTTGTCGCTGACCGAGCCACGGATCTGGTGCAGCCGCCCACCGCGGTCGAGGTCCAGCCGCGGCACCGACTGCAACAACCCGTGCGTGTACGGGTGCCGCGGCTCCGCGAACAGGTCGTGACGCTCGGCCCGCTCGACCACCTTGCCCGCGTACAGGACGTTGACCGTGTCGCAGAGACCGGCCACCACCCCGAGGTCGTGGGTGATCATCACCAGCGCCGTACCGGACTCTTCCACCAGCTGCTTGAGCAGCGTGAGGATCTGGGCCTGGATGGTCACATCCAGGGCCGTCGTCGGCTCGTCGGCGATCAGCAGGCGCGGCTTGCAGGCCAGCGCGATGGCGATCAGCGCCCGCTGCCGCATACCGCCGGAGAGCTGATGCGGGAACTCCTTGAGCCGCCGCATCGGGTCCGGGATACCGACCGCGTCGAGCAGTCCCCGGGCCTCGCGCAGCGCCGCCTGCCGGGTCCGGCCCTGGTGGCGTTCCAGCACCTCGGCCACCTGCAGGCCGAGCGGGAGCACCGGGTTCAGCGAGGACAGCGGGTCCTGGAAGATCATGCCGATGTCCCGGCCGCGCCGGTCCCGCAGCTCCTGCGGGCGCAGCTTGAGCAGGTCGGTGTCCTCGAAGCGGACCTCACCGGTGACCTTGTTGCCGCGGCGCGGCAGCAGACCCATGATCGCCAGGCTGGTCACCGACTTGCCGCAGCCGGACTCGCCGACCAGCCCGACCGTCTGGCCGGGTTCCACGGTGAAGCTGACACCGTCCACCGCGGTGAAGGGCTTGGCGCCCTTGCGCTGGAAGACGACCGACAGATCACGAACGTCGAGCAGAGGCATGACTGATCACCGCCGGTTCTTCGGGTCGAGCGCCTCGCGCATGCTCTCGCCGAGCAAGGTGAAGCCGAGGGCCACAAAAATGATCGCCAGGGCGGGGAGATAGGCCAGCTCGGGGCGGACCTCGAAATACCGTACGCCGTCCACGCCCAGCATCAGGCCCCACTCGGCCCGGTTGATGTCCGGGTCACCGAGGCCCAGGAACGACAGCGCGGCCGCGTCCAGGATCGCCACCGCGAAGGTCAGGGTGGCCTGCACGATCACCGCGGTGAGCGAGTTCGGCAGCATGTGCCGCAGCACGATGTCGCGCCGCCGCACGCCCAGCGCGCGGGCGGCGAGCACATGGTCGCTCTCCCGTTGCGCCAGCATCGACCCGCGCAGCAGCCGGGCGAAGATGGGCACGTTCACCACCGCCACGGCGATGATCACCGTCCATTGGGTGGACCGGCTGGCCAGGGCCACCAGCGTGATCGCCAGCAGCAGGCTGGGCAGGGCCAGCATGACGTCGGTGAGCCGCATGATCAGCACGTCGAGCCAGCCGCCGACGGCGCCGGCGATCGCGCCGAGCACGACGCCGAACAACAGGCCGATGAACGTGGCCAGGACGCCGACGAACAGCGTCTGCCGGGCGCCGTAGATCATCCGGGACGCGAAGTCGCGGCCCAGCGGGTCACTGCCCAGCGGATGCCCGGCGGTGGCGCCCGGGATGGTGTCGACGGTCAGGTCCTTGGTCAGCTCCGGGAACCGCTGCACGGGGTCGTGCGGGGCCACCAGCGGCGCGAAGATCGCGATGATCAGGAACAGCAGGATGATGATCGCGCCCACCACGGCGGTGGGGTTGCGCAGCAGCCGGCGGCCGGCGTCGCGGATCAGGCTGACCCCGCCGGCCTCGGAGGTCCGTGCGGTCAGCTCTTCGATCCGGCGGCGCTTGTGGTCGGCGAGCGTCGCCAATCCTCCGGTTCCGCTCACTGCACACGCACCCTCGGGTCGATGACGGCGTACGAGAGGTCGACCAGCAGGTTGACCACGATGAAGATGAATGCGGCGAGCAGGATCAACGCCTGCAGCACGGGGTAGTCGCGGCCGCCACTGATCGAGTCGGTGATCAGGGTGCCCAGACCGCCCCAGTTGTAGACCTTCTCGGTCAGCACCGCGCCGGCCAGCAGGGCACCGGTCTGCAGGCCGATGGTGGTGACCACCGGCAGCAACGCGTTGCGCAGCACGTGCCGCTTGCGGATGGTGGCGTTGCGCAGGCCCTTGGCGTCCGCAGTACGGATGTAGTCCTCGTCCAGGACGTCCAGCACGCTGGCCCGGGTGATCCGGATGATGATCGCCAGCGGGATCGTGGCCAGGGTGAGGGCCGGCAGCACCAGGTGCCAGAGGGCGTCGGCGGAGGCGTCGAACTCCCGGGTGAGCAGCCCGTCCAGGACGAAGAAGCCGGTTACGTCCGTGTTGTCCGTACCGGTGGTGATCCGGCCGGACGGCGGGAAGATGTGGATGTTCTGGGTCAGCACGTCCTTGAGCAGGTAACCCAGGAAGAAGATCGGGATCGAGATGCCGATCAGCGTGACGATGATCGTGGCGTTGTCCAGCAACCGCCCGCGGTACCGGGCCGCGATGTAGCCCAGCGGAATGCCCAGCCCGATCGCGATGATGATCGCCGCGACGGCCAGCTCGATGGTCGCCGGGAAGGACCGGCTGATCACGTCCATCACCGGCTCGCCGGTGCGGATGGAGTTCCCGAAGTTGCCGGTCACCACGTTTTTGACGAAGCGGCCGTACTGCGTCCAGATCGGCTGGTCATAGCCGAGGGCCCGGGTCAGCAACTCGCGGGTCTGCGGGGTCGCGCGTTCGCCCAGCAACGCGTCGACAGGCCCGCCGGGAAGGCTGCGCAGCCAGAAGAAAACCAGGGTGGTCAGGGCAATGAGGGTGACGACCAGCTGGATCAGGCGGCGCAAGATGACTCTCACCATAAGGAATGACGCATCCTGTCAGAATCGCGCCGGACGGCCCGGACCGGGAGATCATCCCGGTCCGGGCCGCGGCGGTGCCTGGTGCTACGGACTACTTGGTCAGCGTGACGGTGTTGAATTCCTCGTTGGTCAGAGGACTCGGCACCAGACCCTCGACGTTCTTCGTCGTGACCAGCGCCGGCGGGGCGTGCCAGAGCGGGACGGCCGGCAGCCACTTGGTGGCGAGGTCGCGGTTGACCTGCTCCCACGCGGTCTTCTTGGCCGCCTGGTCGACGGTCGCGTCGGCCTTGCCGATGGCGTCGAACATCTCGGTCATGCCCTTGTCGCCGAACTCGACCTTCTCGCGGCCGAAGAACGTGCCGACGAAGTTGCCCGGGTCGTTGTAGTCGCCGGTCCAGCCGAGGATGTGCAGGTCCTGCTTGCCGAACTGCTGCACGTCGTCCTTGAAGCCGCCGTTCCACGGCCGCGGGACACCGTTGACCTTGATGCCGGCAGCCTGCAGGTCATTCGCGAGGACGGTGAAGATCTCCTGCGGGTTCGGCATGTACGGCCGGGAGACCTCGGTCGGGTAGTAGAAGTTGAGCGTCAGGCCGGTCGCGCCGGCCTCGCTCAGCAGCTGCTTGGCCTTCTCGAGGTTGTAGTCGTACTTCTGCACGTCCGTGGCGTAACCGAGGACCGTGTTCGGCATGAACTCGTCGGCCACCGTCGCGCCGCCCGGGCCCTTGGTCTGCACCAGCTGAGCGCGGTTGAGCGCGTACGCGATCGCCTGCCGGACCCGCAGGTCCTTGAGCTTCGGGTTCTTCTGGTTGATGCCCAGGTAGAGGATGTTGAAGGCGGGCCGGTCGAGCACCTTGTAGCCCTCGCCCGCGAGCGCCTTGCGGTCGGCCGGGGCCGGGAAGTCGATCGCCTGCACCGTGCCGGCGCGCAGCTCCTGCTTCCGGGTGTTCTCATCCTTGATGACCTTGATGATCATCTTGTCGACCTTGGCCTTCTCGCCCCAGTAGTCGGGGTTCTTGTTCAGCGTGATCTCGCCGGTCGCCTTGTTCCAGCCGCCGTACGTGAACGCGCCGGTGCCGGTCGGGTGCTCGTTCGCGAACGCGCTGTACGCGAAGGAGTCGCCGTTCTGGGTCACCTTGTCGGCGTCGTACTGCTTCAGCGCGGTCGGGCTCGCGATCGAGAACGCGGTCAGCGCGAACGCGCCCGGGAAGGCGCCCTTGTACTTCTTCATCGTCACGACCGCGGTGTTGGCGTCCTGCGCCTTGCAGTTGTCGTAGACGGCGTCCGGGCTGCCGGCGAAGCCGCCGAACACGTCGGCGTAGTAGATCATCTGGGACTGGGCGGCATCGCCCTTCATGTTGTACCAGCGGTCGAAGTTCGCGCAGACCGCAGTGGCGTCGAGCGCGCTGCCGTCGTGGAACTTGACGCCCTGGCGCAGCTTGAACGTCCAGATCTTGCCGGTCGGGTCGTTGCTCCAGCTCTCGGCCAGACCGCCCTGCAGCTCGGCGGTGCCGGGCTTATGTTCGATCAGGGTGTCGTACATCTGCCGGATCGGCCGGAACGACTCCCCATCATCGTTGAAGATCGGGTCGAAGTTCTTCGGGTCTCCGGCGCCCGCGAAGATGAAGGTACCGCCGGTAGCGGCCTTGCCTTCGTCGCCACCGCTGTCGCGGTCGCTGTCGGCGCAGCCGCCAGCACCGATCGCCAGAGCCGCAATGACACCGGCGGTGATGACCGTCCGGAGCCTCTTCGCCTGCATCCTCGATGCACGCATCGTGTTCACCTCGTCCTGTGGGTACGGACAAACGCGGCGACCATTGGCCACCGTTGGCGCGACCCTAACCGCTGATGGCGAACACATCGTGGGTTGGTATCGGATCGTGTCTTTTCCCAGTCTGCGGAACAAGGTCGCAATGCACGGTCAGACGGCGCGACGTCCCTCGAAAGCACGACCGAGGGTGATCTCGTCGGCGTACTCGAGGTCGCCGCCAACCGGCAGACCGCTGGCCAGCCGGGTGACCGCGATGCCCATCGGCTTCACCATGATCGCGAGGTAGGTGGCCGTGGCCTCGCCCTCGGTGTTCGGGTCGGTGGCCAGGATCAGCTCCTTGACCTCGCCGGTGCCGAGCCGGATCAGCAGCTCCCGGATCCGCAGGTTGTCGGGCCCGATGCCCTCCAGCGGATTGATGGCGCCACCCAGGACGTGATAGCGACCGCGGAACTCACCGGTCCGCTCGATCGCGACGACGTCCTTGGGCTCCTCCACGACGCAGATGACCTCGCTGCTGCGACGGGTGTCGCGGCAGACCCGGCACTGCTCCGACTCGGCGACGTTGAAGCAGGTCGTGCAGAAGCGGACCAGCTCCTTCACCTTGCGCAGGGAGCTGGCCAGCCGGTTCACGTCGGCGGGATCGGCGGACAGGACGTGGAAGGCGATCCGCTGGGCGCTCTTCGGGCCCACACCCGGCAGGCGGCCCAGCTCGTCGATCAGGTCCTGGATGGCGCCCTCG
This sequence comes from Actinoplanes sp. NPDC051405, assembly GCF_055586185.1. Classification (NCBI taxonomy): domain Bacteria; kingdom Bacillati; phylum Actinomycetota; class Actinomycetes; order Micromonosporales; family Micromonosporaceae; genus Actinoplanes; species Actinoplanes sp. NPDC051405. The sequence goes on from NZ_JBVJIR010000027.1 coordinate 31,937, forward strand.
TACACAGGCTCAGAATCCCGGGAGGGACAGGCCGCCCAGGCCGCCGGTGGCCGGACCCATCTTCTGCTCGGTCAGCTCCCGCACCGCCTCGGACCCGTTGTGGATGGCGGCGAGCACCAGATCCTCCAGCGTCTCGACATCCTCCGGGTCGACCGCCTTCGGGTCGATCTTGATGGACTTGAACTCGCCCAGCCCGGTGACGACGACGGTGACCAGGCCACCGCCGGCCGTACCGGTGACCTCGGCCTCGGCCAGCTCGGCCTGCGCCTGCGCGACCTGCTGCTGCATCTTCTGCGCCTGCTTCATGATCTGCTGCATGTTCGGCTGTCCACCGGGGCGCATCGCATAGCTCCTTAAAACGGGGGTAGTCCCGACCATTGTCCAGTGCCCCGCACGCGCGGCCCGGAACCGGGTCAGGACTCGCTGATCTTCTCCGCCCCGAGGGCGTCCCGGAGCAGCTGTACGGCCTGCTGCTCGCTGCTCTGCCGGGCGGTCTTCTCATCGATCACGTCATCGAGCGGCTCGTCGCCGGGGTCGAAGCCCTCGAACGCCGGGCCGCCGCCCTTCGCCTGGCCGCCGCTGCTCGCTGGGCCGCCGCCGTTGGACCGGCCGGTGTCAGGGCGGGGTGGGCCGTCGTACTCCGGGTCGTAGGGGGCTTCCTCGGTCGGTGAGCCGTCGGACCAGGCGCCGGTCTTGGCCGGTGGGGCCGCGTTGGTGCCGCGACCGGCGCCGGCGGCAGCGGCTCGGGCTGCGGCCAGACCGCTGGACGGGGGTCGTCCGCTGGTCACCGGGGCCGCGGCGGCCGCAGGTGCGCTGTTGCGGAATCTCTCCGCTGCGGCGCCGGGCTGTTCGGCTGGGCGCGCTCGGTCGTCGGTGGTGTTCGGGCCTGGAGCGTCCGAGACGACGCGGTTGCCCGGGGCGGTGTTGCCCGGGACGGTGTTGCCCGGGCCACCGGTGCCTTGGCCGCCGCTCGGACCGCCGCCCGGGCCATTGCCCGGGCCGCCGCTCGAGCCACCGCCGTGTCCACCGCCCGGGCCACCGCTGTGTCCGCCGCCCGGGCCGTTGCCTGGGCCACCGCTCGCGCCACCGCCGTGTCCGCCGCCCGGGCCGTTGCCTGGGCCACCGCTCGGGCCGCCTCCTTGGCCGCCGAAGCCCTGGCCGCCGCCCGGGCCGTCGATTTCGACGCCGATCGGGGCGGTCTGACCGACGCTCGGGTCCGCGAAGGCCGGCCCGCCGGACCGGCCGGCGACCGCGGCACCACCCGGCCGGGCCGTCTCCGGCCACTCCTCGTCCTCGACCGCGGGTGCTGCGACCTGGGTGGCCACCACGGTGGCAAGTCCTCCGGGACGGGCCGGCTCCGGCCACTCGTCGCCGGCGTTGCTCGCGACAGTCGCCGAAGCGCGGGGCGCGGGGTCCCGCTGCCGCGCTGGGGCCCCACCGGTGGCCGGTGCGGTGCGAACCGTCTCCTGGCGAGGCGGACCGTCCTGAGCCTGCGGTGAACGCTGAGCGGGACCGGCCGGACCGCCGCGCGGGCCCAGCGGGGCGGAACCGCCGGAACCCGGCGACGGGCCGCTCTCACCGGCGACGTCACAGCGGATCTGCCAACGGCCGCCGAGTGCCTCATAGAGGGCGTCGGAGATCAGCGTCGGCTCCGCGGCGACCATCTTGGCGTGCGCGGGGAAGCGGAAGGTCAGGACGACGGTCTGGCCCTCGAGGTCGCGCACGGTTGCGCCCTGGGCGAGGGCGGCGATCTTTTTGCTCTTGCGGCTGACCGCCGTCATGATCTCGGGCCAGACCTCGCGGATCGCCGCCGCCGACAGCTGCCCGGGGACCTCGGCCTGCGGGGCATAGCCGGGCTCTTCGGGCGCGTCGGGCATGAGGCCGGCGGGCTCGGGCCGGCGGGCGGCTGGGCCGCCGTTCGGGCTGCCCGAGACAGGACCCGTCGGGGTAGGACCGCCCGAGACAGGGGTTGTCGAGACCGGCGTCCCGGAAGTGGGGACGGCGGAAACCGGAGACGCGCCGGAATCGGCCCGCGCCGAAGTGCTCACAGCGGACCTCCCACCGGCGGAGACCGGCGCGGCCGGAGATCCCGAACGCGGCGTCGACGTGGCCGACCCGGACTCCGTCGCCCATGGCGGCTCAACGTCCGGTTCCGTCTCCCAGGGCGGCCCTGGATCAGGCTCCGGCTCCGTGTCCCAGGGCGGCGCAAGATCAGGCTCACCGGCGACCGTGGAGGCAACTCCAGCAGCAGCGGGCCCACCGGAGACCGGCCCAGCAGCAGCCGGGCGCGCGGACGTCGAGCCACCGGACGCAGGCTCATCGGAGGCCGGCCCAGCGGCGGCCGGCCCAGCGGCGGCCGGCCCAGCCACGGACGGCCCAGCGGCGGCCGGCCCAGCCACGGACGGCCCAGCGGCGGCCGGCCCAGCCACGGACGGCCCAGCGGCGGCCGGCCCAGCGGAAACCGGCGCAGCCGCGCCAGGCACCGCCGAAACCGGCGCAGCGGAGCCCAACCCAGCCGACGAAACCGGCGCAGCGGAGCCCAACCCGGCCGACGAAACCGGCGCAGCGGAGCCCAACCCGGCCGACGAAACCGGCGCGGCGGCTCCAACAGCCAACGCAGCCGACGCAGCCGACGCAGGACCCGGGACGGAACCGGACGGAACGCCCCCTGCGGGCGCCCGCCGACCGGCCGCAGCAGCAGCGGCACGAGCAGCGGAGATACCCCCAGCCGGGGACTGCGCTGCGGTGGTGGGCTCCGGGCGTACCTCATCGGTGGTCAGCGTGAGACGCCGCTCCATCCGCTCCAGACGCTGGAGGAGCGCGTTGTTCGCGTCGTCCGCGCCCGGCAGCAGCATGCGGGCCGTGATCAGCTCGAGGAGCAGCCGCGGCGCGGTTGTGCCGCGCATCTCCACCAGGCCGTTGTGCACGATGTCCGCGCAGCGGGACAGGGTCGCCGGGCCGAGCCGGGTCGCCTGCGCGCCCATCTGCTCGAGCTGGTCGGCCGGGCCGTCGATCAGGCCCTTGCTGACCGCGTCCGGCACCTGTTGCAGCACGATCAGGTCGCGGAAGCGTTCGAGCAGGTCGGACGCGAAGCGCCGGGGATCGTGGCCGGCTTCGGCCACGCGGTCGATGGTCTGGTACGCCGCCGCGCCGTCACCAGCCGCAAGCGCGTCGCACATCTCGTCGATGAGCGCCACATCGGTCACGCCGAGCAGCGAGACCGCCCGCGGGTAGCTCACTCCTTCGGGGCCGGAGCCGGAGATGAGCTGGTCGAGCACCGACAGGGTGTCCCGGGCGCTGCCCCCGCCGGCCCGCACGACCAGCGGCAGCACGGCCGGGTCGACGTGCACGCCCTCGGCCTCGGTGAGCTGCTGCAGGTACGGCCGGAGCACCGCCGGCGGGATCAGCCGGAACGGGTAGTGGTGGGTGCGGGAGCGGATCGTGCCGAGGACCTTTTCCGGCTCCGTGGTCGCGAAGATGAACTTCACGTAGTCCGGCGGCTCCTCGACGAGCTTGAGCAGCGCGTTGAAGCCGGCCGACGAGACCATGTGCGCCTCGTCGATGACGTAGATCTTGTAGCGGCTGCTGGCGGGCGCGAAGAACGCCTTTTCCCGCAGGTCACGGGCGTCGTCGACACCGCCGTGGCTGGCCGCGTCGATCTCGATGACGTCGATCGACCCGGCGCCGTCGTTGGCCAGCGACTTGCACGATGCGCAGACCCCGCACGGCTCGGGGGTCGGGCCCTGCTCGCAGTTGAGCGAGCGGGCGAGGATGCGCGCGCTGGACGTCTTGCCACAGCCGCGCGGTCCGGAGAACAGATAGGCGTGATGCAGCCGGCCGCTGCGCAGCGCCTGCGACAACGGCTCGGTGACGTGCTCCTGCCCGATGACCTCGGCGAAGGTCCGGGGCCGGTACTTGCGGTAGAGGGCGAGTGCCACTCCTGCCACCTCCTGCGACGACCGCGCCATTCTCCGTCGAGGGTGTGACAACAACAAACCCCGGGGAACGAAAGGACCCCCCGTGCACCCGCCAGAGCTCGCTTATCCTTGCTGCCTTCCGGCCCTGGGGAGGTTCACAAGATGACGCCGCACGAGGGGCTGCGGACAGAGTACCTGGCGCGGCGGGGACGCCGTGCGGCCCTCCCGCGCAACGCGGTCCGGGCGGGCCTGTATTCTGTCCGACGGAGGATTCGCCTAGAGGCCTAGGGCGCACGCTTGGAAAGCGTGTTGGGATAAAACCCTCACGAGTTCGAATCTCGTATCCTCCGCCAGCCAGACGTCGAAGGCCGGTCCCGTCGGGACCGGCCTTCCGCCTTGAGCGGTCCCTTTGTCACACCCACGTTGATCTCGGCTGTCACGATGCTCGTACTGCCGGACATGGGACCCACGTGAGCTCCGACATCGACGACGACCCGGCCCGGTTCCGGCGCGTCTACGCGGACAACTTTCCGCTCCTGCTGGCGTACGCCGTGCGGCGGGTCGCCCAGCCGGAGGATGCGGCGGACGTGGTCGCCGAGACCTTCCTGATCGCCTGGCGGCGGCACCGTGAGCTGCCGCCCGGCGACGAGGCCCGGCTGTGGCTGTACGGCGTGGCCCGCCGCGTGCTGGCCAACCACCACCGTGCCGGGGTCCGCCGGGAACGGCTCGGTACGCAGTTGCGGCAGCGCCTGACCACCGTGTTCGCCGCTGATCCGGGCGCCGAGGTGCCGGAGCGGCTGGCCGTGCAGGCTGCTCTGGCCAGGCTGGGTGGGCTCGACCGGGAGGTGCTGATGCTCACCGGGTGGGAGGGGCTGGAGCCGCGGGAGGCGGCCGTCGTTCTCGGGGTGAGTGCGGCCGCTGTGCGTACCCGGCTGTCGCGGGCCCGGGCCCGGTTCCGCGAACTGGCCGGTGACGATCTCGGGCCGCCCGGACATGTGCTCGACGTCCTGACCGCGCCCGTCCCGAAGGAGGCCCGATGACCGACGAGCGGCTCGATCAGAAGCTTCGCGCAGCCGACCCCTTCCGTCCGGAGATCACCGCCCGCCTCCAGGGGGCGGAGCAGCATCTCCTGGAGGAGATCATGTCCGTGCCGACCCTGACGGTCGTCAAGACGTCGCCGACGAGGAAGCGGCTGCTCGTGCCGCTGGCCGCTGCCGCGTCTTTCCTCGGCGTTCTCGCTCTGCTCATCCCCTTCCGCCCGCAACCCGAGCCCCCGCAGGCTCCGCCGGAGCGGACTCCGGTGGCGTGGCAGAAGTTCGCCGAGGACAGCCCGCGCCTGCTGATCGCCCAGGACGGCTGGAAGGTCGTCAACGTCGACGGCTTCGGTGTCGGCGACCGGAGCGGCGCCGTGGGGTTCAAGAAGGGCGGGCTGACCCTGGACATGGACTGGTTCGACGCGAAGTACTACCCGGCCTACCGCGACGACCGGGCGGGGCAGAGCCCGCCCGAGCCGGTGACGGTCGCCGGTTGGCCGGGCTTCACCATCCGGTACGCGGACAGCGACTTCGCGACCATGCTGGAGCCGCGGAACGGTGTGTTCGCCGAGTTGCGCGTCCAGGGCGCGGCGGGCAAGGCGCAGTACGACGAGATCCTGCTGCACGTGAAGCGGGTCGACGTGCCGACCTGGCTGGCCGCGATGCCGCCGGAGATCATCACGCCGGACGAGGTGCGGCAGGCGGCGGCCAGGGCGCTCGCTGACGTGCCGTTGCCACCCGGCTTCGACGTCCGGTCGCTGAACGGCCTCGGCACGAACGACGCGTACCAGTTCAACGCCCGGGTGATCGGCGCGGTCGGCTGCGGCTGGATCGAGGAGTGGAAGCGGGCGAAAGAGGCCGGCGACGACGCGGCCGTGACGAAGGCGCAGGCAGCCCTGAAGGGCAGCCACCGCTGGGCGGTGCTGAAGGAGATGAACCCCGAGGGCTATCCCCGGATGTTCTGGTTCTACACCGATCCGGTGGCCGCCGGTCGCGAGCCGGGAGCTTACAAGCGAGCGTTGTCTTGCTGAAGGTGCGCTGGTCGCCGTCGCTGGCTCTGATCCTGTTGCTGGTCGTCGCGGCCGCCGTCCGTATCGGTCTGCTGGTCCGGGAGTGGCCGGCCAGCAACAGCGACGAGGGCACGATGGGGCTGATGGCGATGCACATCGCCGAGGGCCGCCACTTCCCGAGCTTCATGGACGGCCAGTCGTACATGGGCACAGCGGAGGCCTATCTCGCCGCCGCCGTGTTCCGGGTGTTCGGCCCGTCGCTGGCCGGGTTGCGCGTCCCGATGCTGCTGCTGTTCCTGCTCTTCCTCATCGCCATGTACGTGCTGGCCCGGCGCCTGTACGGCACCGCAGTGGCGTTGGTGTCGGTCGGGCTGCTGGCGCTCGGGTCACGGGAGCTGTACGGCCACGAGCTGGTGGCCCAGGGCGCGATCCCCGAAACACTGCTCGCCGGCACGCTGCTGCTTCTCCTCGGCCACCGGCTGCTGGCCACACCGGACGATCCCGGCCACGCGGCCGCGCAGCGGTGGCGGCTGGCCGGCTGGGGCGCCACCGCCACCCTCGGGCTGTGGAGCACCATGCTGACAGCCCCGTTCGTGCTCACCTCGGCAGTGCTGGTCTGGATGACCATCCGGCGGCGGGCGGCCGCACGGCCGGGCGGGCTGTGGGCGCTCGGCGGTGGTCTGCTCACGGGTGCTGTGCCGTGGCTTCTGCACGACTTCACCCACCCCTGGCGGGACGGCGGGGTGGTCGGCGTGGTGAACATCTACCTGATGGGTGGCACCGGGCTCAACGGCGGACAATCGGCCGGGCTGGCCAGCCAGGTGACCAATACGGTGACGACCAGCCTCGCGTACGTCTCCGGCGGCTCGGCGATCGCCCACCCGTACTCCCGGCCGGCGTGGCCCCTCGGTTTCTCCGGAAGCTGGCGTCCACCGACGGACGACGCCATAGCCACGCTGTGGGGAATCGCCTTGATCGTGCTGTGGGCCGCGGGAGTGGCTACCTGTATCCGCGCACTGCGTCGCCGGCGCCACGCGCCGGAGGAGCGAAGTGCCGAGGTGTACGGCCGGTTGGCGATGCTGGCCGCAGCTGCTCTGACCGTCGCGGCCTTCGCGGCCGGCTCCACACCAGGCGTCGCTCCGGCCAACAACTTCCGCTACATCATCGGTGTCCTCGTCGCCACCCCAGCCGTCACAGCCTCCTTGTGGAGCCTGCGCTCCGTGGCGCCGAGAGTCGGTGGTCCGCTGCGGGCTGCCGTGCTCGGGTTCGCCGCGATCACGCTGGCTCTCGGCACTGTGCAGGCTTACCGGGATTCCGCCCGGGGCCCCGGCGAGGCTGACAGCCGACAGCTGATCGATGCTCTGCGCCGCGCAGGGGTGACCCACATCTACAGCGGCTACTTCGACTGCAACCGGCTGACCTTCATCAGCCGGGAACAGATCGTCTGCGCCGTCCTGTTCCGCGATGCCGCCGGCGGCCTCCGTCCGGGGTTCGACCGCTACCTGCCCTACCGGACCGAAGTGCGGGCCGACCCTCGAGCGGCCTACGTGTTCCGCTCCGGCGACTCCCGCAACACCGCCCTGGGCCGCTCGACCTGCCACTGGCAGAAACGGTGGCACCTGGTTGGTTACGAGATCTGGGAACCTGCAGCCGGCTGCCCCCCAGCAGTGACCCTCCAGTGAATTCGGTGGTCGGATCCGGATGGGCGGGCGAGCATGGTCGCCATGGCGAGGGACCGGGTGTGGTTGCCGCTGCAGGGCGGCCTGCCGCCGGTCGATGCGGTGTCCGGCCCCGTCGTGGAGATCGCCTGCGACGAGTCCGGCTTCTCCGGCAGCAATCTGCTCGACCCCACCACCCCGGTGATCACGCATGCGAGCGTCGACCTGAGCGTCGGCGAGGCGGTCGGATTGATCGCGGCGCTGCGGTCCGGGTTCCGGTATTCGCCGTACGAGTTCAAGTCGGGGCAGTTCCTGCGGAGTCCACGGGCGGGCGAGGCGCTGGAGTGGTTCCTCACCGAGCTGCGCGGCCGGGCGCACGTTCAGCTGGTCGACAAGGAGTTCTTCCTCGTCACGCGGATCGTCGACTTCTTCCTCGGGGAGCCTTCCTACGCGGCCGGCACCCGCCTCACCCAGCAGAATCGGCCGGCGGCTTCCCGCCTGTACCGGGCCGGGCGATCGGCCGGGGACGCGTGGGGCGTCTTTCTCGCTGCGTTCGTCGAGCTGGTACGGCTCAAGCGGAGGCACCGCCCCGACCCGGAGGCCTTCGCCCAGTTCTTCCGGGCGCACGATGAGTTGGGGCCGGACGGACTTGACGGGCTCGACCGGGCGCGGGTGCAAACGGTCCTGGCCCGGCTGTTCGACGACGACCGGTCGATCCCGCCGCCGCTGGAACCGATGCTGCCCGCGCTGACGGAGACCGTGCTGTTCTGGAGCGACGGGCAGCGGCAGGTCCTGGTGATCCACGACGAGCAGAGCGCCCTCACCGCCGGACGGTTGCGGCGGCTGCAACAGTTGCTGGCCGACGAGGCCGGGTTGCCGCCGGGCCGGGTATCGCCGCTGGCCGGACTGGTCACAGTGGACTCCCGCGATGATCCTCGGGTGCAGGTGGCCGACCTGCTCGCCGGGGTGGCGCGGCGGTTGCCGGGGACCGCCGGCGACGGGCACCTTCAGCCGTTCCTCTCACCGACGTCACTACGCGATGGGCAGCCATGAGCCGTGTGGTCGTCCCGGCATTCGGCCGGACAAATGTCAGTGACCGATCGGCTTAATTCGGCTTGCGCTTCCTTTCGGCTCATCACGCCTGAGAGCGATACATGCACCGGGATCGACTGTGCGACGGTCTGGGCAAGCGAAAAGGAATCCGGACGGAAGTGAGATCCCATGTCTTTACGGCGAATTGCTGCCCTGGCCCTGGCACTGTGCGGCGCGGTTTCGGTGACGACGGCGATATCCTCACCGGCGCAGGCCGGCAGCGGAGTTTGTGTGGCCGGCCGGGATGTCGCCTACGCCTGCAACAACGTCTCCGGCAGCGGCGGGCGGGTCGACAAGGTGCAGGCGGTCATGACCCTGCCGATGCGGGCCAACATCTGTGACTACAGCGCCCGGGTGCGGATCTCCGCGTACGGGAACAAGAACTTCCGGTCCTGGTCCAGGTCCGGCGGCCGGAGCTGCTCGTTCGTCCGGGCCTGGCTCGACTTCCCGGTGCACGAGACCTACCCGGTCAACAGCAGCTACGTGTGCCTGACCGCCTACTACAAGGGAGTGCAGCAGGGGCGCGAGATGTGCGTCAAGCTCACCGGGAAGGTGAAGCGGATGCAGTCGATGGTGTGGCGCACGAGCTACAACGGCAAATGCGTCGACGCGGATCTGAACACCATGAACACGAATGGCACCAAGGTCCAGCTGTGGGCCTGCAACAATCAGCTCCAGCAGCGGTGGCACACCTGGTCGGACGGCACCATCCGGTCTCCTTTCCGGGGCCGCTGCCTGGATGCCGATCTCAATACGATCAACGGTAACGGCACGAAGGTTCAGCTCTGGGACTGCAACGGATCCCGGCAGCAGCAATGGATCGTCGAGGGCCGGGACAGCCGGGGCCTGATCATCCGCAGCGCCTACAACGGACGGTGTGTCGACGCCGACCTCAACGCCATCAACCGGAACGGCGCCAAGGTGCAGCTCTGGGACTGCAACAACCAGACGCAGCAGCGGTGGCGCACTCTCTACCTGTGACGCACCGCGCTACGCCGCCGGCCGGACGTTCGCCAGTTCGGCCGGCGGCGCCAGCGACTCCATCGTGCGTACCCCGGGCAGCGGTGACCGCAGCAGCCACCAGGACCCGAGCATCCCGCCCACGGCGGCGATCAGCAGGGTCGGCCGCAGGCCGATGCCGCTGCCCAGCAGGCCACCGACGACCGCGCCCAGCGGCCGGGCCCCGTAGTTGATCGTGCCGAACACCCCGGCCACCCGGCTGCGCATCTCGTCGGCCATCACCGCGGCCTGCACGGAGTTCAGGTTGATGTCCATCATCATCACGCCGAAGCCGGCGATGGCCTCCGCGGCGGCCAGCAGCGTGGCGGCCAGCCACACCGGCCCGCCGGCCAGGGCGATCACCGCGGTCGGGGCCGGGAAGAGGGCCGCGCCGAGCAGCATCATCCGGCCCACCCCGAAGCGCCGGGAGAGCCGGGGAGCGAGCGCCGCCCCGGCGAGGCCGCCGAGAGCGCCCAGCCCCAGCGCCAGGCCGATGACCCCGACCGGCAAGCCGAGCGTACGGGTGGCGAAGAGCACCACCAGCGCCTGCGCGACGTAGCCGAAGAAGTTGACCGTGGTGACACAGCCGAGCCCGGCGCGCAGGTACGGATGGCCGAGCACGTACCGCAGGCCGTCGCGGGCGTCCGCGAGCAGCGACCGGCGTGGTTGGACCGGCACGGGCGCCACCTTGATCCGGCCGATGAGCAGCGCCGAGCCCAGGAACGACACGGCGTCCACCAGCATCGCCACCGGCGCGGTCACTGCCTGGATGAGCAGGCCGCCCAGCGCCGGACCGGCCACGAAGGACGCCGACCGGCTCACGCTGAGCTTGCTGTTCGCCTCGACGTAGCGGCTGCGGTCGACCAGGGCCACGAAGAACGAGGGATACGCGGCGGAGAACATCACCTGCCCGGCCCCGGCCAGCAGTGCGACGGCGAACAGCTGCGCGAGGGTGACGACGCCGAGCCAGTGAGCGACGGGCAGGCTGAGCAGGGCGGCGGCGCGCAGCAGGTCAGCGGCCACCAGCAGGCGCTTGCGGTGCGCCTGGCGGTCCACCCACGAGCCGACGAGCAGCGACAGCAGGTTCGGCGCCCAGACCGCGGCCGTCAGCAGGCCGACCTCGGTGGGCGTGGCGGACAGGGTCAGCACGGCGATCAGCGGCAGGGCGAGCTCGCTGATCCGGTCGCCGAACTGGGAGATCGTCTGCCCGGCCCACAACCGCTCGAAGCGCCTCACGACTCCTCCCCCGGGGCCGGCCGGAGGTCGTCCGCTCCCGGCAGGTAGTGCCGCAGGATCCGCACGATCCGGGCGCCGGCCGGTGCGTCCGCTTCGGCGCGGTGCACGTACGGCGCGATCAGTTCGTCGATGCGGCCGCTGAGCTCCGCCAGCTCCTCGGGGGTGAGCGGCACGCTGGTGTTGGAGATGCCGGCGACCTGCTGCCACTGCGCCGGCAGAGTCGGCCCGACGTCGGCGATCCAGGCGTTGACCTGCTGCTGGGCCGCCATGGCGAGCTGCTCGCCGAGGGCCCGGGCGGCCAGCTGCGACTCGGGGTCGTCGCCCATCGTCACCGAGAAGCCGCGCGCCTTGGCTTTCCACCAGCGCTGCCGGCGGTCGCCCGGCACCTCGTCCGGGTCGGCGTCGGTGACCAGGCCGAAGCCGGCCAGGTGCCGCAGGTGCCAGCTGGTGACCGACGGCGTCGCTCCCACGTGCGGCGACAGCGCGGTCGCGGTCGCGGGTCCGTTGCGCTGGAGATAGGACAAGATCGCCAGCCGTACGGGGTGAGCGAGCGCTCGCATCGCCTGCGGGTCGGTGACCTGCAGATCGCCGAACGGATTCGTGAGAGACATGTTTCGAGAGTAGTCTCTCACATCTCAGGTCGCTACCCCTGGGCCGCCGCGATCGCCTCGTCGACGGTCGGGAAGATGGCGAAGTACCGGCTCAGGCCCACGGTCTCCAGCAGCGAGACGAGGAACCGGTTGGCCCCCGCAAAGCTCAGCCACCCGCCGCGGGCAGCGATCACGTGCTTGGCGGTGATGAACGCGCTGAGCCCCACGGAGTCGCAGAACTTCAGGTCCGCCAGGTCCACGACGATGCGCGGCACCGGCCGTTCCAGGAGTTCGGCCAGCAGCTGGTGGAGCTGGGTGGCGGTGTCGGCGTCGAGTTCGCCCTTCAGGCGCAGCACGGCGACGTCGGAGCGGAGGTCGGTCACGGTGGCCTGCATGGGGCATCACTTTCGTCCTGGTTAAGGGGATTCACAGCGTAGATCCACCCGAACGGCCGATGGCGGACAGTTCGTCCGCTCCTTCACCTTCGCGGCGTCGCGTTGTGCAACCGGATCCCGCTGAACCGCAACGAGCTTGCGGCGACCTCGTCCATGACCGCCCACAGGTTGCTGACCAGCCGCAACTGGATCCCGGCAGCCTCGTGGAGGGCGAGCAGGTCACCGACGGGCTCAGCCGGCCCGAGCGGGTTCACGGCGGTGGTGGCGACCATCGCGTACGGCTCCGGAGAGCCGAAGGGGCGGAACGGTGCCGCGTCGAAGCGGTACGCGTACAGGCGGACTGATTGCAGGGCCGGCAGCCAGCCGTACTCGATGGCATGCACGCGCCGGTCGCAGAGCAAGCGGCGGTCGGCCGCGGTGGTCTCCGGGCCCGTCCAGGCCAGCACCCGGGGGCAGTCGCGCGGGAACCAGTAGGCCGGCGCCTGCTCGGCGTCGACGGCCCACACGTACGGCTCGGGCTGCTGGGCCGTGGCCGCGACGTGCGGCACGAAGCGGGTGATGGCGGGGTCTTCGGAGAAGTGCAGAACCTGACCGGCGAGGGGACGCACCGCTGGTTTCTAACAGAATCGGGCCGGACCCCGCAGGGTCCGGCCCGATCGAGATATGTGGCTGGCCGAGAAGTTCAAGCGTGCGGCACAGCCCGGCTCCTGGCGCTCAGAGCTTGCGCCACTGCCAGCGTGGACCGCGCCACGCGTCGGCCAGGATCAGCGCGGACGCCTTTCCTGGACACTGCTGCACCTTGGATTTGCCCTGGGGGCCACCCATCTGGGCTTCGACCTCCCAGACTTCGCCGTCGGTGCGGACGTAGACATCCCGGCGCGCGAGCCGGTTGTCACCATTCCACCAGTGCTGCTCAACTCTCACCTGACCAACCTTAGGGCAGACATAGACACCTTTGCGCGAGGCCGTCGTGTGAAACTTTTTCGCCGCCAGGGTGGGACGGGTTGTCCGATCCGGTGGATTTCGGCCCTACGCCTTGCGTAGACGCGACATATTAGGGCGGCGCCTTAACTGTTACTCCGGGTAATCTTCGCAGGTAACAACGTCGCTCCGCCAGGGACGAAACGGTACCGACACGCATCCGTCACCTGATCAGCGAATTTGATCATGGCGGGGTGGCGGCGGAAGGGTCCCGAGGCCCGGCGTCGACTCCGGCCAGACAAGGAAAATTTGGCACGGTGCGTGATCGACGACGAATCGCGTGTGGTGTCCGAGACTGCGCGGCCCGAGCCGGCTGCGGTCACCGTCGCGGGCCAGCACCAGAAGATCCACATCGGCGCACGCGGCCACCACTTCACGCTCCGGGCGGCCCCGCCGTACCTCTCGGGCAGCGTCCCGGCCGAGCCGGGCCGCCGCCGCATCCAGCAGCTCGGTCTCGGCCCGGGCCAGCAGAAACTCACCCTCATCGGCCGAGCTGGAACGGCCGAGCAGACCCACCGGGCCACTCAGTGCGGCAGCCGTCGCGACATCCACGACGTGCAGGAGCGTCACGTCACCGGGCAGGGGGCGCACCGCATCGACACACGCCGCCCAGGTGCCCTCCGCGACCCATACCAGGATCCTCACACCCCAGACACTCGCAGACTCACCCACAGTGACGCCACCCCGACGATCAGGCAGGCCGGCACGGTGAGTGCACCCAGCCGCAGAAATTCACCCGTCACGGGCGGGTGACCACTCTTGTGCAGGATCTGGCGCCACAAAAGGGTGGCGAGCGAGCCGGCGTAGGTCAGGTTCGGCCCGATGTTGGCGCCCAGCAGCACGGCCAGCACCAGACCGGGACTGTGCGCGGTGAACGGCAGCAGCATCAGGGTCGCCGGCAGATTGTTGAGCACGTTCGCCAGCAGCGCGGCCAGGAAGGCCATGGCCAGCAGGCCGAGCAGATCGGCGTGGTGCGGCGCGACCCGGTCGACCAGCGCGCCGAAACCGCCCCGGCTCACGCCCAGCACGACCACGCCCAGCGCCAGGACGAAGACGCAGAAGCCGGGATTCGCCTTTCGCACCAGGGTGGGCACGCCCACCCGCAGCCGTACGGCGAGCACCAGCGCACCGGCCAACGCCACCCACGCCGGGTGGACGCCCAGCGGCGACGCCAGCGCGAAGCCGGCCAGAGTCACCCCGAGCACCGCCAGGGCGAAGCGCGGGGCCGGCACCGCCTCGACCGGCGGCCGGTGTGGCGGCGTCGCGAGATCGTCGGCGAAGAAGCGGCGCAGGATCACGTACTCGACCGCGATGACGGCGAGCCAGGGCAGCGCCATCAGCCCGGCGAAACTGAGGAACGACAGGCCGGCCGCGGACATCGCCAGCAGGTTGGTGAGGTTCGACACCGGCAGTAGCAACGAGGCGGAATTGGCCAGGTGGTTGCAGGCGTACACGTGGGGTTTGGGCCGGATGGCCAGCGCCGAAGCGGTGGTGAACACGACCGGCGTCAGCAGCACGACGGTGGCATCGAGGCTGAGCGCGGCGGTGACTGTGGCGGCGATGACGAACACCAGGCCGAGCAGACGCCGCGGCGAACCCCCGCTCCACCGTGCCGCGACCGCACCGGCGAACCGGAAGACCCCGCTCCGGTCGGCCAGGTACGCGAGCAGCAGCACAGCGGCGAGGAAAGCCACGGTGGGACCGAGATCACCCAGCTCGTGGAGCGCATCACGCCACGGCACGAGCCCGGCCACGACGGTGAGCACCGCCGCCGGTACGGCACCGACGGCCTCGGGCAGCCCCCGGGGCCGTACGACAGCAAAACCGAGCACCGCGAGGAGCAGTAGCAGGGAGATCGCGGTGGGCACGAATGGGCACCCTACGGCCAGTCGCGGCGCCGCGCACAGCTCGCGTAGCGTCCCCATCATGCTTCGTCGATGGGGTCAGGCCGGCCTGTTCCTGGCGCTCGGCGCCCTGCTCTGGATCATCAGCGGGTCGGTGTTCTCCTTCGTCGCCTTCGCCCTGCTGGCGGTGTTCGTGTCGCCGCTGGTCTTTCCCCGGTCGATGCCGGCGGCGGAGGCCCAGCGCCGCAGCGCCGCGGACGGTCGCGCCATCGTCTACTGGCGGCCCGGCTGCCCGTTCTGCATGCGCCTGCGCGCGGTGCTGGGCGTCACCTCACGCCGCGCCTACTGGGTGGACATCTGGAAGGACCCGGAGGGCGCGGCGGCGGTCCGCGCGGTGGCCGACGGCAACGAGACCGTCCCGACAGTCATCCTGGCGGGGAGCCCACACGTGAATCCCGACCCGCTGTGGCTGCGGCGCCGGCTGCACGGCGGCTGACGAGCAGGTGCAGGACGACGAGCGGCACGACGCCGACCGGATACCAGGCGACGTCCACCCAGTCGAAACTCGCCCCCAGCACCAGCCGCGCCGCCGGACTCCGCTCGGACAGCGCGGCAGGAACGCCGGTGAGCTGGAAGAACTCCACCGCCCAGCAGAAACCGACGGCGAAGACCCCGGCCCGGACGGGCGGGACCGCCGGCCACAGCAGGAAGACCCCCGCGTAGATCATCGAGGCATAGAGCGCCGTGCCGGAATACTGCTCGAGCCCGCCGTCGCTCACCGACCGGATCCCGAGGGCGACCCCGACAATCACCACGACCGCGGCAAGCGCCGGCAGTCGTCTCCGCACCATCCGCAACTCGTCGCTCAGGTGCCGCGGATCGTGAAGGCCTTGGACACTCCGCCCACCGCATAACCGTCGCCCGGCGCGTACACCCGGTAGGAGTACGTGGCCTTGCCCGGCGGCGTGGCCGCGAGAGTGAAGCGGCCGCTGTCGCGCACCTTGGCGGTGCTGACCTTGCGCCAGGTCTTGTCGGGGTACAACCGCTGCAGCTGCATGACCTTGCCCTTGTGCAACGGGGTGGCGCTGCCGTTGACGTTGACGCTCTGACCGACCGGCGCCGACTTCGCGGCCGGCGTCGCACTGACGGCATAGCGCTGGGTGCGCACGTGCCCGCCGTCCGAGGCGATGACCGTCATCGGGTACGACATCGCCGGCTGATCGACGCCCGGCACCCAGACGCACTGCAACCACTGCCGCTGAGCGGCACTGAGGGTCCGCTGGTACGTGCCGTCCGCGCGGGTCCTCACCGTGGTGATGTTGCCCGGCTCCGCGCAGCCGTTGTCGGAGCTCAGCCGCAGCGACAGATTGGCCCAGGGCTTGCCGGTGGTGGTGTCCCAGGCCCGGACCCGCTGGGTGACCGGCTTGCCGGCCGGAGCCGGCTCCGGCGAGAACGTCATGTCCAGCCCCGGCCGATGCGAACTCTGCACCTGGAGGCTGGGCGTGTCGACCAGTGTCCGCGGATCGGTGTTCAGCACATTGGCATAGGTCTGATCCGCGGCATAGATGCTGATCGGCTGAACTGCCCCGCTCCAGGCCGAGGTGACCGGAAGCGTGCCGGTCCAGATCCCGTCCTTGTCGGTGCCTTCGGTCAGTCTCAGCAGAATCAGGGAATTCCACGAGGCGTTCAATCGGAGCCGGGGCGACGCCAGCTCCTGGCCCGCCACATACTCGATCGGCTGGACGCCGGTCTCGTCGGTCAGCCGCACCCGCACCCCGACCAGCCGGGTCTGGGTGCCCGACACGGTCACCGAGGGAAGCTCCAGCGTGATCGACTCGAGCCGGGGCGGCGCGGTGTCCGCAGCCGGCGCGGCGGATGCCGGCCCGGCGGGGATGAGGGACAGCACAAGAACTGCGGCTGCCGGCGCGACCAAAGACGTTCGCATGATGCGCACTGTACGGACCACGCGTTGCCCTGTCCGACCTGTTGGAAGGGAACCTCCCAGGCCCTTCGATGTCTTTGTCACTGCGGACCGGAAACCGCGGAACAGACGGGACCAACGATGACGGAACGAATCCGCGAACTGCTCGACGAGGCGGTCGCCGGGGTGGGGCCGCGCAGCCCTGATCCCGTACCGGAAGTGCTGCGCCGTGGGCGGGCCCGGCGCCGGCGGCTGGCCGTGGCCGGGGCGGCCGCCGCGGTGGCAGTGGCGGTGTTCGCCACGGGCGGTATCACGGCAACGAATCGTGGTGCGCCGGTCTCACACCCGTCGCCGGCCCCCTCCAACGCCCTTGTCGCCACGGTGAGCGGGGGTTTCGTCCGTACCGGCGGGCTGGCCGTGCCGATCCCGCCCGGCTGGCCGGTGATCCGGGACAAACGGCTCAACTATTGCGAGGTCCCGGCGAACGCGTTCCTGGTGAATGTCGAGATGACAGATGCACCCTGCGACCCGACCTCCAAGGCCTCCGTGCATCGCTGGCGTCCTTACGGCACCCCTGCATCAGTCGCGGAACTGGCCCTGATCAACGAAGTGGTCCTGCCGGGCGGGCAGCCGCTCTGGCTCAGCAGCAACGAACTGGCCAACGTGCGGGCGGCTCCGTCAGCCAACGTGAACGCGCCGTGGGCGGCGGCGAGCGTCTCCATCCGCGGGCAACGGTCGCAGGTCGAGGCACTGCTGCGCGGCATCACCGCCGACCCGGTCGCCCCGGCGCGACTGACGCTGCCCGCGACCTCACCGGCCGTGCAGCTCAGCGTGAGTGCCGAGAAGCAGCTCACCTCGACGGATCCCGCGGTGATCGAGGAGGTCCGGGCCCTGCTGGCGGCCCTGGATCAACCGGTACGGCCGGACGAGCTGCCGTGTCCGGGAGCGAAGAAGGTGACCGGCACCTGGAAACTGGCCGGCGCCGCCATGGCCGCACTGACCTTCACCGACGCGAGAGGCCACCAGGCAACGGCAAAGGTGGCGATCAGCGCCGGAAACACCTGCGCATTCGCCACGTCGTCGCTGGGCGGCCGGGTGCACCTGCCGGCCGGCTTCCTGGGCCGCGTCGAGCAGCTGCTCGGAGGCCGCTGATGAACGCACCCGACGGCTTCGCCGAATTTGTGCACGCCCGGTACGCCGCCCTGGTCCGGCACGGAACGCTGCTGACCGGCGACCACGGGCACGGTGAGGACCTGGTGCAGGAGGCGCTGGTGAAGACCCTGCGGGCGTGGTCCCGGCTGCACCCCGACGGGGACCCGGACGCATACACCCGGCGCGTGATGGTGCGGGCGGCATGGCGGGCGGGCCGGCGGCTGTGGCATCGGGAGGTGCCCACTGACGTGCTGCCGGAGGGGACGGGCGGGGACCCGTACGAGCCGCAGGACACCGCCCGGCTGGTGCTGGGGGCGCTGCGGGCGCTGCCGGCCCAGCAGCGGGTGGTGCTGGTGCTGCGGTACTGGGCCGGCCTGAGCGAACTGGAGATCGCGACGATGCTGAGCTGTTCGACCGGCACGGTGAAAAGCCGGGCGAGCCGGGCGATAGCGGCCCTGCGCCAGGCCGACGGACCGCTGGCCGAGGAGTTCGAGAGGGTCCGCGCCTAGCCCGGAAAGAGAGACGCCCGGTGACTCGCGAGGAGTCACCGGGCGTCTTCTGCTTGCTGGCGGTGGTGAAGGGATTTGAACCCTTGGAGGGCTTGCACCCTCACACGCTTTCGAGGTCTGCCACCCCTCATGCGCACGAGTCCGCTGGCGTCCGTGGGCTGCGGCACAGTCCTCGGTCAGAACACACCCGGATGCCCGCGGACGGCGCTGAACGAGACGACGAATGAGACGACGCGATCCTGGTTTGGGTTGCCATGGTCGCGGAGTTCGCGGTTGCGATCATAGCCCTGCTCGAAATGCTTCTGGTCGGGCGTCGACGCTGCGAACGGATCGGCCGCCAGCGCGTCAAGTCCTCAAGTCATCGCTTGCCGCGAGCGTGTCGGGGTGTTCGGGGCCGAGGATCCGTTCACTGTCGGCGAGGACCTGCTCGAAGATGGTCACGGCGTCATCGGTGCGGCCGGCCTGCCGGTAGGAGGCGGCGAGGTGGGCGCGGACGTTCAGAGTGTCGGGATGTTCGG
>NZ_JBVJIR010000027.1:50886-51375 GCF_055586185.1 Actinoplanes sp. NPDC051405
GTTCGGGGCCCAGGATCCGTTCACGGTCGGCGACGACCTGCTCGAAGATGGTCACGGCGTCATCGGTGCGGCCGGCCTGCAAGTAGGAGGCGGCGAGGTGGGCGCGGACGTTCAGAGTGTCGGGGTGTTCGGGGCCCAGGATCCGTTCACGGTCGGCGACGACCTGCTCGAAGATGGTCACGGCGTCATCGGTGCGGCCGGCCTGCAAGTAGGAGGCGGCGAGGTTGGCGCGGGCGTACAGAGTGCTCGGATGTTCGGGGCCGAGGATCCGTTCACGGTCGGCGAGGACCTGCTCCTCGATAGTGACAGCGTCATCGGTGCGGCCGGCCTGCCAGTACGAGGCAGCGAGGTGGGCGCGGGCGTTCAGAGTGGCGGGGTGTTCGGGGCCGAGGATCCGTTCACGGTCGGCGAGGACCTGCTCGAAGATGGTCACCGCGTCATCGGTGCGGCCGACCTGCCGGTACGAGGCGGCGAGGTTGAGGCGGGCCG
>NZ_JBVJIR010000027.1:51470-92442 GCF_055586185.1 Actinoplanes sp. NPDC051405
GGCGTTCAGAGTGTGGGGGTGTTCGGGGCCGAGGATCCGTTCACGGTCGGCGAGGACCTGCTCGAAGATAGTGACCGCGTCATCGGTGCGGCCCGCCCGCAAGTAGCAGGAGGCGAGGTTGGCGCGGGCGTTCAGAGTGTGGGGGTGTTCGGGGCCGAGGATCCGTTCACGGTCGGCGAGGACCTGCTCGAAGATAGTGACCGCGTCATCGGTGCGGCCCGCCTGCAAGTAGCAGGAGGCGAGGTTGGCGCGGACGGTCAGAGAGTCGGGATGTTCGGGGCCGAGGATCCGTTCACTGTCGGTGAGGGCCTGCTCGAATACGGTGATCGCGCTGCTGAAGTTGCCTTGATGCTCCTGGTAGGTCGCGGCCCTATCCTGCAGATACAGCATCGTTGTGGAGTCGTGGTCAGCGGGCATGCGCTCGGCAAGTGCTCCTACATGCGGTAGCAGCGCCGCCCACAGCGGCCACCCGGCGACATTGTTGATTGGATCGTCCGGCGCCGCATCCGCAAGTAACCTGACCGCCTTATCGCGGACTGTGTCCCCTTTTTCGGCGGTCGTGGCCGCGCTGCGGGTGACAGCCTGGACCAGCCGGTGCACCGTCACCGCACCCGAACGGCGCGTGATCATCGAATACGACGCCAGCACGGCCAGCGCATCACCGACACCACGTGGGTCGTCGGCCAGCGGAGACACCACGGTCTCGGGTAGCTCGTCGGCGCTGAACCAGGCCAGGACCTCCAACACCCTGATCGCGAGCGGGTTCTTGCGCTCGATAGCGGTCATGGTCACCGCCCACACGGCCGCGACCGTGGCCTGGCCGGAGTCTCCCTCGCCAGGGTCACCGGCGGCCCGGTCGAACTCCTCGGCCAGCAACTGGATGTAGTCGTCGAAGGTCATCCCCTCGTGCTGGCTGACATACGCGGCAGCCTGGCGTAACCCCAGCGGCAGATCCCCCAACGCCTGAGCCAGCCGGCCCGCCCCGGCTGCGTCGTCGAGGCCGGTCAACTCACCCAGCATCCGGACGCTGGCCGCCCGATCGAGTACCTCCAGTTGCAGCGTCTTCAGGCCCAGCCGCCGCCACTGGGCACCCAGATTCCGGCGCGTGGTCACCAGCACCTGCCCGCGCCCGGCCACCACGCCGAGCAGATCAGCGATGTCGGCGAGGTCTTCGACGTTGTCGAGCACCAACAACCAGCCGAAGTGCGACTGCAACCAGCCCAACGCCCATGTCTGCGCATCCGCCAAAGTCGCCACCGGATGCAACCGCGCCGTCAACGCCGACAACCCCAACCCGACCGCCTGCCGATTCTCGGCCGTGACCCACCACACCAACCGATACCGGCTCAGAAACGCCCGCGCGTACTGGTTGGCCAACTCGCTCTTACCGATCCCGCCCAGCCCGTGCACCGCTGCCTGACCCACCACAACGCCCGCGCCCGTGTCGCCGAACAGGCCAGCGAGCTCGGCAACACTCCGGCCCTCGAACACCGCCGACGCCAGCGGTAGATTGTGCGGCACCCCGTCGCCATCGCCGCCACCGAGTGTCTGCGGTGGCGGCAGCGTCGCAGGGTCAACATCAACGTTGATTTGTGTGTTGCCGGAGCCGACCTGAAAGCCGCTGCTGCCGGCGACCTCGGCGCGGTAGGTGGCGTCGGCCGGTTCGGGTCCAGTCGGGCCGGTGCTCATTGGCCGGGCGGCCTGGTCACGTTCGTCTGCGTGTTGTGCGAGCCGATCTGAAAGCCGCTGCTGGAGGTCACCGTGACCGTGTACTGGTCACCACCGGCGCCGGCCTCTCGCACCATCGCCGTCAGCTCAGCCACCAACTGCGGATCAGCCGTCAATGCCTTCAACACCTGCGCCCGCAACAGCGCCAGCGACGCCTCGTCCGCCGGATCCGGCACCAACTCCTGTACCGCCTCAGCGACCTGTGGCCCACGGCCCGAGGCGAACAACCGGCCCAGCAGACGCGTTCCCCACCCCACCGTAGCGTCCGCGCCGCCGTCCACCGCCGCATCCGTGACCCGCTGCACCACCGCACCGCCGTACGCCGCCACCGCCGCCGACGCATACGGCACCACCGCCGCCGACAACCCAACAAGATCCACTGCAGTCACCATCCCAACGCGCAGAGTTACCACGGTAGGTGTAGCAGCTCTACACAACCGGCGCACTCTCACGAGCGACCATCCGGGATGCTGCTGAGCAGACGCGAACTGAGACGACGGAGCCCTGAACGACGTAACGCCCGGCCGGCCCCTGCGGGTCGATCGGGCGTTACGCCTGTTGCTGGCGGTGGTGAAGGGATTTGAACCCTTGGAGGGCTTGCACCCTCACACGCTTTCGAGGCGTGCTCCTTAGGCCGCTCGGACACACCACCGCGCAGTAGATTACCGGATGGCTCACCGGGTCCGCCGCCGGGTTACCCACCCGGGCAAAGCGCGAGGTCGTGACACCTCGCCCGGGCCCGCCTGGCAGGATCTCGACCATGAGTGTGCACATCGGCGCGCAGCCGGGCGACATCGCCGAGCGGGTCCTCCTACCGGGTGACCCCATGCGGGCGAAGTGGATCGCCGAGACGTTCCTGACCGATCCCGTCTGTTACACGCAGGTGCGGGGCATGCTGGGTTTCACCGGCACCTGGCAGGGCGTGCGGGTCTCCGTCCAGGGGTCCGGCATGGGCATGCCGTCGGCCTCGATCTACACCCACGAGCTGATCAACGAGTACGGCGCCCGGTCGCTGATCCGGATCGGGTCGTGCGGGGCGCTCGCCATGGATCTGAACCTCGGTGATGTCATCGCCGCGATCGGGTCCGCCACCGACTCGAACATGAACCGGGTGCGGTTCGACGGGCTGGTCGACTACGCGCCGGTGGCGGACTTCACGCTGCTGCGTACCGCGGCCGATGTCGCCGACCGGCGCGGTGTCGCGCTGCGGGTCGGCCCGATCCTGGCCGCGGACGCGTTCTACACCGACCGGCCGGACCTGTACGACACGCTGGCCGACTACGGCGTGCTCGCCGTCGAGATGGAGTCGGCCGCCATCTACACGATCGCGGCCCGGTACGGCGCCAAGGCGCTGACCATCCTGACCGTCAGCGACCACATCAAGCGCGGCGACAAGATGGATTCCGCCCAGCGCGAGCAGGGCTTCTCCGACATGGTGCAGATCGGCCTGGACACCGCCATCGCGTAAGACCGAGACAAGAGCCTAGGACCGGAAGAAGTCCCGGAGCAGCGTGGCGCATTCGTCCTCGAGGATGCCCGCGTAGACCTCGGGCCGGTGGGTCAGCCTGCGGTCCCGGACCACGTCCCAGAGCGAGCCCACCGCGCCCGTCTTCGGCTCCCAGGCGCCGAAGACGAGCCGGGACACCCGGGCCAGCACCAGCGCCCCGGCGCACATCGTGCACGGCTCCAGGGTCACCACGAGGGTGCAGCCGGTCAGCCGCCAGCTTCCGGTCAGGACGGCGGCCCGCCGCAACGCGATGATCTCCGCGTGCGCGGTCGGGTCGCCGGTCAGCTCGCGTTCGTTGCCGGCCGCGGCCAGCTCGGCGCCGTCCGGGCCGTAGACGACCGCACCCACCGGCACGTCCTCCGCCGAGGCGGACGCGACGGACAGGGCCCGTCGCATCCAGGTCTCGTGCTGGGGGCGGAGCATCAGACCTCGCGCAGCTCTTCCAGCTCGTCGCCGCAGCCGAGCTGCTGGCAGATCTCCGCGGTCACGTCGGCCGGGAGCATGCCTTCGAGCCCGCAGAGCGTCAGCAGCCGGTGCGAGCTGACCCCCAGGTCGGCGAGCAGCTCGACGTCGCCCACCGGGTCGGCGTCGGGGTCGGCGGCCGGCCGGTCGTCCTCGTCGTCGTCATCGGCGCTCGGTGCGGCCAGGTCGTCGAGCTCCAGCGCCGGCGTCTCGACGTCGGCGAGCAGCAGTGCGCCGAGCCGCGACTCGTCGGCGAACGCCGAGTCGGAGCAGAACACCCGGACGTCCTCGCCTTCGTCCAGGCGCAGAATCACCAGATACTGGTCGTCGGCCTCGACGAACAACAGCGACAACTCGGCGTCCGGCTCGGCGTCACGCAGCCGGTCCACCACCTCGTCGAGGTCGGCGACGCCGGTGAGCTGGAGCTCGGATGCCGTCCAGCCGTTCTTGCCCCGGGCGACGGCGGCAGCGAAAGTCGACACGAATCCCCCCACGAAACCTGCGGTCCTCAGCGCCTGACGGTAGCCGGTGGTGCGCCGCTGATGCCGCGCCACGCCCCGAAGGGAGTAGCTATGTAACGAACTTGCATGGGTTTTCCGCCGCGGGTGAGCTCAGTTGGCGTGGCGGCGTCGATTCGCGATCAGTTCGCGGAGCCGGGCGCCGCGCAGGCGTTGCGGCTGGCTGTGCTCGCGGGCGGACTTGGCATCGGCCAGTGCGGCCAGAAGCTCCAGTCGGCGACGGCGACGATCGGGGTCGAGCCGTTGCGGTACGTGGGCCATGAGGCCGAGCGTGCCCAGCCGCGCGACGTTCGTCAAGGCCGAGTGCGCTGCGCCACCACAGGGGCACGGTTCGTCGATGACAAGGGGGTGCAGAGCTGGACATTCACCACAGCGGCCAGTCGTTCGTGGAGATCCACCGGGCTGTCACAAAACCCCCGGCGATCGACAGGCCGATGCCCGCCGCGAGGCCCACGCCGGTCGCGACGCCACGATCGCCCAGCACCGCCAGCACGATGGCGACCGCCCAGGCCGAGACGGCGGCGGTAACCGTCCACCACGCGTAGCCGGCCAGGTCGCGGCCGAGGCTGCCGAAGAGGGCGAACCAGACCAGCGTCGCGCCCACGCCGGAGAGCAGCGGGGCGACCGCGATCGGGTGTGGCTCGCGGTAGACCGGCCGCGGGGGCAGGCCGGCGGGCGCGGACGGACGGTCGGGCAGCCAGCCGGCGGGTGGCTGCGCCGCTGCGGGCCAGGCCCCGTGCTGTTCGGCCATGTCGCCTCCATCCGGCGGGGTCGGACGATCCCCGGCCAGCCTATCCACCCCCGCTGGGTCAGCGGGAACTGTTGGCGTCTGCCAGGATGGCCCGGTGCTTTCCCTGCGTACCCTCTCGGTCCTGACCGTCGCGGCGTTCTCGCTCGCGGCCTGCGGCTCGCCGGGCGACGCGCCCACGACCACCAGCGCGCCGCAGTTCCTGGAGCCGTCGCGGACGGCGTCGGCTGTTCCCACGCCGGACCCGGCCGGCACCCCGGAGAAGGCGCCGGCGGGCACGGTGACGTCCTCGGCCACCCCGAAGAAGACGCCCAGCAAGGCGCCCGCGACGGCGCCGGCCGGGCTGAAGTACGCCTTCCCGGTCAAGGCGTCCAACGTGGCCTTCCACCCCACGCACGCGAAGTATCCGGCGACGGACATCTTCGCCGACTGCGGCGAGACCGTGGTGGCGACGACCAGCGGCGTGGTGCTCGAGGTCAGCCGCAAGGACCAGTACGTGAAGGGTGCGCCGGACGGCCCGCTCAACGGCGGCCTGTCGGTGTCGATCCTCGGCGACGACGGCGTGCGCTACTACGGCTCGCACCTCAGCAAGGTGCAGACCGGGATCAAGGCCGGTGTCCGGGTCAAGACCGGCCAGCAGCTCGGCAAGGTCGGCCGCACCGGCAACGCCAACAACGTGTGCCACCTGCACTACGGCATCTCCCCGCCGTGCGCCAAGACCGGCGACTGGAAGGTTCGCCGCGGCGTGGTGTGGCCGGCGACCTTCCTCAAGTCCTGGCGGGCGAAGGGCAACAAGAGCCCGGTCGCCACGGTCGCGAAGTGGAAGAAGTCGCACAACTGCAAGGCCTGACGCACAGCACAGGGCCGCATCCCTCGCCCAAGAGATGCGGCCCCGCCGTGCGGATAAAGCTTTCTGGGATCGGCTCAGCCGAACTGCGCGAAGCGTTTCTGTGACCGCCCGCCGATCGTGGTGAAGGCGCCACCCACGGCGAGCGCGCCGAGGCCGGGTTGCACGGCCATGGCCAGCACGCCGTCGACGCCGTTCGCGTCGGCGGTCCAGTCGCGCAGGTGGCCGTCGGTGGTGGCGAGGGCGGCGAGCTTGATGCGGTCGTCGGAGCCGTCCAGGCAGGTGCCCTGACTTCCGGTACGCGCGGTCCGGCACGCCCGGTCGAAGTGCCCGCCGACGTAGACGGTGTCGCCCAGCACGCCGATCGCCTGGGCGTTGCCGTCGAAGGTGGCCGTCCACCGCTTGACCCCGGTGGTGCTGTAGCTGCTGGCCGCGCCGCCCTGGCCGCCGTGCGCGGTGTAGACGCCGGTCGAGGTGACCGCCACCGCGAAGGTGATCACCGGCGGCTTCGGCTTGAAACTGGTGACGATCGCGGCCGAGGACGGGTCCAGCGCCACCAGCCGGTCGTACCCGCTCGTGCCGTTGACCTTGTGGAACTTGCCGCCGGCGTAGACCCGGCCGCCGCCGGTGGCCAGCGCCTCGACCTGGTCGTCCGCAGTCGGCTTCCACCTGGTGTCCAGAGCCCCGGTGGTCAGGCTGAAGGCGGCCAGCCGGGTACGGCTCTGCCCGTTGACCTTGGTGATCGAGCCACCGAGGTAGAGCCGGCTTCCGGTGGTGGCCAGCGCGTACGGGCGGCCCTCGATGGTGTGCTTGAAGGTGCCGGCGACGGCGCCACTGCGTCCGTCGAGCCGGGCCAGGCTGTCGCGGCGCTGGCCACCGACTGTGCCGAAGTCCCCGCCGACGTACACGGCCGAGCCGCTGGTGGCGATCGCCTTGACCCGGCCGTCCGCGACGGGTGCCCAGGGCAGCAGCTCACCGGTGACCGCGTTGACCGCGGCGAGCCGGCTGCGCGCGACCGCCTTGCCCTTGACGACGGCGGCGGTGAAGTCGCCGCCGACGTAGACGGTGCTGCCGGAGTACGCGACAGCCAGCACCGTCCCGTTGAAGCTCGGGACGGCGTCCGGTGATTCCGACGGTGCCGCCTGCGCCGGCGCGGCGAGCATGGCGATGGCCGCGCCCACCACGCCGATAAAGGCCAGTTTGTCCGTGTACGTCACATGATCACCGTAAGGGCGGCGATCATCCCCGACCAGTGGCGAAACGGACCAAAACCGACAGGTCCGTACGGCTGATGCCGATCGTGTGCGAGAGTCTGCCGCGTGAACGTCGCAGTCATCGGCCTCGGTCTCATCGGCGGCTCGCTCCTGCGGGCCCTGGCCGCCCACGGCCACCACGTCGTCGGCTACGACGCCGGCCGGCAGACCCGGGAGGCCGCGCGAGGCCTGGCCAAGGCGGCCGAGCTGCCGCCCGCCGCCGATCCGGGCACCCGGACCATCGTCATCAAGGGCGACTGGCAGGTGGCCGAGAGCATCCCGGAAGCCGTCGAGGACGCCGAGCTGGTCGTGCTGGCCGTGCCGCTCCCGGCGCTGCCCGGCGTGCTGGCCGAGCTGGCCGGCCACCCCGGTCTGATCACCGACGTCACCTCGGTCAAGGGTCCGGTGCGCGACCTGCTCCGCGGCCGCCGGTTCGTCGGCGGGCACCCGATGGCCGGCAAGGAGTCGTCCGGCTTCCTCGCCTCCGACCCCGACCTGTTCGACGGCTGCGCCTGGGTGCTCTGCCTGGAGGAGGACGGCATCGACCTGGCCGACTGGCTGACGCTGGCCCGCCTCTGCACCACGCTGGGCGCCCGCGTCGTGCCCGTCACCGCCGCCGAGCACGACCGGACGGTCGCCGAGATCAGCCACGTGCCGCACCTGCTGGCCGCCGCGCTGAGCACGGTGCTGGCCGGCAATCCGCTGGCGGGCACGCTGGCCGCCGGCTCGTTCCGGGACGGCACCCGGGTGGCCGGCACCCGGCCGGACCTCATCGCGGCCATGTGCGGCGGCAATGCTCCGGCCGTCCAGGAGGTGCTGGACGGGATGATCGCCGAGTTGCAGAGCTACGGCCGGGAGCTGGCCGCGCCGGATCCGATCGCGGCCCTCACCGAGCGGCTGCGGGTGCCGAGCGACCTCCGCCGGGCCTGGCCCGCGGCCCCTGGCGAGACGGCGGAGCTGGCAGCCGAGCCGGGCCCGCTGCTCGCGCTGGGCCGGGCCGGGGGCTGGGTGACGGCCGTACGCGACGACAATGTCTCGACAATGCGGCCAGGAAGTGACCGCAATAGTTCCTAGGCTCAGGCGGTAAGCCGGACAACGGAACAGGAGACAGGTCATGCCTGGTCAGGTCGGAGCCATTGCCAACGAGCAGGAGGGCCTGCTCGCGTACCTCGCCCAGATGCGGTACGTCATCAGGCTGACCGCGTACGGCCTCAGCCCCGAGCAGTTGCGCGCCACGCCCACGGCCAGCCCGCTCACCGTCGGCGGCCTGATCAAGCACTGTGCGTCCATCGAGGAGGGCTGGATCGACGTCGTCCGCCGTGAGCCCCGCGAGCTGGACTACACCGCGTACGAGGAGAACTTCGCGCTCAGCGACGGCGAGACGATCGACGAGGTCTTCGCCCGGTACGACCGGATCGCCGCCCGCACCGAAAAGACCGTCGCGGAGATCGGCGACCTCGACCGGGCCGTGCCGGTCGACCACTCCGTGCCGTGGAACCCCAAGGACCTGGACAACTGGTCGGTGCGCTGGGTGTTGCTGCACCTCATCCAGGAGACGGCCCGGCACGCGGGGCACGCCGACATCATCCGGGAGTCGGTGGACGGCGGGACCGCGTACCCGATCATGGCCGCCGCCGAGGGCTGGCCGGAGTCGCCCTGGATGAAGCCCTGGCAGCCCGCCGCCTAGGGCCGCTCGCCGCGGTCGAGGCGGATCACCCGGCGGTCCGTCACGATCGCGGTCACCAGGTCGTACGGGGTGACGTCGAACGCCGGGTTGACCGCGGCCGCATAGTCGGTGACCTCGGCCGCGCCCCGGTCCTCGATCTCCACCGCGGCACCGTCCGGGGTGTCCAGGTCCACAGTCGACTCCGGGGCGACCACGACAAACGGCAGGCCGGCCCGGCGGGCGCCGAGCGCGTGCGCGTAGCTGCCGACCTTGTTGATCACGTCGCCGTTCGCGCAGATCCGGTCCGCGCCCAGGATCACCGCGTCGGCCTCGCCGCGGGCCAGCAGGAACGGTCCGGCCGAGTCCACCGCGACGCGGAAGTCGATGCCGGCCTCCCGCAGCTCCCACGCGGTCAGCCGGGCCCCCTGCAACAACGGCCGGGTCTCACTGGCGATGACCCCGGCCAGGGCGCCCCGGCGGTGCAGCTCGGTCACTACCCCCAGGGCGGTGCCGCCGGTCACCGCGGCCAGCCCACCGGTGTTGCAGTGGGTCAGCAGCCGCGGCCGCGCGCCGCACAGCTCGACCATCAGGTCGGCGCCGAGAGCGGCCATCGCGGCCGAGGCGGCGATCTCCTCGTCGCGCACCGCGCACGCCTCGGCCAGCACGGCCGGCGGCCCGGCGGCGAGCCGCGCCGCTGCCCGCCGGGCGCCGCGGGCGAGGTTCACGGCAGTCGGCCGGGCATGCTCCACCAGCTGTACGGCGTCAGCCCGCGCCCGCTCGTCCCCGGCGAACTGCCGCGCTGCCAGTGCCACCCCGAAAGCCCCGGCCACCCCCAGCGCCGGCGCCCCGCGCACCGCCAGCGACCGGATCGCCGCGACCAGCTCGGCGACCGTGGTGAGCCGCAGCACGCGCACCTCACCCGGCAGCGCCGTCTGGTCGATGATCTCGATGGCGTCGTCCACCCAGTCGATCGTCCGCATGGGCGGAGCCTAACCAACCGGCTCAGACCACCGAGCGGTCCGCGATCCGGTCCAGCACGCCGAGCAGGGCGTCCCGGCTCTCGCCGAGCTGCTCCCCGGTCCAGCGCTCCTCGACGGTGACCGTCACGCCGGCGTGCGTGCGCAGTTCCGCCTTCACCGGGGTGCGCTTGGTGATGGTGGCCGCGACGAGCTCCTCGTACGGCAGGAAGCGGAAGCGGGTCGCGAGCTCCTCCACCGGCCCGGACGTCAGCAGGGCGCGCAGCCGGTCCTTGCCGTTGTCGGTCGACTTGGGCGCGGGCACCAGGACCAGGCCCCGGTCCAGCAGCACCAGGTCGGTGTGCAGGCCGTCGACCTTGAGGTTGGCCATCGCGCCGATGATGTCGGAGCCGCTCGCGGTGGCCCGGCGCTCGACGATCGCCGCCGCCTCGACCCGGATGCCGGCCTCGGCCAGCCGGGCCCGGGCCTCCTCGAGCGTGGCCGGCGAGACGGCCAGCTTCGCGATCTCCTCGTAGTCCAGCTCGGCGCCGTGCGCGTCGACCAGCGTGACCGGCTCGGTCCACGAGTGCCGCCAGTACGCCGTGCCGGAACGGACCGCCGCCAGCGTGAACAGCATGTCCATCGCGCCGACGAACTTGCCCGCCGCCTCCTTGCGGGTGGCGTTCGGGTAGAACTCCTCGGCCAGCTCGCCCAGCCGGCCGGCCGCCACCAGGTCGAAGAGGGTGCCCAGTCCCGGGTCATCGGTGCCGGTGAGCCGGCCCAGCGAGCGGAACACCCGGTCCGCCTTGCGCTGCAGGCCCGCGGTGGTCGCCGCCGCGGTGAACTGCGGCCAGGGCAGCACCTGGCGGCTGCCGATGTCGACGACCTCGCGCTGCAGGGCGATGCCGGCGGTGGTGATCGAGGGCACCAGCATCGCGGCGGGCCGGCCGTCCACCGGATGCGCGACCTGCGGTGCGGTCCGCATGAGGGCGATCCGCTCGGTCTGCGACGGGTGCGTGTCCCAGCGGGACCGGTGCTCCTCGGGCTGGTCGTCGCGCAGCTTGGCGAGCTCCTCGTGCCGGGCCGCGACGAGCCGGCCGAAACCGCCGAAGAAGTCGTCCGGCGCGAAGCCGGCCTCCCAGCCCTGGTTGATGTACCGGTCGAAGTAGAAACCCCAGGCCGCGTCGATCACCGGCAGCTCGCGCAGCGCGGCGACGGCCACGTCGGGACCGGCGACCCGCACCGAGGCCCGGTCGGCGTCCAGCTCCTGCCGGCGCGAGACGGCGTTGTCGACCAGCAGGTAGAGCCGGGCGTAACCCCGGAAGGTCCAGCCCACCGGGTTCCACGGGCCGATCCGGCCGATGGTGTGCCCGATCGCGAGCCGCCCCCGGTACGCGACCGCCCCCAGCCGGGTGTGCTTGCCGGAGTAGTGGCCCAGCTCGTGCGCGACGACCGAGCGCAGCTGATCGACGCTCATCGCCTGCAACAGCGGCATGCCCAGGTACAGCCGGCGCCGGCCGCCGATCAGGCCGAGCAGCTTGGTGTCCTCGCTGACCGCGGCGTTGACCTCGGGCACCAGCCGGATCTCGTCGGGCGTACGGGTGCCCACCTCGTTGGCCAGGTGGTGCACCAGGGCCCAGAGCTCGGGAGCGTCGTGCGGCGCGACGATCAGGCCGTGCAGCGGCTCCGGCTGGGTCCGGATCGCCCGCCACAGCCCGACGCCGGTGGCACCCACCGCGAAGAGCAGGGGCAGGCCGAGTTTGATGCCGACGCCGGCGTTGCCGACAGTCGAGATCCACACCACCAACGCCAGCACGGCGGCGAGCTGGAGCAGGGCGACGACATAAAAACCGAACAGCATGAAGACGGACGCGGCGGCGCGCAGCATGGTGTTTCCTCCCCGTGGCACCGCCCGTCTGCACCGGACGGCGCAGGGAAGATACCGACCTCGATCTTCGCCCGGCAACCCCTTCCGGGCCGGTCCGCGCGCGTCTACCATCCCGTCCGGAGCCGAGGAGGACTCATCGCCATGTGGCCGTTCAAGCGCGCCGGCAGGTCGGCTGCCGTCATCGATCCCTGTCTCGGCGACGGGACCGCCCGGCGGCTCGACGAGGCGGCCGGCCGCGGCGACTGGTCCACCGTCTCGGCCGTGCTGACCCCCGTCGTGGATCAGGACCTGCGTGCCTTCTACGTCGGGGTGCTGGCCGACCGCAGTGGACCGCAGCCGTGGATCGGCAAGTGGCTCGCCGCTGAACCGGAATCCGCACTGCCGTATCTGGTCAAGGGCGCGCACGCGGTCCAGTGGGCGTGGGAGGCGCGCGGCAGCGGCACGGCGAGCACGGTCTCCGAGGAGCAGTTCGCCGCGTTCTTCCGCCGTCTCAAGATCGCCGAGGACAGCCTGGACGAGGCGGTGAGCCGGGACCCGGCGGACGCCACCGCCTGGGCCGAGCTGATCACCACGGCACTCGGCCGCCAGCTCGGGCTCGACGAGGCGGAACGGCGTTTCAAGGAGGTCGTCGCCCGGCACCGCTGGCACCGGGCCGCACACGCCCGGATGCTCCAGCAGAAGTGCGCCAAGTGGGGCGGCAGCGACGAACTGGCGCTGACGTTCGCCCGCGACACCGTCGACCTGATGCCGGCCGGCTGCTCGCTCGGCTCGATGGTGGCGGTGGCGCACTTCGAGGCGGCCCTGCAGGCCGACGGCAGCACCGAGGACTACCTGTCCCGGCCGGAGGTGCGCGCGGAAGTGCACGCGGCCGCCGACAAGTCCGTCCGGCACCCGGATTTCCGCCGCATCCCGGGGCACCAGACCGCCGACGGCTGGTTCGCCCTGGTCTTCCACCTGGCGGGCGACCACGCGGCGGCGGCGGAGCGTTTCGACGCCATCGGCGACCTGCCGACCGAGCTGCCGTGGGGCTACTACCGCGACGCCGGACGGGCCTACACCCGCTACCGCGCCAAGGCTTACCGAGCAGCCGGCCGCCCCTGAGACCTAGTCTGGCGCCATGGCATCTCGTGATCCAGTCGCTGACCTGCGGCGTATCGCCTTCCTGCTGGAACGGGCGAACGAGGCGACGTACCGGGTGAAGGCGTTCCGGTCCGCGGCCGCGACGGTCGCCGCCCTGCCCGCCGCGGAGCTGGCCGAGCGGGTCGCCGCCGGCACGCTGTCGAAGCTGTCCGGCGTCGGCGACGTCACCGCCAGGTGCGTCGCCGAGTCGCTGAACGGCGAGGAACCGGCCTACCTCCGGCGACTGGCGACCACCGAGGGCACGGATCTGCAGGGCGCCGCGGCGGCGCTGCGCGAGGCCCTGCGCGGGGACTGCCACGCCCATTCGG
The DNA here is from genome assembly GCF_055586185.1 of Actinoplanes sp. NPDC051405. NCBI lineage: Bacteria > Bacillati > Actinomycetota > Actinomycetes > Micromonosporales > Micromonosporaceae > Actinoplanes > Actinoplanes sp. NPDC051405. Next base: position 64,492 of record NZ_JBVJIR010000027.1, read on the forward strand.
ACTGGTCCGACGGTGGCTCCCCGATCGAGGAGATGGCGCTGGCCGCGGTCGAGCTCGGCCACGAGTATCTGGTCCTCACCGACCACTCGCCCCGGTTGACCGTGGCCCGCGGGCTGACCGCCGCGCGGTTGCGACGCCAGCTCGACCACGTGGCCAAGCTGAACGACGCGCTGCCCGACGGCTTCCGGATCCTCACCGGCATCGAGGTGGACATCCTGGCCGACGGCTCGCTGGACCAGGAGGACGAGCTGCTGGCCCGCCTCGACGTGGTCGTCGGTTCGGTGCACAGCAATCTGCGCGACGACTCGGCGAAGATGACCCGCCGGATGCTGGCGGCGATCGAGAACCCGCACCTGGACATCCTGGGCCACCTGACCGGCCGCAAGGTGGCTGCGGCCGGCGCCGGCGACAAGGGGCACCGGGCCGGGCGGACCCGCCCGCCGAGCGACTTCGACGTCAAGAAGGTGCTGGCCGCGTGCGTCGAGCACGGCAAGGCGGTGGAGATCAACTCGCGGCCGGACCGGCTCGACCCGCCCAAGCGGATGCTGACCGTGGCGGTGGAGGCGGGCTGCCTGTTCAGCATCGACACCGACGCGCACGCGCCCGGCCAGCTCGACTGGCAACGGTACGGCTGTGAGCGCGCGGCGCTGTGCGGCGTACCGGTGGACCGGGTGGTGAATGCGTGGCCGGCCGACCGCCTGCTGGAGTGGACCGCCGGCCACTCCGGCGGTAATTAGGGGACGCGCCGCGCCGGTGGCTCCCGTAGGGTCGGCGCGTGGGACAGATTGATGACCTCGCCAACAATTACGTCGACGAATGGGCTCCGCTCAACCCGACCGGCGCCACCTTCATCGGCGTGGCCGGCCACGACGCCGAGCTCGACGATCTCTCGCCGGACGGCTTCGCGGCCCAGGCCGAGCTGACCCGGAGCACGCTGGCCCGGCTGGACCCGCTGGAGCCGGCGACCGAGTCCGAGCACGTGGCCAAGGACGCGATGCAGGAGCGTCTGGGTCTCGAGCTGGCCCGCTACGACGCCGGTGACGTAGCCAGCGACCTCAACGTCATCTCCAGCCCCTTGCACGGGCTGCGGATGGTGTTCGACCTGATGCCGACCCAGGGCGAGGAGGCGCTGGCGAACATCTCGGCCCGCCTGGCCGGCTTCCCCCGGGCGCTGGAGCAGTACAAGCGGACCCTGCTCGAGGAGGCCGCGCGGGGCAACGTCAGCGCGCGGGTGCAGATGGTCGAGGTCGCCGAGCAGTGCGACGCCTGGACGGACCCGGCCCGGGACAACTTCTTCCACCGGCTGACCGACGGGCTCGGCGCCGACGGCACGCTCGGGGCGGAGCTGCAGCGCAACGCCGCGGCCGCCACCGCCGCCACGGCCGGTTTCGGGGAGTTCCTGCGCACCGAGCTCGCCCCGCACGGCCGGGACAAGGAGGCGGCCGGGCCGGAGCGCTACGCCCGCGCGTCGCAGTACTTCCTGGGTGCGCGGGTGGACCAGGAGGAGACGTACGCCTGGGGCTTCGAGGAACTGGCCCGGCTGGAGCGCGAGATGCGCGTGGTCGCGGGGGAGATCGCCGGCTCCGGCGCGAGCGTCGACGAGGCGGTGGCGGTGCTGGACGCCGACCCGGCCCGGCGCATCCCCGGCAAGGAGGCCTTCCGCGACTGGATGCAGGCGCTGGCCGACAAGGCGGTGTCGGCGCTCGACGGCACCCACTTCGACATCCCCGAGCCGGTCCGGGCCATCGAGTGCTGCCTGGCCCCGACCAGTGACGGCGGCATCTACTACACCGGGCCCAGCGAGGACTTCAGCCGGCCCGGGCGGATGTGGTGGGCGGTGCCGGAGGGCATGACCGAGTTCTCCACCTGGCGGGAGGTGACCACCGTCTACCACGAGGGCGTGCCGGGTCATCACCTGCAGATCGGCCAGACGATCTACCGCGCCGAGCTGCTCAACCGCTGGCAGCGGCTGCTCTGCTTCTGCTCCGGGCACGCCGAGGGCTGGGCCCTGTACGCCGAGCGCCTGATGGACGACCTCGGTTACCTGGCCGACCCGGGTGACCGGCTGGGCATGCTCGACGGCCAGGCGCTGCGGGCCAGCCGGGTGATCGTGGACATCGGCATGCACCTGGAGCTGGAGATCCCGCGCGACAACCCGTTCGGCTTCCACCCCGGTGAGCGCTGGACGCCCGAGCTGGGCTGGGAGTTCCTGCGGGCGCACACCCGGATGAACTCCGAGGTGCTGCGCTTCGAGTGGAAGCGGTACCTGGGCTGGCCGGGGCAGGCGCCGTCGTACAAGGTCGGCGAGCGGATCTGGCTGCAGGCCCGCGAGGACGCGAAGGCCCGCAAGGGCGCCGACTTCGACCTCAAGGTCTTCCACCGGCAGGCGCTCGATCTCGGCGCTCTGGGCCTGGATCCGCTCCGGAAGGCGCTGGCCCGCCTCTGAGCGCTTGATCCACACCAGCCAGAACGGCCCGCCCGGCCTTCCGCCGGGCGGGCTTTCTCATGAAATCGTCCGCATCGCGAGACGGACACTGTGTCCGTCTCGCTACTCTCCGTATCATTTTAGCGCTACGTAAGGTGTTCGTTACCGAACGGAGACAATGCGGGACGGCCCCACCGGCTTCCATTGTGGAACGCTTTCCTGGCTACCCAGCAAGCGCCGGACGACCCTGCGAAGTTCGTTCGCCGCGCTGTGAACGGCAACCCCCGAGCATTCTTTTCTATCCGTCCCGGTGCTGGCAGAGGCCGGTTTTCGCGCTGCGGTACAACCACCGCGCCCCCCAGGCGTATCCCCCGATCAGCCGAGCCAACTCTGACCCTTGGAAAGGGGTCGCATGATTATTTCTCGGATAGATTGACCCGGATCGGTGCGCCCGCTTGGCTACGGAGGGTAGCCGCCAAAACGGTCTATCGCGGATGCATGGCGGAGGAATTGGCAATGTCAGTCTCGGTGGACAACCGGCGAACCCGTACGCGCTCAGCGCTCGCGGCTGTTTTGACGGTCTTGATTCTTGTCCCGGCGGCGATCCTGTTCGCCAGCGTGTGGGGCACCATCTCCGACAAGCGCGACGACACGCGGCTGGAGAAGCAGGGCGTGGAGTACATCTCCGCCCTCGCTCCCCTGGTGAGCTCGCTGGCCGAGGCGCAGTCCTCGGCGCTGGCCGGCGTCACGGCCGCCCCCGGCTCGCTGAGCGCCGCGGTCAACGGCGTCGCGGCGGTGGACCAGCGCCTGGGTGACGAGCTGAGCACCCGGGACCGCTGGACCGGCCTCAGGCAGCGGATCGACCAGCTCGGCAAGGTCACCGGCGGCCCGGTCGCGGTGTTCCAGGCGCACGTCGAGGTCACCGACCTCACCCTGGAGCTCTACGACACCGTGCGGGACAACGCCGAGCTGGCCCGGGATCCGGACAACGACATCTCGCACCTGCAGGAGGCCGTCGCGGTCGACCTGCCGGAATCCGTCGTGCAGGTCAGCCGGATGGGAGACCTCAGCCAGCTGGTCGCCCGCGCCGACGAGAAGTCCCGCGCGCAGATCGTTCCGCAGTTCGGTGCGGCCGTGCAGGCCGTGGACTCCTCGGTCAACGAACTCACCGACAACTTGCAGGCCGCGGTCGACGACACCAGCAGCGTCTCGCTGAGCGGCAACCTGGTCAACGGCCTGGACTCGTTCCGCCGCGGGGTGGAGTCGCTGACCCGCGGCGCCAACCCGGGCGGCGCCCCGAACGCGGCCACCATGGCGACCGCGCAGAGCCAGCTGCAGACCTCGCTGGCCAACCTCTCCGGCATCGTGACCCGGGAGATGACCGCCCTGCTCGACGACCGGCTGGACAGCCTCGACAACGACATGATCGTGGCACTGGCCTCGGCCGCCGCCGCCGTCCTGCTGGTCGCCGCGGCCATGATGGTGCCGCTCACCGGCCGGGGCCAGCGGCTCTTCCCGTCGGCCCCCGACTCGGGTCCCCGCGACCTGAACGTGGGACCGACCGGACCGGAGACCGACCGTACCGAAGCCGGGCACCGCGCACCGGCGTACGGCGAGGTCAACCCCACACGGCGGGAGCGATCCGGTGCTCTTCGGTAAGCTCCGCATCCTCGGCAAGCTGACGCTGCTGGTCCTGGTCCCGCTCCTCGGGGTCGTCCTGCTCGCGCTGCCGATCGTCGCCAACCGCATCGACGTGGCCGGCAAGGCCCAGGACACCGCCGACACGGTCCTGCTCGCCACCCGGGTCGGCTCGGCCGTCCAGGAGCTGTCCGAGGAGCGCCTGCTCTCGGTGGGCTTCCTGTTCGGCCTGGTCGGCCAGCCGCAGCTGGTCGTGCAGAGCGCCGAGTCGACCGACCGCATCCTCGCCCTCAAGCGTCTCGACCAGCCGCTCACCCCGCAGCTGACCCGGGCCGTGGACGCGGTCAAGCGGCTCGAGGGCACCCGGGCCAACATCCTGAACCGGACCATCCGCCCGGACCAGATCTCCGCCGAGTTCACCGCCGTGATCACCCCGATCCTGGACGGGCTCGACCTGCAGCGCGCGGCCGACCTCACGACCGCCACCGGCCGCCAGGTGTTCGCGCTGGACCAGGCGCTGCGCAGTGACGACCTGATCAGCCAGGCGTCCAGCCAGCTGACCGCGGCCGTGGCGACCCAGAACGCCGGACTGACCAACCTGTTCTCGTCCACCCTGCTGCAGCTGCAGTTCATCATCGGTGGCGCCCAGGCGTACTTCACCCCCGACCAGTACAAGCTGTACACGGGGGCCCAGCAGGCGTTCTCGGCCCGCGTGGGTGACCAGTTCTTCGCCCGGGCGGCCACCGACCCCGCCTCGGCGGTCAAGCTGCTCAAGCCCGACACGCTGTACCCGTCGCTGCTGTCCGTCATCGTGCTCGGCGGCTTCGTCGAGAAGCGGATCGCCGCGGACGTGGACGCCGCCGTGGCCGACGACCGGGAGGCCGCCCTGCGCACAGCCGGCCTGGTCGGTGGCGGCGCGGTGCTCCTGCTGCTCATCGTGATCGCGCTGTCGCTGCTGATGGCCCGCGCGGTCGCCCGGCCGCTGCGCCGCCTGACCGGCTCCGCCGAGCGCATCGCCCGCGCCGCCGAGGCCGAACTCGAGCGGGTCGCCGACGACGAGGCCGAGTTGGCCCGCCCGATCCGGCTCGACGCCGTCGACGTGCAGGCCAGGGACGAGATCGGTGACCTGGCCCGCGCCTTCGACCGGGTGCAGAACACCGCCGCCCGGCTGGTGGAACGGCAGGTGCTGGGCCGTCGCAACGTCGCCCAGATGTTCGGTCACGTCGGTCGCCGTACCCAAAACCTGGTCGGCCGCCAGCTCGCCCTGATCGACAACCTGGAGCGCCGGGAGACCGACAGCGACCGCCTGCGCGAGCTGTACCGGCTCGACCACATGTCCAGCCGCCTCCGCCGGAACGCGAGCAGCCTGGTCGTGCTCTCCGGTGCCGTCGGCGCGAACGACCACATGGCCCCGCTGTCCCTGTCCGACGTCGTGCGGCTCGCCCTCGGTGAGATCGAGGACTACACCCGCGTGGACGTCGAGGTGCCGGAGGAGATCGTGGTTGTGCCGGCCGTGCTGGCCGACCTGACCCTGCTGCTCGCCGAGCTGATGGAGAACGCGACGTCGTTCTCGCCGCCGCACACCCGCGTCACCGTCACCGCGGCGGAGCTGCGCGGCGGTGCCCGCCTCGCGATCGTCGACCGCGGCCTGGGCCTGGCGCCGGACCGCCTGGCCGAGGAGAACGCCCGGCTGACCCGCCGTGAGCGGCTCGACCTGGCCCCCAGTGAGGTGCTCGGCCTGTTCGTGGTCGGCCGCCTTGCGCGGCGGCACGGCATCGAGGTCACCCTCACCGACACCCCCGAGGGCGGCGTCACCGCCTGGGTCGACCTGGGCCCGGCCCACCTCGTGGCACCCCGCGAGGCCATGCCGCCGATGCAGCCGATCCAGGCCACCGTGCCGAGCAGCCACCACACCGAGTTCGCGCCGCTGATCGCGGGCACGTCGAGCCGGTCGGTGCCGGGCAGCGCCCAGCCGTTCGACCCGAACGTGCTGCACCGCGCCACCAAGACGCTGGAGGCGGGCCGCTCCTGGAACGCCTTCGCCCCGGTCCGCGCCGGCGCCCCGGCGCTGGAGGCCGCCCCGAGCGGCTACGCCGAGCAGCAGGCCCATCAGTCGGCCTACGAGGTGCCGGGTGCCTACGACGCCGGCACGCCGGTGGCCGGTCGCTTCCCCGCGACCGCCCCGGAACTGCCGTCGGCCGGCCGGTACGCCGAGCCGGAGGTGGTGGAGGGACCGATCGTCATGTCGGCGCCGTCCGACGCGATCCAGCTCCCGCGCCAGCGCACCGAGGCGGAGTCGTACCACCGCCCCGAGCCCGAGCCGTTCCAGCAGCCGGCCCAGTTCCAGCAGCCGGCCCAGTTCCAGCAGCCGGCTCAGCCCGTACCGCCGGTGCCGCAGCAGCGCACGAGCCCGGAGGCGCGCAACGGCGCCCCCGTCACCCCGCTGCGCCGCCGCGTGCCCGGCAACCAGCTGCCGATGGAGTCCGGGCCGAAGCTGCCGGTCACCCCGCCGACCTCGGACGACGCCCTCGCCGCCCGCGAGGCGTTCGAGGCCTTCGAGGCGGGCGTGTCCCGCGCCCAGTGGGACGTCATCGAGCAGGACATGTCCTCCCCGCCGGCCGCCGGCCACCCGCCGCTGACCCGCCGGGTACCGGGCGCGACGCTGCCGGTGGGTGACCCGCCGATGAACCCGGTGCCGGCCGCCTCGCCGGCCCAGCCGCTCGACCCGGACGCCGCGCGCGCACTGATGGAACAGTTCGAGTACGGCGTCGCCCGCGCACTGAACGAAACCCAGCCACAACCAGAGGGACAACCGCGATGACTTCCCCCTACTCCACCGAAACCGGCAACGGTCGCGACTACGCCCAGTCCCAGCTGAGCGCCGAGGCGAAGACCTTCAACTGGCTGCTGGACTCGTTCACGTCCGGCACCGCGGGAGTCGTCGAAGCCATCGCCGTCTCGTCCGACGGTCTGCTGATGGCCATGTCCGCGATCAAGGACCGGCCCAACGCCGAGCGCCTCGCGGCGGTCGTGTCCGGTCTGACCAGCCTGGCCGGCGGCGCCGCGAGCTGGTACGCGCTGGGCAGCCTCAACCGGGTCATCATCGACATGGCCGACGGCTACCTGCTGGTCACCGCGATCAGCGCCGGCTCGGTGCTCGGCGTCATCGCGGACCGCACCGCCAACCTGGGCACGCTGGCGTACGAGATGACGCTGTTCGCCACCCGGGCCGGCGGCGCACTCAGCCCGCGGCTCATCGCTGAATTGAAAAACGCCGTCCAGCAATGAGACACCCGGCCGACCCCGACGACCCGGAACACCCGGCGGCGCCAGGTGTCCGGCCGTATCTGCGCAACACGGGCACCGGCGCGCGGTACCAACCGGCACCGCCGTCGGCGCCCCCTCCCGGGCCCCCACCCGGCGAGCAGACCACGTCGCTGCGTCCGTTCGTCCTCACCTCCGGACGCGTCGACGGGCTCGACCCCAACATCGGGCTGGAGACCCAGGTCAGCTCGCACCCGGGCGCGCTGTCCGCGCGTCTGTCGCCCGAGCAGCGGTCGATCGTGCACCTCTGCGGCGAGCCGCTGTCGGTAGCGGAGATCTCCGCCCGGCTCCGGATGCACCTCGGCGTCACCCGGATTCTCGTCGGCGACCTGAGGGCCGCCGGACACCTTGACGTTCACGTGTTGGAGAACGACTTCCCCGACCCCGAGACCATCATGCGAGTGATCCGTGGACTTCGATCCATATCCTGACCGCCGCGTCGTCGGCACGGCACGGGTGCCCAACGGGCCCCAGCGGACCGCACCCCCGGTGCCGGTCAAAATCATCGTGGCCGGCGGCTTCGGCGTGGGCAAGACGACCACCGTGGGCGCCATCTCCGAGATCTCGCCGCTGACCACCGAGGCGGAGATGACCATGGAGGGGGTCGGCGTGGACGACCCGGGCCAGGCGTCCGGCAAGACCACCACGACCATCGCCATGGACTTCGGCTGTGTGACCATCGACCAGACGCTGAAGCTGTACCTGTTCGGCACGCCGGGCCAGACCCGCTTCGCGTTCATGTGGGACGACCTCGTCCGCGGCGCCCTGGGTGCGCTCGTCGTGGTCGATACGACCCGGATCGATGACTGTTATCCCGCGGTGGACTATTTCGAGCGGGCGGGGCTGCCGTTCGTGGTCGGCGTCAACACCTTCAACGGGCAGCTCGGCTACAACCTGGACGAGGTCCGCTGGGCCCTCGCCGTCCGCGATGACGTGCCGATCGTCCAGTTCGATGCCCGCTTCCGGGGGTCGGTGCGGGATGCTCTGCTGGTGGTCCTCGACCAGGCTCTCGACAAGGCCATGAAGATGCGGTCGTAAGGTGGCGGGGCTCACTGTGCGCCGGGTCGCTTCGTAGCCGGTTCCCAAACCGCCCCCGGAACGGGCACAGTATTACGGGCGACTGCATGTGACGGGAGGACGGTGACGTGCGAGGCGGACTGGACGACGCGCTCGACAAGCTGGCGCGCCGGGACGAGCTGCGCCGCCGTGCCGCGGCGGAGGCCAACGGCACCCCGCCGGCGGTGACGGAGCTGGTCGAGGCGATCGCCGCTGTCGTCGGCCGCAACCCCGAGCTCGGCGTGACCGTCGGCGTCGAGGGCGCGGGCGACCCGGTGCTGCTGCACTTCGCGGTCGAGGACGGCATCGTGCAGGTCAGCGCGGACAACACGGTCGCCGACCGGGTGGCCGAGGCCGCGCCGACGTCACCCCGCCACGCGGACTTCGACATCGACCTGGACGAGCCGGAGGCCTACACGCCGCCGCAGGGCTACCGCTTCGAGCAGCCCGCGGAGAGCGGCCAGGAGACCCGCCGCCTGCACTATCAGGAGCCCATCGATCACGACCGGTACGCGGAGCCGGCGCCCCACCGCGCGGAGCAGTTCCAGCCGCACCCGTTCGCCGCGACGCCCCCGCCGGAGGTGCCGCCGCAGACGACCCGGCGCATCCACGCCGAGCAGCACCGGGCCCCGGAAGAACCGAGCGCGGCCCAGCGCGCGGCCGGCCAGCAGGACCAGCAGCGCGGCATGCCGGCGCCGCTCCCGGAGCCGATCCCGCTGCGCGTCGAGCCGGAGGAGACGGAGATCGCCGCGAAGCGCCTGGCCGCTCTGCTCCGCGACAACCCGACCCTGCTCCGCTCCCAGGACTGACGCCTGGCGCCTCAGTTCGGCTCCGCCAGGCGGCCGATGGCTTTTTCGACGTCGCCGACGCGGTCGGCCAGCAGACCCACCGCGCCCACCGCGCGGCTCATCGGGTCGTCCCCGTCGCCGCCCAGTGCCTGCTCGCGCAGGAAGGCCTCCTTCACCTCGGCCCACCGCTTCTCCTGCTCGGCGGTCAGCCGCCCCCGCAGCTCGGCCAGCTTCAGCAGGTTTGCCTCCGCGCCGGTGGTCAGCGTCTGCGCCTCGCCGCGGTAGTGGTCGTCGATCACCAGCTCCAGCTCGGCCTCGTTCATCACCGGGACGATGCGTTCGGCCAGCTTGTTCATGTTGCGGTACGAGCCCTGAAGCTTGAACGGCGGCTCGGTGCGCGCCGCGTCGGACTGGCCGGCCGAGGCGATGTACGCCTGGTTGTTGCGTAGCACCACCCGCTGCACGCGGCGCATCTTGCGCAGCACCGACAGCACCTGTTCCAGCTCGGTCGCCGAGTACGCGTGGCTGAGCCGGTCGGGCCGTACCGAGTCGTCGCCTTCGGACAGCCGGACCAGCAGGGGCAGGTCCGCGCGGTCGCGGGTGGACAGCGGCGCCAGGACCTGGTTCGAGGTCAGCGCGTTCTCCAGGTACGACATCTCGAAGACGTCGTCGCGGCCGGCCAGCACGTCGCCGAGGTTCCACACGTCGGCCCGGTTGGCCAGCATATCCGGGATCCGGAAACGCTGCCCGCTCTCGGTGTACGGGTTGCCGGCCATGCACACCGCGAACCGCTTGCCCCGCATGTCGTACGTGCGGGTCTTGCCTTCCCAGACGCCCTCCATCCGGCGCTGCGCGTCACAGAGCGAGATGAACTTCTGCAGCAGCTCCGGTGAAGTGTGCTGGATGTCGTCCAGGTAGAGCAGAACGTTGTTGCCCATCTCCAGCGCGAAGGAGATCTTCTCGACCTCCTGGCGGGCCGTCGCGTTCGGGGCCTCGGCCGGGTCCAGCGAGGTGACGTCGTGGCCCAGGGCCGGCCCGTTGACCTTGACGAAGACCAGGCCGAGGCGGTTGGCGACGTACTCCATCAGGGTCGTCTTGCCGTAGCCGGGCGGGGAGATGAGCAGCAGCAGGCCGGACTGGTCGGTGCGTTTGGCGTCACCGGCCGCGCCCAGCTGGCGGGCCAGGTTGTCGCCGATCAGCGGCAGGTAGACCTCGTCGAGCAGCCGGTTACGCACGAAGGCGGTCATCACGCCGGGCTTGAACTCGTCGAGGCGCAGGCGGTCGCGTTCGGCGGCGGCCAGGGCGGTCCGCTGCTTCTGGTACGCCCGGTACGCCGGCACCGCCGTGGCCCGGAACTCCCGGGTACGGGTCACCACCTCGTCCAACCGCAAAGTGATCTTGCCGTCGACGATCCGCGGGTGGTTGCCGAGCAGCCCGCCGACGGTCTCGGTCAGCGCCGCCGCGGAGTCGTACCGGGTCAGCGCGGTCCCGGTCAGTTCCAGCGCCACCGCCTCGGCGAGGTCGTCGGCCGACCCGGCGTCCGGCTGCGCGGCCAGGAAAGCGGTCAGCCAGGTGGTGACGAGCTGCTGTCGCGCCGCGAGATCATCGGCGAGCGCCCGCAGGTCGTCCGCGTAGTCGCGGGGTGCCGTCGCCGGACCGCTGCCCAGCGCCCGGTGGAAGCGTTCGACCAGGGTGCGTGCCCCGGCGCTGGTGACGAACCCGGCCGGGGTGCTCGCCAGCTCCTCCACCAGATACTCGCCCACCAAGGACTCGGCCGCGGCCGCCGCACTGAGCTCGGCGCACAGCTCGGGCAGGGCGGAACCGGCCGAGCCGAACATCTCCCGGGCGCGGACCAGTGACGTGGCGCGCCGGGCCCAGGCCTGCTTCCCGCCCTCCGCGAAAGCCCAGAAGAGCTGGGCCGCCGCCCGCACCGGGCCGGGATAGCGCAGCAGGCCGGCGGCGGCGTGCAGCCGGACCAGCGTCTCCAGGATCAGTGCCGCGTCGGCGTCGTGGACACCGCGCTCGTAGCCCTCGTCGTAGCGCGCCTCGGCGGCCCGGCGCACGACGGTCAGCAGAGTGCCGTCAGCGGCGGCCGCGGTGACGCCCGCGGGGTCGTCGGCGAGCAGAGCGGCGGCGAGGTGCTCGCTGCGGTAGACCGCGGCGGTCTCCGAGACCACCGTCTGGTTCCAGAACGCCCGGGTGGCCACGAAGGAGGCGTCCCGGACCGGCGCCCGGTAGTCCGTGCCGGTGACGGCGAACGCCAGCTCGTCGCCGTCGGGCACCAGCGTCAGATCGACGGCCTGGGTGTTCACCGCGAACGTGTGCCGGCCCAGCCGGATGGTGTTGCCGTCCGCGCCGTACAGGTCGAGGCGGTCCCGCAGAGCCCGGCCGGCCTCCTGCCGGGCGGCCTTGACCCGCCCGTCCAGCTCCTCGGCCCGGACGGTGTCGCCGAGGGTACGCAGCTCGCCCGCGACCGAGCGCAGCTTGCCGACCATCGGATCGGTGGCGAAGTAGGTGTTGACCTCGTCGAGGGTGCCCAGCGCGGCGACCCGGCGCTGCACGCTGGCCAGCGTGCGCTGGGCGGAGTCGACCAGCCGGTCGGCGCGCCGCGCCCGGTCGTCGAGCAGCGACTGCCGGCGGGCGGCGAACGCCTCGTAGACCTCCGAGCGCTTGGCGCTGAGCTGGTCCACGAAGTCGTCGAAGTCGCCGAACCGCGACTCCAGCGCCTCCACCTGGAGCATCAGCTTGGCGACCTGCTCGTCGCTGCGTTCCGGGGTGTCCGCGGCGGCCAGCCCGGCCGTGACCGACTGTCCCAGCAGCGTGAACTCCGCCGCGAACGCGGCCCGGCCCTCGACCGCGGCCAGCTCGCGCCGGCGGGCGTCCAAAGTGGCGCGGGCCCGGTTGACGCCGCCGAGCACCTCGCCGATGCGTTCCAGGATGGCGACCCGCACGGTGGCGTCGGCGATGTCCAGGCCGCCGACCACCTCGGTGACGACCTGGAGACCGTCGGCTTGCTCGGTGAGCCGCTCGCCGACGGGCGCGGCCTCGGCCACGGTGGCGATCCCGGCGGCATCGGTGACCAGCTGCTCGACCGACTGCTGGTAGCCGGCGAAGGCGTCCGCGCGCTGGAGGAACTCGACCGCACGGCGGGCGGTGGAATCCACCTCGGCGGCCAGGTCGTGCTCGAGGGAGTCGAGCCGGGCCAGGTCGACGTAGCGCAGCTCGCGCAGGGTCACGATCCGGCCCTGGGCCTGGCGCAGCGACGCGAGCTGCCGGATCCAGGCGTCCGTCGTGGTGGGCACCTCACCCCGGGCCCGGCGGATCAGCGAGGTGGTCGCGGCGGCGGCCTCCTCGACCGCGGTGGCGGCCTGGGTGGTCAGCTCCTGCACCGACTCGTACTCGTCGAGGACCTGCTCGGCCGTCGCGCGGACCTCCGACAGCGGGGTGCGCAGGTCGCCCAGCTCCCGCTCGCCGAGCCAGTGGTAGTGGTCGAAGAGCCGGCCGCACGCGGCGATGATGGCCTCGAAGACCGCGCCGGACGGCGTCATCTCGTCGACCATCCGGGCCACCGAGAGCGTGTCGGCGATGCCGCGTACGAGGTCGGCGTTGCCCACCCGGTCCAGCGGGCCGGCGCCGACCGGCTGCGCGGCGGCGTACGTGTCCGAGACGTACGGCGTCTGCCACACCTGCATCGGATGCACCCGGGTCGGCTCGTCGGTGACGTGCCGGAACGCGATGAGCGTGCCGTCGTCGAACAGCGAATACCCGTGGCAGGTGATCGGGGTGGCGACCTCCTTGCGGATCACGTTGTACGGCAGCAGCAGATACCGCCCCGAGGCCCGCGCGTGGAAGACGTAGAGCACGTCCTCGCCGTTGACCGAGCGGACCACCCGCTCGAACTCCAGATCGGTGACGTCCGCGTCGAACGTCTTGGCCAGCCCGGTGGCCAGGTAGTAGCCGCCCGGGAAGATGATGCCCTGATCCTCGGGCAGCCGCTGGCAGGCCTGGCCGATCCCGTCGAGGCGCCGCACGTCCCGGGTACGGGTGTTGAAGATCAGGTAGCGCTGGGTGGTCTCCTTGTACGGCAGCACCCGCAGCAGGATCAACGGGCCGATCCGGGCGTACGCGATCTCCGCGTCGGCCAGGCTCTGCAGCGGCTCGTCGACCGGCTCGGAGAAGATGCCCTCGCCGTCCTCGGTGTTGTTCTCCACCTTGACGGTCAGACTGCCGCCGACCGTCTCCACGAAGACCTCGTCCTCGATGGACACGTGCGGGTGCCGGCCCAGGACGTGCTGCTCGCGGGTGGTCGGCGTCCACTCGAAGTCGTGCGACGCCGGGAAGACGTGGTCGCGTTCGCCGCGGTTGTCCACGTACGCCACCGAGCCGTCGACGCCGACCTTCCAGCGCAGCACCTTCAGGTCGTCGGCCCGCGCCCCGGTCTGGAAGACCGCCAGCAGCAGGCCCTCCAGCCGGCGCAGCTGCAGCAGGTGGGTCTCGCGGTAATACCGGTAGAGCTCGGCGAAGTCGCGCTGGAAGACCGGGTCGTCGAGCAGGCCGCGCAGCTGGGTGCCCGGGTCGAAGCGGAACGCCTCGCCGTCGCGGCTGAAGCCGTGCACCGAGAAGACGTCGTCGATCGACGTCTCCGTCTTGAGCCCGATGAACACGTTGTAGCCGAACAGCATCGCGCCGCCGACCTGCACCACGTCCCGGGGCACGCAGTTGTTGGCCGTACGGATGCGCTCGGTGCCGAGCAGCCGCATCTGCTGCCCGCCGAACGTCTCCACCCGGCGGGCGTTGAGCGCCTCGGCCCGCGCGGCCAGCTCTTTGGCCTGGCCGCTGAGCCGGGCGCGCAGCACCTCGTAGGTGCCGGCATCCAGTGCCGCGGCCTCGGTGGCCGCGGCACTCACGGGCGCGGTCGTCACTGCTGGGCCACCACCGTGCCGTTGGCCGGGGTCGCGGTCAGGGACGAGACCCTGGTGTCGGCGACGCCCAGCTTCTTCGCGGCGGCGAGCAGCTCGCGCAGCTTGCCCGAGTCCTCGCCACCGTTCTTGATCTGCTGGGTGAGGAAGGCCGCCAGGGTCAGGTTCGCCACGTCACCGGTGGAGACCGAGCCGAGCAGCCGGCTCAGGTCGTCGGTGATGCTGGCCGAACCGTCGAGGTACCGCGAGCCGAGGCCCTGCGCCACGGTGGAGTGCTCGACGAAGCCGTCCAGGCTCTTGCCCATCGTGATCGAGCCGAGCAGCTTGTCGAAGAAGACCGAGTCGCCGCCGACGATGTCGATGTTCGCCTTCTCCAGGCCGGCCGCGACGACCATCGCCTGGGACTCGGCGATCTCCTTGTGCACGGTGATGCCGGCGAGCCGGATCTCCTTCTCCATCTCCAGCCGCAGGCGGTATTCCTCGTGCTCGCGGGTGGCGTCGTCCAGTGCGCCCATCGCGGCGGCCTTCTCGGTCAGGCCCTCGGCCTCGCCCTTCAGCTTCTCGCGGATCGCCTCGGCGGTGACCAGCGCCTTCTCCCGCTCGACGATGGCCTCGGCGCGGCCGGTCAGCTCGGTGACCTCGGCGTTGGCCCGGCCGGTCTTCTCGATGACCTCGGCGTTGCGCTCGCGCACCTGGACGTCGGCCAGGCCGGCGGCGGCCGCCTCGGCCTGCGTACCTTCGGCGAGCCGGATCTTGGCCCGGGCGTCCAGTTCGGCGGTCTGCTGGCGGGCCTCGGCCAGCAGCAGCTCCTCCCGGGCCTTGAACCGGGCCGCGGTCTCGGCCGCCTCGGCGGCCTTGATGTCCTTGACCAGCGCTTCCTGGGCCTCGGCCTCGGCGTTGATGATCACGGCCTGGCGGGTGCGCTCGGCTTCCTCGACGACCCGTAGGCGCTTGATGTTCTCCTCCTGCTCGGCGACCGTCTTCTCCACCGCGATGCGCTCACGGATCACCTCGGCGATGGCCCGCTTCTCGCCCTCGACCTCCTTGTCCTTGGAGATCGTGGACAGCTCGGTCTCGCGTTCGCGGCCGATGACCTCCAGCATCCGGTCCTTCTCGATGCGCTCGGTCTCGATCGCGATGACCCGCTCGCGGTTCTTCTCGGCGACCGCGATCTCCCGGTCCTTGTTCTGCTTCTGCACGCCGAGCTGCTGCTCGGTGCGCAGGTGGGCGCCCTCGGCGCGGAGTCGCTCCTCGGCCTGGGCGAGCTGGATCTCCGCCGTCTCGCGGGCCCGGATGGTCTCGATCTCGCGGTTCTGCTTGATCTCCGCGTCCGCCTGCCGGCGCTCCAGCTCGAGGATCGCCTCCCGGGCGTCCACGTTCTGCCGGGTGATCTCCTTCTCCTCGTTGCGCCGGTAGTCGTTGGTGCGGACCGCCTCGATCGCGGTCAGCTCGGTGATCTTCCGGATGCCCTGGGCGTCGAGGATGTTCTTCGGGTCGAGCGAGTGCATCGGGGTCTGCTCGAGGAAATCGATCGCCGCGTCCTCGAGGCTGTAGCCGTTGAGGTCGGTGCCGATCACCTCGATGATCTGGTCCCGGAACTCGTTGCGCTTGGTGTAGAGGTCGACGAAGTCCAGCTGCTTGCCGACCGTCTTGAGCGCCTCGGAGAACTTGGCGTTGAACAGCTCCTGCAGCGTCTGCTCACTGCTGGCGCGGGTGGTGCCGATCGCCTGGGCGACCTTGATGACGTCCTCGGTGGTCTTGTTGACCCGGACGAAGAACGTGATCCGGATGTCCGCCCGGATGTTGTCCCGGCAGATCAGGCCCTCCCGGCCGGTCCGGGAGATCTCGATGGTCTTCACCGAGATGTCCATCGTCTCGGCCTTGTGCAGCACGGGCAGCACGACCGCGCCGGTGAAGGTGACGTCGACCCGGCGCACCTTCGACACGATGAGCGCCTTGCCCTGCTCCACCTTGCGGAACATGCGGCTGAGGAAGAAGACGACGCCGAGCACGATGAGCAGCACGACGGCGATGAGCACACCGAGTCCGGTGGAAATCACGTCCATCATTGATCCTTCTTGCCGAGGGGCTGACTAGAGAGCTACGTCTGCGGGGACGATCCAGAAGAACTCGCCGTCCGCGTCGAAGTCGTAGAGCACGGCGACCGTGCCGGCCCGGAGATCGTCGTTGCCGGCCTGGCGGACCTGCACCACCGCCGACGAACCATCGGGTGAGTGCACCTCGGCCTGGCCGAAGGTGGCGGTGACCCGCCCGGTGCGCACGACGCAGGTCATCCCGACGAAGTCGGCCCGCGACGGCTCGGCGCCGGACGGCAGGAAACGCCGCAGCAGCAACACGGCCAGGCGGGCCACCACCCACGCGACCACGAGGGCGCCGGCCAGCACCAGTCCGGCCGGGATCGCGCCGAGCAGCTCGCCGCCGGCCAGCGCGGCGAACCAGGCGACCGCGACGAGCAGCGAGAGCACCACCGAGGCGGGCACTCCGCCGAAGCCGAGGAAGCCGAGGAAACCACCATCGGTGTCGCCGCCGTCGCCGTCGGGGTCCGCGCCGCCGACGATGACGACGAGCCAGTAGCCGATGACGACGACCAGGAGCGGGGTCAGGATGACGGCGGGGAAGCTCAGTGCAGCCTCGAAGAACCCGCCCATGCCTACGCCCCGTTTCCCCGTGTGCCGACCGCGAACGGCCGCCCGGAAAGTGGGCGGCCCGTGTTCCTGCGGTGATGTCGATGATCGCAGGAGCCGTCAACGCGTGTTGTCCCCGAACCGACCAGTTCGCGGTGTCTTTTCAGTCGGAACACCGACGGTTCCTCACTCAGCGTGATCCGCGGGCATCGCACGGCGACACACTCCGATGAAACGCTCGGCAGCACCGTGCGTAATCAGATCTTCGCTGTCGCACCCTACCCGTCCCGCTTTGTCAACCGGTGTCCTCACGCGGGGTGACGCGGCTTTTCGTGGTCTTCACGGTGATTTGGCGAGTCTGGGATGTCTGTCATAGGCCAAAAGGTCAGTTAGCTCCGGCGGTCCGGCTGCCGCCCTTGTGTCACGCCGTGTAGCGCCTTAATGTCCTATTACGTCCGAGAGCGCGGCCCTGGAACATCGGTCGACAACACGGACAGCGACGGAAGGAGGCGAGTGATGACGGCAGCGGACAGCTGGTATCTGGTGATCGTCGGATACGCGATCATGCTGGCCTGGCCGGTCTCCACGCTCGCCCTGGTGAGCTTCGCGGTGCGCTACGCCGCGTCGCACCGCACCGCCACCGTCAGCCGTTCGCTGGCCCACGGCGACGGCACCCCGCAGCACTTCTGGATCGTCGTGCCGGCGCTGAACGAAGAGGTCGTCGTCGGCAACACCGTCAACGCCGCCCTCGGGCTCAGCGGACCCGGCGGCACGCTGGCCCGGGTACTCGTGGTGGACGACGGCTCCGACGACCGCACCCCCGAGGTCCTCGCCGCCATCGACCACCCACGGCTGCGGGTGCTGCGGCGTGAGCTGCCGGAGGCCCGCAAGGGCAAGGGTGAGGCTCTCAACGCCGCGTACCGCTACATCGCCGAACGGACCGCCGAGGACGGCGTCGACCCCGACAAGGTCGTCATCGGCATCATCGACGGCGACGGCCAGGGCAGCCGCAACATCCTGCTCGAGGTGTCGCGGATGATGCGGGACACCACGATCGGCGCCGTGCAGGTGCAGGTCCGCATCCGCAACCGCGACAAGCTGCTCGGCGCGGTGCAGGACCTGGAGTTCGGCGCGATCGTCAACGCCTGCCAGAGCCTGCGGGACACCATCGACACCGTCGGCCTCGGCGGCAACGGGCAGTTCACCCGGCTGTCCGCGCTGCTCGCCCTGGGCGACGCGCCCTGGTCCGCCTGCCTGGTCGAGGACCTCGAGCTGGGGCTGCGGATGCACCTCGACGGGATCGGCATCCGCTACACCCCCCGCGCCTCGGTCACCCAGCAGGCCGTCGTCGACCTGCGCCGGCTCACCCGTCAGCGCACCCGCTGGGCGCAGGGGAACATCCAGTGCGTCCGGTACCTGCGCCGGCTGATGAGCTCCAAGCGGATCAGCACCACCTCGCTGCTCGAGGTCATGCACTACCTGATCTCCCCCTGGATCAACGCGGTGGTCACCGTCGTGCTGCTCGGCGCGGCCGGGATCGCCACGGTGGGCCTGCTGATCGGCCACCCGGTGCCTTACCTGCACAGCTGGGCGGCGCTCGGCGCGAGCGGCGCGACGTGGTTCGCCGTCACGTTCTTCCCCGGCTTCGTCTGGGCGCTGGTGCACCGCTACCGGCTGCGCGACGAGACCCTGCGCCGGCTGCTGATCGCCGCGGCCGCGTACCCGATCTTCCTGCTCCTCGGTCTGGTCGCCACCTACCGCGCCATCGGCCGGCAGGCCACCGGCCGGCAGGCCTGGGCCAAGACCGAACGGCTCGCCGAGGAGCCGCTGCCGCACCACCTGCAAGTCGCACTCGCCGCCTGAAGGTTCCCCCTCCCGGAAGAAGGCTCCCCCCACATGTCGCTGCCCGAAGTGCACCTGATCGGTGGCACCCGCCCCGAGGCCGTCAAGCTCGCCCCCGTCGCGCTGGCCATGCGGGCCGCCGGCCTGGTCACCCCCGTCCTGGTGGCCAGCGGCCAGCACCCGGCGATGGTCAGCCAGGCGCTCGCCGCCTTCGACCTCACCCCGGACGTCACGCTCCAGATCGAGCGCGGCACCGGCAGCCAGGCCGAACTGCTCACCGAGATGATCCGGCAGCTCGACACCCTCTGGGCGCAGCGGACCCCCGCCGCCGTGCTGGTGCAGGGCGACACGACCACCAGCCTGGCCGGCGCGCTGGCCGCGTTCTGGCGCCGCATCCCGGTCGTGCACCTGGAGGCCGGGCTGCGCTCCGGCGACCTCGACTCGCCGTTCCCCGAGGAGGCCAACCGCCGCCTGGTCGCCCAGGTCGCCGCGCTGCACCTGGCCCCGACGCCGCTGGCCGCCATGAACCTGCTCGACGAGAACATCGCCACCGCGGACGTGCTGATCACCGGCAACACCGTGGTGGACGCGACGCTGGCGGTCGCCGGGCGCCGGCTGCCGTTCGAGAACCCGCATGTGGCCGCGGCCCGGGCCGGCGCCGCCGGGCGCCGGCTGGTCGTCGTGACCGCCCACCGGCGCGAGTCGTGGGGCGCGCCGCTGGACCGTATCCTGGCCGCGGTCCGCCGGCTGGTCGAGCGGTACGCCGACATCGACGTGATCCTGCCCAGCCACCCCAACCCGGCCGTCCGCGCCCAGGTGGAGGCCGGGCTCGGCGGCATCGACCGGGTCACCGTCACCGACCCGCTGCCGTACCCCGATCTGTCCCGGCTGCTCTCCGAGGCTTACCTGGTGCTCACCGACTCCGGTGGCATCCAGGAGGAGGCACCGTCGTTCGGCGTACCGGCGCTGGTGCTGCGCGACGTCACCGAGCGGGTCGAGTCCCTGCACGCCGGCTGCGCCAAGCTGGTCGGCTCCGACACCGACCTCATCGTCGACGAGGCGTCCGCGCTGCTCGACAGCAAGCTCCGCCGCGACGCGATGACCGCCGGCGGCAACCCGTACGGCGACGGGCTCGCCGCCGCCCGTACCGCCCAGGCCACCGCCGCTCTGCTCGGGCTCGCCCCGGCACCGTCCCCCATGCCCACCGGCATCTCCTCCGCCACCACCGCCACGTTCGGAGCGTCCTTCTGATGCGCATCTCCAAGCTCTCCCGCCGTGCCCTGCTCGGTGTCGGTGTCGCCGTCACGGCGACCGCCGCTCTCGGGCTCGGCGTGGTCAACGCCGACGCCGCCGTGCGGACCACCGCCACCACGGCGATCGCCGCGAAGTCCGGCAAGGCCGCTCCCGGCGGTGGCACCGCGAAGACGCTGGTCCTCTACGACACCACCGGCGACTACGGCTGGATGGGCGAGGTCTACGCGACCCAGACGGCCAACCTGAGCTCGCACTTCGGCTCCTGGACGGCCGCGCCGGTGGCCGGCTACCGGGCCGGCGACCTGTCCGCCTACACCGCGGTGATCTACCTCGGGTCGACCTACGACGAGCCGCTGCCGGCCGCTTTCCTGGACGACGTCACCGCCACCGCCAAGCCGGTCACCTGGGTGTTCGACAACATCTGGCAGCTGGCCGCCCGGGACCCGAACTTCGCGGCCAACCGTGGATTCACCAGCGGCGCGTTCGACTTCGCCGCGGTGGCCGAAGTGGAGTACAAGGGCCGCAAGCTGACCCGGGACACCACCGACAAGTCCGGGATCATGAACCTCGGGATCACCGACGCGACCAAGGTCAAGACGCTGGCCACGGCGGTACGCCCGGACGGCACCACCTTCCCCTGGGCGGTGCAGTCGGGCAACCTCACCTACGTGGGCGAGATCCCGTTCGCGTACGTGACCCACGACGACCGCTACCTGGCCTTCGCCGACCTGCTGTTCGACTCGCTGGGCGCCACCGGCGTCTCCCGGGAACGGCACCGCGCGCTGGCCCGCATCGAGGACGTCGGCCCGGACTCCGACCCGGCCGAGCTGCGCGCGATCGCCGACTACCTGTACGCGCAGAAGGTGCCGTTCAGCGTCGCTGTCTACCCGCGCTACCGGGACCCGAAGGGCGTGCAGAACGGCGGCAGGCCCCAGGACTACACGCTGGTGCAGAAGCCCAAGGTGGTGGCGGCGCTGAAGTACATGCAGCAGCGCGGCGGCACCCTGCTCATGCACGGCTACACCCACCAGTTCGGCAGCGTGGCCAACCCGTACGACGGCGAGAGCGCCAACGACTTCGAGTTCTACTCGGCGCACGTGGACGCGAACAACAGCGTCATCTACGACGGGCCCGTACCCGGTGACTCCGCCGCGTGGGCCACCGGCCGGATCGCCGCCTCGGGCCTGACCTTCGCCCTGGCCGGCCTGGGTGTGCCCACTGTCTTCGAGTTCCCGCACTACGCCGGCAGCGCCGTGGACTACCAGGCGGTCAACGCCGCCCTGGGCAAGCGCTACGACCGCGGCCTGTACTTCCCGGGTGTGCTCACCGGGGCGAAGTTCGACTACAAGCGACAGTTCGGGCAGTTCTTCCCGTACACCGTCCGCGACGTCTACGGCTCGGTGGTCATCCCGGAGAACATCGGCAACGTCGAGCCCGAGGCGTTCAACAACCACCCGGCCCGGCTGCCCGCCGACCTGCTCGCCTCGGCCGGTCGCAACCTGGTCGTCCGCGACGGGGTGGCGAGCTTCTTCTACCACCCGTACCTCGGCACGGACCACCTGAAGGACCTGGTCACGGGCATCAAGGCGCAGGGTTACACCTTCGTCAGCGGCACCTCGATGCTGGCCGGCTGATGTCGGGTACGGCGGAGGTCGTGGCCTTCTACGCGCAGTCCTGGATCAACTGTGACCCCCGGGCGGTACGCCGGGTGATCGCCGGCGACGCCGAGATCGAGTGGAACCTGGACGTGCCGGTCGACGACGAGGAACTGGTGCAGACCCTGGACCGGATCGCGGCGTTCGCCGACTCGGTCGCCGTCGTGTCGACCACATGCGTCGGCGACCGTGCCTCACTCGTCTACGACTGCGTGGCCCCCTTCGGGACGGTCCGCATCGCCGAGTTCGTCACGGTCGCCGACGGTGCCATCAGCGGGATCCGGCAGGTGTACGACGTGGTGGCGCTGCGCCGTTACTTCCCGGGCCTGCTGGACGACGACTGACCTACTTCTCCTTCATGGACTTCAGCGGGCTGGGGTCCACCGACGAGGGCATGTTCCACTTCTGGATCTCCTTGCCGGTGCAGGTGGCCACGATGACCTCGCTCCACAGCCCGCTGTACTTGTAGGCGGCACCCAGCGAGCCGGCCGGCATCAGGCAGAGCCCGAAGCCGTCGACGATCTGGTACGACTCCTTGAACGTCGGCGCGTTCTCGTAGATCGTCCACTGCAGGTTCGTCCCGCCGTCCGAGCACTTGGCGACCCAGACGAAGGCGTTGGCCACCCCCGGGCTCTTCAGGCAGTACGGCACCAGGCCCGGCGGCTGGGTGGAGATCTGCCCGGTGGCCTTGTACGCCGGGGCGGTGATGGTCGGCGTGATCCACTTGTGGTTCCAGTAGACGTCGCTGGTGAAGCTCTGCTTGCACGGGTACGTGATCAGCGCCTTGATCGCGTTGTTGACGTTCTCGTTGGTGAGGTCCAGGCAGCGGCCGACCTCCTGGGTGCTGACCAGCTGCTTGCTCTTCGGGCCGGCGCCACCGGGGCCCACCGACGCCTCCGGGCTGAACGAACGCTGGTTGACGTTCGCCGAGCCGCAGTAGGTCTTGTTGCGCAGCACGATCGGGGCACCGACGGACGCGTCCTTGGCGTTGAGGCAGAACCGGTTGGCGCCGCTGAGGCCGTCGTTGGCGTAGTACGTCTGCGCGTTGACCTCGTAGTTCCACTGCTGGATGCCGATCTTCGGGCTCACGCACTCCTGGAAGACCACCGGCGCCTCGTAGGTGTACGTCGTCGCCGTGACGCAGAGCCCGTACGTGTAGGTGTCGTCGTCCGCCAGGGTGGCCGGCAGGCCGGTCAGCTTGTTGTTCACCTTCGGGGCGCGGGTCTCGGAGAGCACCAGGGACAGGTTGTTCGGATAGATCATCGCGGCCTGCTTGTCGGTGCTCGTGCAGGGCACCGCACTGACCGGGTCACCCGGCTTCGGCTTGCCCTTCAGGTCGCCCAGGCACAGCTTGGTGGTGACGTTCGAGGCGCTCATGACGATGCGCCCGCCGGGGATGTTGTCCTCGCTCGTGTGGAACGTGTAAGTGGCGTAGAGCGTGCGCTTGGTCTTGCCGACCGTGCCCTCGGAACGCAGCAGCCCGAAGAGCGGCACCTGCTGCAACGTCCCGCCCACGCCGTTGACCCCATTGACACAACCGATGGCGGTGCTCAGCGCCTTGGTCAGCCCGGCGGTGTCGGTCACCTTGCCGGTCACCCCGGCCAGGACGTTGGTCAGGGATTTGCCTTCCGCGAGCGCGTTGATGTTGGTCAGTGGCCCGAGCTTCTCCAGCTCACTGACGAGGTTGGAGGGGTTGGTGAGGAAGTAACCGACCGTCGTGGAGTAGGTCGGCGTGCCGCTGGTGGAGTTGCCGAGTCCCGCGAACGGGTTCTTGGTCTTGTCCGTGGGCGGGGTCAGCACGCCGCAGGGCAGCTTGTTCAGCAGCGCCCCGGTGATGTTGTAGGTGTCGCGGATCGCCTTGAGCCCGGCGTCCAGCCCGGCCTGGGCGGCATCCACGGCGGCGACCCGGTCGGCGAGCCGCTGGCTCTGGTGGAACTGGTCCAGGACCACCCCGCCGAGGCCGGCGCTGAGCGTGACCCCGCAGAGGGTGACGAGCATGGCCAGCGGCATGGAGCCGGCGTCGGTGCGTCGGTCGCGCCGGCGCTGACGCCACCTGGCGGTGAATGTTCGAGCGCCGGCGAGCATGTGGCCTCCTGGCCGTGGTCGGGACTCTCCTCGAACCCGCCAATCGACCGGCGCCGCGATTACTTGAGCAAAAGCCGGCCCGTCAGCGCGCCGGAGTGGGCAGGGTGGTGTCGAGCAGCTCGAAGAGCTTCTCCCAGTGCCGCTTCTCGGCCTCGGCGGAGTAGGCGGCGGTGTCGGCCATGGTGAAGCCGTGCTCGGCACCGGGATAGATCTCCGACCGGAAACGCACGTCCGCCGCGTCCAGGGCCGCCTCGAGCCGGTCGATCTGCTCCTGCGGCATCGAGTGGTCGTGGTCGGCGTGCGCGAAGTACACCTCGCCCTTGATCCGGCCGACCTGCAGGTGCGGGCTGTCCGGCTCCTCGGTGGCCAGGCGGGCGCCGTGGAAGCTGGCCAGCGCGACGATCCGCTCCGGGTACGCCGTGATCGCCTTCAGCGCGTTCAGACCACCCATGCAGTAGCCGACGATGGCGTCCGGACCGGCCGAGACGCCGTCCTGGGCGGCCAGGAAGTCGAGGTAGGCCCGGGTGTCCCGGGTGATCGCGGCGGTGTCCAGCTGCTGCATCATCGGCATGAGCCGGCCGAAGACCTTCCCGCGCTCATCCGGGTCGGCCAGGTTCGAGGTGTCGGCGACCGGCGAGCGGGCGCTGCGGTAGAAGAGGTTGGGCACCAGCACGGCGTAGCCCCGTTCCGCGATGCGCTCGGCCATTTCGTACAGCCGCGGCCGCAGCCCGAAGGCGTCCATGAAGAAGAGCACACCCGGGAACGGCCCGTCGCCGTCCGGCACCACCAGGTACGCGTCCGCGGTCCCGTCCTCGGTCGGCACGTCCACCATCGTCTTGCGCATGCCCTGCCTCCTGAGCGGCGTCGGTGATCTCCTCGACCGTACTGCGGCATTCCTACCCTCCGTGCATCGCACTCCACGCCGCAGCCCCGTGCTTGAGACAGATTTAAGGAATTTCCCCTCTTTCTTTAATGCACTCAGAGTCAGGATCAACGCCGTCGGCGTCCCCCGCGAACGGAGTCATCCATGGCCCGCAACCGTCTTCGCCTCACCATCTACCTGCCAGCGGCATTACTCGCTGTAGGCGGAGGTGCGCTCGCGGCGGTCGCGGGCTCCGGCGGACTGACGGCTACGTTCAGCAAGATCTTCGCCACGTTCCAGGGCTGACCGCCCGTCCCCGCGGAGGGCTTCCCCGAACCCTCCACCCATCGCGCGGCGTCGAGAGCCCCCACTCTCGGCGCCGCGCCCCCGTCTCCGGCACCGCGCCTCCATGTCGGCGCCGGGCCGGGAGCAGCCGGCCCATGCCCCACCTCCCGCGGCGCCGGAGCAGCCTGCTCAGGCGAAGCCGCGACCGGCCTCCGCCAGTGCGCGATCGACCAGGTCCGGCAGGGACGTGTCCGCCGGGGCGTCGAGCCAGATGTGCAGCGCCACCCGCAGCGAGGTCATGAACGTCGCGGCCGTCAGCCGGGCGCGTACCCCCGAGGGGTCGGGCTGGTCCGATCGAGTCGCGACCGCGGCGGCCAGCTCGCGCTCCACTGCCGCGAAGGTGTTGAGCTGCTGTGCGAGCAGCGCGGGCTGGCTGCGCAGCATCCGGGTCTGCGCCACCCAGGCCGGGTCGAGCTCGCCGACCTGCCGGTAGAACTCCCGGGCCGCCTCGGTCAGCGCCTGCCACGGCCCCTCGCCGGCCGGCCGGGCCGCGATCATGCCGATCAGCACCGCGATCCGCTGGTGGTCGCCGTGCAGCAGCGCCTCTTCCTTGCTGGCGAAGTAGTTGGAGAACGTTCGGCGGGAGACCCCGGCCTCGTCGGCGACCGCCTCGACCGTGATCTTGTCCGCGCCGTGGGCGATCGCGAGGCGCACCGCGGCCTCGTGCAGGGCCTGCCGGGTCGCCACCTTCTTGCGCTCGCGGAGGCCCACCTCGGCGGTCGTCGTGCTCATGGGTCGAGCCTAGCCAGGATGTGACTCACTTCCCAATGAGCAAACTTGCGCAATGGGCAACAAAAGCAGATAGTTGTATGTGGCAATCAACTGGAGGAGGTGGCACATGGCCCACGACGCCGGCCCCGCGGCACGTCATGAGCTGCTCGCCAACGTTCGGGACCTGCTCAAGGCCGTCCGCTTGTTCAAGAGCGACCTGCCCGCCCGGCCCGAAACAGTGCCCACCGGCACCATCGGCGTGCTGGCGACGATCAACGCCATCGGCGGCGAGCCGGTCGGCGGGTGCCACCTGAAGGACCTGGCCGCCCGTTGCGCGCTCGACCCCTCGACGGTCAGCCGCGCCGTCGCCGCCCTGGTCCGTTCCGGCCTGGTCGCCCGCACCGCCGACCCGAGAGACGGCCGCGCCAGCGTGCTCACTGTCACGCCGAGCGGCCAGCACACCCTCGACGAGTTCAACCGCCGGGCGGACGAGCGCCTCGCCGACGCCCTCCGCGACTGGAGCCCCGAGGACATCGCGGTCCTCTCGGCGTTGCTCCAGCGCTTCGCCACAGACCTGCTGACCCGTACCGACCGAAACCTGGAGGTCGCGCGATGAGCGCACCCACCGTCACCCGCGCCGAACCCGGCGCGATGAGCCACCGCCAGATCATGGAGGCCCTCAGCGGCCTGCTGCTCGTGCTGTTCGTCGCGATGTCCAGCGCCACCATCGTCTCCACCGCGCTGCCGAAGATCATCGGCTCGCTCAACGGCAGCCAGACCCAGTACACCTGGGTCGTCACGGCCAGCCTGCTCACCGCGACCGCCACCACCCCGATCTGGGGCAAGCTCGCCGACCTCTACAGCAAGAAACTGCTGGTCCAGCTGGCCATCGTGCTGTTCATCGCCGGCTCGGTAGTGGCCGGCTTCTCGCAGACGGCGGGCCAGCTCATCGCCGCCCGCGCGTTCCAGGGCATCGGCATGGGCGGCGTCCAGGCGCTGGTGCAGGTCGCGATCGCCGCGATGATCCCGCCCCGCGAGCGCGGCCGGTACAACGGCTACCTCGGCGGCGTGCTCGCCCTGGCGACCGTCGGCGGCCCGCTGCTCGGCGGCGTGATCGTCGACACCTCGTGGCTGGGCTGGCGCTGGTGCTTCTTCATCGGTGCCCCGATCGCCGTGATCGCCCTGGTCGTGCTCCAGCGCACCCTGCACCTGGCGACGATCCGCCGGGACAACGTGAAGATCGACTACGCGGGCGCCTCGCTCATCGCGGCCGGCGTCAGCGTCCTGCTGATCTGGGTGTCGTTCGTGGACAGCTCGTTCGACTGGATCTCGTGGCAGACCGGCGCCATGGTCGGCGCGGGCCTGGTGCTGCTGGCGCTCGCGGTCTGGGTCGAGTCCCGGGCGGCCGAGCCGGTGGTGCCGCTGGAGATCGTCAAGCAGCGCACCACGGCCCTGTCGATCCTGGCCAGCCTCGCGGTCGGCATGGCGATGTTCGGCGGCTCGGTCTTCCTGGGTCAGTACTTCCAGATCGGCCGCGGCTACAGCCCGACCGAGGCCGGCCTGCTGACCATCCCGCTGATGGCCGGCGTGCTGGTCTCCTCGACCGTCTCCGGCCGCATGATCAGCAACTCCGGCAAGATCAAGCCCTACATCGTGGCGGGCACGCTGGTGCTGGTGGCCGGCTTCGCGGCCCTCTCGGTGATCGACCACCAGACCCCCCTCTGGTACGTCGGAGTGGGCATGGCCCTGGTCGGCATCGGTGTCGGCATGTCGATGCAGAACCTGGTGCTCGCGGTGCAGAACTCGGTGCAGCTCAAGGACATCGGCGCGGCCAGCTCGACGGTGGCGTTCTTCCGCTCGCTCGGTGGCACCATCGGCGTCTCGGTGCTCGGCGCGATCCTGGCCCACCGGGTCACCGACTCGATCACCACGCAGCTCGCGGCGGCCGGCGTCCCGGCGTCCAGCTCGGGCGGCGACACCAGCAGCCTCAACCTGGCCGAGCTGCCGGCGGCGATGCAGCACATCGTCCGGGCCGCGTACGGCGACGCGACCGGCCACATCTTCCTGATCTCGGCAGCCATCGCGGTGGTCGGCGTCATCGCGGCTCTGCTGTTCAAGGAGATCACGCTGCGCTCGACGATCGACCTCGCCAAGGCCGCCCCGGAGGCGAAGACCGCCGAAGACGAGTCGACGATCCCCGCCGGATCGATCACCCGGTAAGCAGAGCAATGAACAGCGGCGCCCGGGATTCCCCCGGGCGCCGCTGTCGTCTCGGGGGGGCCCGCCCTCCCCGGGCCCC
This sequence comes from Actinoplanes sp. NPDC051405, assembly GCF_055586185.1. NCBI lineage: Bacteria > Bacillati > Actinomycetota > Actinomycetes > Micromonosporales > Micromonosporaceae > Actinoplanes > Actinoplanes sp. NPDC051405. The sequence continues at coordinate 92,340 of NZ_JBVJIR010000027.1, forward strand.
CGTCCGGCTCCTGGCCCCGCCCTTCCGGGGCGCCCCCTTTCCTCTTCTCTTCCTGGCCGGCACTCCGCTTCCCCCCCCCCCTCCTGTCCCCGGTCGGGTGTAA
>NZ_JBVJIR010000028.1:0-89890 GCF_055586185.1 Actinoplanes sp. NPDC051405
CCCCCCCCCCCCCCCCCCCCCCCCCCCCCCCCCCCCCCCCCCCCCCCCCCCCCCCCCCCCCCCCCCCCCCCCCCCCCCCCCCCCCCCCCCCCGGGAAGCGGCCGCTCGACGGGAGTTTTCCGGGCTGTTTCCGTTAATCTCACATCGCCCCCCGCATCTCCCGCAGTCCCCGCCCGGAGGAACACGTTGCCGCTGCTCTACTCGATCGGCAAAGTCACTGTCGGTCACGCGATGACGCTCGGCTGGCGGCCGCACGTCGAAGGTCTCGAGAACATCCCCCGGACCGGCGGCGCGATCTTCGCCGGCAACCACCTGTCCGTCGCCGACGAGCTGTTCCTCGGCGCCGTCGTGCCGCGGCACATCGCGTTCTGGGCCAAGGCCGAGTACTTCCGCGGCGGCGGCATCGGCGGCAACATCACCAAGTTCGTGATGCACGGCCTCGGCGCGATCAAGGTCGAGCGCGGCGGTGGCCGGGCCGCGCTGACCGCCTTCGACGGCGCGATCCCGGTGCTCAAGGCCGGTGACATGGTCGCGGTCTACCCCGAGGGCACCCGCTCCCCGGACGGCCGGCTCTACCGCGGGCGTACGGGTGTGGCCCGGCTCGCCGTCGCGGCGGGCGTGCCGATCATCCCGGTCGGCATGCTCGGCACGGACAAGGTGCAGCCGATCGGGCAGCGCTTCCCCCGCCCCGGCAAGGGCCAGGTCACGATCAAGTTCGGCACGCCGATCCCCACGGTCGGCCGCAGCGACGACCGCACCGCGCTGCGCGCGCTGACCGACGAGGTCATGGCCGAGATCCAGAAGCTCACCGGCCAGGAGTACGTGCCCAGGTACGCCCCGCCGCGCCAGCCTTCCTAGGGGGCCCGGGAGCCACGGGCCTGCTCCTGCTCGACCAGTGCCTCCAGGTCGGTCAGCCGGTGCAGGCCCTGCATCGGCCGGCGCATCCGGTGGTTGTTCGCCAACTGGTCCTGGTGGCGGTCCAGGAAAGCCCAGTAACCCGCCGTGTACGGGCACGCATCGTCACCGACGCGCACTTTCGGGTCGTAACGACAGCCGCCGCAGTAGTCGCTCATCCGGTTGATGTACGCGCCGCCGGCCGCGTACGGCTTGGTGCTCATCCGGCCGGCGTCGGCGTACTGGCTCATGCCGACCACGTTGGCGGTCATCACCCACTCGTAGCCGTCGACGAACGCCCGGTGGAACCAGTCCGCCATCGCCCCCGGCCGCCAGCCGCGCTGCATCGCGTAGTTGCCCAGCACCATCAGCCGGGGGATGTGGTGCACCCAGCCGCGGTCGCGGACCCCGGTCAGCACGTCCGACAGGCACCGGGCCTCGACGGCGTCGGCGTCCAGCTCGGCGAACCAGCGCGGCACCGGCTTGCTCGCCCCGAGCTCGTTGGCGCGCCGGTAGCCGGGTTCGAAGTACCAGTACAGATGCCAGACGAAGTCGCGCCAGCCGATCACCTGCCGGACGAAGCCCTCCACGCTGGCCAGCCCGGCCCGGCCCCCGCGGTACGCCGCCTCGGCCTGCTCGACGGCCTCCAGCGGATCCAGCAGGCCCAGGTTGAACGCGGCGCTGAGCCGGCTGTGAGCCAGGAACGGGTCCCCGGCCAGCATCGCGTCCTCGTGCGGCCCGAACGCCGGCAGCCGGTGCCCGACGAAGTGCCGCAGCCGCTCGACCGCCTCGGCGCGGGTGGCCGGGAACAGTCGCGGACCGTCACGGCCGATGAAGGTGATGCCGTCGGCGCGCTCCCAGCGGTCCAGGTCCTCCCGGACGGCGGCGTCGATGTCGTCCTCGCGGATCTCCGGCGGTTCCTCGACGTCGAGCCGGGTGACGCCGCGCGGCGGTGGCTCCCGGTTCTCCGCGTCCAGGTTCCACGTGCCGCCGGCCGGCTCGGTGCCGTCCATCAGGATGCCCAGGCGCCGCCGGGTGTCGCGGTAGAAGTCCTCCATCCGCAGACCGCGCCGGCCGTTGGCCCAGGCGACGAACTCCGGCGGGGCGGTCACGAAGCCGCGCGGCGGTAGCAGCTCGGCACCGAGCCGCTGGACCAGCCCGCGGGCCGCGCGGGAGGTCGGGTGGCAGACGCTCAGTGGCTCGCCGAGGTCGCGTACCGCCTCGGCGTAGGTCTCGGCCCGCACGAAGACGGCCTGGTCACCGAGCTCGGCCGCCCGGTGCCGCAGCGCGGACAGCACCAGGTGGGCCTTCTGCCGGTGGAACGCCCGGCGCCGGAACACCGCCTTGGACTCCACCAGCAGCACCGGCTGGGCGGGGTCGTCGAGGAAGTGCGGGCCGAGCTGGTCCGCGAACAGCCAGCGGCGGGTCATGCCGTCTTCTTACCCGCGGGTGAGCACCGCATTCCGCAGGACACCCGTGAGATCCGCGCTCTCCTCCACGGAACGCCTGGTCAGCAGCACGGTGGCGAGACTGCCGTGGTCGGCCCAGGCGCACACGACGACGGCCTTGCCACCGGAGCGGCCGACGCCGCAGCGCTCGTGCACGCCGGTCTCGCCGAGGTCGTAGGACTGGATGTCCTTGATCGCGTACTCGGTGCTCAGGTGGGTGATCTCGGCTTCGACGTCGGACTCGGGGGTGAGCCGCAGCCCGGTCGTGCCGAACATGGTCACCCGCTTGCCGTTGCCGTCGGCGTAGACACCGGCGAAGACGTCGCCCTGGACCAGGTTGGTGCCGTTCAGCTGCTCGGAGAGCTTTTCGACGGCCCGCCGGCTGGCGCCGTCGTCGCGCAGAGCCAGGTCGGCCACCGACTGGGGCAGGGCCGCCGAGACCGGATACTGCTGGGCGGCGGGCCAGGCGAGATAGGCCGGTACGCCGCAGCAGCAGATGGCGCTGATCAGGGTGAACATGGCCAGTCGGCGGGGCCAGCGGCGTTTGCGCCGGGGCGGGGGCGGCAGGCCCTTGCCGGCCGGACCGCCCTGTCCCGGCCAGCCGGGCGCCGGGCGCTGCTGGATCGGGCGCTGCTGGGTGGCTCGTTGCGGGATCTGCCGCTGCTGGGCCGGCCGCTGCTGGGCCGGCCCGGACGGGGCCGGTGGGACCCAGGGGGACGGGGCCGGGGGGCGGGGCTGGACGGGGAGGCGGTTGGCCGAGGGCTCGGGTGTCTGGTTCGCGCGGTTCCTGCGGCCCCAGCGGCGGCGCCGCGGTGGATCTCCGGCCGTGGGGGTTGCTCCCGCACCCGAAGGTGGCTGGGCCGGGACCGGGTTGCTCGCCGACGGGCTCCCGGCCGGCGGCTGCACCCGCGTAGGCGGCAGCGGCGCCTCCGAGCGGACCGGCGGCTGCGGCGCTTCTGAGCGGGTGGGTGGGAGCGGTGGCTCCGAGCGGGTCGGTGCCAGCGGGGCCTGCATCCTGGTCGGCGGCAGCGGGCTGTCGACCCGGGTCGGGGGCATCGCCTCCGGGAACGGGATCTCCGCCTGCCACGGCGTGTCCTGGTCGGCCCAGGGGTCGACCGCGGGTGTGGTGGACCAGTCCTCGCTGTCCGCCCACGGGTCGGCCGGGGGCGGCGGCTCGTCGGCGCCGGCCTGCGTGCGCCGGCGCGACCACCACGCCTGCTTGGGCACCGGCGGCGGCACGGCCGCCGAGCCGCGCGCCTTTGTCTCCTCCGCCGCGCCGCGCGCTTGGGACTCCTCCGCCGCGCCCCGCGCTCGGGTCTCCTCCGCCGCCCCGGGCGCTCCCTCGACGCGGGTGGGGTCGGGGGTGGTGTTCGGCGGGGTACCGGCGGCCGGATTCTCCGGCTGCTGCTCGGCCATCCGTCGATCTCCTTCCGCTGCTCGCCCCGGGCCCGGGTGCCGGGCGTCTTCCGCCAGGTTAGAGACGGGCCGCCACCCATCGGCGAAGATCGAAGCCGCGGATCGACGGCCGTGGTGGCTCGCCGGCGCTGCCGACCAAACGCGAGAACGGACACCCGGGGCGATGTGCCGGACGGTGCGGAGTCGTATGGTGACCCGGTGGTGAGTGCGAAGAAGGCGACCGAGCGGAACGCGGTGACCATGACCGGCCGGGCCCACGCCCAGCCGATGATGTTCGCCCACGGGTACGGCTGCGACCAGAACATGTGGCGCTCCGTCGCACCCGCGTTCCTGGACACCCACCGGGTGGTGCTCTTCGACCACGTCGGGGCCGGCCGTTCCGAGCTGAGGGCGTACGACGACCAGCGCTACTCCAGCCTGGACGGCTATGCCGAGGACATCCTCGAGATCATCCACGAGCTGGACCTGCGGGACGTCATCTTCGTCGGCCACTCGGTCAGCGCGATGATCGGTGTGCTCGCCGCCAACCGTGAGCCCGGGCGCTTCGCCAAGCTGGTCCTGGTCGGCCCGTCCCCGCGTTACATCAACGACGGCGATTACCGGGGCGGTTTCGACCACAGCGACATCGAGGCCATGCTGGAGTCGCTCGACAGCAACTATCTGGGCTGGTCGAGCGCCATGGCCCCGGTCATCATGGGCAATCCCGACCGGCCCGAGCTGAGCCAGGAGCTGACCAACAGCTTCTGTGCCACCGACCCCGAGATCGCCCGCAAGTTCGCGCACGTCACGTTCATGTCCGACAACCGCAAGGACCTGGGCCAGGTCCGGATCCCCACGCTGATCCTGCAGTGCGCCGACGACGTCATCGCGCCGGCGTTCGTCGGCGATTATGTGCATACCAACATCCCCGGGAGCACACTGGTGGCCATGAACGCGACCGGGCACTGCCCCAACCTCAGCGCTCCCGCCGAGACCATCGCCGCGATCAGGACCTTTCTGTAGAGCGATGACGGAGAACGGTGGCGGTGGGCCGGACGTGACGCAGGATCTACGGGTCCCCTGGGAAGAGGATCCCGGGGACCTGTACGAGCACGCGCCCTGCGGCTATCTGACGACGCTGCCCGACGGCACGATCGTCAAGGTCAACGAGACGTTCCTGGCCTGGACCGGTTACGTCCGCGGCGAGCTGATCGGGCAGCGCCGGTTCCGGGATCTGCTCAGCGCGGGCGACAAGATCTACCACGAGACGCACTACGCGCCCCTGCTGAGCATGCAGAACGACGTCCACGAGGTGGCCTTCGACCTGATCCGGGCCGACGGTGAGCGGCTGCCGATCCTGGTCAACTCCAGCCTCGGCCGGGACCCGAACGGGATGCCGCGAGTCATCCGGACCACCATCTTCAACGCCAGTGAGCGGCGTGGCTACGAGAAGGAGCTGCTGGCCGCCCGGCGGGCGGCCGAGGCTTCCGAGCGGCGCGTCCGCGTGCTGCAGCAGATAGTGGCCGATCTCGCCGCCGCGCCGACCGCGGCGGAGGTGGCCGACGCCGTCGTCCGCGCGCCCGGGCCGGCCTTCGGCGCCGCGTCGGCGACGGTCTGGCTGGCCGACCCGGACCGCGACCGGCTCACGGCGGTGGCCGGCACCGATTCGGCCGCCCTGACCGGCGACGACATCCCCCGCGGGTCGTCGCGGGTGATCGCCGAGGTGGCCCGGCGCGGCGACCTGCACGTGGTCGGCTCGCTCGACGAGGCGCAGGAGCACTTCCCGGAGCTCGCCGCCACCATGCGCCGCACCGAGCGGGCCATGGTGGTGCTGCTGCCGCTGACCGCGGCGCCCACCGCCGACCCGGCCGTCGTCGAGGTGCTCGGCGTGCTCGGGTTCGACTTCGCCGAGCCGCGCGAGCTCACCGACAGTGAGCTGCGGGTGGTCCGGCTGCTCGGCCACCAGGCCGGTCAGGCCCTGGACCGGGCCCGGCTCTACGACGACGCCCGCCGGCGCGAGGCGCTGGCGGTGTTCCTGGCCGCGACGACCCGGGCGCTGGAGGTCGAGTCGCGGCTCCTGCCACGGGCCCGCATGCTGGTCGAACGCACGGTTCCCGAGATCGCGGAGTGGGCGGCCGTCCGGCTCCAGGTCGGTCCGGCCGGCCTGGTTGCCGAGGCCGGTGGGCCCGCACCCGACCCGCAGCGGCTGGCCGAGCGGATCACCCAGGTGCTGCTCGACGGCGAGGCGCAGTTCAGCGACGACAAGGAGTTCGACGCCGAGTGCGCGGTGCTGCCCCTGGTCGCGAACGGCCGGGTGCTCGGCACGCTGGCGCTGCGGATGGCCCCGGAGCGGCGTACGGCCGCGGCCGAGGCGGTCTTCCTGCGGGACCTGGCCGACCGGGCCGGGCTGGCCCTGGAGAACGCCCGCCTCTACGAGCAGGAACGGGCCATCGCCCGGACCCTGCAGCGCAGCCTGCTCGCCGGTGACCCGCCCTCCGACCCCCGGTTCGCGGTCGAGACGCACTACCAGGCCGCCGCGCACGACCTCGAGGTCGGCGGCGACTGGTTCGACGCCTTCCTGATCACCCCGGACAAGCTGGCCGTGGTCGTCGGCGACGTGGTCGGCCGCGGCATCGACGCGGCCACCACCATGGGCCAGCTGCGCAGCGCCATCCGCGCGCTGGCCTCGGCCGAGGCCGGTCCGGCCCGGCTGCTGGAACGCCTGGACCAGTTCGTCGAACGGGTCGAGTCGGCCCGGATGGCCACGGTCGCGTACGCCGAGGTCGACCTGTCGGCCAACGAGATGGTCTACGCCTGCGCCGGCCACCTGCCGCCGCTGCTCACCCAGCCCGGTGAGCCACCGCGCTACCTGCTCGACGCCCGTTCCGGGGCGCTGGGCTCCCGCGCCGCCCGCCAGGCCCGGATCGAGCACCGGACGCAGCTGGCGCCAGGCAGCCGGCTGCTGCTCTACACCGACGGCCTCATCGAGCGCCGCACCCGCCGCATCGACGCCGGCTTCGAGCTGCTGGCCCGCACGTACGCCGGCAAGCGGGACTCGCCGCTGCCCGGGCTGACCGCGTCGATCGCTGACATGCTCGTCGGCCAGGAGCACGCGGACGATGTCTGCCTGCTGTGCCTGGCGCTCGGCACCGAGCAGCGGCTGGAACGCACCATCGGCGCGGACCCGGTGCAGATCGCCCTGCTCCGCAAGGACCTGCGCGGCTGGCTGGTCGCGCACTCCGTCGACGACGAGAGCACCCAGGCTGTGCTGCTGGCCTGCTCGGAGGCGGTGGCGAACGCCATAGAGCACGGCTACCGGGACAACCCGCTGGGCCTGGTGGAGGTCGTCGCCACGGTGTCGCCGGACACGGTCGACGTCCGGATCACCGACCGGGGCGTGTGGGCCGATCCGGAGCCGGGTGGCGCGCGGGGCCGCGGCCTGCAGCTCATCCGTCAGGTGATGGACACCGTGGCGTTCGACCACGCCGACGGGACCACGGTGACCATGCGGCGGATCCGCCGGGGAGCACGACGATGACCGAGCAATGGGTGACTTTCGCCAAATTGGGTCAGGCGGACCTGGTCCGGCTCGCGGGCGAGATCGATCTCGCCAACGCCCCGGAGATCGGCCGCGAGATCGTCCGCCAGACCGGCCGGGCCGACGCTGTGGTGATCGACCTCACGGCGGTGTCGTTCCTGGACAGCGCCGGTGTGCGGCTGCTCGACGCGCTCGTCGGCGACCTCGACCTGCAGGGCACCCCGATCCGGCTCGTGGTCGGCGCGACCGGCGCGGCGCGGATGACCCTGCAGCTGTGCGCGTTCCGGGATGATCTCCTGGCCACCGATCTGGACCGGGCCGCGGACGAATTGGGGGGTTGAGCCGCGTACCCTGGGGCCCCATGAGCGTAAGTTCCGTCTTCCCGCAGCTCGAGCAGCTGCTGCCCCGGGTCAGCAAGCCGATCCAGTACGTGGGCGGCGAGCTCGGCGCCGTCGTCAAGGACTGGGACGCCACCACCGTCCGGTGGGCGCTGATGTATCCCGACGCGTACGAGGTGGGCCTGCCCAACCAGGGCGTGCAGATCCTGTACGAGGTGCTCAACGAGCAGCCCGACGTGCTGGCCGAGCGGACGTACGCGGTCTGGCCCGACCTCGAGGCGCTGATGAAGGAGGCCGGCGTCCCGCAGTTCACGGTCGACGCCCACCGCCCGGTGCACGCCTTCGACGTGCTCGGCCTCTCGTTCGCCACCGAGCTCGGCTACACCAACATGCTCTCGGCCCTCGACCTGGCGGGCATCCCGCTGGAGAGCCAGCACCGCACGGTCGAGCACCCCATCGTGCTGGCCGGTGGCCACGCCAGCTTCAACCCCGAGCCGATCGCCGACTTCATCGACGCCGCCGTGCTGGGCGACGGCGAGGAGGCCGTGCTCGAGATCACCGGCATCATCCGGGAGTGGAAGGCCGAGGGCTGCCCCGGTGGCCGCGACGAGCTGCTGCTGCGCCTCGCCCGCACCGAGAGCATCTACGTCCCGCGCTTCTACGACGTCGACTACCTGCCGGACGGCCGGATCCAGCGGGTCGTGCCGAACCGCCCGGACGTGCCGTTCCGGGTGCACAAGCGCACGACCATGGACCTCGACGCCTGGCCGTACCCGAAGAAGCCGCTGGTCCCGCTGGCCGAGACCGTGCACGAGCGATATGCGGTGGAGATCTTCCGGGGTTGCACCCGGGGCTGCCGGTTCTGCCAGGCCGGCATGATCACCCGCCCGGTGCGCGAGCGCTCGATCACCACGGTCGGCCAGATGGTCAAGGAGGGCCTGGAGTTCTCCGGCTTCTCCGAGGTCGGCCTGCTGTCGCTGAGCAGCGCGGACCACTCCGAGATCGGCGACATGTGCTCCGGCCTGGCCGAGCAGTACGCGGACACCAACGTCTCGCTGTCGCTGCCCTCGACCCGGGTGGACGCCTTCAACATCGACCTGGCCCAGGAGCTGTCCCGCAACGGGCGGCGCACCGGGCTCACCTTCGCCCCCGAGGGCGGCTCGGAGCGCATCCGCAAGGTCATCAACAAGATGGTGACCGAGGAGGACCTGATCCGTACGGTCGTCACGGCGTACTCCAACGGCTGGCGCAGCGTGAAGCTCTACTTCATGTGCGGCCTGCCCACCGAGACCGATGACGACGTGCTGCAGATCGGCCGGATGGCGCACGAGGTGATCCGGGCCGGCCGGATCGCGACCGGCACCAAGGACATCAAGTGCACGGTCTCCATCGGCGCGTTCGTGCCCAAGCCGCACACCCCGTTCCAGTGGGCGGCCATGGAACGGCCGGAGGTCATCGACAACCGGCTCCGGATGCTCAAGCAGGAGATCAACAGCGACCGGTCGCTGGGCCGGGCCATCGGCTACCGCTACCACGACGGCGAGCCGTCGTTGATCGAGGGACTGCTCTCGCGCGGCGACCGCCGCGTCGGTGCGGTGATCCGGCGAGCCTGGGACAAAGGCCAGCGTTTCGACGGCTGGAGCGAGCACTTCTCGTACGCCCGCTGGGTCGAGGCGGCCGCGGAGACGCTGCCGGCCTTCGGCGTGGACCTGGACTGGTTCACCACCCGCGAGCGCGAGCAGCTCGAGGTGCTGCCCTGGGACCACCTGGACTCCGGCCTGGACAAGGACTGGCTCTGGCAGGACTGGCAGGACTCCAAGACCGAGTTCGAGCAGGACGACTGCCGCTGGACCCCGTGCTTCGACTGCGGCGTCTGCCCGTCCATGGACACCGAGATCCAGATCGGCCCGACCGGCAAGAAGCTGCTCCCGCTCACCCCCACGAACGGGCTGCGCTCGCCCGCGCATACGCACTGACCAGGAGAAATACCATCGCCAAGAACCAGCCGGTGGGCGGCCAGGCCCCGGTCGTGCAGCGGATCCGCCTTCGTTACGCGAAGCGCGGACCGCTGCGCTTCACCTCGCACCGGGACTTCGCCCGGGCCTTCGAGCGCGCCCTGCGCCGGGCCGCCGTCCCGATCGCCTACTCCCAGGGCTTCACCCCGCACCCCAAGATCTCGTACGCGAGCGCGGCGCCCACCGGCGTGGGCAGCGAGGCGGAGTATCTGGAGATCGGTCTGCAGGCCGAGGTCGATCCGGCCGAGCTGCGCGCCGCGCTGGACGCCGCGCTCTCGCCCGGACTGGACATCCTCGACGCAGTGGTGGCCCGGGAGGGCAGCCTGGCCGACCAGATCAACGCCTCGCGCTGGCTGCTGGAGCTGCCCGGGGTCGAGCCGCAGGTCGCGGCCGACGCCGTCGCGGCGTTCCTGGCGGCCGAGGAAGTGCTGGTCGAGCGCATGACCAAGCAGGGCCGGCGGTCGTTCGACGCCCGGTCCGCAGTGACCTTCTTCGCTGTGACCAAGCAGTCTGGTGCACCTTCCGGGGCCGCGGTCGCACCGTGTGCGATAATCGACCTTGTCGTGCGGCAGGTCACTCCGGCCGTTCGACCCGATGACGTCCTTTCCGGCCTGCGTGTGGTGGCTGGCCTGGAGCCGCCGGTGCCCGCACGGGTTACCCGGCTGGCGCAGGGCACTCTCACGCCGCAGGGGGAGATCGTCGATCCGTTGGAAGCGGATCGCGAGGGCGCCACCATCGGAGGGCTCTGACCGATTCGGTCGGCGTCCACGTTGGCAGACTTCGGCAGCCCGTCCGACCTGGTCGGGGCCGAAAAACTTGCGGCGACCCTGCGTGGCAGCGCTCACCCGCGCCCGGGGCCGCCAGAACTGGAGAGCGCCCCATGCTCGATAACGAGCGTAATGAGGGCGGTGAACGGGACGGAGCCACAACTCCTCCCGTCGATGCCGCCGAGAGCACCACTCCCGCGCGCCGTACGCGTGCCCCGAGGCGGAAGGCGACACCCGCGGCCGCGCCGGCTGCGGACGCGCCCGGCGCCGAGCCGGGTGCCGCCGACGAGGCCGCCGGTGCCGTCGACGCGGCGGTGGAGCAGGCCCCCGCGGCTCCGGCCCGCCGGCGTCGCAAGGCGGCGGCGCCCGCTGCCGCCCCCGCGGCCGAGCCGATAGCCGAGGATTCCGCCGCGGTGGCCGAGAGCCTGCTCAGTGACGCTGAGCCGGTCGCGCCGGTGAAGGCCGTGCGCAGCCGCCGCAAGAAGGCCGTGCCCGCTGCCGAGCCGGTCGAGCCCGTGGTGGAGCCCGCTGCGGACGAGGAGCCGGTCGCCGAGGCCGCCCCCGTCGCACCGCCGGTCGTGGAGCCGGTCGCGCCGGTGATCGGTGTGCTGCCGCTCGACGACGACCTGGTCGAGGAAGCGCCCGCGCCCCGCACCCGGAGTCGCAAGGCCGCCCTGCCGCCGGCCGTGTTGTTCATGCCGCCGGAGCCCGAGACCGAGCCGGCGCCGACCCGGCGCACCCGGCGTGGTGCCGCCGCGGCTCCCGTTGTCGCGCCCGTGGCCGACGAGCCGCTCACCGACGAGACCGTGGCCGACGAGCCGATCGCCGCCGAGGTCACCGAGCCGGAGCCCGCCGAGGCGCCGCGCCGGGCCATGCGCAGCCGCCGCCGCCGTGGTGCGGCCGCCGAGGAGCCGGTCGAGGTCGCCGACGTCGTCGAGCAGCCCGTGCTGGAAGAGATCGACGAGACCGCCGACGACATCGAGGACGGCGCCGACGACGAGCTCGACGAGGACGGCAACAGCCGCCGCCGCCGTCGTCGTGGCCGCCGGGGCCGGGGCCGCGGCAAGGGCCCGTCCGACGAGGGCGACGACATCGACGCCGAGGCTGAGGCCGAGGGTGGCGCGGAGGGTTCCGCGGACGCCGAGGCCGAGGACGAGGAGGACGCCGAGGACGGTGACGGGGTCACCCGCCGCCGGCGCCGCCGGCGTCGCAAGGGCGCCGGGGACAGCGAGACCGGGGGCATCGAGGACGGCGTGCACACCGTCGTCCGGGTCCGCGAGCCGCGCACCCGCGAACGCTCGGACGAGGTGCAGGGAGTGTCCGGCTCGACCCGGCTGGAGGCCAAGCGTCAGCGTCGCCGGGACGGCCGCGAGCAGCGCCGCACCCGTCCGCCGATCCTGAGCGAGTCCGAGTTCCTGGCCCGCCGCGAGGCGGTCGACCGGGTCATGGTCGTGCGGCAGAAACCCGACCGGACCCAGATCGCGGTGCTCGAGGACGGCGTGCTCGTGGAGCACTACGTCTCGCGCACCACGTCCGGGACCATGGTCGGCAACGTCTACCTCGGCAAGGTGCAGAACGTGCTGCCGAGCATGGAGGCGGCGTTCGTCGACGTCGGCCGCGGCCGCAACGCCGTGCTCTACGCCGGTGAGGTCAACTGGGACGCCACCGGGCTGGAGGGCCGGGCCCGCTCGATCGAGCAGGCGCTGCGCTCCGGCGACTCGGTGCTGGTCCAGGTCACCAAGGACCCGATCGGGCACAAGGGCGCCCGGCTGAGCAGCCACATCGCGCTCTCCGGCCGGCACCTGGTCTACGTGCCGAACGGCAACGCCTCCGGGATCAGCCGCAAGCTGCCCGACAACGAGCGCAAGCGCCTGCGCGACGTGCTGAAGAAGCTGGTGCCGGACGGCGCCGGGGTCATCGTGCGCACCGCCGCCGAGGGCGCCAGCGAGGACGAGCTGGCCCGCGACGTCAAGCGGCTGCAGGCGCAGTGGGACGACATCCAGGCCAAGGCGGCCGAGGGGCACGCTCCGGCGGCGCTGTCCGAGGAGCCCGACCTGGTCATCCGGGTGGTCCGGGACCTGTTCAACGAGGACTTCCGCGAGGTGGTCATCCAGGGTGAGCAGGCGTACGGCGAGGTGGAGAGCTACCTCGAGTCGGTCTCCCCGGAGCTGCTGGACCGGCTGCACCGCTACACCGGCACGGCCGACATCTTCGCCGACAAGCGCATCGACGAGCAGATCCTCAAGGGCCTGGACCGCAAGGTCTTCCTGCCCTCGGGCGGTCACCTGGTCATCGACCGCACCGAGGCGATGACGGTGGTCGACGTCAACACCGGTAAGTACACCGGTGCCGGCGGCAACCTCGAGGAGACGGTCACCCGTAACAACCTCGAGGCGGCCGAGGAGATCGTGCGTCAGCTGCGGCTGCGCGACATCGGCGGCATCGTGGTGATCGACTTCATCGACATGGTGCTGGAGAGCAACCGCGAGCTGGTGCTGCGCCGGCTGACCGAGTGCCTGGGCCGGGACCGGACCAAGCACCAGGTCACCGAGATCACCTCGCTGGGCCTGGTCCAGATGACCCGCAAGCGGATCGGTGCGGGCCTGCTCGAGGCGTTCACCGAGACCTGCGACCACTGCAAGGGCCGGGGCCTGATCATCCACACCGAGCCGGTGCCGGAGAAGCGCGTCCCGGGCGCGGCGACCCAGGTGAAGGCGGTCGCCGCGGCGGCCCGCACCGAGGCGCCGGCGCAGCAGCCGAGCACCAAGTCGCGGCGCCGGCGGGGCGGCGGCAACGAGCCGGTCCCGGCCGAGACCGAGCAAGTCACGACCGAGACGGCGGCCGACGCCCAGGCGGCTCCGGTGGAGCCGGTGGCGGCCGAGCCCGTCCCCAGCGCACAGGACCGGACGACCCAGGACCGGACGAGCCAGGACCGGACGACCGAGGACCCGGCGGCGGAGACGGCGGGCCTGCCGGCCGGCCAGTCCACCGGTACGGCCGCGGCGGGTTCCGGGATCGTGGCGCGCACCGCGCCGGCGGCCACCACGGCCTCCGACGACGACTACGACATCAGTGGTTACGACCTCTCCCGATACGACACCGGGACCAACGGCGCGGCCCATCCGGCCGAGCCGCTCCAGCTGACCGGCTCGGACGATCCGGACGCGGCGGAGGACGAGGAAGAGGACGGCGACGACGACGAGCCCGTGGGCGCGGGAGCGGGCGGCCGGCGTCGTTCGCGGCGCGGCGGCACCCGGCGGCGGACCCGCCCGTAAGCGTGGTGGCCGGGCGGCCTCGGCGGGGATCTCCCTGCCCGGGCCGCCCGGCGCAGCCACACTGATCTATCTCGGCTACCCTCGTGATCCCCCCAAGCCCCACCTGCGAGGAGTACCGATCCCCGATGCGACGCCTGCTGTGCGCGACCGCTGTGAGCGGCGCTTTTCTTCTGCTCGGCGCCGGTTGTTCGGCCGACGACCCCGCCGCCACCACTGCCGCGCCCACGCCGGCCACCTCGGGTGCTGCGGCGCCGGCGGCCAGCGGCGGCACCACCGGCTCGGCCGCGGCCACCGCCCCGCCGCAGTCCGGTGACGCGGCGCTGTCGGGCAACAGCTCGGCGATCTGCCAGCAGGCCGCCAAGACCGGCGGCGACGCCGCCAAGAACTTCGCGCAGGACCTGAAGCTGCTCATCGACGCCCAGTCGGCGCAGGACGCCGACCAGGTGGCCAAGGCCAAGGCCAAGACCACCCGAGACGTCGAGAACTACTCGTACGCGCTGCGGGACATGTCGAAGCTGGCCTCGGAGCCGGCCCTCAAGGCGGCGCTGGCGGACATGGGTAAGCAGGTCACCGCGCTCAAGGGCGACGTCACGAAGATCGACGCCGCCCGGCTCACGAAACTGCAGGAGACCCTCGACAAGGCCTGTGGTTCGAGCTGAGCGGTCCCCGGTTTGGGTCCGGGGCGTTCGATGAAGTAGTCTTTCTGACGGCGCATTTTCGTGCGCCTGTTCCGTGCGCGCCCTGGTCCATCCCCCTCGGGAAGCCTGGGCGCATGCCGGATCCAGTTTCATCCGCCAGCAGCTTTTTCGCTGCGTAAGTCTCAGGGAGTCCGCGTCGATGTACGCGATCGTCAAGACCGGCGGCAAGCAGTACAAGGTTGCCGAGGGCGACGTGATCGAGGTCGAGAAGCTCGCGGGTGTGCCCGGCGACGCCCTGACCCTCGCCGCGGTGCTCCTCGTCGACGGTGACAACCTGGTGACCGATGCGGCCAAGCTTGCCAGCGTGACGGTGTCCGGCGAGATCGCCGAGCACACCAAGGGTCCGAAGATCCGGATCCACAAGTTCAAGAACAAGACCGGTTACCACAAGCGCCAGGGGCACCGTCAGCCGCTGACCCGCGTCAAGGTGACCGGCATCAAGAGCGGGAAGTAGGGGCAGCCATGGCTCACAAAAAGGGTGCGTCCAGCTCCCGCAACGGCCGCGACTCCGCCGCCCAGCGGCTGGGCGTCAAGCGGTTCGGCGGCCAGCTGGTCAACGCCGGCGAGATCATCATCCGCCAGCGGGGCACGAAGTTCCACCCGGGAGAGCTCGTCGGCCGCGGTGGCGACGACACGCTGTTCGCGCTGGCCAAGGGCAATGTGCTCTTCGGTCACACGCGGGGTCGCAAGACCATCAGCATCGTGCCGGTGGCTGAGTAAGCATCACGTCACAGCGGGCCGCGGACCTCACGGGGTCTGTGGCCCGCTGTTTGCTTTTTCTGGTTTAGGTAGGAGAACTCAGTGTCTTCTACTTTTCGGGTTTGAGGTAGGAAAACACAGTGGCTACGTTCGTCGACCGGGTTGTGCTGCACCTGCAGGCAGGTGACGGCGGGCACGGCTGTGTCTCCGTCCGCAGAGAGAAGTTCAAGCCGCTCGGGGGTCCCGACGGTGGCGACGGCGGGCACGGCGGGGGCATCACGCTCGTCGTGGATCCGCAGCAGCACACCCTGCTGGACTTCCACTTCCACCCGCACGTCAAGGCGCCCAGCGGCACCGGTGGCATGGGGGCCAACCGCGACGGCGCCAAGGGCCGGGACCTGGTCCTGCAGGTGCCCGACGGCACGGTCGTGCAGACCCTCGACGGTGAGGTGCTCGCCGACATGGTCGGCGAGGGCACGACCTTCGAGGTCGCCCGGGGCGGCCGGGGCGGCCGGGGCAACGCCTCGCTGGCCAACGCGCGCCGCAAGGTCCCCGGCTTCGCCGAGCTGGGCGAGCCCGGTGACCAGCTGGACGTCGTGCTGGAGCTCAAGAGCGTCGCCGACGTCGGCCTGGTCGGCTTCCCGTCGGCCGGCAAGTCGTCGCTGATCTCGGTGATGTCCGCGGCCAAGCCGAAGATCGCCGACTACCCGTTCACCACGCTGGTGCCCAACCTGGGTGTCGTGCAGGCCGGCGACCAGACCTTCACCGTGGCCGACGTCCCGGGCCTGATCCCGGGCGCCGCCACCGGCAAGGGGCTGGGCCTGGAGTTCCTGCGGCACATCGAGCGCACCTCGGTGCTGGTGCACGTGCTGGACGCCGCCGCACCCGAGATCGAGCGCGACCCGCTGGCCGACCTGGACGCCATCGAGGCGGAGCTGGCGGCGTACGGGGGGCTGGAGGAGCGGCCGCGGCTGGTCGTGCTCAACAAGATCGACATCCCGGACGGCCGCGACCTGGCCGAGATGGTGCGCCCCGAGCTCGAGGCCCGCGGCATGCCGGTCTACGAGGTCAGCGCGGTGACCCGCGAGGGCCTCAAGGAGCTGATCTTCGCGCTGGCCGAGACCGTGGCGGCGCACCGGCTGGCCAAGCCGGCTCCCGAGGCGACCCGGGCCGTGGTCCGGCCCCGCGCGGTCGACGAGAAGGGCTTCACCATCGAGGTCGACAGCGACGGCGTCTACGTCGTCCGCGGCTCCCAGGTCGAGCGCTGGGTCCGGCAGACCAACTTCGAGAACGACGAGGCGATCGGCTACCTCGGTGACCGGCTCGACCGCCTCGGCGTCGAGGCGGCGCTGGCCAAGCAGGGCGCCAAGGCCGGGGATCCGGTCCGGATCGGCGACCGCGAGTTCGACTGGCAGCCGAACACGGGCGAGTACATCTCCGGCCCGCGCGGCACCGACATCCGGCTCGAGGAGACCAACACCCGGGCCAGCGCAGCCGCGCGGCTGGCGGCCCGCCGGGCCCGCCGGGTCCGCGGCGACGACGAGCTGCTGCACATGTCCTCCGACGGCACGGTGTCGTCGGTCTCGATGGCGTCGAAGCCGGTGCTGGTCGAGGACGACGAGTTCGGCGACGACGAGTAGGTCTTTCCGCCGGGTCTCGGCCAGATCCCCGCAACCCGGCGGAAACGGACCCGTTCTAAGGTGTCCAGCGTGTTGATCGAATCGCGTGCCTCGTCCGACGCCGAACTGGCCGCCCTGGTGATCGCGCAGCAGAAGGAGCTGAGCGAGGCCGACGGCGGCGTCGACGGCGTGGTCTACATGCCGCACGACAACGCGGCGTACCTGGTCGTCGTGCTGCACGGGCGCGCGGTGGCGTGCGGGGCGTGGCAGCCGCTGGAGCCCGGCGTGGCCGAGCTGAAGCGGATGTACGTGCGACCGGCGTTCCGCGGCCGGGGCATCGCCCGCCAGCTCATCGTGGCGCTGGAGGAGGAGGCGCTGGCCGACGGCCGGCCGGTGCTGCGCCTGGAGACCGGCACCTACCTGCCGGCGGCGATCAGCCTGTACCGCTCGGCGGGCTACGTGCCGATCCCGGTCTTCGGCGAGTACGTCGGCAACCCGTTCAGCGTGTGTTTCGAGAAGTCGCTGGCGGCGGTCACTTCTCGGTGATGTCGCGCAGCGCCGCCTGGAGCACCGTCGGGCTGGCGTTCCACTTCTGCAGCGTCGAGCCGTCACAGGTGGCCATCACGGCCTTGCTGACATCGCCGTGCCCCTGCCAGTAGTCGGTGCTCCCGGTGCCGGTGAGACACCACGTCTGCCCGCTCGGTGCCTGATAGGTGGACTCGATCCGGTACGCCGTGGCGAACACGCCGGTGGCCGCGTACCGGGTCCAGGTCATCGCCGGCCCGATGGTGGCCGGGCAGAGCTGGACCGTCACGTATTTCCCGGCGCCGGTCGAGCCCGGGCTGGTCAGGCAGTAGTCCTGGTTGTCCTTGTCGTTGTGCAACCAGATCCGGCCGGTGGCGCTGGTGGCGCCGGCGGGCACGGCCGGCAGGTGCCACACCTGGTTCCACTGGATGGCGCCGCTGGGCTTCTGCTTGCACGGCCAGATGACCAGGAAACCGGCGTTCACGTCGTCGCCGGAGACGTCCAGGCAGCGGCCGAACTGCTGGAAGTTGACCAGCTGCTCGGTGCCCGGGCCGGCCCGGCCGGTCCCGACGGCGGCGTCCGGCGCGAAGCTGCGGCTGTCGGTGTAGTCGCTGTAGCAGGCCCGGTCGTACTGCGAGGTGCCGGCGGGGTCGGCGGTCTCGGCGTGCAGCTCGATGGTGCTGCCCACGGTGCCGGGGGAGGTCAGGTGGAAGCACTGGCCGTTGAGGTCCACGCCGTTGGTGGTGCCCTCGAAGTTGGCCCGGTCGTTGAGGCTCCATTGCTGGCGCGGGACCGGCGTCGCCGCGCACGGCTGGAACAGGACCTGCTGGCGGTCGATCGGGGCGGCGTCGAGGCACATGCCCTTGGAGCCGTCGGTGCGCGAGGACACCAGCACCAGGTTCAGGCCCGACTCGTACGCGAACTGCTGGGCGTCGGCGCTGTTGTCGCAGAGCTGCATGGTGACCGGGTCACCGGCCATTGGCTTGGGGCCGGGCGCGGCGAAGCAGAGATCGGGGTTGTGCGGGCCGTACAGGTGGATCAGCCCGCCGGCGACGTTCTCCCGGGTCTTGCTGTGCAGGGTGTAGGTGGCCGTGACCGTGCGCGGCGAGCCGGTGCTCAGGGCCTTGCCGACCGACGACAGCTGGACGTAGATCGGTGAGCCCGCGGCCAGGTAAGTGCCGGCGCAGGCCAGCTTGTTGGCCTGGGCCCAGGCGGTGTTGCCGGCCGGCGGTTCGGTGGTCAGGTAGGCGATCGTCACGCTGTAGGTCTGGTCCGTACCGCTGTTGACCGCGCCGGTGAACGGCCCGCACGGCAGCTTGCGGAAGTCGCCGGAGCCGTCGGCCGCGGTGGCCAGCCGGATGTGGCCCAGCGCGACGTCGAGGCCGCTCTGCGCCGCGTCGATCGCCTCCGCGCTGTGCACGGTCGACCGGGTGCTCTTGATCTGGGCGTTGACGGTGGCGGCGAGCAGGCCGCTGAGGCCCATCCCAATGGTGATGAGCAGCACGGCGATGGGCAGCGAGCCGCGGTCGTCGGCGCGCCACCAGAGCGGGCTCACTGCGCGAACACCGGGTCGGCGGCGTTCGCGCTGAACAGCGACGACGAGGCCCGGATGCAGATCGTCCAGCGGCACTCCGGGCCGAACCAGGCCACCCCGACGACCAGCCGGACCATGGCCACGGGCAGCGTGGCGGACGTGCCGCACACCCCGCCGGCCAGGGCCTGCCAGCACCGGCCCACGAACCAGTACCGGTAGTAGACGACGTTGCCGACGGTGAAGGACTCGGCCACGTCGGGCAGCGGGACGGTCGGGGTGACCCCGATGACCTTGGCATCCCAGCGGGTGGTGCTGCTCAGATAGCCCAGTGTGTCGAAGCCGCTGACGTTCACGCAGGTGCCGCACTGCTTGCGGCCGACCAGCAAGGCCGGCCCGCCGAAGCCGCGGGCCTGCTCCATCCCGCTCTGGGCGAGGCGTGTCGCGGTCTGGACCTGGGCCTGATAGCGGCTGGTACGCATGGACGACACGAAGTACGTCCCCAGCGCCGCCATCATCACGCTGATCAGCGCGAGGGCGACGATGACCTCCACCATCGTGAAGCCGTCCGCATCGGGCCGCCCAGCTGTTCCTCGCACGTTTCTCCCGTCGGCGCGCCCGGCTGCCGGTTGAGCCGCAGTGACGAGTTTCTCGCCCCGCCGGGCGGAGAACTGCGTCGTCATCACCGGACCGGCATGATGGGCGAATGCCGAGCCTGACCCGCGCCGAGGCCACCGCCCGGGCCGCCACCCTCACCGTCACCGGGTACGACATCGACCTCGACCTGACCGCCGAGGGTGACACCTTCCGCTCCCGGACGCTGGTGCGCTTCACCGCCGAGCCGGGTACCACGACGTTCGCCGAGCTGGAGCCGGCCGAGCTGGTGTCGGCCACGCTCAACGGCACGCCGGTGGACCCCGCCGCGCTCGCCGAGGAGCGGCTCGCGCTGACCGGCCTGGCGCGGGAGAACGAGCTGGTTGTCGAGGCCCTGATGGCGTACTCGAACACGGGGGAGGGGTTGCACCGCTTCACCGACCCCGCCGACGGCCGCGTCTACCTGTACGCCCACATGTTCCTGGACGGCGCCCGGCGGATCTTCCCGTGCTTCGACCAGCCCGACCTCAAGGCGCCCTTCACGCTGGCCGTGACCGCCCCCGACGGCTGGCTCGTCGCCGCGAACGGGGAGCCGGCCGGTGCGGCCGACGGCGGGCGGTTCCGCTTCGCCGCCACCAAGCCGCTGTCGACGTACTTCGTGTCGCTGATCGCCGGGCCGTACCACTGCCGTACCGATTCCCACGACGGCATCCCGCTGGCCCTCTACTGCCGTCAGGCGCTCGCCGAGCACCTCGACGAGCAGGCCGCGGAGATCTTCACTGTCACCAAGCAGTGCCTGGACCGCTATCACCAGATCTTCGAGGTGCGCTACCCGTTCGGCCACTACCAGCAGGCCTTCGTCCCCGAGTTCAACTTCGGCGCGATGGAGAACCCCGGGCTGGTGGTGTTCCGCGACGAGTTCATCCACCGGTCGGCGGTCACCGACAGCGAGCGTGAGCACCGCGCCATGGTCATCGCGCACGAGATGGCCCACCAGTGGTTCGGCGACCTGGTCACCATGGCCTGGTGGGACGACCTGTGGCTGAACGAGTCCTTCGCCGAGTACCTCGGCACCCGGATCACCGCCGAGGCGACCGCGTTCACCGGCACCTGGACGACGTTCGCGATGCAGCGCAAGGCCTGGGGCATGCGCGCCGACCAGCGCCCGTCCACCCACCCGGTGGCCCCCAGCGACGTCGCCGACACCGCGCTGGCCCTGCTCAACTTCGACGGCATCTCGTACGCCAAGGGCGCGGCGGTGCTGCGCCAGCTCGTCGCCTGGGTCGGTGACGAGGCGTTCCTGGCCGGGCTCAACGAGCACTTCGCCGCGCACGCGTACGGCAACGCGACCCTGGCCGACCTGCTCGCCGCCCTCTCGAAGGCCTCCGGCCGGGATCTGACCGCCTGGGCCGACGTCTGGCTGCGCCGCGCCCAGGTCAACACACTGCGCGCCGAGGTCGAGCGGGACGAGAGCGGCCACTACACGGCCGTCAGCCTCGTGCAGACCGCGCCGGAGGACTATCCGACCCTGCGGCCGCACCGGATCGGCGTCGGGCTCTACGACCGCGGGCCGGACGGGACCGTGGTCCGGCGCCGGCTGCTGGAGGTGGACCTCGATCCGGCGGTGGACGGCGGCCGGACCCCGCTGCCCGAGCTGACCGGGGAACCCGTCGCCGAGCTGCTGCTGGTCAACGACGGCGACCTCGGGTACGCCAAGATCCGGCTGGACGAGGCGTCGGCTGACGCCGTACCGCTGATGTTGCCCCTGCTGGACGACTCGCTGGCCCGGGCGCTGCTCTGGGGAGCGACGCTCGACGCCGTCGTCGACGGCGAGCGGCCGGTCGCCGAGCTGGTCACGCTGGTCCTGGCCGCCCTGCCGGTCGAGCGGGAGGTGGCGCTGGTCGAGGACGTGCTGCGGATGACCCGGACGCTGGTGGACCGCTATCCGGCCCCGGAGACCCGGCCCGCCGCCCTGGAGATGCTGGCCCAGGCCAGCGACCGGCTGCTGGCCGCGGCCGAGCCGGGCAGCTCGCGTCAGCTCGCCGCGGTGCGCGGCCTGATCGGCGCGAGTGCCGACGTGCCCCGGCTGCGCGGCTGGCTCGCCGGCGAGAGCGTGCCGGAGGGCGTGACCGTCGACGACGACCTGCGCTGGCTCATCCTGTACCGGCTGGTCGTGCTGGGGGAAGCCGGGTCGGACGAGATCGAGGCGGCGCTGGCGGCCGATCTGAGCGCCACCGGTGAGCAGCAGGCGGCGCGCTGCCGGGCCGCGCTGCCGGACGCCGACGCCAAGGCCCGCGCCTGGGATCTGATCGTCAACGACATGTCCGCCTCGAATCGGATCTTGGAGGCCACCGCGCACGGCTTCTGGCAGCCGGAGCAGCTCGACCTGACGGCCGACTATGTTGCCCGTTATTTTGCCGAAATGCCGGGCATGCTGCGGCGGCGGACCGGGATGAGTGGGGAACGGGTGGCCGTCGCGGCGTACCCGTCGGTGGCCGTCAGCCCGCGGACCAGGGAGCTGGCCGCGGAGCTGCTGGCGACGCCGGACCTCTCGGCCATCCTGCGGCGGGTCGTCACGGACGGCGACGACGACGTCCGGCGTGCCCTGGTTGCCCGGGGATAGCGGATTCCGCCCGTTGTCCCCTGTTCGAGCCGTTAGCCTCGGCTTAACGGGGGTGGGGGCTGGTGGAGTGGTCCGAGGAGCTGTCCAGTGGTCTGCTGCAGGCCGCACCGGACGCGATCCTGGTGATGGACGAGGGGCGCATCGTCCTGGTCAACGACCGGGCCGAGGATGTCTTCGGCTGGCCCCGCGGCGAGATGGTGGGTCTGCGCGCCGACACGCTGCTGCCCGACGCCGAGCGGGTGCCGGAGCTGGCCGGGCTGCGCCGCGAGGCCGACGATCGCGGGCCGGGCACCAGCCTGATGGGCACGCTGGCCCTCAAGGTGCGCCGGCGTAACGGCACGATCTTCCCCGCCGAGGCGTCGCTGTCGCGCGTGCAGACGCCGCAGGGCCGCCTCACGGTCGCGGTGATCCGGGACATGACCGAGCGCCAGCGGTTGCAGGCCGAGGCCGAACGCCAGCGCAGTGAGGTGCAGGAACACCGCAACCAGCGGCTCGAGGCGCTGGGGCAGCTGGCCGGCGGCATCGCGCACGACTTCAACAACATGCTCGGCGTGATCGTGAACTACGCCAACTTCGTGATCGAGGAGGCCGAGGCGCCGGCGCCCGACCTGAAGGCGATCGCCGACGACGCCCGGCAGGTCATCCGGGCCGGCCAGCGCGGCACGGACCTGACCCATCAGCTGCTCAAGTTCGCGCGCCGCGAGGTCGTACGCCCCCGGGTGCTCGATCTCAACGCGGTCATCGCGGACACCGAGGACATGCTGCGCACCTCGATCGGCGAGCACATCACGCTGAGCACCCGGCCGGCCCCGGGACTGCCGTCGGTCACCTGCGATCCCGGCCAGATCGAGCAGCTCCTGGTCAACCTGGCGGTCAACGCCCGCGACGCGATGCCGGCCGGCGGCAATCTGGTCATCGACACCGCGTCCTCGCGCCTGGGGGTGGGTGACCATCCCGATCTCGCACCCGGTGACTACGTACGCCTGCGGATCTCCGACTCCGGTCAGGGCATGGCTCCCGAGGTCATCGAGCGGGCCTTCGAGCCGTTCTTCACCACCAAGGCCAGCGGCGAGGGCACCGGGCTGGGCCTGGCGACCGTCTACGGCATCGTCACCCAGGCCGGCGGCAGCGTCAGCCTGACCTCCGAGCCCGGCCTCGGGACCACGGTGACGATCCTGCTGCCGGCCGGCGCGTCGGAGGAGGAATCGGTCGCGCCCGCGCCCGAACCCGTCGGCACCGCCGGGCACGGCGAGACGCTGCTCGTGGTCGAGGACGAGGACGCTTTGCGCGACGTGGCGGGCCGGATCCTGTCGGGGGCGGGCTACCACGTGCTGACCGCCGACGGCGGGGCGCAGGCCCTGGAGCTCGCCGCCGTGCACGAGGGCACCATCGACCTGCTGGTCAGCGACGTGGTGATGCCCGGCATGCTGGGCAAGGAGCTGGCCGAGCGGCTGGTCTGCGTGCGGCCCGACACCCGGGTGCTCTACATGTCCGGGTACGCCCAGCCGGTGCTGGCCTCGCAGGGCACGCTGGAACCGGGGGTGGCGCTGCTGGAGAAGCCGTTCACCGCCGCCGCGCTGCTCACCGCCGTTCGGCGGCGCCTCGACGGCTGATCTAGGATTCGCCGGATGCGGGAGCGGCGACGAATCGGGATCATGGGCGGCACGTTCGACCCGATCCACCACGGTCACCTGGTGGCGGCGAGCGAGGTGCAGAGCCGCTTCGACCTCGACGAAGTGGTGTTCGTCCCGACCGGGCAGCCCTGGCAGAAGGGCACGGTGAGCCCCGCCGAGGACCGGTACCTGATGACGGTGATCGCCACCGCCTCCAACCCGCGCTTCCAGGTCAGCCGGGCCGACGTGGACCGCGACGGGCCGACGTACACGGTCGACACCCTGCGCGACCTGAACGCCGTCTTCGGCGCCTCGGCGGACCTGTTCTTCATCACCGGCGCGGACGCGCTCGCCAAGATCCTCTCCTGGAAGGACGCCCTCGAGATGCTCTCGCTGGCGCACTTCATCGGGGTCACCCGCCCGGGCTTCGAGCTCTCCGACGCCCACCTGCCGGCCGACACGGTGACGCTCGTCGAGGTGCCGGCGATGGCCATCTCGTCCAGCGCCTGCCGCCAGCGCGTGGCCGACGGGGAGCCGGTCTGGTATCTGGTACCCGATGGTGTGGTGCAGTACATCGCAAAGCGTGGACTTTATCGGGCCGAAGGTCCGGTTTATGGCCATTCATCCGAGTAGGGATGTCATACCGGTATGAGAGGCTGGTAACTCTGAAACCGAACGAGGGGAGACCGGTGCCCGTCACCGAACGCGCCCGCGAGCTCGCGCTGACCGCCGCGCAGGCCGCGGCCGACAAGAAGGCCCAGGACATCGTCCTGATCGACGTCGCCGACCAGCTCTACATCACCGACGCGTTTGTCATCGCCTCGGCGGCCAACGAGCGCCAGGTCGGCTCGATCGTCGACGCCATCGAGGAAGCCCTGCTCAATCTGCCCGAGAAGGCCAAGCCTGTCCGTCGCGAGGGTGAGCGACAGGGCCGCTGGGTGCTGCTCGACTACATCGATGTCGTGATCCACATCCAGCACGCCGAGGAGCGGGAGTTCTACGCCCTCGACAAGCTGTGGAAGGACTGCCCGACCATCGAGTTCGTGGATCGTGACCTCGCTGAGGCGGACGCCTCCTCCGGCGCGGCATGACCACTCGCCTCATCGTCTGGCGGCACGGCAACACGGACTGGAACGCGGGCAACCGCGTCCAGGGCCAGACCGACGTGCCGCTGAACGAGCTCGGCCGGCAACAGGCCGTCGACGCCGCCGAGCTGCTGGTCCGGCTGCGTCCCACGGCGCTGGTCGCCAGCGACCTGAGCCGCGCCGCGGACACCGCGGCGGCGCTGGCCGCCCTGACCGGCCTCTCGGTGAGCTACGACGAGCGGCTGCGTGAGCGCTCGTTCGGCCAGTGGCAAGGCCTTACCATTACCGAGGTCGCCCGGACCCGCCCGGAGGAGCACGCCCGCTGGCGGGCCGGCGCCGACGTCATCGGCGGCGACGTGGAGACCTTGGACGACCTCGGCAAGCGCGTCGCCGACGCGCTGCAGGCCGCGGCCGACCGGGTGCCGCCGGACAGCACGATCGTCGTCGCCACCCACGGCGCGGCCGCGCGCTCCGGCATCGGGCACCTGCTCGGCTGGCCCCGCGAGCAGCTGCGCACGCTGCGGGCCCTGCAGAACTGCCACTGGGCGGAGCTCACCCACGACGAGGAACGCGGCTGGCAGCTCGGCAGCTACAACGTGGGCCCGTTCGGCGACCGTCCCGTCCCGCCGCCAGTTTGATCTCCGGTGCCGGGAACGGGCGGGGCAGCGGGTAGCGTCCAACCACCATGACTATCCGACGCATCAGCCTGCCTCTGCTCGTCGCCCTGGCCCTCGCTGGCTGCGCCAACGGCGACTCCGCCGGTGCGCCGGCTTCGGCGCCCTCCGCGCCACCGGCCTCATCCGCGCCGCCCGCCCCGACCGAGGAGTCAGCACCCGTGAAGCCCTCGGCCGGCGCCACCACCACGCTCACCGGCACGATCGCGGCCGGGGTCGAGCCGAACTGCCTGCTCCTCGACGACCACCTGCTGATCATCAACGATCCCGCGCAGCGCGCCGCCGCCAAGGCCGGTGCCTCGGTCACCGTCACGGGCCGCGTCGAGCAGGGCATGATGACCACCTGCCAGCAGGGCACGCCGTTCATCGTCACCACCCTCCGCGCGAACTAGGCCACCATCGGCTACGGTGCCCGCATGCCCGTCGCGGTCGTCACCGACTCCACCGCGTACCTGCCGTCCGAGCTGAGCGGGACGTACGATCTCACCGTCGTCCCGCTCACCGTCGTGATCAACGGCGAGGAGGGCCTGGAGGGATCCGAGATCTCCCCGGCCGACGTGGCCCGTGCGCTGGGCCAGCGGCGGGTCACGGTGAGCACCTCACGGCCGGCGCCGGAGCAGTTCGTGGCCGCGTACCGCCGGCTGCTCGACGCCGGCGCGGACGGGATCGTCTCCGTGCACCTGTCCTCGCAGCTCTCCGGCACCTACGACGCCGCCGTGCTCGCGGCCGGGGAGGTCGGACCGCTGGTCCAGGTCGTGGACAGCGGCACCACGGCGATGGGCCTGGGCTTCGCTGCCCTGGGCGCCAGCACGGTGGCCGGCACCGGCGCGACCCTGGAAGCGGTACGCCAGGCCGCGGTCGATCACTCCGCCCAGGTCAGCACGCTCTTCTACGTGGACACCCTGGAGTTCCTGCGCCGCGGCGGCCGGATCGGCGCGGCGTCGGCGCTGCTGGGGACGGCTCTGTCGGTCAAACCGATCCTGCACGTGGTGGACGGGTCGATCGTGGTGCGCGACAAGGTGCGTACCGCGGGCCGGGCGCTGGCCCGGCTGGTGGATCTGACGGTGGAGGCCTCCGGTGAGGGGGAGGTGGACATCGCGGTGCACCACCTGGGTGCGGCGGACCGGGCGGCGTCGTTGGCCGACGCGGTGACCATGCGGTTGGGTGACCGGCTCCGGGACTGCTACATCACGGAGATCGGGGCGGTGGTCGCGGCCCACGTCGGGCCGGGAGTCGCCGGGGTCGTCGTGCACCGGCGCGTCTGAGGTGGCTGGGGCCGCCTTTGCCCCGTGGCCCCGCCTCCCACGGCCGGCTTTCGCCAGGCGCCGGCTGTCTTCGCGGGGGTCAGTCCGGCCCGGGGTCCTTGGGCCAGCTCTCGCCGCGCCAGCGCGGGGGTGTCAGCGCCTCCTCGGTCAGGTGCGGTGCGACCTCCCGCCACGGCCGGATGGACTCGCCGACCTGCACCTCGTCGGCCACCGGCAGCAGCGCCGGCCCGTCCTGCGGCCACAACGCCCGGGTGCGACCGTTGTCCGCGATCAGCAACTCCGCCGCCAGCGGCAACTGCTCCGCCTGGCGGGCGTACTCCCGCGCAGCCAGCACCCCCTGCGCCCGCCGCACACAGAGCTCGTACGGTGAGCCCGGCGCCGCCCGGTAAGGCACCGTGCGCCCGTCGGCGTCACTCACGTACGCCATCGGGGTGATCGCCCGCGGCGACGCCAGATAGATCGCCTCCGCCTGCGCGAACAACCCCGGCAGGTGATCACTGTTGTCGGCCGTGACCAGCAGCGTGCCCCGATCGGGCGCGAAGGCGACCGGCTCCCCGCCGACCTGCCCGGCGAGCCCGGCCAGCCACCCGTCGAGCAGCAGATGTGACGTCCAGTAGGAGTCGCCGTCGTCGATGAACTGGACCACGACCGGCTCTGTGGCCTTGCCCAGCAGCTTCGCCGCGGTCAGATTGGCCCGTGCGGCCGCGAACACCTCGTCGGCGTCGACACCCCAGCCGTTGTCGACGGACACGTACGTCATCGTCTCGGGGTGGTCCACCACGACGAACTCGGCCAGGAACGGCAGCGCGGGCCGCCTCAGCGGCGCGCTGACGTCCGAGGGCGTGGTCACCCCCCGGAGCACCGGCCGCAGCAGCGGACGGGCCGCATGCCAGTCCACGGGGAGGCCGGGATTGCGCAGGAACCCGGCGACGAAACGGTCGACCCGGCGCCGGCGTCCCCGTGACCGTTGCGCCAGCAGTCCGTCGAGCTGAAGCACACTCGGAACGTCGTCACCGTCCGGAGTGAAACTTACCGAAAAGGTCGCCGAGTGGTATCGGGCGTCGGCGAACCCGGCACGGCGCAGCCTTCTGATGACCTGGCTGGCCAGCCGAGCCCGGGCGACCCTGCGGAAAAACCCCACGCGCAGTGCCTCCTTGCTATGCCCCCCGGCATCGGCCGCTGACCTTATCGCAGGGCTGTTACTGCTGGAAGTTCCGACCACCGACCGGTGACAGCACGCGCCTCCAGATCCTCATCGTCGACGACGCCCGCACTCAGACCCGCGGCCCGCACAGCTGCGACGGCGGCCTCGGTCTGCGCCTCGGTGATCTCGGACAGCAGCAGCCCACCGGGGGCGAGCCAGCCGGCGGCACCGGCGACGACAGCACGGAAGACATCGAGCCCGTCCGCGCCACCGTCCAGGGCTGTGCGGGGCTCGTGCAGGCGGGCCTCGGCGGGAAGCAGGGCCAGGTGCTCGGTGGCGACGTAGGGAACGTTGGCCAGCAGGACGTCCACGTGACCGCGCAGCTCCGCGGGCAGGGCCGCGAAGAGGTCACCCTGGAAGACGTCCCCGCCGAGGTTGTCCAGGGCGCAGGCCACGGCGACGGGGTCGCTGTCGGCGGCGACCAGGCGGATGGCCGGGGCCTTTTCGCGCACGGCGAGGCCGAGCGCACCGGAACCGCAGCAGAGGTCGACCACGGTCTTGCCGGGCGTCCCGAGCTCGGCCAGGGCGGTGTGCACGAGCAGCTCACTGCGGACGCGGGGCACGAAGACGCCGGGGCGCAGCCGGACCCGTACGCCGCAGAAGTCGGCGAAACCGACGACCTGCTCCAAAGGCTCGCCCAGCGCCCGGCGATCGACGAGCTCGCGGAGATGCGCGGGATCGGTGGCGGCGCTGCCGAGCACGGAAGCCTCATCCTCGGCGAAGACGCAGCCGGCGGCCCGTAGCCGGACGGTGGCCTCGGTCAGGTCGGTAACTGTCACAGCGCCATGTCTAGCAAAGCGGGGGAGGTCGCCGGAGGTTATCCACAGTCCCTTTTTATCCACAGGGGGCGGGGCGGCGGAGGGGTGCTGAGGCCTAATTTCGGCCGGTGCGTGACGCGAGGAATCCCGAGGAAGTCAGTGCCAGGCTGCGAACGGTCCTGGCGCCGGTGCGTGGCCGGCCGGCGTCAGGGTCTGTGGGATCTTCGCGGCCTTCCGGGTCGCCGTGGGCCACGCCGCCGAGGCGGTTGCCCGGCGGGCTTCCTGGTTCGGGGGCGTCCTCCGTTGCCGGGGATTCGTCCGAGCCCAGCGCTTCGGACCAACCGCTCTATCGCGCTGCCGCTGTTCCTCCCGAGCCACCACCACCCTCATCGCAAGATCCAGAGCCGGGCTTGGTCCACCAGGCCGCCTCGTCGTCGCCTCCGCAGAGGGCCGGGTCGGAGAACGGGGATGGTGGTTGGCCGGTGCCCGGTGGGCCACCGCTCACCTGGAACGATCTGTTGCCGGGCTGGCCGGATGACGTGACGCTGCAGCCTCGTGACGAGCCGCGTCCTGTTGTCGCCGCGGCCAGCCCGCCTGCGCCGCCGCCCATCCCCGCCCCCGAAGATCTGGCGACTCGGCCGCCGTGGGCTCCCGCCGAACCACTGCGGCCGCCTGCCCTGTTCGGGCCCGATGCCGACGACGAACACCCCGGGGAAGAACCCCTGACCGGCGCCGGTGCGTTCGACAGCGCTCCGCGTTCGCGTCTCGGCGCCTTCGATCCCGGCCGACGCGGTGTGAAGGCGCTGGCCGCGGTGACGATCCTCGTGGTCGTGATCGCGGCCCTGCTGGCGTGGCGGGCCCGTCCGCGGGTTGATCCGGTAGCTCCGCCCGGCATCGACCCCGCCGCCGCGGACGCCTCCCTCTCGAACGACTCGGATGCAGCCGGACCAGCGACCAGCGCTCCGGGCGGACCAGGCGCCAAGCCGTCCGCCCCGGCCGCAGTGGTCGTGGCAGTCGGTGGCAAGGTCCGCAAACCCGGACTCGTCGAACTACCGCCGGGTGCCCGGGTGGCAGATGCCCTGAAAGCGGCCGGCGGCGCCAGCCCCGGCGTCGACGTGGCGCCGCTCAACCTGGCCCGGAAGGTCGCCGACGGTGAACTCATCATGGTCGGCGTCACGCCCCCGCCGGGCGCTGCGCCGACAGCCGCTGCCGGGCCCGGAGCGCCGGGGCAACCTGGCGCCGGGCCGATCAACCTCAACACCGCCACCCTCGCCGACCTGGACACGCTCCCCGGTGTGGGACCGGTGCTGGCCCAGCGCATCCTGGAAGCCCGCGATGCCCAGGGCGGCTTCAAAGCGGTCAGCGACCTCCGCCAGGTGAGTGGCATCGGCGCAGCCCGCTACGAACAACTCAAAGACCTGGTGACCGTGTGAGCCGCCAGGCTGGCGCCCCAGGCTCGCGTGTGGTCGGTAACCGTCCGTCAGAGGATCGGGCACCGGATCTCCGGCTGGCGAGCTTCGCGGTTGCGCTGTGGCTCGCGGCGCTGGCTTCGCTCTACCTGTCCGCGCGCTGGGGTCTCATCCTCGGCGCTGCGACGCTGGCGGCGGCCGCAGGCACAGCCCTGATCCACCGCATACCGCGTGCCTCCGATGACTCACGACGCGGGGCGGTGCGCTGGCTGGTTGCCGCTGCCTTGCTCGGCGCTGGTTGTGGGGCCGTGGCGACCGCCGCGCGGGTCAGTGTCCGGGATGCCGGGCCGGTTGCTGCGCTTGTTGAGGCCGGTGCCACCGTACGAGTGGATCTTGTGGTGCGGGATGATCCGCGGGCCTTGCGGGGGTCGCCCGGGCTGCCGGCCACCTATCTGGTCGCGGTCGAGCTGACCTCGGTGTTTCCTGAGGACGGGTCGCGGCTGCGGCTTTCGGTGCGGGCACTCGTGCTGGGCTCCGATCCGGCCTGGCAACCGCTGCTGCCCGGCCAGCGTGCCTCGGTCAAAGGCCGGCTGATGGCACCGCGTGGCGGCGACCTACGGGCTGCCGTCCTGTCGGTGAAAGACCCGCCCCTGCTGCACGGGCGTTCGTCGTGGGCTCAGCGCGCCGCGGGCACGCTGCGTGCCGGTCTGCAACGGGCCTGTGCGCCGCTGCCGGACGACGTCGGCGGTCTGCTGCCCGGCCTGGTCGTCGGCGACACGAGCCGGCTCGACGACGCGCTGGAGGAGGACTTCCGCGCGACCGGCATGACTCATTTGAACGCCGTCAGCGGCGCGAACGTGGCGATCATCCTCGGGGTGGTGCTGTTCGCAGTGCGGTGGACGCGGGCCGGGCCGCTGCTCACCGCCCTGGTCTGTGCCGTCGCGCTGGTCGGCTTTGTCATCCTCGCGCGGCCGTCACCCAGCGTCGTGCGGGCCGCCGCGATGGGAGCGATCGGATTGATCGGGCTGGCCGCCGGGCGTCCGCGCGCCGCCTTGCCCGCCCTGGCCGCCGGGGTGGCGGTGCTGATCGTCGTCGACCCGGAACTCGCGGGCGACATCGGCTTCGCGCTGTCCGTGCTGGCGACCAGCGGCCTGCTGCTGCTCGCGCCGAAGTGGCGGGACGCCCTCCGGCGCCGGGGATGGCCGCTGCTGGCCGCTGAGGCGTTGGCAGTGCCCGCCGCTGCGCAGGTCGCGTGTGGCCCGGTCGTCGCCGGAATCTCGAACTTCGTGAGCCTGGTCGCCGTACCCGCCAATCTGCTTGTGGTGCCCGCGATCGCGCCCGCCACCTTGTTCGGGGTCTCCGCCGCTGTGCTGTCGCCCGTCTGGCCGGTCGGTGCCGAGTTCGCCGCCTGGCTGGGACAGTGGCCCGCTCGGTGGCTGGTGCTGGTGGCGACCTACGGCGCCCGGGTGCCCGCCGGTGCGCTGCCGTGGCCCGGTGGGGTGCTCGGCGCGCTGCTGCTGGCCGTGGTCACGGTGGCGCTGCTCATCGCCGTACGGCGGCCGTTGATCCGGCGGTTGGTGGCGGTTGTCTCGGTCGGGGCGATGCTCGGGGCCCTGCCCGTACGGCTGATCGCGTCGGGGTGGCCGCCGCCGCGCTGGCTGATCGTCACCTGCGCGGTCGGCCAGGGCGATGCGATCGTGCTGCCCGCCGGGGCCGGCCGAGCAGTCGTGGTGGATGCCGGGCCGGAGCCGACCCCCGTCGACCATTGCCTGCGGCGGCTCGGCGTTCAGCAGGTTGTGCTCTTCGTCGTCAGTCACTTCCACGTCGATCACATCGGCGGGATCGCCGGCGTCTTCCGCAACCGCTCCGTCCTGGGCGTGATCACGCCGGACTGGCCGGAACCACCGGGCGGCCGTGCCCTCGTCGCCGCGCAGGCTGCCGGTGCCCGTGTGCCGATGCTCGCGGTGGGGCCGGGCTGGTCGTACACGGTGGGTGGGCTCGCGCTGACTGTGCTGGGGCCGTACGAGCCGTTGCACGGCACCAATTCCGACCCGAACAACAACTCCCTGGTGCTGCGGGCCCGGCTCGACGGCCGCACGGTGCTGCTGCCCGGTGACGCCGAGACCGAGGAGCAGCAGGCCCTGCTCAACCACCTCGGACCCTCAGCGGTACGCGCCGACGTGCTCAAGGTGGCGCACCACGGCTCGGCGTACCAGTTGCCGGAGTTCCTCGACGCTGTCGACCCGGCCGTGGGGCTCGTGTCGGTCGGGGCCGGCAACGTCTACGGGCACCCGAACACCTCCCTGCTCGCGCGGCTGAGCCGAGGCGGGACGCGGATCCTGCGTACCGATCGGGGCGGTGACCTCGCCGCCGTCAACACCGGCTCGGGTCTCGCGGTCGTGGCTCGCGGCGACCCGCCGCCATGACCTGTCACGTCCGGTGGCGCGCCCTCGTCCTCATGACAACGACGAACGTAAGGAGTACGAGCATGAAGGTCGCAGTGGCCGGCGGCACGGGTCTGACCGGCCGCCACGTCGTCCAGGCGCTGAAGGACGCCGGTCACCAGCCGGTGGTGCTGGCCCGGTCGGCCGGCGTCGATCTCGTGACCGGCGCCGGGCTCGACGCGGCGCTCGCCGGGGTCGACGCCACCATCGACGTGAGCAACGTGACGACGCTGAAGCGCGCCGAGGCGGTCGACTTCTTCGAGCGGGCCGGGCGTCACCTGCTCGACGCCGCCGCGCGGGCCGGGGTACGGCATCACGTCGCGCTGTCCATCGTCGGCATCGACCGCGTGCACACCGGCTACTACCAGGGCAAACTGCGTCAGGAGGAGATCATCCGGGGCGGCTCGGTGCCGTGGACCGTGCTGCGGGCGACCCAGTTCCACGAGTTCGCCGAGCAGATCCTCGAGCGGATGCCCGGACCCGTCGCCCTGGTGCCCCGCCTGACCGTGCAGCCTGTCGCCGTACGCGAGGTTGCCGAGGCCCTTGTCGAGCTGATCCGCGGCGAACCGCAGAAGGCCGCGCCCGATCTGGCCGGGCCGCGGGTGGAGTCGCTGGCCGACATGGCCCGGCGGGTGGTCCGGGCCGGCGTCGTCCGCCGGCGTGCCGTGGTGCCGCTGTGGCTGCCCGGGCCCATGGCCCGCGGCGGGCTGCTGCCCACCGGTCCCGGCCCGCGGGGCACGCAGACCTTCGAGCAGTGGCTGGCCGGGCGGCGCGGATGACGGTTCGCGCAGCGTTCACCCGGCGGCCGGGCCGGCGAACATCGGTGATCATCAACTTCGTCGTAGGGTCCACGTATGTCGACGTCTCGTGTTCGTGCAGCGCTCGCCGGGGTCGTGGGAGCGGTCCTGGTCGTGACCCTGACGCCGGTCGTGGCGGCCGCCGCCGCGCCCGCTGTGGTGCCGCTGGTCGACGATCCGGCGAGCTATGTGGATCCGTTCATCGGGACCACCCGCGGCGGCAACACGTGGCCCGGCGCGACCCGGCCGTTCGGCATGATCGCCTGGAGCCCGACCAGCACAAACGGCGACCAGACCAGCACCGGCGCGGCCAACGGCTACGAGTACAACGTCACCAAGGTGCGTGGCTTCAGCCTGACCCACGTCAACGGCGCGGGCTGCAACCCGGGGGCGGCCGGGGACGTGCCGATCATGCCGTACGTGGGGGATGTCACCACCTCACCCACCGCGGACACCCGTGATCAGCAGTACGTCTCGACGTTCACGCACGCCAACGAGTCCGCCACTCCCGGCCGGTACACCGTCGGGCTCGACAACGGCGTGCGGACCGACCTCGCCGTCAGCACCCGGGCCGGCGTCAGCGACTTCACCTTCCCCACCGGTTCGGCCGCCAACCTGCTGTTCCGCACGTCCAACTCGCTCAACGGCAGCGAGGACGCCGAGATCACCATCGACGGCGGCAGCCGTACGGTCACCGGGTCGGTGCTCACCGGCGGCTTCTGCGGGCGCCGGGGCAACGGTGGCGGGGCGACCAACCCCAACCGCCGCTCGTACTACCGGCTCTACTTCAGCGCGGTGTTCGACCGTGACTTCGCCCGGACCGGTACCTGGCAGAACGCGACCGTCACCCCGGGCGGCACCACGGCCACCGGGGGAGAGGGCTACCTCACCGGCGCGGACCGGGCCGGCAAGGGCTCCGGCGGCTGGGTGGGCTTCGACACGGCCGCCGGCGGGGCGGTGCGCATGCGGGTCGGCATCTCGTACGTGAGCCTGGCCGGCGCCGCCGCGAATCGGGACGCCGAGGTCCCCGCCACCGCCACCGTCGACTCCGTGGCCGCGGCCACCCGCGACGCGTGGAACACCGAACTCAAGCGCATCCGGGTCGGCGGCGGCACCGAGGCGCGGACGAAAGCCTTCTACACCGCGGTCTACCACTCGCTGATGCAACCGCAGACGATGAACGATCTGGACGGCCGCTACCTCGGTGCCGACCGGCAGATCCACAGCATCCGGGCCGGTCAGCGGGCGGCGTACGGCACGTTTTCCGGCTGGGACCAGTACCGGGCGCAGATCCAGTTGCTCGCCCTGCTGCGGCCCGACGTGGCCGGGGACATGGCGCAGTCGATGCTGGACTTCGCCGCCCAGAACAACGGCATCTGGGACCGCTGGCTGCACCTCGGCGCTCCCACGCACGTCATGACCGGTGACCCGGCCGCGCCGACGCTGGCCACGTATTACGCCATGGGCGCCCGCAACTTCGATGCCCGGGCGGCGCTCGACTCGCTCGTCCGGCAGGCCACCGTGCAGAATCCGGACGCCCTCTCCGACGCCGGTTGCCCCGGTCAGTGCCTCGGGCAGCGGCCGACGCTCAACACGTACCTGGCGCTGAAGTACGCGGCGAACGACATCTGCCACTGCTGGGGCGGCGCCGCGGAGACCTTGGAGAACTCGCTGGCCGACTTCTCCCTGGCGATGTGGGCGCGGCGGGCCGGGCGCAACGACCTGTACCGGCAGCTGCGGCCGCGCGGCGACTACTGGATGAACACGTACAACCCGGCGGTCGGGTACCAGGCGGCTCGGCGGGCGGACGGCAGCTGGCAGAGCGGCTTCACGCCGTCGACGGATGTGGGCTTCGCGCAGGGGTCCAGTGCCACGTACACATGGATGGTGCCGCAGGACGTGTCCGGGCTGGCGGCGCTGATGGGTGGGCGTACGGCCGCGGCGACCCGGCTGGACGGGCTCTTCCACGACGAGAACGGCAACTGGGCGGTGCTCGGCGGCAACGCGTTGCGCTACGACCCGACGAACGAGCCGGGCATCCATGTGCCGTGGATGTACAACGGGCTCGGTCAGCCGTGGAAGACCCAGGAGACTGTGCGGCAGATCGTCGACACCGCGTACGGGACCGGTCCGGCGGGCCTGCCCGGCAACGACGACCTGGGCACGATGAGCGCCTGGTACGCGTTCGCGGCGATCGGCATGTTCCCACAGGTTCCCGGCCGGGCGGAGATGCTCCTGGGCAGCCCGGTGTTCACCCGCGTGGTGATCGACCGCAGCAACGGCGTCCGCCTGACGGTGAACGCGAACTCCGCGGACCCGTACGTCCAGGGGGTCAAGCTGAACGGCTCGACGCTGCGCCGCTCCTGGCTCCCGGAGTCGTTCGTGCAGACCGGCGGCACGGTCACCTTCACGCTGGCGACCAGCCCGAACAAGACCTGGGCGACCTCGTCCGCCGACCTCCCGAAGGACCACTGACGACCGGGCCGGCCGTCCACCGTCACAACGACACGCCCGGATTAGGCCGAGCGTTCCGTTCGACCCCGGGCGATCGGTTCGGATGTGGGTGGGATCACCTTCGTCCGGCGAGCCAGACATTCAGCCTGATCGAGAACCATTACGGCCGTGGCCGCATGGCGGATCACCGATATGTCGGGTTTCGCGTTCCTTGGTCAGCGGGCTGCGCGCAGGAGTGAGTCGTGCGGAAGCGTCAGACCTTCGTGCGAAGATTTCCGACGTGAACACCGCGTCCCCGGCACCGTTGCTGCTCGTCCAAGGCGACGAGGAGCTGCTCGCCGCCCGGGCGATCGCCGCTGCTGTCGCTGCCGCGCGAGCCGACGAGCCCGGCGCGGACGTCCGCGAATACGAGGCCGGTGCGCTCAGCGCCGGTGAGGTCGCCGAGATGCTCAGCCCGTCGTTGTTCGGCGGGCGCCGTGTCCTGGTCGTGCGCAGCGGGCAGGACGCGCGCAAAGACCTCGTCACCGCGCTGCTGGCCTACGCCAAGAATCCGGACCCCGATGTCTCGCTGATCGTCTCCCACGTGGGCGGCGCCAAGGGCAAGGCGTTCGCCGACGGGCTGCGGGCCGCCGGTGCGACCGTCGTCGCCGTCGCCAAGCTCAAGGGGGAGCGCGAGCGGATCGCGTTCGTGCGCGACGAGTTCCGGCGCAACGGTGGCCGGTGCGACGAGGCCGCCGCGTCCGCGCTGCTGGCGGCGGTCGGCACCGACCTGCGGGAGATCGCCGCGGCCTGCTCGCAGCTGCTCGCCGACACCGACGGCAAGATCAGCGCGGCCGTCGTCTCGCGCTACTACAAGGGCCGGGCCGAGGTCAGTGGCTTCGCGGTGGCCGACGCCGCCATGGTCGGTGACGTTCCGGGTGCGCTCGAGGCGCTGCGCTGGGCCCTGCACGTGGGTGTCGACCCGGTGCCGATCGCCGACGCGATCGCCGACGGTGTGCGCACGGTCGCCCGGGTCGCTTCCGCCGGCCGCGGCAACCCGTACCAGATGGCCAGCTCGCTCGGCATGCCCGCGTGGAAGATCCAGAAGGCCCAGGAGCGCAGCCGCGGCTGGACGCCGGAGGGCCTGGTCGACGCGATGCGCGCGGCGGCCGATTGCAACGCGGCGGTCAAGGGCGGTGCCGAGGACCGGGGGTACGCACTCGAGCGCGCCGTCTTCGCCGTTGCCGCCGCCCGCAACTCCGGTGGCGCCCGATGACCAGGTCACGCCGGGCCGGGCTGTCCCGCGACGAGGCGCGCCAGCAGCCGCTCTACGCCCGCATGCTCGGCCTGCAATATCTCGCGCCCGGTGGCTTCCTCTGCTTCGTGTTCCTGGAGGGTGCCGTCGCGTTGGGCATCCTGCTGGCGCTCGCCGAGCTGGTCAGCTGGTGGGGCGTGCTGGCGCTGCCGCTGACCGTCGCGGCCATGGTCAAGCTCAACGACGTGGTCGCCGGCTCCCTGATCCGTCCCGCGACCACCCGGCCACCGGTTGCCGGGGTTCGCGCTTCCGCGGCCTCACCGGGAGCGGCGACGGTGCGTCTGTCGCCCGCGGTGATCGCGCAGGTCAGCGCTGCGGCGCCGGAGAGTGGGTCACCCGCGCTGCGCCCGGCCGTTGTCCGGCGAAGCACCGCAGATCTGGCTTCCGGGCCGCCCGGCGAGGATCGCTGGACCCCGGCCGCCATGGACGCGAGCGCGCTGAACGGTCCGCCGGTGACCCGGCAGTGGACCGAGGACCTCGACGACAGCCAGCAGCGCGCACGACAGTCGGCAGCCCGCCGCTACGAGTAGGCGGGCGCGGCTCTCCCACTGGTGCCGCCTGGCTGTGTCACCTGGCTGGGGAAACAACTCAGGCACCGCTGAACCCGGAGGTTCGGCGGTGCCCAGAGGTGTGTGACGCTGGAACCAGCCTGCGGTCAGGCAGACAGCGAGGCGATCCGCTTGGCGATGGCCGACTTGCGGTTCGCCGCCTGGTTCTTGTGAATGACGCCCTTGCTCGCAGCCTTGTCGAGCTGACGCGAGGCGTCACGCAGCAGCGCGGTAGCCGTCTCGGTGTTGCCGGACACGCTCGCCTCGTTCAGCTTGCGGATCACGGTCTTCAGCGACGACTTGACCGACTTGTTGCGCAGCCTGGCCTTCTCGTTCTGCCGGTTGCGCTTGATCTGGGACTTGATGTTCGCCACGCGACAGCCTTGTCCTGACTAGTTCGGATGATGTACTCGGACGGTGGCGACGCAGCAAACAGCAACGTCACCACACGCGACGAACCAATGTATCAGGCCCGCTTCGCGCCGCCCAAATCGCTCGGCTGCCCGGCCGGCTCACGGCTCACTTCGGTGGCACCCAGCCGCGGCGCTCGGCCAGCCAGGCTAGGGCCTGCTCGCCGCTGAACTTCTGGTGCTGCCGGCTGTGCGGCGAGGCGCTGCTGGGCCCGCGGGCCGCGCTGGTCAGCCAGTATCCGCCGAGCGCGGCCAGGGCGCCGTCGACACCGTCCGCCGGCGGCTGCCACGGCTCCAGGGCGGCATCCACGTCGAGGGCGCTCGCGTACGCCGTGACCAGCAACGTCACTGTGTCGAACCACGGTGCGCCCAGGCAGGGCCACGTCCAGTCGCAGAGCCACGCTGCGCCGTACGCGTCCAGCAGAACGTTGTCCACCCGCAGGTCGCCGTGCAACATGCCGGACCCCGCGACCAGGTCCGGCAGCCCCCGCTCCAGCGCGGCCAGCTCGCCCAGCCGGCCTGGCACCCAGTCCGGTGTGGGCGGCAGCGGCGCGCGCCCCGCCGCGATCTCGGACCACCACGACAGCTCGTCGCGCACGATGTCGCCGAGCCGTGGCATGCCCAGGGCGAGCAGCTCCGGGCCGGGCCGGCTCAACGCCACCGCCGACGCCTGCCAGGCCGCCAGCGCCGCGCTCAGGTCACCGGGCGCCCACGGCAGCTCCGGGACGTGCCCCGCGATCGCCTCCAGACACAGCACGAAGTGCCCCTCAGCTATGAGCGTCCACCGCGGGCGTGCGGCCGGCACCTCTACTGGCAGCGCGGCTGTGACGGCCGCCTCACGGGCGTACCAGTCGGCGATCGGTTCCGTCACCGGCGCGGCCTTGACGAAGACCCGATCCCCGGTCACCGTCGTCAGCACGGCCGCAAAAGCCCTGGTGAAACCCCCGCCCGCGGCGGCTGCGGCCACGACCGGCGAACCGAGCCGCAAGCTGATCGCTTCCCGCAGGGCCGTCGGCAGATCCTCCCAATCCGGACGTACGGCGGTAGCGCCGTAAGCGACCTCGGGCAATGTGACGGCGCGCATGCCCCCATCCTGCCTCCCCGTTTTGTCGTACCCGGCTGGCAGGCTGTGCCCATGAGAACGGACGACTTCTGGGCGGTCATCGACCGGGCTACCGCCGACCGGCCGGGCTCGCCCGACGAGGTGGCCAAGCGGGCCACCGCCGAGCTGGTGGGGCGCGACCCGGCCGAGATCGTGGCGTGGGGCCGCCACCTCGACAAGGTGATGAACGCCTCGGGCAAGGAAGACCTCTGGGCGGCGGCCTACCTGATCAACGGTGGGTGCTCCGAGGACGGCTTCGACAACTTCCGCGGCTGGCTGATCGCGAACGGGCGGGATGTCGTCGCCCGGGCGGTTCGTGAGCCGGATTCGCTGGCTGATCTGCCGGCGGTGCGGGCGGCGGCCTCGACGGGGGCTGTGTTCGAGGCCGAGGAAGTGCTGGGCATCGCGGAGGCGGCTCATCGGGAGGCCACCGGGGACGAGCTCCCGCCGAGCGATACGCCCAGGACTCGGCCGGATCCGGCGATGCTGTGGGACTTCGACAACGAGGAGGAGATGCAGAAGCGGCTGCCCCGGTTGTCCGCCCTGTTCCTCGAGCCGCCGGACTGATCCGCCTACTGCCCAGGGGGCGGGAAACGACGTCGAACGGGGTGGTCGGGTTTGGGCAGAATCGGGCTCATGGACGTTCATCAGCAGGAGACGGCCCCGGTGGGGGAGCAACGGTCGATGCGCGGCACGGTCGCGTCGGTGAGCTGCAACGACGTTTACTCGTTCAGCAAGCCGGTCCGCGACGAGATCGTGCTGATCGCCGGGCTGGGTGTGGCCGGTGATGTGCACGCCGGGTTGACGGTCCGGCACCGCAGCCGGGTGGCCGTGGACCCGGACCAGCCGAACCTGCGCCAGGTGCATCTGATCCGCGCCGAGCTGCACGACGAGGTGAATCAGGCCGGCTATGACGTCCCGGCCGGTGGTCTGGGGGAGAACGTCACCACGACCGGCATAGACCTGCTCGCGCTCCCGGTGGGCACGGTCCTGCGCTTCGGGCCGGCCCCCGCGCCGGGCGCGGAACGCTCACGGGCTCAGGGCGCCGCTCACGCGCCAGCGCCTGTCGCGGAACGCTCACGGGCTCAGGGCGCCGCTCACGCGCCAGCGCCTGTCGCGAAACGCTCACCAGGGGCCGATGCCGCTCTCGCGCCGGATTCGGGAGCCGAGGGCTCGCCTGCCGGCCCAGCTCATCCGCCGGCCGGCGGAACGGAACACTCGCGGGCCGCGGAGCCGGACCTCGCTGGTCCGCCGGACGGTGCCGCCGCTGTTGTGGCTGTCGCGGCGCGCGCCACCCTCGACGCTCCCACCGCCGAGGCCGTAGCCGCCCTCGCCGCCCGCATCCAGGCCGAGCAGACCGCCGAGCAGACCGCCGAGCAGCCCGCCGGGCCGATCACCGAGCGCCATCCGGCCCACCACGACAGCGGGCACACCGGAGCCGACGGCACCCCCGACCCCCGTCCGGCGATCGTCATCACCGGGCTGCGCAATCCCTGCCAGCAGATCAACAACTACCGGCCTGGCCTGCTCAAACGCGTACTCGGGCGGGAGCCCGACGGCACGCTCAGCCGGCGGGCGGGTGTCATGGCCGTGGTCCTGCGGGGCGGCCCGGTACGGCCCGGCGCCGAGATCCACGTCGAGCTTCCGCCGGGGCCGCACCGGCCGCTGGACCGGGTGTGATCGGGGCTTGCCGCGCGGCGTGGGACGATAGACGTTGCCGGTGCGTTCATCGGCAGCCAGCCCGCTTGAAGAGAACGGACGATCGTGCCTGGACCGCTCGACCCCGGCGTGAACATCATCGGAGCGACCGATCCCGGTCGGATCCGCAACTTCTGCATCATCGCGCACATCGACCACGGGAAGTCGACCCTGGCCGACCGGATGCTGCAGATCACCGGCGTGGTCGACCCGCGGCAGATGCGCGCTCAGTATCTCGACCGGATGGACATCGAGCGCGAGCGTGGCATCACGATCAAGAGCCAGGCCGTGCGCATGCCGTGGGTCGTCCGCGAGGGTGACCGCACCGGCGACACCGCCGTGCTCAACATGATCGACACGCCGGGCCACGTGGACTTCACCTATGAGGTCTCCCGCAGCCTCGCCGCCTGTGAGGGCGCGGTCCTGCTGGTCGACGCCGCGCAGGGCATCGAGGCGCAGACCCTCGCCAACCTGTACCTGGCGATGGAGAACGACCTGCACATCATCCCGGTGCTCAACAAGATCGACCTCCCGGCCGCGCAGCCGGAGAAGTACGCCGAGGAGCTGGCCAAGCTCATCGGCTGCGAGCCCGACGACGTGCTGCGGGTCTCCGGCAAGACCGGGGTCGGCGTCGCGCACCTGCTCGACGAGGTCGTCCGCCAGTTCCAGCCGCCGGTCGGCAACCACGACGCCCCGGCCCGCGCGATGATCTTCGACTCGGTCTACGACGTCTACCGCGGCGTGGTCACCTACGTCCGGGTCATCGACGGGCGTATCGAGGCCCGCGACAAGATCAAGATGATGTCCACCGGCACTGTGCACGAGTTGCTGGAGATCGGTGTCGTCTCGCCCGAGATGGAGAAGGCCGGCGCGCTCGGGGTGGGCGAGGTCGGCTACATGATCACCGGCGTGAAGGACGTCCGTCAGTCCCGCGTCGGCGACACGGTCACGAACAATCAGCGGCCGGCCACCGAGCCGCTGGGCGGCTACTCCGACCCGAAGCCGATGGTCTACTCCGGCCTGTATCCGATCGACGGCTCGGACTACCCGGCGCTGCGTGACGCCCTCGACAAGCTGCAGCTCAACGACGCCTCACTGACCTACGAGCCGGAGACGAGCACAGCGCTCGGGTTCGGCTTCCGGTGCGGCTTCCTCGGCCTGCTGCACCTGGAGATCATCGGTGAGCGGCTCGAACGCGAGTTCAACCTCGACCTGATCTCCACCGCGCCGAACGTGGTCTACCGCGTCTTCACCGAGGACGCCGCCGA
Source organism: Actinoplanes sp. NPDC051405 (assembly GCF_055586185.1). NCBI lineage: Bacteria > Bacillati > Actinomycetota > Actinomycetes > Micromonosporales > Micromonosporaceae > Actinoplanes > Actinoplanes sp. NPDC051405. The sequence goes on from NZ_JBVJIR010000028.1 coordinate 41,983, forward strand.
GTTCGTCGTCACCAACCCGAGCGAGTTCCCGGACGGCAAGATCGCCGAGATCCACGAGCCGGTGGTCCGGGCAACCGTCCTGGTCCCCAACGACTACGTCGGCGCCGTCATGGAGCTCTGCCAGAGCCGCCGCGGCCAGCTGCTCGGCATGGAGTACCTGTCCACCGAACGGGTCGAGCTGCGCTACACCCTGCCGTTGGGCGAGATCATCTTCGACTTCTTCGACCAGCTGAAGTCCAAGACCAAGGGCTACGCGTCGCTGGACTACGAGCCCTCGGGCGAGCAGGCGGCGGAGCTGGTCAAGGTCGACATCCTGCTGCACGGCGAGCCGGTGGACGCGTTCAGCGCGATCGTGCACAAGGACAAGGCCTACAACTACGGCGTCACGATCGCGGCCAAGCTGCAGAAACTCATCCCGCGGCAGCAGTTCGAGGTCCCCATCCAGGCCGCTATCGGCAGCCGCATCATCGCCCGCGAGACCATCCGCGCCATCCGCAAGGACGTGCTCGCCAAGTGCTATGGCGGTGACATCAGCCGCAAGCGCAAGCTGCTCGAGAAGCAGAAGGAAGGCAAGAAGCGGATGAAGATGGTCGGCCGCGTCGAGGTCCCCCAGGAGGCCTTCATCGCCGCGCTGTCGACCTCCGACTCGGTCGACAGCAAAACAAACAAAAAATAGGGCGGTTTGGTTTTCCGGCCGGTCGGGAACTCTGGGGTCAGACGAACGCAACAACTGTTCTACCCCCCAAGGAGACCTTCAATGACCGTCACCGGCATCATCACCGCGCTCATCGTCGGCCTGATCATCGGCGCCCTCGGCCGCCTGGTCGTACCCGGCAAGCAGAACATCCCGATCTGGCTGACCATGGTCATCGGTGTCGTGGCCGCCCTGCTGGGCACGGTCATCGCCCGGGCCTTCGGCGTCGACTCGACCGGCGGCATCGACTGGATCGAGCTGCTGTTCCAGGTCCTGCTCGCCGCCATCGGTGTGGCGCTGGTCGTCGGCATCGGCGGCCGCCGCGGCGTCACCCGCTGAACACGGATCAGCTGAGGCTGAACCGAAAAGCTCCACAGGAACGCCGGACCGCGAGGTCCGGCGTTCCTGCATTTCCGTGTCCTTCAGCAAGCCGCCCAGCCGGGGCCGGCGAGAGTTCCGGGAAGCGATTCGCACCAGTGAGCGCGAGCGCCAGAGGGGCGAGGCGGTGCAGGGGGCGAGGCGGTGCAGCTCGGAGCGATGCAGATCACAAGCCAGCAGATCAAGGGCAATTTCCGGTCGTAGGTCCGTGCGTGGTGCTGATCGTCGCTCACGCCGAGACCGGTCGCTTCGCTCCCTGCCATGTCCGTGCTTGGGCACCCTCCGCGCGCTTCGCGCGCACTAAGACTTGGTCTTCGGCCCGGCTTGGCCCTCAACCTCGGGCTCATGCCCGAGTCGAGGTCGCCCCCACCTGGGTTCACCTTCCAGTCGGGCCCCGCGCTTCCAGTCGGGCCCCGCGCTTCCAGTCGGGCCCCGCGCTTCCAGTCGGGCCCCGCGCTTCCAGTCGGGCCCCGCGCTTCCAGTCGGGCCCTGCCCTTCCAGTCGGGCCCCGCGCTTCCAGTCGGGCCCCGCGCTTCCAGTCGGGCCCTGCCCTTCCAGTCGGGCCCCGCGCTTCCAGCCGGGCCCCGCCCTTCCAGCCGGCTCCCCGCTTCCGGCGGGCCCTGCGGTTCGGCCGGCCCCCGCTTCCAGCCGGCCCCCGCTTCCGGTCGGCCCCGCTCCCAGTTGGCTTGCCTTCTCAGCCGGGCTTGATTGTCCGGCTGGCCTGCCCTCCATCTCGGTCTTCATCCTCAGCCCCGGGCTTCCGGGGCCAAGCCCACGCTCTACTGAAGACCTCGCCTTTCGGGCCGGGCTTCGCTGGATTGCGGGCCGCGCGGTCCGCGACCGGGCCGCTAGGTTGGGCCGATGGGTGTCCGGGGGCTCTTGCTGGACGCCGGCGGCGTACTCATCGGACCCGTCGGCGGCCGGTGGAACCCCCGGTACGACTTCGAGCAGGTCCTGGCCCGGCATGTTCCCGGAATCCCGGACTCAGCCCTACCGGCAGCCTTCGCAGCCGGCCAGGCGCTGCTCGACAGCACCTCAGGCACCGCCGACAGGACCGACTACCACCGGGCCATCCTCCAAGCCCTCGGCATCGCCGCCCCCACCCCCGAGCTACTTTCCGAGCTTGAGGAACCCGCCGCCGGCCTGCCCGTCGAGCCCTACCCCGAGGTCCGGGACGTGCTTGCCCGGCTGCATGCCGACGGCGTGCCGATGGCTGTCGTCTCGGATGCCTGGCCGGACCTCGATGACCTTTTCCGCCGGCTCGAGCTGCGGGACTTCTTCGTCACCCTGGTCATCTCGGCCGTTCTCGGGTGCCGCAAGCCCGATCCGCGGATGTACCGCGCCGGCAGTGATGCGCTCGGGCTTTCGCCGGCCGGCTGTCTCTTTGTTGATGACGATCCTGAGCTTGTCGCCGCGGCCGTCCGGCTCGGCTATCAAGGGGTCACGATGGTTCGGGAGCTCGACGAGGCAGAGCCGCCCGCCACGCGGTGGATCGCGTCACTGAGCGAGCTTGTTCAGTAGCGGAACTTGTGTTGTGCGCTGCGGCGGTTCACCCAGGCCGGGAGTTCGTCCACGTGTTCCAGGTGTGGCACCTGCTCCACCGGGTCCTGCGGCTTCGTCACCTTGCGCATCGTCACCACGTAGCCCTGGACCAGTCGGTCCTCGCGGAGATCCCGGTACGTCGCCTCCACCATCACCTGGGTCTCGTCGGCCCGTTGCAGAGAGCAGTAGACCACCCCGTCGCCCTGGTCGCGGAGGGCTCGGCGGACCTGGCCCCGGTCGTCCGGGTGCACCAGATCCGGCAGGGTGGCGAACGGGGGGAGTTCCTTCTCGCCGATCAGTTCGTGCAGCGCCGGGCTCGCGTACCGGATCTGCTGGTCCTCGTCGATCACCAGCATGATGTCCGCGGTGTTGCGGATCACCGCCCGCAGGTAGAGGTCGCTGTCGCGGCGGCCCACCGCCTCCACCAGGGAGATCCGGTCCAGAGCCAGCGCCGCCTGGCCGGCCAGGACCTCCAGGGCGTCGCGGCTCACCGTCAGCATGTCCTTGCGGCCCGACAGGACCAGCGCTCCGCCGCTCGGGCGGGCCACGGCCAGCGGCTCCAGCCACAGCGGACAGACCAGCGTGCCGTCCGCCGGGCCGGTGCCGGGCTTCTTCTCGTCGTCCAGCCACCAGCTGCGCGGGCGGGGGCTCGTCGCCGCCGCCGGCAGGGCCTGCAACGTGAGCTGGCGGTCGTCGGTGGCGAAGACGATGCGCTGCACGTCGTGCGGTGGCAGCAGCTGGGTCACCGCCGTGCGGACCGCCTCGTCGACCGCGGCCTCGTCGGCCGCCGCGACCAGCGCCGCGCTCGCCTCACGCAGCACGCGTTCGCGGATCAGGGCCTGGCTGTTCTGCGTCACCGAGTCGGCCAGCCTGGTGAAGGCCAGCACCACCGTCAGCGCGCCCGCCACCGCGATCACCACACCATCGCGGACCTCGCCCTGGAGCGCCTCGATGAGCAGCACCAGCGGCGGCGTGGCCACCGACAGGCCCAGCAGGGTCGCCCAGCGGCCCTGCCACGGCTTCGGCCGCAGTGGCAGGGGAGTCGTCAGCTGGACCATCGAGGGGTGCAGCGCCGCGCCGCCCCAGGCCAGGTAGAGGAGCATGTAGCCGGCCTCGGTCCACGGGCTCGGGGCCAGCGGGTAGGCGATGTCGCTGGCGAGGATGCCCAGCGCTCCGACGCCCAGCAGCACCGCCGACCAGTTGAACCAGACCGCCACGATCAGCCGGGCGCAGATGCCGACCAGCAGCAGGGCGCCGAGCATGTCCTCGGGTGCTATCGCGCCCAGCCAGCTGCTGCCACCGATCAGGAACACCCAGATCACCAGCAGCGCCGCGCAGGCGAAGGCCACCAGGTCGATCACCCGGGCCCGGTCCATCAGGATCGCGCCGGCCCGGGTCAGCTGCAGCAGTGACAGCGCCACCAGGGCGAACATGGCCAGGTAGGCGACGTCGGCGGCAGCGTACTCGTGCACGGCGTGCAGGATGTCGCCGATGGCCACCGCGACGACGGAAGCCGTCAGCAGCAGCCAGGGCCCGATCCGGGCGGGCTTGTGCCGGCATATCCCGAAGATGATCGCGGCGACGCCGACGGCTCCCAGATGGATCCACTCGATGGCTTGGAGCACGACTAACTAGTACCAGTCCGGTCGCTGTCTGTCCACGTCGATGTATACGCAGCGCTATGACCAGGCAACATCGTGATCGTGACTCTTCGGGGCATGAATAAACGTGAATATGAAGGCTGATCGCCTAGCTGAAGACCTCGGCGATCACGGTGTCGTTGCCCGCGCCCTTGCCGCCGGTTACGGGCTGCCACTTACCGTCGAGCGCGTTCCACTCCCGGTCGGCGAAGCGGACCCGCTCCACGCCCGTGCTGCTGGCGTGCGAGACGAGCCAGTGGGCGTACCGCCAGCCGGCATTGACGTCCTTGACCGCGACGGTCAGGCCGCCGCTCTGGGTCGCCTCGATGGTGTTGAGGCCCTTGCCCCAGTCGAGGCGCATGCCCTCGGCCAGTGCGGCCGCGGCGGTGGCCCCGCGCAGGGCGGGCTCGCCGCTCACCGTGCACTCGACCGCACCGGTGGCCCGGCCGGTCAGGGCCTTGGCGAGCACGGTGGACTCGTCGGCCCACTTCTCGTACGCGTTCGGATAGGCCGATCGCTGCACCTTCTGCGCCGCGTCGGTGACCCGCATCTTCTGCCAGCCCTTGACCTTCTTGAGGGCCGAGTAGAACTTGCCCGCCGCGTACCTCGGGTCCTGGATCTTCTCCGGCGTGCCCCAGCCCTGGCTGGGGCGCTGCTGGAACAGCCCGACCGAGTCGCGGTCGCCGGTGTCCAGATTTTCCAGCTTGGACTCCTGGAACGCGGTCGCCAGGGCGATCACCACGGCCTGCTCGGGCATCTTGCGCCGCAGGCCGACGGCGGTGATCGTGGCCGCGTTGGCCATCTGCACGAGGTCGAGGGCGACCTCGCCGTCGGCGCGCACGATGCATTCCGGGCCGAGCTGCGGCAGTTTGATCTTGCCGCCGACGGAGTTGACGGCCACGACCACGCCGAGGGCGCCGAGGAGCGCGAGCAGAACGACCACGACTACCGGCTTTCTCCGCACGCACACTCCCTCCGTCGGGGGACAAGAGTAATCAACGAGTGCCCGTCTCCTGCGTCGCCGGCACCCAGGAGGCCGGGCGCTTCTCGCGGAAAGCCGCGACACCCTCGCGGCCCTCGGCCGAGCGGAAGTAGCCGGCCGAGCGCTCCGACAGCTCGGCCAGGTCGGCGCGCACGGTCTCGGCCGGCCGGCGGCGCAGCAACTGCTTGGTGCCGGCCAGGGCCAGCGGGCCACCCCGGACCAGAGATTCCGTGTACGCGGTGACGGCCGCGTCCAGCGCCTCCGCCTCGACAGCCGCCGTGACCAGCCCGATCTCAGCCGCGCGCGCCCCATCGAAGACGTCGCCCGTGAGATAAAGCTCAGCCGCGGCCCGAGGAGCCAGCCGGGGGAGCACGGTGGCACTGATCACTGCCGGGATCACGCCGAGGCGTACCTCGGAGAACGCGAACGTCGCCGTACGGGCGCAGACCGCGATGTCGGCCGCCGCGATCAGGCCCAGCCCGCCCGCGCGCGCCGGACCGGCGATCCGGGCCAGCACCGGCTTCGGGAACTCCCAGATCGCGGCGAGCACGTCGGCCAGCAGTTCGGCCGGGATCTTGCCGGACTCCCGGGCCTCGGCGGTCTCCTTAAGGTCGGCCCCCGAGCAGAAGACCGGGCCGGTGTGCGAGATCACCACCGCCCGGACCGCCGGGTCGGTGAGCGCGGCGCCGAGCGCTGCCAGCAGCTCGCGCATGAGCAGCGAGGAGAGCGCATTACGGTTCGCCGGGCTGTCCAGCGTCACGGTGGTCACCCCGGCTGCGGTGACGGTACGGACCAACTCCATGCCGGAACCCTAACGGTGTACGTGCACACTTGACGGATGCCTGGTCCAGCGCCCGAGGGCGAGCCCGTACCGAGTGACGGCTCGCTGCCCGACAGTGCCCTGCGCGACGTCGGCGGACGGGGTTTCGGGGTCTACGTCCACGTCCCGTTCTGCGCCAGCCGGTGCGGGTACTGCGACTTCAACACGTACACGGCCAGCGAGCTGGGCGGGGGCGCCAGCCGGGAGGGTTACGCCGACGCGGTCCTGGCCGAGCTGAAGCTGGCCGCCTCGGTCACCGGCGCGCGCGTCGACACCGTCTTCGTCGGCGGCGGCACGCCGACCCTGCTCGACCCGGGCGACCTGGGCCGGATCCTCGAGGGCATCGACCGCACCTGGGGGCTGGCCGCCGACGCCGAGATCACCACCGAGGCCAATCCCGAGTCGGTCACCCCGCAGTCGCTGCAGGCGCTGCGCAAGGCCGGCTACACCCGGATCTCGCTGGGCATGCAGTCCGCGGCCCCGGCCGTGCTGCGCATCCTGGAGCGCCGGCACACCGCCGGGCGGGCGCCGCAGGCGGCGATCGAGGCCCGGGAGGCCGGCTTCGACCACGTCAACCTGGATCTGATCTACGGGACGCCGGGGGAGACGCCCGAGGACTTCGCCCGTTCACTGGCGGCGGTGCTCGACGCGGGGGTGGATCACGTCAGCGCGTACTCGCTGATCGTGGAGGACGGGACGCGGATGGCGGCCCGGATGCGCCGGGGCGAGCTGCCGTACCCGGAGGACGACGTGGCCGCGGACCGCTACCTGGCCGCCGAAGCGGCGCTGGGCGGGGCGGGTTTCTCCTGGTACGAGGTGTCGAACTGGGCGACGACGCCGGACGCCCGCTGCCGGCACAACCTCTTGTACTGGTCCGGCGGGGACTGGTGGGGGCTCGGGCCGGGCGCGCACAGCCACGTCGGCGGGGTGCGCTGGTGGAACGTCAAGCACCCGGCCGCGTACGCGAAGCGGGTGGAAGCGGGTCTGTCGCCCGGGCAGGGCCGGGAGATCCTGACCGATGCGGACCGCCACGTCGAGGACGTGATGTTGCGCGTACGGCTGCGCGCCGGCCTGCCGCTGACCGCGCTGGACGCGGCCGGGCTGACCGGCGCGGCCGGGGCCCTGGCCGACGGCCTGCTGGACCCGGCGGCGTACGAGGCCGGGCGGGTGGTTCTCACCCTGCGCGGCCGGCTGCTGGCCGACGCCGTGATCCGCGACCTGCTGCCATGACGCCGATGGCGCCGGGCCGGGGCCCGGCGCCATCGAAGCGCTACTTGATGAGCGAGACCGTCATCGGGTAGTTGTACGGCTCGTTGTTGTTCGCCTTCACGCCGGCGACGATGCCGAAGATCGTGGCGATCGCCCAGGCCGCGATACCGACGAAGAAGCCGATCACGATGCAGGTCAGCACCCAGCCGACGATGGCGATGATCGACCAGAGGATCTGGAAGTTCAGCGCCTTGACCGCCTCGGCCCGCACGACCGGGGACTGGTTGCCCTTGGCCAGCAGCGCCACCAGCGGCGCGATCCAGCCGGAGCAGCCGCCGCCGAGGAACGCGCCGGCCGCGCCGCCGAAGTGGGCGACCAGGATCCAGGTCTTGTCGTCGTTGCCCGGCGCGTAGCCACCCGGCGGGTAACCACCGGGCTGCTGGCCGTAGGCGCCGGGAGCGCCGTACGGGGTGCCGCCGGGCGGCGGGCCGTAGCCACCGGCACCCGAGCCGGGCGGCGGGCCGTAACCGCCCGCGCCGGAGCTGGGCGGCGGGCCGTAGCCACCCGCGCCGGAGCTGGGCGGCGGGCCGTAACCGCCGGCACCCGAGGTGGGCGGTGGGGTGCCGTAGGTCGGCGGCTGCTGCGGCGGGGTGCCGTAGCTCGGCGGCTGCGGGGAGCCGTACGCCGGGGGCGGCGGCGGGGCCGATCCGGGATTCGGATCGTTACCCGGATATGGGTTGAGCGGCGCGGTGGGATCCGAGGGATTGCCCTCACCGGGCGGACGCGGCGGTTCAGTCATGCGCACACGGTAGGACCGCACGTCGAACGTGGCGAGAGCAACACCCGGGTGACGTCGGAGAATAGACAGTCGGCTAAGTGGCCCGGGTCCGCACGGCTGATCATCGCGCGGCGGGCGCGGGCGACGTAGACTGGCACTCGACTTCGCGGAGTGCCAGCTGAGAGGTGGAGGGGTACGACATGAGTCTCGACGACCGCAAGCTCGAAGTACTCCGCGCCATCGTCGAGGACTACGTCGCCACCCAGGAACCGGTGGGCAGCAAGGCCCTGGTCGAGCGGCACCAGCTGGGCGTCTCACCGGCTACGGTCCGCAACGACATGGCCGTGCTGGAGGAGGAGGGCTACATCCGGCAGCCGCACACCAGTGCCGGCCGGGTGCCCACCGACGCCGGCTACCGGCTCTTCGTCGACCGGCTCTCCCGGGTCAAGGCACTGAGCCCGGCCGAGCGCCGGGCCATCGAGCGCTTCCTGGTCGGCGCGGTCGACCTCGACGACGTGGTGCACCGCACGGTGCGCCTGCTCGCGCAGCTCACCCGCCAGGTCGCCGTCGTGCAGTATCCCAGCCTGGCCCGCTCCGCGGTGCGCCATCTGGAGCTGGTTCCGATCTCCACCACCCGGATCATGCTGGTGATGATCGCCGACACCGGCCGGGTCGAGCAGCGCCTGGTGGAGCTGCCCGGGCCGATGCCCGGCGACGACGTGCTCGACATGCGCCGCGTGATCAACGCCAAGCTCACCGGGCAGAAGCTGGCCGACACCCCGCCGCTGGTGCAGACGCTGGTCGACGAGTGCGCCCCGGAGAAGCGCACCACGATGGCCTGCGTCGCCTCGGTGCTGCTGGAGACACTGGTGGAGCGCAGTGAGGAACGCCTCGCTCTGGCGGGCACGGCCAACCTCACCCGCGGCGGCGTGCTGGACTTCCAGGGCTCGCTGCGGCCGGTCCTGGAGGCGCTGGAGGAGGAAGTCATCCTCCTCAAGCTCATCGGTGAGGTGGAGCCGAGCACCACCCGGGTCCGCATCGGCGACGAGAACGAGATCGACAACCTGCGGGCGGCCTCGGTGGTCAGCACGGGTTACGGACCCGGCACGACGATCGTTGGTGGGCTCGGCGTGCTGGGGCCGACCCGGATGGATTACCCCGGCACCATCGCCACGGTACGAGCCGTGGCACGCTACGTTGGCGATTTGCTGGCACAAAACTGACGGAACCGCTCAGCGCTGGGCAGACATGAGGACTCGAACCCCTGTGGCCAAGGACTATTACGGAATTCTCGGGATCAGCCGGGAAGCCACCGACGACGAGATCAAGCGCGCTTACCGCAAGCTGGCCCGTCAATACCACCCGGACGTCAATCCCGACCCCGAGGCGCACGAGAAGTTCAAGGACATCAACGCGGCGTACGAGGTGCTCTCGGACGACCAGAAGCGGCAGATCGTCGACCTCGGCGGTGACCCGCTGGCCCCGGGCGGTGGCGGCGCGGGCGGACCGGGTGGCCCCGGTGGGGCGGGCCCGTTCGTCGGTTTCCAGGACATCATGGATGCCTTCTTCGGCACGGCCGCCGGCGGTGGCTCCCGAGGACCGCGGCCGCGCACCCGGCCCGGCGCCGACGCGATCCTGCGCCTGGAGCTGGACCTGGTCGAGACGGCCTTCGGCGTCGAGGCGCCGATCACGGTCGACACCGCGGTCCTGTGCACCCAGTGCTCCGGCGCGGGCACCGCACCCGGCACCCACCTGGCCACCTGTGAGACCTGTGGTGGCCGCGGTGAGGTCCAGTCGGTGCAGCGCACGTTCCTGGGTCAGGTCGTCTCCTCCCGCCCGTGCCAGGTCTGCCAGGGCCACGGCACGGTCATCCCGCAGCCCTGCCCGACCTGCGCCGGCGACGGCCGGATCCGCACCCGCCGCTCGCTGACCGTGAAGATCCCGGCCGGCGTCGAGGACGGCATGCGCATCCGCCTGGCCCAGCAGGGCGAGGTCGGCCCGGGTGGCGGCACGGCCGGCGACCTGTACGTGGAGATCCACGAACGCCCGCACGACGTCTACTCCCGCAAGGGTGACGACCTGCACTGCCGGGTGACGCTGCCGATGACGGCCGCCGCGCTCGGCACCCGGCTGACCATCAAGACGCTGGACAGCGAGGAGAACATCGAGGTCAAGCCGGGCACCCAGCCGGCCTCGACGCTGCGCATCCGGGGCAAGGGCGTGCCGCACCTGCGCGGGCAGGGCCGCGGTGAGCTGTTCGTGCACCTGGACGTCAAGACGCCGACCAAGCTGACCGCCGACCAGGAGCGGATGCTGCGCGACTTCGCCAAGACCCGGGGTGAGGACATCGCCGAGCTGAGCAAGCAGGGCGGATTCTTCTCCCGCATGCGGGACGCCTTCAACGGACACTGAGGGACCGGCGGCGTTCGGCTAGCGTGAGCGGGTGTCTGCGCCTCTTTTCCTCGTTGACGACCTGCCCGGTGGTAAGCGGTTCACGCTCGCCGGTGCGGAGGGGCATCATGCCGCCACCGTGCAGCGGCTCCGGGTCGGTGAGGCGCTGCTGCTCGGGGACGGCCGGGGCGGGACAGCGGCCGCCGAGGTGACCGGGGTCGGCCGGGGCAGCATCGACGTCGAGGTCACCGGCCGGGATTTTGTCGCGGCCCCCGATCCACGCCTGGTGGTGGTGCAGGGCATCGCCAAGGGTGACCGCGGTGAGCTGGCGGTGCAGGCCATGACGGAGATCGGCGTCGACGAGATCGTGCCGTGGGCCGCTTCCCGATCGGTCGCCCAGTGGCGCGGCGACCGGGGCGTCAAAGCCCGGGAGAAGTGGGTCAGCACCGCCCGGGAGGCCGCCAAGCAGGCTCGGCGTCCGTGGCTTCCGGTGGTCTCGGGCAGCCCTGATGTCTCCACCAAGAAGGTCTCCGGGCTGCTCTCCGCGGCGGCGGCCGCATTCGTGCTGCACGAGGAGGCCACCGACCGGCTCAGTCAGGCGAAGCTGCCCGATGCCGGCGAGATCGTACTGGTCGTCGGGCCCGAGGGCGGGATCAGCGATCAGGAGCTGGGCTCGTTCGTCGCGGCCGGCGCGCAGCCGGTGCGGCTGGGCGATTCCGTGCTGCGCACCTCCACCGCCGGGATGGCCGCCCTCGCCGTGCTGTCCGCTCGCCTGGAGCGCTGGTGACGGCCGACAAAAGCGGCGCGGGACTGCCGGGCACTTTCGTCTGCCGCGGTAGTGCCGACGCGGGGCGTTGGATCGCCGGCCCGCGGACCCCGCCCACCGGCGGCAGTGCCGACGCGGCGCGCTCGATCGCCGTGGACCCGCCAACCGCGGCAGTGCCGGCGACGACCGGATGGTGACGGGTAAGGAAGGTTAGCCTAAGCTTCGCGGCATGGTGCTGACGCGGACGGCCGCTGCGACGCGACCGGGGCCCAAGGCCGCGCCGGCCGCCGCCGGGCTCGCCGCGACCCAGGCCCGCCGCACCCTCGGCCTGCTGATCTGTCTCGGCGTGCTGGCCCTGGTCTGCCTGCTGAGCCTCGCCCTCGGCACCCGCACCATCTCCCCGGGCGCCGTCTGGGACGCGTTCTTCCACTTCACCGACACCGACGACCAGTCGATCGTGCGGGACCTGCGGGTGCCCCGCACGGTGCTCGGGCTGCTGGCCGGCGTCGCCTTTGGACTGTCCGGCGCGGTCATCCAGGCCGTCACCCGCAATCCGCTCGCCGACACCCAGATCCTGGGCATCAACGCCGGCGCCGGGCTGTTCGTGGTGTTCGCGGTCGGGGTGCTCGGCCTGACCAGCCTCACGCAGTACATGTGGTTCGGGTTCGCCGGGGTCGCGTTCGCGCTCACCCTGGTCTACCTGCTCGGGTCCACCGGGCGCGGCGGTGCCACCCCGATCCGGCTCACTCTGGCCGGGGTCGCCCTGGGCGCGGTCATGGACGGCATCTCCGGCGGCATCCGGCTCGTGCGCCCCCGCGCCTTCGACTACCTGCGGTTCTGGGACGTCGGCTCGCTGGCCGGGCGGCCGCTGGACGTGGCCACCACGATCCTGCCGTTCCTGCTGGCGGGGACGGTGCTCGCGCTGGTCGTCGCCCGGTCGCTGAACGCGGTGGCGCTCGGTGACGATCTCGCCCGTACCCTCGGCGCCCGGATCGGCCGCACCCGGATCCTGGCCACCGTCTCGGTCATGCTGCTGGCCGGCGCGGCCACCGCCGCGGTCGGGCCGATCGGGTTCGTCGGGCTGATGGTGCCGCACGTGGTGCGCTGGGTCGTCGGCCCGGACCAGCGCTGGATCTTCGTCTACACCGTGGTGTGCGGTCCGGTGCTGCTGCTGCTCGCCGACATCGTGGGCCGGCTCGTGGTGCGGCCGGGTGAGTTGCGCGTCGGCGTGGTCACCGCCTTCATCGGCGCGCCGGTCCTAATCTGGTGGGTCCGCCGGGCCCGGGTGAGTGGCCTGTGAGCGTCGACTTCGGCCGCAAGGTGGTGGTGCTGCGCCCGCACCGCAACGCCTCCGCCCGGGTCTCGCTGCGTCCCGCGCTGGTCTGTGCGGTGCTCGTGCTGGCCGCGCTCGCCTTCGGGGTGCTGGCCCTGGGCACCGGTGAGTTCACCCTCACCCCGGCCGAGGTACTGCGGGCGCTGTCCGGCGAGGGAACCCGGGCCGCCCGGCTGGTGGTCGTCGAATGGCGGCTGCCGAGGGTGCTGCTCGCACTGATCATCGGCGCCGCGCTGGGGCTGGCCGGGGCCGTCTTCCAGGCGCTGACCCGCAACCCGCTGGGCAGCCCGGACGTCATCGGGTTCAGCACGGGCGCGTACACCGGGGTGCTGCTCGTGACCGTCCTGTTCGGCAACGGCTACTACGTGGTGGCGGCCGGTGCGCTGGCCGGTGGGCTGGCCACCGCCGTCGCGGTCTATCTGCTCGCCTTCAAGCGGGGCGTGCAGGGCTTCCGGCTGATCATCGTGGGCATCGCGATCAGCGCCATGCTGGCCTCGGTCAACCAGTGGTTCATCATCAAGGTCGACCTGCAGGCGGCCTTCGCCGCCCTGATGTGGGGGCAGGGCAGCCTCAACGGCCTGGGCTGGGCGCAGGTCACCCCGGTGGCGGTCACCGTCGGCGTGCTGTGCCTGCTCCTGATCGGGTACGGCCCCCGCCTGTCCCTGCTGGAGATGGGTGAGGACGCGGCCGCCGCGCTGGGCGTACGGGTGGAACCGACCCGGCTCGCGTACCTGGTCATCGGGGTCGCCCTCACCGCGGTCGCGACAGCGGCCGCCGGTCCGATCTCCTTCGTGGCGCTGGCCGCCCCGCAGCTCGCCCAGCGCGTCACCCGCACGCCCGGCATCGCGCTGCTGCCTTCGGCCGCGATGGGCGCCTTCCTGCTGATGCTCAGCGACTTCCTGGCCCAGCGGGCCTTCGCCCCGACCCAGCTGCCGGTCGGCGTCGTGACCGTGTCGGTGGGCGGCATCTACTTCGTCTGGCTGCTGGTCCGCCAGGCGCGACGACAGGGGTCCTGAAATGAGCCTGGCCGCCCGCGACATCACCATCGGCTACGACAAGAAGACGATCAGCGAGCACCTCGACCTGGCGGTGCCGGAAAGCCGGTTCACCGCGATCATCGGGCCCAACGCCTGCGGCAAGTCCACGTTGCTGCGCGCGCTGTCCCGGCTGCTCAAGCCCGGCGCCGGCGAGGTGCTGCTGGACGGCCGGGACATCCACTCGCGGCCGGCCAAGGAGGTGGCCCGCCGGCTCGGGTTGCTGCCGCAGTCGTCGATCGCCCCGGACGGGATCACGGTTGCCGAGCTGGTCGCCCGCGGCCGGTTCCCGCACCAGAAGCTGATCCGGCAGTGGTCGGCCGAGGACGAGGCCGCCGTGGTCGCCGCGATGGCCGCCACCGGAGTGACCGACCTCTCCGGTGAGCTCGTCGACACGTTGTCCGGCGGGCAGCGGCAGCGGGTCTGGGTGGCCATGGTGCTGGCCCAGCAGACGCCGATCGTGCTGCTGGACGAGCCGACCACGTTCCTGGACATCGCCCACCAGATCGAGCTGCTGGAGCTGTGCGTGCGGCTCAACCGCGAGCAGGGCACGACGATGGTCGCGGTGCTGCACGACCTCAACCAGGCCGCCCGGTACGCCGACCACCTGGTGGTGATGAAGTCCGGGGTGATCGTGGCCCAGGGCGACCCGCGCGAGGTCATGACGGCCGAGCTGGTCGAGGACGTCTTCGCGCTGGGCTGCCGGATCATCGACGACCCGGAGACCGGTACGCCGCTGGTGATCCCGCGCTCGAAGGTGACCCAGCGCGTAGGTTAGGCTGTCCTTACTTTTCGGCCGACCTGTGGGGAGACGTCGTGTCCAGCAACCCGTTCGACGACGAGAACGGCACCTTCCACGTCCTTGTGAACGACGAGGAGCAGCACTCGCTCTGGCCGTCCTTCAAGGAGATCCCGTCGGGCTGGCGCAGCGTCTTCGGGCCCGCGCCGCGGCAGCAGGCCATCGACTACGTGGACGCCAACTGGACCGACCTGCGCCCCAAGTCGCTGCGCGACAGCATGGCCCAGTGAGCAAATCGGGCGCTCGGATTCTCCTACGCACCACCACGCGTAACGCCAAGCGGCTGTGGCTCGGCACCGGTCTCATCGCGGTGCACCAGGCCTGCGAGACGTTCGTCCCGGTCCTGATCGGCGTGGTCATCGACCGGGCCGTCACGCCGGGCGACCTCGGTCAGCTGCTGCTCTGGGTGGGCGTGCTCGCCGTGCAGTTCACGGTGCTGACCATGGCGTACCGCTTCGGCGCGCGGCAGCTCATGGCCGCCATCGCCGAGGAGGGGCACCAGCTGCGCCTGGAGGTGTCGGCGAAGATCCTGCACCCGCGCGGGGTGCGTACCTACCTGCGGGCCGGGGATCTGCTGACGGTGTCCACGAGCGACGCCGACAACACGTCGTACCTGCTGGACTACGTGCCCCGGATCGTCGGTGCCGTCGTCGCCACGGTGATCAGTGCGGTGGTGCTGCTGCTGATCTCCGTACCGCTGGGTCTGGTCGTCCTGGTCGCCACCCCGGTGGTGCTGGTGCTGCTGCAGATCAGCTCGCCGCTGATCACCCGGCGCGTCGCCGACCAGCAGGAGCAGGCCGGCCGGGCCACCTCGCTGGCCACCGATCTGGTCACCGGGCTGCGGCCGCTGCGCGGCATCGGCGCGCAGGACGCGGCCGCCGGGAACTACCGGGCGGTCAGCCGCCGCTCGCTGGCGGCGACGCTGCGCGCGTCGCGCACCCAGGGCGGCTACCTGGCCGCCTCGACCGTGCTGAGCACGCTGCTGGCCTGCGGCATCGCCATCCTGGCGGGCTGGTTCGCGCTCACCGGCCGGATCACGGTCGGGCAGTTCATCACCGTGATCGGGCTGGCCCAGTTCCTCATCGAACCGTTCGGGACGCTGGCCGTGGTGCCGAGCTGGATCGCCGAGGCGCGCGCGTCCGCGGACCGGGTCGCACTGGTCACCGACGCCGGGCTGGTGCTGCCGGAAGGCGCCGACCGGCCCGCCGAGCACCCGTGCGACCTGCATCTGTCCGGCGTACGGCACGGGCCGCTCGACGGCCTCGACCTGCACGTGCGGCCGGGCGAGTTCGTCGGCGTGGTGGCCCGCCGCCCCGGCGACGCCGAGGCACTGGTCAAGCTGCTCAGCGTTCCTGCCGACTACCAGGGCAGCGTGCTGCTCGGCGGCTCACCGCTGGAACAGGTCGAGCGCGCCCACGCGCGCCGGCTGCTGCTGGTCGAGCCGCACCACACCGACCTGTTCACCGGCACGATCGCCGCCAACGTGGGCGTGCACGCCGACAGAGAGATCCCGGCCGACGTGCTCAGCGCCGCCGCCGCTGACGAGGTGCTGGACACCCAGCCGGAGCGGCTCGACGCGCTCGTCGCCGAACGCGGCGCCAGCCTCTCCGGCGGCCAGCGCCAGCGGATCGCCCTGGCCCGCGCGCTGCTGGCCCGGCCGCCGGTGCTGGTGCTGCACGACCCGACCACCGCCGTCGACGCGGTCACCGAGCACGCCATCGCCCAGGGCATCCGCGCGCTGCGGCACGGCCCGGAATCCGGCTTCGCCACCGTCGTCATCACCAGCAGCCCGGCCCTGCTCGCCGCCACCGACCGCATCGTCGTCCTCGGCGACGGCGTGGTCGCGGCCGAGGGCGAGCACGAGGAGCTGGGCGCGAGCGACGAGACCTACCGACAGTTGGTGCTGCGATGACCCAGATCCTGCCCATCGCGACCGCCCGGCAGACCCGCGGCTGGCTGTGGGCCGAGCTGCGCGGGCGCCGGGCCGAGGTGACCGGGACGCTGCTGGTCGGCCTGCTCGCGGCCGCGGCCTCCATCGTCCCCGTGTACGCCCTGGGCATGCTCGTCGACCGGGTCCGCGACAGAGCCGGTACGGGGGCGATCGTGTCGATCTCTGTCGTCATCGTCACCGCCGCGCTGATCGGCGGGGGTGCGATCGGGCTGTCCTCGTACCTGATCGGCCGGCTCGGTGCCCGGATGCTCGCCGACCTGCGCGAGAGCACCGTCGCGACCGCGTTGCGGCTGCCGGCTCTGGTGCTGGACCGGGCCGGGCGCGGCGACCTGCTGTCCCGGGTCGGTGCGGACATCGCCGCGATCGGCAAGGCCGTCTCCGACGTGCTGCCGAACGTGATCTCGGCGCTGCTGCTGGGGGTGCTGAGCCTGGTGGCCATGGCCGGTATCGACTGGCGGCTGGGTCTGGCGGGCGCTGTGGCCGTGCCGTTCTACGTGGTCGCGCTGCGCTGGTACCTGCCGCGCTCGGCCCCCCGGTACGCCGCGGAGCGCAAGGCTGTCGCCGAGCGGTCGCAGCTGCTGGTGGAGAGCATGCAGGGGCTGCGGACCGTGCACGCGTACCGGCTGGAGCAGCGGCACCTCGCGGACATCGACGCCGCGTCGGCCAAGGCGCGCGACATCGACGTCGGCGTCTTCACGCTGTTCACCCGCTTCGTCGGCCGGGTCAACCGGGCCGAGTTCTTCGGCCTGGCGGCGATCCTGACGGTCGGCTTCTGGCTGGTCCGCGACGGCTCGGTGACCGTCGGCCAGGCCTCGGCCGCCGCGCTGCTGTTCCACCGGCTGTTCAACCCGGTGTCCACGCTGCTGTTCACCTTCGACGAGGTCCAGGCGGCCGGCGCGAGCCTGTCCCGGCTGGTCGGGGTCGAGACGATGCCGGTCGAGCAACGCGGCGCAGGCCGCCCGCCGGCCGACGCGGCACTGACCCTGGACGACGTCAGCTTCAGCTACGACGGCCGCACGCCGGTGCTGCGCAAGGTCAGCCTGCGGCTGGAGCCGGGGGAACGGGTGGCGCTGGTCGGCTCGACCGGGGCCGGCAAGACCACGGTGGCATCGATTGCCGCCGGTGTGCTGCGCCCCGACGAGGGCGTGGCGCGGGTCGGCGGGGTGCCGGTCGCGGAGCTGCCGGGCGAAACCGTGGCGATCATCAGCCAGGAGACGCACGTCTTCGCCGGACCGCTCATCGAGGACCTGCGGCTGGCCCGCCCCTCGGCGAGCGTCGAGGACGTCTCAGCCGCGCTGGAAACCGTAGGCGCCCTGCACTGGGCGCTCGCGCTGCCCGAGGGCTTGGACACGCTCGTCGGCGACGGCAGCCACGAGCTGACCGCCGCGCAGGCGCAGCAGCTCGCGCTGGCCCGGCTGGTGCTGCTGGACCCCGCGGTAGCCGTGCTGGACGAGGCGACGGCTGAGGCCGGTAGCGCGGGGGCCCGGGCGCTGGAAGAGGCCGCGGCGGCGGCGACGCGGGGACGGACGGTGCTGATCGTGGCGCACCGGCTCACCCAGGCGGCGTCGGCGGACCGGGTCGTCGTGCTGGAGCACGGCGAGATCGTGGAGTCCGGGCCGCACGCCGAGCTGGTCGCCGCGGGCGGCCGCTATGCGCAGCTGTGGTCGGCGTGGGAGACGCGCAGCTCGGCTCCGGCGTCGCGCTGACCTGCGGAGCTAGGCGGGTCCGTCGGTCTCGGGGAACGAGACCTGGACCCGCAGGCCGTCGTGGCCGGTGGACGAGGCCGCGATGACGCCGTCGTGGGCCCGGGTGATCGAGCGGGCGATCGACAGCCCGAGGCCCGCGCCGCCGCCCTGGTGGATGCGGGCGGCCGACAGCCGGCGGAACGGTTCGAACAGGGCGGACACCGCCTCGGCCGGGACGTCGTCGCCGGTGTTCGTGACGGTCAGGGCCGGGTCGTCGCCGACCTGGACGTCGATCGTGCCGTCCGGGCGGTTGTAGCTCACGGCGTTCTGCACCAGGTTGCTGACCAGGCGTTCCAGCAGCACCTGCTCTCCTAGGACCAGGCGCGGGCGCAGGGTGCTGGTGATCGTGATGCCGGCCTCGGCGGCCCGGGCGCGGTGGGCGTCCAGCACCTCCGCGGTGATGAGGTCCAGTCGCAGCGGGGTGCGGGACAGCAGGCCGCGGTCGCTCTCGGCCAGGACCAGCAGGCCCTCGATCAGCTGCTCGTTGCGTTCGTTGGTCTCCAGCAGCTGCGCGGTCAGCAGTTCGAGCTGGTCCTCGGTGCGGGCCCGGGCCATGCCGACCTCGATCAGCGTCCGCTGCACCGCGAGCGGGGTGCGCAGCTCGTGGGAGGCGTCGGCGGCGAACCGGCGCTGGGCCTCGTACCCGACGGCGATGCGGTCCATCATGTCGTCGATCGCGCGGCCGAGCAGCGCCACTTCGTCCTGGCCGGGGCCGGGGCGCAGCCGGTGGCCCAGGTTCTGCGGGCCGACGTTCGCGATCACCGGCACCAGATCCCGGACCGGCCGCAGGCACCACCGTGCCGCCGGGACACACAGCGCCAGCAGGCCGGCGAGGACCAGGAACAGGACGGGTCCGGTCACGACGCTGGGCCGCCGGAAAACCTGCTCGCAGAAGAACGAGGCTTCGGCGTCGGGGGCCCGCGGCCCGCCCATCCCGCACCAGGACACCCCGAACTCCCGCGACAGGGTGAGCACCTGGTCGGCGACCGTCGGGGCGAACTGCGCCGCGACCAGGGCGACCCCGCAGACCAGGAGGATGCGGCGGACCGGCGAGGGCGACCTCATGGGGCGAGCCGGTAGCCGACCTTGGGCACCGTGTGGATCACCGGCGGGTCGCCGAGCTTGCGGCGCAAGGTCATGACGGTGGTACGGACAGTGTTGGTGAACGGGTCGGCGTTCTCGTCCCACGCCTGCTCGAGCAGGTCCTCGGCGCTGACCACGCGACCGCCCGCGCGCATGAGCACGTGCAGGACGGCGTACTCCTTGGGCGAGAGTGACAGGGTCAGCCCATCGCGGGCCGCCGTGTGCCGGGTCACGTCCAGGACGATGCCGGCCTGCTCCAGCACCGGGGGCAACGCCGGGGTCGAGCGCCGGGACAGTGCCTGCAGCCGCGCGACCAGCTCGGCGAACGCGAACGGCTTGGTCAGATAGTCGTCGGCGCCCAGCCCGAGGCCCTCGACCCGGTCGCGGATCCCGGCGGCGGCGGTCAGCAGCAGCACGCGGGTGCCCAGCCCGGCCCCGGCGATCCGCCGGCACACCTCGTCGCCGGTGCTGCCGGGCATGTCCCGGTCCAGGACGGCGACGTCGTAGCGGTTGACGCCGAGCTTCTCCCAGGCGGTGACGCCGTCGTAGACCACGTCGACGGCCATGGACAGCCGGCGCAGCCCCTCGGCCACCATGTCGGCGAGCACCCGCTCGTCGTCCGCCACCAGCACCCGCAACGCCGCGCCCCCTCGCCCGTCCGTGACCGCCCGCCAGGCTGGCACAGCAGGGATAAAGATTCCATAAGGACCGTGCTGACGTCCGCCGGACGGGCGCTTACGCAGCATGGCA
Organism: Actinoplanes sp. NPDC051405; assembly: GCF_055586185.1. NCBI lineage: Bacteria > Bacillati > Actinomycetota > Actinomycetes > Micromonosporales > Micromonosporaceae > Actinoplanes > Actinoplanes sp. NPDC051405. The sequence continues at coordinate 61,878 of NZ_JBVJIR010000028.1, forward strand.
TCCCATGAGATCTGTCCGTCGATGTCTCACCGCGGTCCTGATCGTCGTGGCGCTGACCGCCGCACCGGTGAGCGCACAGCCGGCTTCCGCCATCGCGTACGGAGAGGACGTGGACGCCGGCACCTACCCGTTCACGGTGTTGCTGACCATGACCGGCCTGCCCACCGACGGCCCCGGCACCCGGGACAGCTCGTGCTCCGGGGCTCTGGTCGCGCCCCGCTGGGTGGTCACCGCGGGGCACTGCTTCCGTACGGCCGACGGGCGCCGGGTGAGCCGGACCGTGGCCGACCGCACCACCGCCACCATCGGGCGCGCGGACCTGAGCAGCGGGGAGGGGCACGAGGCCGAGGTCGTCGCCGTACGCCAGGCCGAGGGCGCCGACGTGGCGCTGGCCGAGATCGACCCGGCGGTCACCGACATCACCCCGCTGCGGGTCGGCACGGCACCGCCCACGGTGGGCGAGGTCGTCCGGCTCACCGGGTACGGCCTGACCGCCGGTGACGGCTCCGAGCCGGCGCAACGGCTCCAGACCGGGCAGTTCGTCGTCGGCCGGACGAGCGACTCGCTGATCGAGACCTCCGGCCAGGCGCCGCGCGCGGACACCAGCCCGTGCCCGCACGACTCCGGCGGGCCGTACTTCCGGCAGCAGCGGGACGGGACCGCGGTCCTGGTGGCCGTGGTCAGCGGCGGGCCCCGGTGCCCCCACCCGGGGCCGGACTTCAGCGCGCGGACCGACAATCTCGCCGACTGGATCGCCGAGACGACCCGCGGAGGCGACCGCCACCTCGTCGGTTACAGCCTGAGCGCTCTCGCCGCGCTGGTGGCCGTCGTGCTCGTGGTGCGGTGGCGCCGGCGATGAGTTCCCTCGGTGAGGCTGTCGTCGACCTGGCGGCGGTGGCGGCCAATGTCCGTAGGGTGGCGGCGGTCGCCGGCACGGACCTGATGGCGGTGGTGAAGGCCGACGGTTTCGGGCACGGCGCGGTTGCGGTCGCGCGCGCCGCGGTCGCCGCGGGCGCCGGCTGGCTGGGCGTGACCTCCTCGGCCGAGGCGCTGTTGCTGCGTTCGGCGGGGCTCACCGCGCCGATCCTGAGCTGGCTGCACGCCCCGGACGAGGACTTCGGCCGGCTGATCGCCGCCCGCGTCGATCTCGGCGTCTCGACCGTGCCGCACCTGCACGCGGTGGCTGCGGCCGGTCGGCGGCTCGGGGTCCGGGCGGTGGTCCAGCTCAAGGCCGACACCGGACTCTCCCGCAACGGGGCCGCGGGTCACGACTGGCCCGAACTGACCGGCTGGGCCCGCAAGTACGAGCGGGAGGGCAGCCTGCGGGTCCGTGGCGTGTGGTCGCACCTGGCTGACGCCGAGACGCCGGGCTCGGTGAGCGTCGCCCGGCAGGTCTCGGCCTTCGACGAAGCGTTACGGGTCGCCCGCGCGGCCGGCCTCGACCCTGAGCTGACCCACCTGGCGAACTCCGCGGCGGCGCTCACCGCACCCGCCGCCCGATACGACCTCTGCCGGATCGGGATCGCGCTCTACGGGATCGATCCGCTCGGCGCTGGAACGGCCGGTCTGCGCCCGGCGATGACGCTGCGATCGCGCGTGGTCAACGTCAAGCGGGTCGGTCGAGGCACCGGCGTCTCGTACGGGCCGGACCACGTCACCAGCTGGCCGACGACCCTCGCGCTCCTGCCGCTCGGCTTTGCGGACGGGGTGCCCCGCGCGGCGCAGGGAAGGGCCGAGGTGGAGCTACACGGCCGCAGGTGCCCGGTCGTCGGCCGTATCGCCATGGACCAGTGCGTGATCGACGCCGGTGACCTCCCGGTGGCGGTCGGTGACCCGGTGGCCGTCTTCGGTCCCGCCGGCGCCGCGCCGACGGTCGCGGACTGGGCCCGCTGGGCCGGCACCAGCCCCCACGAGATCTTGACGGGCATCGGCGCCCGGGTGAGACGGACCTACCGGTACGGAGAGGCAGCACTGTGAGAACCCGGATGGCACTGGTCTACGGCGGACGCAACGGCGAACATGCGGTGTCCCGCGGCTCGGCGGCGAGCATCCTGGCCCACCTCGACCCCGGCCGGTACGAGGTCACCGAGGTCCTCATCGAGCAGGACGGGCGATGGCAGGTCGGCGGCCGGCCCGTGGCTCTGCCCGAGGCGTTGCGGGTGATGCGCGATCAGGACGTGGTGTTCCCGGCCCTGCACGGCCCGTACGGCGAGGACGGCCGGCTTCAGGCCCTGCTGGAGTGGCTGGGGGTGCCGTACGTCGGCAACGGGGTCTTCGCCGGCGCCGCGGGCATGGACAAGATCGTGACGAAGAAGCTGCTCGCCGCGGACGGGATGCGCGTGGCCGAGAGCGTGACGATCGACGGTGACGACCTGCCGCTGTCCGAGCTGCGCCGGATCGGGCTGCCGGTGTTCGTCAAGCCGGCCCGCGCCGGGTCCAGCCTCGGCGTCACGAAGGTCCGCGACTGGGACCACCTCCCGGCCGCCGTGCGCCTGGCCCGCGGCTTCGACGACAAGGTTCTGGCCGAGCGGGCGATCACCGGGCGGGAGATCGACGTGGCCGTCCTGGAGCACCCCGACGGCCGGGTCGAGGCCGGCCCGCCGCTGGAGATCACGGTGACGGAACGGACCTTCTTCGACTACGACGCCAAGTACCGGGGCGGCGCCGCGTTCGAGATCCCCGCTGTCCTCGACGCCGCGACCACGAAGCTGCTGCAGGAACGCGCTGTGCAGGCTTTCCGGGCGCTCGGCTGCCGCGGTCTGCTGCGCGTCGACTTCTTCCTGCCGGCCGGCGGATCCGGCGAGCCGGTGGTCAACGAGGTCAACACGTTCCCGGGCATGACGGCCGAGTCGCAGTTCCCGCAGATCTGGCAGCGGGCCGGCATTCCCTTCGCCGCCCTGCTGGACCTGCTGGTGGCCGGCGTCACCCGGCCCCGACCCACCGAAGCCAGAGGTTAGGCTAACCTAATCTCGCGTCGGTGACGCGCGCCCGGCAGGGCGTCCACATCGGAGGGCGAGATCAGATGACGGCAGGGCTGCAGGGTGTCGAGGAGCTTCTCGCGCGGTGGAACAACCACACGCGGCCGGCGACCACCTCGACCGCGGTCGCTGACTTCGCCGCGCAGGCCCGGCGTACCCCCGATGCCCTGGCCCTGGTGGCCGGGGAGACCCGGCTCACCTACCGGGAGCTGAGCGGCCGGGTCTATGCGGTCGCGTGGCACCTGCGCGAGCAGGGCGTCCAGGCCGAGGACGTGGTCGGCATCGGGATGCCGCGCTCCGCCGACATGGTCATCGCCGTCCTCGGGGTCATGGCCGCCGGCGGCGCGTTCGTGCCCGTCGACCCGGCCTGGCCCGCCCAGCGCCGCGAGCAGGTGCTGGCCGAGGCCCGGGCCGAGCTTGTGCTGACCGAGCTGCCGCCGGGTGTGGCCGAGGACCCGGAGATCCCCGTGGCGCCGGGTCAACTGGCCTACGTCATCTTCACCTCCGGCTCGACCGGCACGCCGAAGGGCGCGATGATCCGGCACGAGGCCATCGCCGAGCGGCTGCGCTGGCAGGTCGAGCACGTGCTGCACTTCGGCCCGGGCGACGCCTCGCTGTTCAAGGCGCCGCTGTCCTTCGACATCAGCGTCAACGAGATCCTGCTCCCGCTGGTCTCCGGCGGCTACGTGGTGGTGGCCGAGCCCGGCGGCGAACGGGACCCGCAGTACCTGCTCGACCTGATCGCCACCGAGGGTGTGACCTTCGTCTACCTGGTCTCGTCCATGCTGGACGTGCTGCTGCAGCTGGCCCGCGGCACCCACCTGCTGGACGGCCTCAAGCACGTCTGGTGCGGCGGCGAGGTGCTCACCCCGGAGCTGTTCGACCGGTTCCGCGCCCAGCTCAGCACCACGCTCTACCACGGTTACGGGCCCGCCGAGGCGACCATCGGCGTCTCGCACGTGATCTACCGCGACTCGGCCGAGCGGATCGCCACCTCGATCGGCCGGCCCAACCCGCACACCCAGCTCTACGTCCTCGACGACGAGTTGAACCCGGTCGGCGTCGGCGTCACCGGCGAGCTCTACGCCGCCGGCTTCCTGCTCGGCCGCGGCTACGTCAACGCGCCCGCGCTGACCGGCGCCCGGTTCGTCGCCAACCCTTTCGGTGCGGCGGGCGAGCGGATGTACCGCACCGGTGACCTGGCCCGGTGGCACGGTGACGGCACCCTGGAGTTCGTCGGCCGGGCCGACAACCAGGTCAAGATCCGCGGCATGCGGCTGGAGCTGGAGGAGGTCGAGGCGGTCGTCGCGACCCACCCGGCGGTGCGCCAGGCCGTCGTGGTCGTGCACGACCGGCACCTGGTCGGGTACGCCGTCACGACCACCCCCACCAGCCCGGACGAGCTGCGCGGCTGGTGCGCGGACCGGCTCCCGGAGTACATGGTCCCGTCCGCGTTCGTGCTGCTGGACGCGTTCCCGCTGACGCCCAACGGCAAGGTGGACCGCCGCGCGCTGCCCGCGCCCGTACTGGCCGGACCGGCTTCCCGGGCCCCGCGCACGCCCACCGAGGCCGCCCTCTGCCAGGTCTTCGCCACCGTGCTGGGCCTGGACACCGTCGGCGCCGAGGACGACTTCTTCGCACTCGGCGGGGACAGCATCGTCGCCATCGGGGCTGTCCGCGCGGCTCGCCGGGCCGGCTTCGCGCTGCGCGCCCGGGACCTGTTCGCCAACCCCACGCCCGCCGCGCTCGCCCTGGTCGTCGCGTCCGCTGCCGAGCCCGAGACCACCTCGGTGGACCCGACCGGGCCGGTCCCGCCGACGCCCATCGTCGCCTGGCTGGACGAAGTGGGTTCGGCGACCGACGGCTTCTTCCAGGCCGTCACGCTGCGCACCCCGGAGGGCCTGACGCTGCCGGAGCTGCACGAGCTGGTGGACGGGCTGCTCGCCGCGCACGACGTGCTGCGCGCCTCGCTCGACGGCGCGGTGCTCACCGTCGCCCCGGTCGGGTCGGTCACCGCCCGTGACGTCGTCCGGGCCGGCGAGGACCTGGACGCGACCGCCGCGCGGCTGAGCACCGACCGGATGGTCGCCTTCTCCTTCCACGAGCAGGCCGGGCAGCTGATCGTGGCCGTGCACCACGTCGTCGTGGACGGGGTCTCGTTGCGCGTGCTGGCCGAGGATCTGCGGACCGGGCTGCCGATCGCGCCCGCGCCGACCTCGTACCGGCAGTGGGCCACGGCTCTGTCCGGAGTGGACTTCAGTGCCGACGAGGCGCACTGGGCGACGGTCGCGGCCGAGCCGGTGCCGCTGCTCGGCAGCCGGGCGCTGGACCCGGCCCGGGACACCGTGGCCACCGAGGAGACGCTGACCGTCACGCTGCCGACCGGCGTCACCGAGCGGCTGCTCAGCACCGTGCCCGCGGCCATCCACGGCGGCGTCAACGACGCCCTCGTGGCCGCCCTGGCGCTGGCGCTCTCCCCGGACGCGCCGCTGCTGCTGGAGCTGGAGGGGCACGGCCGTGAGGAGGACGTGGTCGACCTGGACCTGTCCCGCACCTTCGGCTGGTTCACCACGCTCTTCCCGGTCCGGCTGGACGTCACCGGGCGCTCCCTCACGGCCGCGGTGAAGGCGGTCAAGGAGCAGCTGCGGGCGGTGCCGGCGAACGGCCTGTCCTACGGCGCTCTGCGGTATCTGGCGCCCCGGCCGGAGCTCGCCGTGCAGCCGCAGGTGCTCTTCAACTACCTGGGCCGGTTCGGCGCGGATGAGGAAGTGGTCGAGCGGCGGGATCCGCGCATGCCGTTGCCGCGGGCGCTGGAGGTCAACGCCGTCACCGTCGACACCGCGCTCTCCGCCACCTTCAGCTGGGCCGGCGGCGTGCTCACCCGGGCTCGGGCCGAGGAGATCGCCGGTCGCTGGGTCGAGCTGCTCACCGCGATCGCCGCTGACCCCGGCATCAGCGGGCATACGCCGTCGGACTTCCCGCTGGTGAGCCTGAGCCAGGCCGATGTGGACGCGCTCGGTGCGGACGTGACCGACGTGCTGCCGCTGACCCCGCTGCAGGCCGGGCTGTACTTCCACGCCACCTACTCGCCGGGCGCCGACCCGTACGTGGTGCAGCAGCTCATCGAACTGGACGGGCCGCTGGACGGGGAACGGCTGCGCCGCGCCGCCGGGGAGCTCCTCGACCGGTACCCGAACCTGGGCGCCGCCTTCCGCCCGGTCGGCGACGGCGACGTGGTGGCCGTCGTCGGCGCCCGCCCCGAGCTGCGGTGGCGGCTGGTCGTCACCGATGACGTCGACACCGTGGCCGCCGCGGAGCGGGCGGAGCCGTTCGACCTGGCCCGTCCGCCCGGCATGCGTTACGCCCTGGTCCGGGTGGCCGCCGACCGGCACGTGCTGGTGCAGACCGTGCACCACATCGTGGCCGACGGCTGGTCTGTCCCGCTGATCCTCAACGACCTGCTCGCCCTGTACGCCGGCCAGTCCCTGCCGCCCGCTCCCGCCTACCGTGACTTCCTGGCCCACCGCGGCACCGGCGACCCGGAGGCCTTCGCGCGCCTGCTCGACGGCGTGGACGAGCCGACCCTGCTGGCGCCCGGCGCGGATGCCCCCGCCGCCCGTCTCTCCGCCACCGTCGACGGTGCCGGTGTGCAGGCGGTCGCCCGCGCGTACGGGATCACCGTCAGCAACGTCCTCGCCGCCGCCTGGGGTGTGCTCGTCGGCCGGGTGACCGGCCGCACCGACGTGGTGTTCGGCTCGACGGTGTCCGGCCGCGGCGTCGAGCTGCCCGGCATCGACGCGATCGCCGGCCTGCTCATCAACACCGTGCCCGCCCGGGTCCGCTGGACCGGCGCCGACAGCCTGGCCGACGTGCTGCGCGGCTTCGCGGCGGGCCAGCGCGAGGTGGTCGAACACGAGCAGACCGCGCTGGCCGAGATCCAGCGCCGCCTGGGCCTGCCCGAGCTGTTCGACACCCTGGTCGTGGTCGAGAACTACCCGGCCGCCGCCGCACCCGCCGGCGGTGACCTGCGGATCGCCGGGATGCGCGTGGTCGAGGCGCCGCACTACCCGGTGACGCTGATGGTCAAGCCGGGCGACACCATCGCCGTCGACCTGACCCACCGGCTCGCCCCGGAGACCGCCGAGCTGCTGCTGGAGCAGTACGTCCGCGTGCTGACCGCGATCGCCGCCGACGCCTCCCGCCCGGTCGCCGCCCTCGACCTGCTGTCGGCGGTGCAGCGGGCTGCCGTGCTGGCTCTCGGGACGGGTGCTCCCGCGCCGGCCACGGCAACCGTGCCGGACATGATCGCCGCCGTTGATCCCACCCGGACCGCCGTGCGGGCCGGCGCGGTGGAGCTCACCTACGCCGAATTGTGGTCCCGTGCGGGCGAGGTGGCCGGCGCACTGCACGCGGCCGGGGTGCGGCGCGGTGACGTCGTCGCGGTCGCCACCCGGCGTACTGCCGAGCTGCCGGTCGCGCTGCTCGGCGTGCTGCGCGCCGGGGCCGCGTACCTGCCGGTGGACCCGGGCTATCCGGCCGCCCGCATCGAGTTCATGCTCGAGGACGCGGCACCGGTCTGCGTGCTCGTCGATGACCCGAGTGCGCGGACGCTGCCCCCGCACGAGCTGCCGGCCGTCCGGGTCCGGACCGCTCGGGGGGCCGCGCCGGCGGTGCCGCTGGACGGAAATGACGCCGCGTCCGTGGTCTACACCTCGGGCTCCACCGGCCGGCCCAAGGCCGTCGTCGGCACCCACGCCGGCCTGGCCAACCGGCTGGCCTGGGCCCGCGACGCCTGGGACGGCGAGGTGCGGGTGGCCAAGAGCTCGATGAGCTTCATCGACGGCACCACCGAACTGCTCGGCGGGCTGGTCGCCGGGGCCACCGTCGTCGTCGCGGACGAGACCGCGGCGGCCGACGGCGCGGCTCTGGCCCGGCTCGTCGCCGAGTCCGGCGCGACGCAGCTGCTCGCCGTGCCGAGCCTGGCCGCCGCGCTGGCCGAGACCGCCCCGGACCAGGTCCGCGGGCTGCAGCGGTGGATCACCAGCGGTGAGGCCCTGGACGCGGACACCGTCGCCGCGCTGGTGGCGGCCTCGCCGGGTGCCACGGTCGTCAACTCCTACGGCGCCTCGGAGAACACCGGCGACGTGCTGGCCGGAGTGGTCACCGCGGGGGAGCCGGTCACCCTGGGCCGGCCCGTGCCCGGGGTACGGATCCACCTGCTCGACGCCGCCCTCGAACCGGTCGCCCCGGGTGCCGTCGGTGAGCTGTACGTCGGCGGTGTCCAGCTGGCCCGTGGCTACCGTGGCCAGGGCGGTGCGACGGCGGCCCGGTTCGTGGCCGACCCGTTCACGCCCGGCGAGCGGCTCTACCGCACCGGCGACCTGGGCCGCTGGCTCGGCGACACGGTGGAGTTCCTGGGGCGCAACGACGACCAGGTCAAGGTCAACGGGCACCGGGTGGAGCTGGCCGAGGTGGAGGCGGCCCTGCTGCGCCGCCTCGGGGTCCGCGAGGCGGTCGCGGTCGCCCGCCGTAAGAGCCTGCACGCCTATGTGGTCGGCGAGGACCTCGACCCGCAGGGCCTGCTCGCCACTCTGCGCGAGGAGCTGCCGGGGTATCTGGTGCCGGCGACGGTGACCGTGCTGGACGCCGTACCGCTGCTGCCCAACGGCAAGCGGGACAGGCGCGCGCTGCCCGACCCGGCCGCCACCGTGGCCGCCCCGCCGCGCACGCCGCGCGAGGCCCTGGTCTGCGAGCGCCTGGCGAGCGTGCTCGGCGTCGGCTCCGTCGGCGTGCACGACGACTTCTTCGCCGCCGGCGGGGACAGCATCTCGGCCATCCGCCTGGTCAACCTGCTCGCCCGGGACGGGATCGTGCTCGCCACCCAGGACATCTTCCGCACCCGGACCGCCGCCGCGATCGCCGCCACCGGCGAGGAGCCGGTCACCGAGCCGGACAGCGCGCCGGCCGCCGAGGTGTGGGAGCTCTCGCCGCTGCAGCAGGGCGTCTACTACCAGGCCACGTTCTCCGACGGTGCCAGCACCTACATCGCCCAGAACGTGTTCGACCTGGACCGGCGCATCGACGTGCCGGCCCTGGAGCTGGCCTTCGCCGCGCTGCTCGACCGGCATCCGACGCTGCGGGTGAGCTTCATCGGGGATCCACGCCCGATGCAGACCGTCAGCCCGAGCGTGCCCGCGGTCGTCACGGTGCTCGCCGGCGACCCCGAGCTGATCGCCGCCGAGGACCGTGAGCGCCCGTTCGACCTGACCGCGCCCCCGCTGGTCCGGCTCACCGTCGTCCGCAAGCCGGACGGCACCGACCGGCTGCTGCTGACCTGCCACTTCCTGCTCTGGGACGGCTGGTCGCGCGAGCTGGTGCTGCGCGAGCTGTTCGCCCTGTACGACTCGCGCGGCACCCGCGGGGCCCTGCCGCTCGACGGCCCCGGCTTCCCCGACTACCTGGCCTGGATCGCCGCGCAGGACACCACCGCCTCGGCCGCCGCCTGGAAGGCAGTGCTGGACGAGCCGACCATCGTCGTGCCGGAGGCCGTCGGACGCGAACCGGTGCTCTCCGACCGCATCCTGGCCGCGCTGCCCACCGGCGTCACCACCCGGCTCAACGAACAGGCCCGCCGGGCCGGCGTCACGCTGAACTCGGTGCTCACCGCTGCCCTGGGCCTGGTGCTGGGCCACCGCACCGGCCGCGGCGACGTCACCTTCGGCACCACCGTCGCCGGGCGCCCGACCGACCTGCCCGGCGTCGAGAACGTCATCGGGCTGTTCCTCAACACCGTGCCCGCCCGGGTCACCGCCACCGGTGGCACGCCGGTCGTCGAGCTGGCCCGCCGGGCCCAGCAGGACCGGCTCGACCTGGCCCCGCACGAGTACCTCGGCCTCGGCGACATCCAGCGCGCGGCGGGCCACGACCAGCTCTTCGACACCCTGTACGTGCTCCAGAACTTCCTCGCCGACGACACCTTCGCCGACCTGGAGGCCGCCCAGGGCATCGTCGACGTCGAGTACACCGACACCACCCACTACCCGCTGACCTGGGTCCTCACCCCGGGCGCGAATCTGCGGATCAAGCTCGAGTACCGCCCGGACGTCATCACCGCGGCGACCGCCCGGTCCATGGTGGACGACCTGGTCACCGTGCTGCGGACGCTGGCCGACGGCCTGGACGTCGCGGCCGGCGCGATCCCGTTGGCAGCCTCCTCGTTGCGGGGAAGAGACGAGGATGTTCCGGACATCACCATCGCGGAGATGCTGGCGGCGCAGGCCCGGCGCACCCCTGCCGCGGTCGCGCTCGTAGCGGGCGAGCAGCAGCTCACCTACGCCGAGCTGGACGCCCGGATCGACGCTGTCGCCCGTGGGCTGGTCGCCCGGGGTGCCGGGCCGGAGCAGATCGTCGCGCTGGCCCTGCCGCGCGGCGTCGACATGGTCGTCGCGCTGTTCGCCGTGCTGCGGGCCGGGGCGGCGTACCTGCCGCTGGATCTGGACCTGCCGGCCGAGCGGCGCCAGCAGATGATCGACGACGCCCGGCCGCTGCTGGTCCTGACCGCGCTGGACGGCCTGGCCCGCGACGAGGGACCGGTGACCCACCCCGGTTTCACCGGCGACCGGCTCGACCGGCCGGCGTACGTCATCTACACCTCCGGTTCCACCGGCAAGCCCAAGGGTGTCGTCACGCCGTACCGGGGGCTGACGAACATGCAGCTCAACCACCGGGCCGAGATCTTCGACCCGACCGTGGCGCGGGCCCGGGCGGCCGGCGTCGAGCGGCTGCGGATCGCGCACACGGTGAGCTTCTCCTTCGACATGTCCTGGGAGGAGCTGCTCTGGCTGGTCGAGGGGCATGAGGTGCACGTCTGCGACGAGGAGCTGCGGCGGGACGCGACGGCGCTGGTCGCGTACTGCCACTCGCGCGGGATCGACGTCATCAACGTGACCCCGACGTACGCGCACCACCTCTTCGCCGAGGGCCTGCTCGACGGGCACCGGATGTGGCTGGTGCTGCTGGGCGGCGAGGCCGTCACCGAGGCGGTCTGGTCCCGGCTCAGCGACCCGGACGGCCCGACCGGCTACAACCTGTACGGCCCCACCGAATACACGATCAACACCCTGGGCGCGGGTACGGCCGACAGCACCACCCCCACGGTCGGCAAGCCCATCTTCAACACCCGCGGCCACGTGCTGGACAACTGGCTGCGTCCCGTTCCGCCCGGCGTGGTCGGCGAGCTGTACATCGCCGGCGCCGGCCTGGCCCGGGGCTACCTGCACGCACCCGGCCTGACCGCGTCCCGCTTCGTCGCCGGGCCGGACGGCAGCCGCCTCTACCGCACCGGCGACCTGGTCCGCGAACGCGCCGACGGCAACCTGGACTTCCTCGGCCGCAGCGACGACCAGGTGAAGATCCGCGGTTACCGGATCGAGCTGGGTGACGTGGAGAGTGCGGTCGCCGCCGTACCGGGCGTCCGCCAGGCCGCCGTGCTGGCCCGCGACGGCAAGCTGGTCGCCTACCTGGTCGGCCCGGTCGAGCCGGCCGAGGTCCGGGCCGCGCTCACCGAACGCCTGCCGTCCTACATGGTCCCGTCGCTGTACGCCGTCGTGGACGTGCTGCCGCTGACCGTGAACGGCAAGCTCGACACCGCCGCGCTGCCCCCGGGCACCCCGGTCATGTCGGCTGCCCGGGGCCCGCGCGACGAGCGGGAGAGCCTGCTCTGCGGCATCTACGCGGACGTGCTGGGCCTGCCGCAGGTCGGTATCGACGACGACTTCTTCGCCATCGGCGGCGACAGCATCTCCTCGATCGCGGTCGCCGGCCGGGCCCGCAAGGCCGGGCTGCACGTCACGCCGCGGGACGTGTTCCGCCGCCGTACCGTGCGGGCGCTCGCCGCCGCGCTGCCCGCGGCGACCGTGGAGGTCCGCACCGACAGCGGTCTGGGCGACATCGCGCTGACCCCGATGCTGGCCGAGACGGTGAAGTCGGCGACCCCGCTGGGCCACTTCTACCAGTCGATGGCCTGGCACACCCCGGCCGCAATGACCCGCGCGCAGCTGGAGACCATCCTGCAGGCGCTGCTGGACCGGCACGACCTGCTGCGGGCCACTTTCGACGGCACCCTGCACGTGCCGCCGCCCGGCCTGCGGGCCGGCGACCTTTTCGCCCCCGACGAGGACGAGGCGATCCGGCGGCTGGACCCCGCCCGCGGGATCATGCTGCAAGCGGTCTGGACCGGCCGCAAGCTGACGCTGGTCATCCACCACCTGGTCATCGACGGCGTCTCCTGGCGGATCATCACCGGCGACCTGGCCCGCGCCTGGGCCGATGTCCGGGCCGGCCGGCCGGTCGCGCTGGACGAGGTCGGTGCGTCGTTCCGCACCTTCGCCGCCACCGGGGCCGACTACTCCGATCAGGCCGGTTTCTGGCGCGCGACCCTGGCTGACCCGGGCCCGGACCTGGGTGACCGGCCCGTGGACCCGGCCGTCGACACCGCCGCCACGGTCCGCTCGATCACGGTGAGCCTGCCCGCCGACGTGACCGTCCCGCTGCTGTCGACCGTCCCGGCCGCCCTGTACGGCGGCGTCAACGACGTGCTGCTCACCGGCCTCGCCGTCGCGGTCAACCGCTGGCGTGGCCGGAACGCGCCGGTGCTGGTCAGCCTGGAGGGCCACGGCCGTACCGGCGACCTCGACCTGTCCCGCACGGTCGGCTGGTTCACCGCCATCCACCCGGTGCGGCTCGACCCCGGGCCGGACGGCGACGTCGCCGCCGCGGCCCGCGCGATCAAGGAGCAGCTGCGGGCGGTGCCGGCCGACGGCATCGGGTACGGCCACCTGCGCTGGCTGCACGACGAGGACTTCGGCCCGGCGCCGCAGATCCTCTTCAACTACCTGGGCCGCTTCGGCGCCGAGGGCGGTGGCGACTGGAGTCCCGCCGCGCCGCTGCGCGAGGGCGTCGACCCGGCCAACCCGGCGATGCCGCTGGAGATCAACGCGCACGCCACCGGCGACGTGTTCACCGCGACGCTGTCCTGGCCGGCCGGCATCCTCGGCGAGGACCGGGTCATCGCCCTGGGCGAGCAGTGGATGGCAGCGTTGCGCGAGCTGGCCGCCGCCGACGTCAGCGGGCACACGCCGTCGGACTTCCCGCTGGTCACGCTGACCCAGGACGACGTGGACGCGTTCGCCGGCGCCACCGACGTGCTGCCGCTGCTGCCGTTGCAGGAGGGCATGTACTTCCACTCGGTGACCGCCGAGGTGGACACGTACGCGGTGCAGCAGATCGCCGAGCTGACCGGCGCGGTCGACCCGGCCCGCCTGCGCCGTGCGGTCGAGGCCGCCGTCCGCCGCCACGACGCGCTGCGGGCCTCGTTCCGGGAGCTGCGCGACGGGCGCATCGTGCAGGTGATCGCCGCCGACGTGCAGGTGCCGTGGCGGGAGTACGTCGCCGACAGCCCCGAGCGCCTGGCCGAGATCGCCGCGGCCGAGCTGGCCCAGCCGTTCGACCTGGCCCAGGCCCCGGTGCTGCGGTACGCGCTGGTCTCGCTCGACGCCACCGAGCACCGGCTGATCGAGACGATGCACCACATCCTGGCCGACGGCTGGTCGTACCCGCTGGTGTTCTCGGACGTGGTGGCGGCGTACCACGGGCGGGAGCTGCCCGCCCCGGCCGCGACCTTCCGCGACCACGTGGAGTCCGTCGTCACCCGCGACCGCGAGGCCGCCCGCGCTGCCTGGGCCACCGCGCTGGCCGGCGTGGAGCCGACCGCCCTGTACCCGGACCTCACCACGGTGTCGCACCACGACAGCGCCTTCGCCGTCTTCGCCCGCAGCCGCGAGCTGGCCGAGGTCGCCCGGGCCAACGGCGTCACCGTCAGCACGCTCGTGCACGGCGCCTGGGGTCTGCTGCTCGGCCGCTTGCTCGGCCGCGATCGCGTGGTCTTCGGCTCCACGGTCTCCGGCCGCGGCGGCGACCTCAGCGGCGTGGAGACCATCGTGGGGCTGCTCATCAACACCGTGCCGGTGCCGATGGCCTGGCGTCCGGACGAGCCGCTGGGTGACGTGCTGCGCCGGCTGCAGGAGCAGCAGACCGACGTGCTCGACGTGCAGCAGGTCGGCCTGGCCGAGCTCAACCGGCTGGCCGGGGTGCGGGAGCTGTTCGACTCGATGGTGGTGGTGGAGAACTTCCCGGCCGTCGAGGGCGGCGACGCCGAGGGCCTCGGCGTGCGCGGCTTCACGGGTACGGACTCCCCGCACTACCCGGTGTCGCTGGTCGCCTTCCCCGGCGACCACCTGACGCTGGAGATCAAGTACGACGTCGCGATCGGGGCGGCGACCGCGGAACGGCTGGCGGGTCTCGTGCACCGCATCCTGGACCAGTTCACCGACGGGCTCGACCAGCCGGTGTCCACCCTGGACCTGGGTGCGGCAGCGACCGGTGGCGAGACCATCGAGGTTCGTGACACCACCCTCCACCTGTGCCTGGACCGCCCGGACGCCGTCGCGGTGACAGCCGGCGACAGCACCCTGACCTACGCCGAGCTGGAGGTCCGCTCGAACCGGCTGGCCCATGAGCTGATCGCCCGCGGCGTCGGCCCGGAGTCCCGGGTCGCCGTCGCCCTGCCCCGGGGCGCCGACCTGATCGTGGCGCTGCTCGCCGTGATCAAGGCCGGCGGCTGCTACGTGCCGGTGGACCTGGGCGCCCCGGCCGCCCGGCAGGAGTACATCCTCGGCGACGCCGCACCGGTCTGCCTGCTCGGCGACGGCGGTGTGCCGGTCGACGCGCCGGGCCGCCCGGACACCCGCCCGCAGGTGGCCCTGAGCGGCGCGAACGCGGCGTACGTCATCTACACCTCCGGCTCGACCGGCAAACCCAAGGGTGTCGTGGTGACCCACCGCGACGTGCTGGCGCTGTTCGCCGCGGCCGAGCGCCACTTCAGCTTCGGCCCGGACGACGTGTGGACGATGTTCCACTCGTACGCCTTCGACTTCTCCGTATGGGAGCTGTGGGGCCCGCTGCTGTACGGCGGCCGGCTGGTCGTCGTCCCGCACGACGTGGCCCGCGACCCGCAGCGCTTCCGGGCCCTGCTGCGCGACGAGGGCGTCACGGTCCTCAACCAGACGCCGTCCGCGTTCTACCCGCTGATCGAGGCGGACGCGGCCGAGCCGGACCGGCTGCCGCTGCGCTACGTCGTCTTCGGCGGCGAGGCGCTGGACCTGTCCCGCCTGGTCGCCTGGTACGCCCGCAACACCACCCCCCAGCTGATCAACATGTACGGCATCACCGAGACCACCGTGCACGTCTCGTTCCGCGCCCTGCACCCGGACGACGTGAGCCGGCCCAGCGTCATCGGCACCGCCCTGCCCGGCCTGACCGTGCACGTGCTGGACGCGTACCTGCAGCCGGTGCCCGAGGGCGTGACCGGCGAGATGTACGTGGCCGGTGACCAGCTCGCCCGCGGCTACCTGGACCGGCCGGCGCTGACCGCGTCCCGGTTCGTGGCCAACCCGTTCGGGCCGGGCCGGCTCTACCGCTCCGGTGACCTGGCCCGCTGGGAGAACGGCGAGCTGGTCTACCTGGGCCGTTCCGACCACCAGGTGAAGATCCGCGGTTACCGGATCGAGCTGGGTGAGATCATCGCGGCGCTGCTCGCGCTGGGCGGCGTCTCCGACGCGACCGTGATCGTGCGGGACGGCCGGCTGGTCGCCTATCTGGTCGCCCGCGCCGGCACCCGGCCGGACGCCGACGCGATCCGCGCGCACCTCGCCACGACCCTGCCCGACTACATGGTCCCGGCGGCGTTCGTGACGCTGGACGCGCTGCCGCTGACCGTCAACGGCAAGCTCGACCGCGAGGCCCTGCCCGCGCCGGCCGCTGAGACCCGGGCTGTGCCGGCCGCCGCTGACGAGCCGCCCGCGGTCACCACGCTGCGGGAGCTGTTCGCCGAGGTGCTGGGCGTGCCGGTGCCGGCCGACGGTGACTTCTTCGCCCTGGGCGGCGACAGCATCGTTGCCATCCAGCTGGTGAACCGGGCCAAGCGCAGCGGCGTACGGATCTCCCCGCGCGACGTGTTCGTCAAGCGCACCCCCGCGGCGCTCGCCGCCACCGACGCGAAGCACACCCCGGTGGCCGCGCCGAGTGACGGCGTCGGTGAGGTGGCGCTGCTGCCGATCGTGCACCGGTTGGCCGAGCTGGGCGGCGATGTCAGCCGCGTGCACCAGTCCGATCTGCTGCGCACCCCGCCCGGCGCGACCGTGGCCCGCCTGCAGCAAGCGCTGGACGCTGTGGTGGAAAGACACGACGCGCTGCGCCTGCGGCTGCGCCGCCCGGCACCGATGCTCTGGTCCCAGGAGGTCACCGCGACCGGCGGAGTCACGCTGACCACAGTGGACGGGATCGACCCCGCCGTCATCAAGCAGGCGGCCGAGGACGCCGTCGCCCGGCTCGACCCGGACGCCGGGCGGGTCCTCGAAGCGGTCTTCTTCGACGGCGGACCGGACGCCCAGGGCCGTCTGCTGCTGGTCGCCCACCACTTGGTGGTGGACGGCGTCTCCTGGCACATCATCACCGAGGACCTGCGCCAGGCCTACGAGGGACGCACCCTCGACCCGGTCGGCACGTCGCTTCGCACGTATGCGCGACTGCTCACCGAGGAGGCGGGTAGCGCGTCTCGCCTGGCCGAGTTCCCGGCCTGGCAGCGTGCCCTCGCGCCGGGGGGCGAACTCGTACCGGAAGCGCTTCCGGGCGGCCCGACCCGCGACCACGAGGTCCGCATCCCCGTGGACCCGGCCCTGCTCAGCGGCGATGTCACCGGCAAGCTGCTCGCCGCGCTGCACACCGCGGTCAACCAGTGGCGAGGTGCCGAGGCCGATCTCGTGGTCGACCTGGAACGCCACGGCCGCGAGCCGCTCGGCGATGCCGACCTGTCCCGGACGGTCGGCTGGTTCACCTCCGTCTCCCCGGTGCGCCTGCCCGCCACCGAACCCGCCGGCGACGGGCTGGGCTTCGGCCTTCTGCGGTACGTCAACCCGCGGTCAGCGGCAGCGCTGGCCCGGCTCGGCACTCCGCAGGTGCTCTTCAACTATCTGGGACGCTTCACCGAGGACACCACGGACTGGTCGCCCGCGGACGAGGACATCAAGGTACGACTCGACGACGTCACGCCGTACCTGTTGGAAGTGAACGTCTGGATCCGCGGCCGGGAGCTGCACGCGGTCTTCACCTACGCCGACGAGGGTCTCGGCCTGGACGCCACCCGGGCGATCGCCGACGGCTGGGCGGCCTCGCTCGCCGCCGCGCAGCAGGAATGGCCGCTGTCGCCGTTGCAGGACGGGCTGTTCTTCCAGGCCAAGCTGGCCGGGGACGCGGACGTCTACCTGGCCCAGAACGCCTTCGACGTGAACTACAGGATCGACGTGCCCGCCCTGGAACGGGCCTTCGCGGCGGTCCTGCGCGCACACCCGGCCACCCGGCTGGCCTTCACCGACGAGGGCCGCGAGCAGCCGGTGGCCATCCTCGGCACCGACGTCCCGGCCACGATCGCGGTCGTCGAAACCGACGAGGCCGGCCTGGCCGAGGTCGTGGCGGCCGACCGGACCCGGCCGTTCGACCTGGCCCGGCCGCCGCTGGCCCGGCTCACCGTGGTGCGGCGGCCCGGCGGACGGGACCGGCTGCTCTTCACCTACCACCTGCTGCTCTGGGACGGCTGGTCGCGCGAGCTGGTGCTGCGGGACCTGTTCGGCGCGTACGCCGGCCGGCCGGTGCCCGGGCCCCGCGCCGGTTTCCCCGACTACCTGGCCTGGCTGGCCCGGCAGGACAACGAGGCGTCCGAGCGGGCCTGGACCGAGCGGCTGGGCGAGCCGACGATCCTCTACCCGGCGGCGGCCGGCACCCAGCCGGTGCTCGCGACCAGCCTCGGCGTGCAGTTCACCGAGGCCCAGACCGCCCGGCTCACCGAGCAGGCGCGGGCCGCGGGCGTCACCCTCAACGCCGTGCTGAGCACCGCGCTCGGGCTCGTGCTCGGGCACGCCTCCGGCCGCACGGAGGCCACCTTCGGCACCACGGTCGCCGGGCGCCCGACCGAACTCGACGGCATCGAGGAGGTCGTCGGCGTCTTCCTCAACACCGTGCCGCAGCGGGTCACCTTCGCCGCCGCCGAGCCGGTCCGCGACGTGCTGCGCCGCGTGCAGGCCGAGCGCATCGACCTGATGCCGCACGAATACCTGGGCCTGGGCGACATCCAGCGCGCGGCCGGGCGCGGCCCGCTCTTCGACAGCCTGTACGTGCTGCAGAACTTCCTCGACGACGACACGTTCACCGACCTGGAGACCGAGCACGGCATCGTCGACATCGAGGCCGTGGACGCCACCCACTACCCGCTGACCTGGGTGGTCACCCCGGGACGGCAGCTACGGGTACGCCTGGAGTACCGCTCCGACGTGGTCGCCGAGGCCGACGCCCGGTCCCTGCTCGACCGGTTCGCCGAGGTGCTGCACACCCTGGACGCCGACGCGCCGGTGGCCGCCGTGCCGCTGTCCGGTGCGCCGGCCCTGCTCGGGCACAGCGCGGAGATCCCCGACCTGACCATCGCGGAGATGCTCGCCGAGCAGGCCGCGAACACCCCGGCCCGGGCCGCGCTGACCCACGACGGCGTGACGCTGAGCTACGCCGAGCTGGACGGGCGGGTCAGTGCCGTGGCCCGGGGACTGCGGTCGCTGGGGGCCGGCCCGGAGACGATCGTCGGGCTCGCCCTGCCGCGCGGCATCGAGATGGTGGTGGCGCTGTTCGCGGTGCTGCGCGCCGGGGCCGCGTACCTGCCGCTGGACCTGGACCTGCCGGCCGAGCGGCGCCAGGACATGATCGACGACGCCCGGCCGCTGGTCGTGCTGGAGTCGCTGGCCGGGCTCTATGAGGAGGTCGGCGAGCCGTGGCGGGCCGACTTCGCCCCGGGTACGCCCGGACGGCTGGACCGGCCCGCGTACGTCATCTACACCTCGGGGTCCACCGGGCGGCCGAAGGGGGTCGTGACGCCGTACCGGGGGCTGACGAACATGCAGCTCAACCACCGCGAGGCGATCTTCGCGCCGACCGTGGCGGCGGCCGGCGACCGGGTGCTGACCATCGCGCACACGGTCAGCTTCTCCTTCGACATGTCCTGGGAGGAACTGCTCTGGCTGGTCGAGGGCCACCACGTGCACGTCGCCGACGAGGAACTGCGCCGCGACGGCCGGGCCCTGGTCGCCTACTGCGCGGCCCACCGGGTCGACGTGGTCAACCTGACCCCGACGTACGCGCAGGCACTGCTGGACGAGGGGCTGCTCGACGGCGACCACCGGCCGTGCCTGGTGCTGCTCGGCGGTGAGGCCGTCTCCGAGAAGCTCTGGGCGGTCCTGCGCGACACCGAGGGCGTGGCCGGCTACAACCTCTACGGCCCGACCGAATACACGATCAACACCCTGGGCGGGGGTACGGACGACAGCGTCACCGCCACCGTCGGGAAGCCGATCTGGAACACCACCGGCCACGTCCTGGACGCCTGGCTGCGACCGGTCCCGCCCGGCGTCGCGGGCGAGCTCTACATCGCCGGCGCCGGCCTGGCCCGCGGCTACCTGAACCAGCCGGGCCTGACCGCGTCCCGCTTCGTCGCCGGGCCGGACGGCACCCGCCTCTACCGCACCGGCGACCTGGTCCGCGAACGCGCCGACGGCAACCTGGACTTCCTCGGCCGCACCGACGACCAGGTGAAGATCCGCGGCTACCGGATCGAACTGGGCGAGGTGGAGACGGCTGTCTCGGCGGTGCCCGGCGTCCGGCAGTCCGCGGTGCTCGCCCGCGACGGGGCGCTGCACGCCTACCTGGTCGGCACGGCTACCCCGGCCGAGGTGAAGGCCGCCCTGGCCGAGCGCCTCCCGTCCTACATGGTCCCGTCGCTGTACGCCGTCGTGGACGTGCTGCCGCTGACCGTGAACGGCAAACTCGACACCGCCGCGCTGCCCGCACCCACCCCGGTCACCACCGAGTCCCGGCCGCCCGCCGACGACCGGGAGCGCCGGCTGTGCGAACTCTTCGCCGAAGTGCTGGGCCTGCCGTCGTTCGGGGTCGAGGACGACTTCTTCGACGCGGGCGGGCACTCGCTGACCGCGCTGCGGCTGCTCGGCCGGATCCGCGCCGAGCTCGGCGGGGACCTGTCGCTGCGGGTGCTCTTCGATGCCCGTACCCCCGAACGCCTGGCCCGGGCCACCGCCGGCCCGGCGCGGGCCGCCCTGGCCGCGCGGACCCGGCCGGACGTGCTGCCGCTGTCCCCGGCGCAGCAGCGGCTCTGGCTGCTCGACCAGATCGACCCCGGCTCCAGCGCCTACAACTATCCGCTGGTGCTGCGCCTGGCCGGCCGGATCGACGTGCCCGCACTGTCGCTCGCCCTGGCCGACGTGGTGTCCCGGCACGAGGTGCTGCGCACGCTGATCTCCGGCTCGGCCCAGCACATCGCCGACCCGCCCGCCACCATCCCGGTGCTGGTCGGCGTGCCGGTCGACGAACTGGTCGCCCGGCCCTTCGACCTGGCCACCGACCTGCCGATCCGGGCCGGGGTCAACGAGGAGGGCGACAGCTCGGTGCTGGCGCTGGTGCTGCACCACATCGCCATGGACGAGTGGTCCGACGGCCCGCTGCTGCGCGACCTGAGCACGGCGTACCTCGCCCGCGTTGAAAGCCACGCGCCGGCCTTCACCCCGCTGCCGGTGCAGTACGCCGACTACGCACTGTCCCTGCAGGAGGACCCGGCCGAGCTGGACTTCTGGCGTACGGCCCTGAGCGGGTTGCCGGACGAGATCACCCTGCCCACTGATGCCCCGCGCAGGCCGGGCCGCCGGACGGCCGGTCTGGTCCGCGCCACCCTGCCCGCCGAGCTGATCGATCCGTTGCGGGAGATCGCCCGCGCCGAGTCGGCCAGCCTCTTCATGGCCCTGCACGCCACCCTGGCCGCGCTGCTCTCCCGGCACGGTGCGGGCACCGACGTGCCGATCGGCAGCCCCACCTCCGGCCGCGGCGACGCCGCCCTGGACGATCTGATCGGCTTCTTCGTCAACACCGTCGTGCTGCGCGCCGACCTGTCCGGCGAGCCCACCTTCGCCGAGCTGCTGCGCCGGGTGCGCGCCGCCGACCTGGCCGCGTTCGAGCACGCGGCGGTGCCGTTCCAGCAGGTCGTGGAGCTGGTCAACCCGCCGCGGGCGGCCGGGCGCAACCCGCTGTTCCAGGCGATGATCGGCTACTTCCACCGGCCGGCGGACGGCGGCGAGGTGCTCGGGCTGCCGGTGCTGCCGGCCCCGGAGGTGGCGGCCGACCCCAAGGTCGACCTGAACGTCACGTTCATCGACGGCGGCGCCGACGGGGTCGAGGTCACCTGCGAGTACGACGCGGGCCGGTTCCGGCCGGAGACCGCTCGGCGTCTGCTCGACCGGTTGGTGCGGCTGCTGGGCGCTTTCGCCGCCGATCCGGCGCAGCTGGTCGCCGAGGCCGACCTGCTGACCGACGACGACCGGCAGGAGCTGCGCCTCCTGAACGCCTCGTCGGACACCGGCTTCCTGGTGGCCTCCGCTTCCGCGGCCTCCGCCGGCCTGGCCTCGTCGGGTGCTGGACTTGTGGGCGCGAAGCGTCCGACCGCCGACGTGGATGCGGACCGGCCGTGGTTTGCCGCGCTTGCCCGGCATGAGGGCGAGGCGCTCGTTGCCGACGGGGTGAGCTGGAGCTACGCCGAGCTGGACCGGGCCTCCGACGCCGTCGCCGCGCTGCTGGTGGCGCGGGGGATCGGTCCGGAGAGCATCGTCGGGATCAATCTGCCCCGCTCGGCCGACCTGGTCGTCGCCGTGCTCGGCGTGGCCAAGGCCGGCGCCGCATACCTGCCGCTCGACCCGGCGTTCCCGGCCGCCCGACTCGCTTTCATGGTCGAGGACGCGCGACCGGCCGCCGTCATCGGTGACACGGTTTTCGACGGTGTGCCAACCGTCAAGCTGACCGAGGCGGTGTCCGCCGCAGCGCCGCCGGTGCGGATCCGGCCGGAGCACGCCGCGTACGTCATCTACACCTCCGGCTCGACCGGGCGGCCCAAGGGCGTTGTCGTCACCCACCGGGACCTGGCGACGTTCCTGGCCGCCGTACCGCTGGGGGGTGATGACCGCCTGCTCGCGGTCACCACGCTGTCCTTCGACATCTCCGTGCTGGAGCTGATGGGTCCGCTGCTCGCCGGCGGGACCGTCGTGCTGGCCTCGCCGGCTCAGGTCCGGGACCCGCTGCTGCTGGCCGCACTGCTGCGGGAGCAGCGCGTCACCACGATGCAGGCGACCCCGTCACTGTGGGCGGCATTGCTGGAGTCGTCCGATGTGGACCTGTCCGGAGTGCGGGCGCTGGTCGGTGGCGAGGCCCTGCCGGTCTCGCTGGCGGCGGATCTGGTCGCGCGGACGGCGGCGGTGGTCAACCTGTACGGCCCGACCGAGGTCACCGTGTGGGCCACCCGCGATGACGTCGACGCGAACTGGGACGGCACCATCGGGCGCCCGCTGCCCGGGACCTCGGTGCACGTGCTCGACGAACGGCTCCAGCCGGTGCCGCCGGGCGTGGTGGGGGAGCTGTACCTCGGCGGGGCCCAGGTCACCCGCGGCTATCTGGGGCGGCCGGCGCTGACCGCGTCCCGCTTCGTCGCCGCTGAGGGCGGGGAGCGGCTTTACCGTACGGGTGACCTGGTCGCGTACCGGAATGGCCGGTTGGTTTATCTGGGCCGGACCGACCACCAGGTCAAGGTGCGTGGCTTCCGGATCGAGCTCGGCGAGATCGAGGCTGTCGCGCTGGCGCACCCGGACGTGACCCGGGCCGTCGTGGTGGCCCGCGACGACCGGCTGGTGGCTTATCTCACGACGACCAGCGGCACGGTGCCGAACGGGCTGTGGGACGACGCGCTGCCGGGCTACATGATCCCGGCCGTGTGTCACGTGCTGGACGCGCTGCCGCTGACGCCGAACGGCAAGGTGGACCGGGCCGCGCTGCCGGACATCGCCGTCACCGCCGCCGGTACGTCGCCACGGTCGCGGGCCGAGGCAACCGTCGCCCGGATCGTGGCGGAGGTGCTGGGCGTCTCCGAGGTGGGCGTCCACGACGACTTCTTCGCGCTCGGGGCGCACTCTCTGCTGCTGGTGCGGCTCGCCACCGCGTTGCGCCGGGAGCTGGCTGTGGACGTACCGGTGGCCCGGCTCTTCACCGCGCCGACCGTCGCGGGTGTGGCCCGGCTGCTGGCCGACGACGCACCCGCCGGGGACGCTCTTGATCCGGTGCTGACGCTGCACGCGGGCGGTGACCGGCCGCCGCTGTTCTGCCTGGCTCCGGCGAGTGGATTGAGCTGGCAGTTCGCCGGGCTGAAGCGGTATCTGCCGGCGGACATCCCGCTGATCGGGTTGCAGAGTCCGCTGTTGTCCGGCGGGACGTTGCCGTCGCCGCTGACCGAGCTGGCCGCGGCGCACGCTTCGCGGATCACGGCCCGGCAGCCGACCGGACCGGTGCGGCTGCTGGGCTGGTCGTTCGGTGGGGCGCTGGCGTTGTGCGTGGCGGCCGCGCTGAGCGCGCGCGGCCGCGAGGTGGAATTCGTCGGCATGCTGGACGCACGCCGGGAGACGGCCGAGGTGCCGTCGACGGTCGCGGCCCTGCTCACCGAGATGGGGTACGCCGTGAGCGATCCCGACCTGTCTCTGGCTGACGCGGTGGGCTTCGTGCGTGCGGCTGGGGGGAGTGTGGCCACGTTGACGGATGAGCAGATCGCTTCGGTGCTCGAGAACTATCTGGCCGCTGATCGGCTGATGGCTTCGGCGGAGTATCCGGCGTACCCGGGCAAGGTCTTCTTCGTCGAGGCAACCGTGGCCGAACAGGGCTTCACCGGCCGGGCGGCGCCGTCCTGGCGTCCGCTGCTGGGTGGCATGGAGGTGCACTCGCTGGCGGTTGCGCACTCGGAACTGCTCGATCCGGCGACGCTGGAACGCCTCGGACCGCTGCTGGCTGAACGCCTGGGGTGACTCACCGGACGAGGGGAATCACGTCTTCGCCGAGCAGGCTGCGCAGACCGATCAGGGCGAGGCTGATGGCGAAGCCGAGCAGGATGGAGACGCCGATCCCGGCCCACCACTTGAGGCGGTTGTCCCGGCCGGGCGGTCCGGAGCGGGGCTGGGTCTGTGGTCGCCACGGGCGTTCCCGGGCCAGCCACCAGAGCAGGCCGAGGCCGAGCGGCACGCCGGAGACGAGCCAGAACCAGAACCACTTCGTGCCGGTGACCGGGTCGGGCGCGGAGACCAGCGCCCAGAGAAACAGCAGACTGCCGGCGATGAGCAGGCCGGCCTGGATTGCCCCGACAGGCGGGTCGGCTGGGCGCCGGGTCTCGTACGCCTGAAGCTGCTGGTCAAGAGCAGTCGTTTCAGGGGTGCCGTCGGTCGGCTCCTCCACGGTGGCGTGGTGACGGCGGCCGTCGGTGGTGTGCCACAGCAGGATCGGACCGGGACCGCCGGACTGCTGCAGGTCGGCGGGGAAGGGACTGACGAGACCGCCGTCGTTCCTCCAGCCGTCGCCCCACTCGTAGTAGGTGAGGCGCTGCGCGGCTATGTCGGCGCGGACTTGCTCGGGGGTGGATTCGCGTGGGGCGGCCCACCAGGTGATGGCCGCCCAGGCGACCCAGCCGAGCACCAGGACGACGCGTAGCACTTGCCACCACGAGATTGTCGGCCGCCCGCCGACCTCCTGCACGACCGCGTCACCCGTCATGGGCTCATCGTCGCAAAGAGTGGCGCATCGACGAGACTCGCTGAGTCGGGCACAACGCGACTGTCCGTTGTGTGCCAGCTACACAAAGTTGTAGTCGATGTCGTTGCCACAGTGTTCGTCCGACGCCTGGGGAAGAGTCCGCGTTAGCGGGGCAGCTTGAACAACGCGACATGCCCCGACATCTTCGAGCTGAGTGACGGCTCGTTCGCCTGATTGGAACAGATCGCACCGCGGAACTGGAAGCGCTGCTGCCGGCGGACGCGTCTCGTGCCCAGGATGAACGCATCGTCGTCATCACCAAGGAGACGTTGGTTGCGGCGAAGGTGCCTCAAACCGCTCACGGATATCCGTGGCCGGCTTCTGTGGTATTTACTCCAGGTGCGATCGGCGCACGAGAAACACAGGAGGTCAGACGGGTGGAGTTCGTTCGACGGTTGGGCAAAAGCCCGCGGGAGCGCGGAAGTATCAGCCACGACACCTGCCCCGACATCTTCGAGCTGAGCGACGGCTCGTTCGCGGTGATCGGAACGGATATGACCAAGGAGCTCGAGGGCGCGCTGCCAGCGGACGCCGGCCGGGCCGACTACGAGCGCATCGTCGTGATCACGCGCGAGACGTTGATCGCCGCACAGGGTGACATCCCTGTCGATTGATCGTTACGCCGCTCCGGTCGCGCCCGACTGTTTCGAAAAACGTGAGGAACTTCCGGGCGGAGTGCCACCGTTTCTGGCGATGACTTCCTCGTATTCGGCGCAGATCTTGTCTACCTGCTGTGCGTAGGAGAACTCCGCGCCCTCGGGTTCGAGATACTTCCGGCCCTTTGCTGTCGCCCGCCAATATGCGCGCATCACCGGACTGGAAAACAGGTGGCGCATCATCCTGATGATCCCTGCCTCGGTGTAGATTTCGGATTGTAGTGCTCTGACTTCGAACGAGAAAATCAAGTTGGCGTACAGGAACTGCCGTTTGGTACTTGGTGAAAGGTCGGAATCAATGTCGGGCCAGACGGCGGCCAGCTCCTCGTCGTCAATGCTCATCTTCAGCAAATTCTGGTGGAGGATGCCGAGGTTGGCATGTGACGTGCGCCGAAGTTCAGCATGGTTATGAGTCAGGAACTGTCTCTGACGCGCGAGTTCCACACTGTTCTGACGGGCGGTGATCACTACCGCGAGAAGAGCAAGACTGCTGATGATCGAACTGAGCGCGCCGAAGGTCTGGCCCACGTCGCTCCAGGTGCGCCACTCCTCGGTAGCGCCTTGGCGAGCCAGGACGGCAGCGACGCCGACTCCCGCGAGCAGGGTGACGGCCACGACTCCGCAGATGATTGTCAGCCACGTGGCGATGCGGCTGATCGTGGTAGTGCTGCGCGGTGCGATACCGATCGATGAGTCTTGCATGGCGTCACGACCCTCGAGGATTGGCGGCAGAGATCATCGCACAGCCGCGACGGCTCTCTTATATTGTCTGCTCTCAATATGCATTGCCGTTGCAAGAGGCGCCAGCAGTGAGCGGTGAATTGCCGTGACGGCCTATTTGATCTGCCAACTGGCAAGGTGCGTTATAGCTGCAATCCCGCTATATGATTGTAAGGAGTAGGGCGACCGATTGCCCGGACGCCCTCTCCGTCGCATCTCCGTGGGGTCAAGCGGCGTTGGAAAGATCCTCCACCTTGGTCGCCGGGTCGCCGTCCGTAGCGTTCTTCAGCTGCGGCACCAGCACCTCCAACGCATACAGCAACGCATTGGGCCCGCTGTAAGCCAACGCCCCACCCAGCGGCGTCGAGAACGACGTGTACAACACCCGGTCCTCGCTGGCCACCTTCAACCGGCTGAACGCCGGCGAGGCCAGCATGTCCTTCTTCGTCGCCCCGTTCACGAAGAGCACGTCCCGGTCCAGCAGGTCCAGCCGCTCCTCGCTGACGTCCTCCGACTCGCTCTGCGCCGCGAAGCCGAGCGCGTCGAACAGAGCCCGCCGGGGGTCCTTGGCCGGGATCAGCCAGTGCTGTCCCTTCTCCGGGCCGAAGTCCACCACCAGGGTCTTGCCCGCGAACTGCGGGTTCGCCGCCTTGGCCTCGTCGATCTTCGCGTTCACCTTGGCCACCAGCGCCTGCGCCTCGCCCGACTTGCCCAGCGCCTTGCCGGTCGTCAGCGTCTGCACGTCCCACGGGGTCTGCTCGTCCGCGTAGTCCTTGGACTGGATCACCGTGGGGGCGATCTGGGAGAGCTTGTCGTACGTCTCCTTGTTGATCGTCTCGTAGATCGCCAGGATCAGGTCCGGCTGCTGCTTGATGATCGCCTCGAAGTTGATCTCGGCCGAGAACGTGGTCAGCTGCTTGCCGGCCAGCGCCTCCTTGACCCACGGGTACGTCGGGTACTCGGTGAACCATTCGCGGGTGCTCACCGGGACCACGCCGAGCGCCAGCACCGGGTCCTGGTCGTTCCAGCCGACGGTGACGACCCGTTCCGGCTGCTTCTCGATCGTGGTGGAACCGAACTTGTGCTCGATGCTGACCGGGAAAGCGGCGGCGGCCGAGCCCGAAGCGGCGGGCGCGGCGGCACCGTCCTCCTCGGACCCGCAGGCGGTGATGGTGGTGGCGGCGAGCAGACCGGCGGCGACGGCGGTGAGGGCGCGTCGCCAGCCGCCCAGGCGGCGGTTCATCTATGTGGCTCCTAGCTGAGGGGGCGTTGGATCAATGATGAGGTTAGGCTAGGCTAACTTTGCTTCCGCGACGACCCCCTCGCGGGCCTCATCCACCCCAGGAGGACGACACATGCAGCGGACCCTGCTCGGCGGCAAGATCCACCGCGCCACCGTGACCCAGGCTGACCTGCACTACGTGGGTTCGATCACGATCGACAAGACCCTGATGGACGCGGCCGACCTGGTCGAGGGCGAGCAGGTCCAAGTGGTCGACATCGACAACGGGGCGCGGCTGGTGACGTACGTCATCGAGGGTCCGGCCGGCTCCGGCGTGATCGGCATCAACGGCGCGGCCGCCCGGCTCGTCTCGGTCGGCGACCTGATCATCATCATGTCGTTCAAGCAGGTCGACGAGCGCGAGCGGGCCGACTACGTGCCGCGCGTCGCGCACGTCAACGCGCAGAACCAGCTGATCGAGATCGGCTCGGACCCGGGGGGGGGGGGGGGGGGGGGCAAAGAACAAACCCTCCGCGGTCTTGGTCACTCAGGACGGCGGGGCGGGGGAACCGTGAGGGGGGCGCTGACGACCTGCCGGGACCGCTG
>NZ_JBVJIR010000029.1:0-79798 GCF_055586185.1 Actinoplanes sp. NPDC051405
AAGAACCCCCAACCCCACAAAAGAGGCCGAGGCATTACTCATGGCACTGGCTTATCTAGCACCCTGTTGAGTTCTCAAAGAACAACCACACACCGCACCAGGTTCCTATCGGAACCCGTTTCGGGGCAACCGCTCAAACTTACCCGGTCGGCTTCGCCAGCGCAAGACCTGAGTCTTGGAAGATCCGAGGACCTTCGTGGCACCGCCCGAATGTTTCCCGCGCTGACACTCACCCCAGGAGGTGTGATTGTCGTCGGGTGGCCTTGCAGACCGGCCGATGATCGCTTGGCGATCCATCCGCCCGGCTCCTGCCGGCTGTTGTACTTTACCCGGTCGGTCTCGCTGGCGCAACTCCGGTTTCCCGGTTAGGCCTGCATCGCCCGGTGCTGTCGGTAAGCATAGCGCCTTCCTTCAGCTGCCTCCAAGTTGCCGCCGGATCGGTCACTTTCGTGCCGTTCCGTCCGGGTTCCCCTCGGGCAGAGAGAAAGTTACGCGACGCCCCACCCGAAACGCAAATCGACAGGAGTGCCCATCCCGCCATCAGGTGCGACACCGTGCCAGAGTGGCAGTCATGGCCCATCCCCCGGTGCTCGCCGCCGACGCGCTGTTCAATCTGTTGGCGCCGCTGACACAGGTGATCATCGGTGTCCTGGTGCTGGCCGCGGTGGTCGTGTCGGTACACCGTCTGGTCCAGCGTGGACCGACCCGGATGGGCGGAGCGATGCTGCTCATCGGCGGTGCGCTGGTCTGTGTCGCGGTCCTGAGCTACCTGGTGCAGACCTTCTGAACATCCGGAACGAGGGCTCGATGAGCCGGCGTCGCAAGGGTGACGGCCATCGTCCCCCGGGCTAGAGGTGAAGATCCGGAAGGCAGAGCCGGAACAACGGAATGGCGGGTCTGCCAATCACCCGCCAGGAGTGGCGGGTCTGGAGATTCCCCACCGGGAGTGCCGGGCATCGGCTGCTCCGTGGGAAGTCGCGGGTCCAACAGTTGCCTCGCCGGGAAGGCCGGGTTCAACAGCCGGACCACGAGTGCCGGGCTCGACAGCCAGCCATCAGGAAGGCCGGGTCTAACAGCGGTTCCGGCGGGAAGGCCAGGCCCAACGGCCACCCACCAGGAAGGCCGGGCCTAACAGCGGTTCCGGCGGGAAGGCCAGGCCCAACGGCCACCCACCACGAAGCCGGGCCCAACAGCCGCCCACCCGGAGTGCCCGGTCCAACAGCCGCCCGCACAAAGTCGCGGTCCAACATGCCACTCGCCTGTAGGTGCTGGGGTCCAACAGTGAGCCCGCAGAAAGTGGCAGGTCCAGCAATCGCCTGATGGGAGCACCGGCGCAGCGCTCGCACGCCGGCATCCGAGGGTCCACTATTCGCTCGCCGGAACTCGCGGGTCCAGCAATGTGAGTGCGGCCAGCACTCGTCCCCCGGGACAAGCGGATCCAGCAAACACCTGGCCGGAGCGGTGGGGCAGCAGTTGCTAACGGCATCCGAGGGTCCAGCGATCGCCGGCTGAGGCTCGCGGGGTCAGCAAACTACTGATGAAAGCGCCAGGGCAGCACTCGCATGCCGGCATCCGCGGGTCCAGCAATCGAGGACCGAGGCTTGCGGGGTCAGCAACGCCCGATGGGAGCGCCGGGCGCAGCACTCGCATGCCGACATTCGCGGTCCAACAAGAATCCCGCCGGGAATCGGGGGTCTGGCAAGCGCCCGCCGGGAATCGCCGGTCTGGCAAGCGCCCGCCGGGAATCGCCGGTCTGGCAAGCGCCCGCCGGGAATCGGGGGTCCGGCAAGCGCCCGCCGGGAATCGCGGGCCCGGCAATCGCCCGGCGGAGTGGCGTGTCTAGCGGCCGCCCGCAACGCAGCGCCCGGTCAGCAGTCGCCCGTAAGCAGTGGCGGTCCAACGGTCGCTCGCAGAACAGCGGCGAGAGTCCAGCAGCCGCTGACAGCCAGTGGCGGCTCCTCGACGCCGGTCGGGTGAGTGCCGGGGACGGGCGCCGCCCCCCCGGGTGAGAACCGTCAAGACCACCAATCGGGATTCCGGCAGTGACCTGCTGCCTGCCGCAACCCGGCATCCGAACGCGGAACCAAAGACCCCGATCAAGGCACCGATGAAACCCTCAAGTCTGCCACCGGCAGCCGACCGAGCAGCAACGATGCCCACTCACCGGCAGAATGCGACCACGGTGCGCAGCCGCATACTGTCAAGGCCGCGAACCCCAGCTACGTGACTCCGAATCCCGAAGTTCGGGACCCATGATCGCCGAAGAGGCAGGGGTCAGAGCCGGCGGTTGGCCAGGCTTGGTAGCTCGGTCCGGATCTCGTCCAGGCGGTCCAAATCGAGGTCTGCCGTCACGATGCCCACCGTGTCCGGCGCCTGTGCCACCACCGTGCCCCATGGGTCGATGATCATGCTGCGGCCGAAGCACGTACGGCCGGGGTCGTGGTCGCCGATCTGGCCGGCCGCCACCACGTAGCACTGGTTCTCGATCGCCCGGGCGCGGAGCAGCACCTCCCAGTGGTCGCGTCCGGTGTGCATCATGAACGCCGCCGGCACGATGATCACCTTGGCTTCGCCCTGCACTGCCAGCCGCCGGTACAGCTCCGGGAAGCGCAGGTCGTAGCAGATCGACAGGCCCGTGCGGACACCTTCGATGTCGGTCACCACGGTTTCGTCGCCCGGCGCCACCGAGCGGGATTCCTGGTAGGACACCCGGCCGGGGATCTCCACGTCGTACAGGTGGATCTTGCGGTAGGTCGCCGCGAGCTCGCCCGTCCGGTTGAAGATCAGCGAGGTGTTGTAGGTGCGGTCCGGGTCCGGGCCGGCCTCGTGGAACGAGCCCGCGTGCACCCAGATGCCCAGCTCGCGGGCCGCGCCGGCGAAGAACTCGGCGAATTCGCCGTCGATCGACTCGGGTTTGGGCAGGCCGGCGGACCGGCCGAGGTAGTCGACGTATTCGGGCAGGACCGCCAGGTCCGCGCCGGCCGCGGCCGCGCGGCCCAGCAGCTCGCGGGCGGCGGCCAGATTGGCCGCCCGATCGTCGCGAGCATTGAGCTGGCACACGGCGACACGCATGACTGCAAGGGTACGGCGCAGAGCCCCGTCCCGCGTGCCACGGACCTCAGCGGCCGGGCGGCATCAGCAGCACCTCGGCCCCCACGGGTGCATACCCGGCGACAAGGAAAGCCCGCAAGCACGACGCTCAGCGGCCGGGCGGCATCAGCAGCACCTCGGCCCCCACGGGTGCATACCCGGCGACAAGGAAAGCCCGCAGGCTCGACGCGTTGCCGGGGGCGACCTGAGCCCACACCGGCCGGCCCTCGGGTACGACGTGGCGCGCCGCTGCCGCCAAGGCTCGGCCCACTCCCCCGTTGCGGGCGCCGGGCTCGACCTCGACCGCGGCTTCCCACCGTCCGCCGAGTCCCCGGCCGAGCACCAGCACGCCCGGCCCGCACGTCCAGACCCGTACCTCGGTGCGGTAACGGCGGGCGCGTACCACCCGGGGGTGGTTGCTGTCCTCGATCAGGGAGAGCTCGACTGAGGGCGGTCCGACGGCGGGCGGGGCCAGCAGGACCGCGTCGATGTTGCCGGCCGACAGGCGCAGGCGTTCCTCGAGCGCACCGAGGAAGGTCGCGGAGAGCGGCATGGACAGGTCGTCGCCGGTGCCGAGGTACGAGTCGAGCCAGAACCGGTCGATGTCGGCCGACACGACGACGTGACCCGGAAACGACGCCACCGCCGCCCGCTGGGGCGACGGTGGCGGTACCAGCTCGAGCCAGGGATCGGCCGGGAATCGCTCGTGATGCTCGATCCCGGCCAGGATCTCCGGCAGTCCGTGCTGAGCGGTCAGGCCGACTTCTCCTCGCGCTCACGGCGGGCGCGACGGCCCACGAACTCGCGGGGGACGATCGTCGGGATGACGTTCTCCACCACGACCTCGCGGGTGATGAGCACCCGGGCCGCGTCGGGGTTGCTCGGGACCTCGTACATGACCGTCTGGAGGACTTCCTCCATGATCGCGCGGAGGCCGCGAGCGCCGGTGCCACGCAGCATCGCCTGGTCGGCGATCGCCTCGAGGGCGCCGGTGTCGAACTCCAGCTCCACGCCGTCCAGCTCGAAGAGACGCTGGTACTGCTTCACGTACGCGTTGCGGGGCTCGGTGAGGATCTTGATCAGGGCCTCACGGTCGAGGTTGCGGACCGTGGTGATCACCGGAAGGCGGCCGATGAACTCGGGGATCAGCCCGAACTTCAGCATGTCCTCCGGCATTACCTTGCTGAAGATGTCGTCGGTGTTGCGCTCGGAGACCGACCGCAGGTGCGCACCGAAACCGACACCGCCCTGACCGACCCGCGACTCGATGATCCGGTCCAGGCCGGCGAACGCGCCACCCACGATGAACAGCACGTTGGTGGTGTCGATCTGGATGAACTCCTGGTGCGGGTGCTTACGGCCGCCCTGCGGCGGGACGTTCGCGACCGTACCCTCGAGGATCTTCAGCAGGGCCTGCTGCACACCCTCGCCGGAGACGTCCCGGGTGATCGACGGGTTCTCGCTCTTGCGGGCGATCTTGTCGACCTCGTCGATGTAGATGATGCCCTGCTCGGCGCGCTTGACGTCGTAGTCGGCGGCCTGGATGAGCTTGAGCAGGATGTTCTCCACATCCTCACCCACGTAGCCCGCCTCGGTCAGCGCCGTGGCGTCCGCGATGGCGAACGGCACGTTGAGCATCCGGGCCAGCGTCTGCGCGAGGTGGGTCTTACCGCAGCCGGTGGGGCCGATGAGCATGATGTTGGACTTGGCCACCTCGACGTCGCTGCCACCCCCGGGCGCGCCGGCCGACTCGGCCTGGATCCTCTTGTAGTGGTTGTAGACAGCTACCGAGAGGGCCTTCTTGGCCTGCTCCTGCCCCACCACGTAGGTGTCGAGGAACTGGCAGATCTCCATCGGCTTGGGAAGCTCTTCCCACTTCACCTCGCCGGTTTCGGCCAGCTCTTCCTCAATGATCTCGTTGCAGAGGTCGATGCACTCGTCGCAGATGTAGACACCAGGGCCCGCGATGAGCTTCTTGACCTGCTTCTGGGACTTCCCACAGAAGGAGCACTTCAGTAGGTCGCCACCGTCGCCGATCCGTGCCACCTACGTTCTCCCTGCGCTCATCGGCCGGCTGCTGCCGGCCCCTGGCCTGAGGATGAATTTCCTCGTTGCCGAACCACGTCCTACAGAGTTCATCGTCTGCCGGCCCGCGTTACTGAGGTTGCTGGCTTGACGTTACCCGCTGTGGGGCCGTTCTCCGACCCCCCAAAACGGGCGTGTCAGGGGTCAGTCAGTCTAGCGTGAGCCGACCGACCCCCGACACCGCGTGCTCCGGGCACAGATGGCGCCGTGCCTCACCTGCCCAGGGGCAGGCTCAGCTGCCGGCCCCGACGCCCTGCAGGCTCTTCTTACGGGTGGCCAGGACGGTGTCGACCAGGCCGTACTCCTTGGCCTCGGCTGCCGTCATGATCTTGTCGCGGTCGACGTCCTTGCGGACCTGCTCGGTGGTGCGGCCGGAGTGGCGGGAGATCATCTCCTCCATCTGGCTGCGCATCCGCAGGATCTCGCGGGCCTGGATCTCGATGTCCGAGCCCTGGCCGTAGCCGCCCTCGGTGGCCGGCTGGTGGATGATGATCCGCGAGTGCGGGAGCGCCATCCGCTTGCCGGGGGTGCCGCCGGCCAGCAGCACGGCGGCCGCGCTGGCCGCCTGGCCCAGGCAGACCGTGCTGATGTCCGGGCGGACGTACTGCATCGTGTCGTAGATCGCCGTCATGGCGGTGAACGAGCCACCGGGCGAGTTGATGTACATCAGGATGTCACGGTCCGGGTCGGCGCTCTCCAGCGTCAGCAGCTGGGCCATCACGTCGTTGGCCGACGCGTCGTCCACCTGCACGCCGAGGAAGATGATCCGGTCCTCGAACATCTTGTTGTACGGGTTCGACTCCTTCACGCCGTACGACGTGCGCTCGACGAACGAGGGCAGGACGTAGCGGTTGTGCACCGGAGCGAACCCGGAGGGCATGGTCAGGTCAGTCATCGTGCAGCTCCTCAGTTCAGCGTTCCGGCGCCCTCGGGAACCTGAGTGGCCCCGGTGATCACCTTGTCGATGAAGCCGTAGTTCTTTGCCTCCTCGGCCGTGAACCAGCGGTCCCGGTCGGAGTCGGCCTCGATCTGTGCCTGGTCCTGGCCGGTGTGGAAAGACACCCGCTCCTGGAACATGCGCTTGGTGTAGAGCATCTGCTCGGCCTGGATGGCGATGTCGGCGGCTGTGCCGCCCATGCCGCCCGACGGCTGGTGCATCATGATCCGCGCGTGCGGGAGCGCGTAGCGCTTGCCCTTGGTGCCGGCGCAGAGCAGCAACTGACCCATCGACGCGGCCATGCCCATGGCCACGGTGGAGACGTCATTGTCGATGAACTGCATCGTGTCGTAGATCGCCATGCCGGAGTACACCGAACCACCCGGCGAGTTGATCCAGAGATTGATGTCGCGGTCCGGGTCCTCCGCGGAGAGCAGGAGCAACTGCGCGCAGATGCGATTGGCAACCTGGTCGGTCACTTCGCTGCCGAGGAAGATGATCCGCTCCCGCAGCAGGCGGTTGTAGACCGAGTCGTCGAGGTTGCCACTGATGGAGTCACCACCACGCAGGGTGGGGCTCGCAGGGATGTGCAGATCGGTCATGGCAGCCCTTCACAGCTGACTGTGTCGGCCGAGCTATCCGGCCGGCAGGTTGTCCGTCGTACGACCAACCTAACCGGTCGCATGCGCATCAGCTTCCCGCTCGGGCAGGTGTTCGCTGACAGCGCATCAGCTCCCGCCGTACCCGGAAAAAGAGCGGCCGCCGCGCGCCGGAAGCGACGCGCGGCGGCCGATCCATGGCACCAGCTCAGTGGTTGTGCCCGGCGTGCTCGTCCTCGGAGGCCTCGCGGAGGTCGTCGAGGGAGAGCGTGTTGCCGGCGGTGTCGTTCATCGTGACCCGCTCCATGACGCTGGCCAGGGCCTTGCCGCGCCGCACGTCGCCGAAGACGGCCGCGGCCGCCCCCGACTGGACGAGCTGGTCGTAGTACTGCTGCGGCTGCATCTGGGCGCGCTGGGCGCGGTGCACGATCTCGTGCCCGAACTCGTCGTCGGAGACCTGGATGTCCTCGGCGTCCGCGATGGTGTCGAGCAGCAGCTGGATCCGGACGCCCTCGGTGGCCGCCTCGGTCAGCTCGGTGTCGATCTGCTCCTCGGTCTTCTCCTCGGAGGTCAGGTAGTCCTCCAGGGTGGCGCCGATGCGCTCGAGCTGGTCGGTCATGGCCTGCTTGCGGCCCTCGACCTCGTCCTTGACGATGCCCTCGGGCGCGGGGATCTCGGCGGCCTCGACGAGCTGCTTGAGCGCTTCGTCGCGGGCGGCGTAGATCTGCTCGACCTTCTTGACCTTGCCGAGCCGCTCACGCAGGTCGTTCTTCAGCTCGTCGAGCGTGTCGAACTCGCTGGCCAGCTGGGCGAACTCGTCGTCGATCTCAGGCAGCTGCTTGTCCTTGACCGAGTTGACCTTGACCGACACCTCGGCGTCGCGGCCGGCGAAGTCGCCGCCGACGAGCTGGGTGGTGAAGGTGGCGTCGGCACCGGCGACCAGGCCGACCAGGACCTCGTCGAGGCCCGGGAGCAGCTGCTTGCTGCCGACCTCGTGCGAGATGTTCGTCGCGGAGCCGCCGGGCACCTCCTCACCGTCGACCGTCGCGCGCAGGTCGAGCTGGACGTAGTCGCCCTCCTCGGCCGGGCGGTCCACGGTCTTGAGGGTGGCGAAACGCTCCCGCAGGCCGTTGATCTGCTCGTCGATCTCGTTGTCACCGATCTCCACGGCCGGCACCGTGACGGAGATGCCGGACAGGTCGGGAATCGAGATCTCCGGCCGGACGTCGACCTCGGCCGTGAACTTCAGCGGCTCGTTGTCGGCGAACTCGGTGATCTCCACCTCGGGCCGGCCCAGCGTCTTGACGTCGTGCTCGCGCACCGCGGCGAGGATCTGCTGCGGGATGGCCTCCTGGACGGCCTCGTTGAGGACCGTGCCCCGGCCGACGCGCTGGTCGATGACCGCGGCGGGGATCTTGCCCCGGCGGAAGCCGGGGATCTGGACCTGAGAACCGATTTCGCGGTACGCCTTCAGCAGGCTGGGCTTCAGCTCGTCGAACGGCACCTCGATGGCGAGCCGCACCCGAGTCGGACTCAGAGTCTCGACGGTGCTCTTCACAGGCGTACTCCTTGATGGATCTCTTCGATGTTGGTGAAGTCGGGGTGGCGGGATTTGAACCCACGGCCCCTCGCTCCCAAAGCGAGTGCGCTACCAAGCTGCGCCACACCCCGTGGCGACGGCAAGTGTATGCGGTCCGCCGCGTGTCGTGTGCCGCGGCGTCACCCGGGTGCGCCACGCGGGGGATATCGGGTTCGCATGCCGCGACGGCATTCAGTAGTGTGGGGCACGCGCGGCACCTCGGTGCGGCGCATGCGGGCGTAGCTCAATGGTAGAGCCTCAGTCTTCCAAACTGATTACGCGAGTTCGATTCTCGTCGCCCGCTCAGAGCATAAAGGCCCAGGTCAGAGGCGGTTTCCTCGGCCTGGGCCTTCGTCATTCCTGGTCCGCATACCGTCTTGCCGACCGGCGGAAACCTGCTCGGCATTCCTGACAGAGGCTGCGATCATCCGGCGATGGGAAGTTGGACCTTCGACGGCGAGCTGTACGAGATCATCTCGATGTACAGCCTCCCCGACGATGCCTGGCGCTACGAGCTGACCGGACTGACCGGACGTCCGGCCACCAGCTCCTACCTGGCCATCGACATCCCCGACGCGACCCCGGACGGGGCCTTCACACCAAGGCCGGCTCAACACGTCGTGGTCCATGCGGGCGGCGGGGTCCTGCCCTGGCTCGTGCTGATGAAGCTGATCGATCAGCTCGACTCCAGCGGTGACCTGGTCGACGAGGAGCGCGACCTGTCAGCCGAGGCAACGGCCCTCCCACTGACGCTCAACACCTGGTCACACGGGAGCCAACGGTTCCAGGTCAACCAGTTTCACTACGGCGACGTCGACTCGTGGTGTTACGAGTTGTACGAGGTCGACCCGGATGCCACCGAGAACAACTTCCTCGACGTGCGCATCCCCGACGCCTCGCCGGAGGACGGGCCGTTCGTCCCTATGCCGGCCGACCACGTGACGATGACCATGCACGGCCGCTGGGCGCTCCCCTGGCCGATCTTCCGGCGCTTCCTCGACGCCGTCCAAGCTGCCGGAGACATCGTCGCGCCAGACCGGCACTGACTCTCGCCCGCCCATACTTGGCGGCCATGGGAGTCCAGGCGTACGTGTACTGCCGCCGTTGCTGGCAGGACGGGCTGGCCGTACCACTGCCGGTCGGGCCGGTCGGCTTCGACGAGGACGGCCGGCTCGGTTTGCTGGAGCCCTGGTACCGCAGCAACGCGGATTCCCGCCGCTGAGGTGCCCGCCGTCCTGGCCGAGCTGGACCATTTCGAGCATCGGGCCCGGCTGTCGGTGAGACCGTCGTCGAGGAGGGCGACCGGCGACAATCGCCTCGATCCGCCGGCCACCGTGTTCCGGGCGCACCGGTTCGCTGTGCGGTCAGGGCGCGCTCGGCGGCGGATTTCGCCCGCATGGCGGGGACGCTGCGGCGGCTGTGTGCCGCATCGCCGGCGACGGGAAATCCGGTGCACCGGGTCTGACGGGCCGTTGGACCCGGTGGGACCTGACGTGTGGCCCTCACTCCGGTGCCGTTGCCCGCGGTGTGCTGGGGCCATGTTCACCACCGTCGAGATGCTTGCCGACCAGCCGTTCCTGGCCGGGCTCACCGAGCACCAGCTCGGGCTGCTCGCCCCGCTGACCAGCCGGTCGATGTTCCACGCCGGGAACCGGATCTTCGGCCAGGGCACACCCGCCGAGCAGTTCTGGCTGATCACCGACGGCCGGGTGTACCTCGACGCCGAGGTGCCCGGTTACGACAACTTCGTGCTGGAGACGCTCAAGCCCGGTGCCGTGCTCGGGTGGTCGTGGTTGTTCCCGCCGTACCGGTGGCATTTCGGTGCTGTCGCGACCAGCACCGCGCACACGCTGACCTTCAACGGGCCGCTGGTCCGGGCCCTGTGCCAGCGGGACCCGGCGCTGGGCTTCGAGCTCACCAGCCGCTTCCTGCGCGTCATGGGCGAACGTCTCCAGTCGGCCCGAAGCCGGCTGCAGGACTGCCAGCGGGCGGCCGGTCACCGGAACGACGTGTGACGGCGAGCAAATTCAAGATCACCGCGTACGCGGCCGCGCTGACCAGCAGGGCGATGGTGGCGGACCGGCCCATGTCCCCCACCGGTACGGGCGGGAACTCCCACACGTCGGCCGACAGCCCGGCCAGCGCGATCGCCGCGCCCGCCGCCACGAACGGGACCGCCCACAGCAACCACGGCCAGGCGTCGAACTCGTCGTCCTGAACCAGCCCGGTCAGGGTGGTCACGCTCCAGAACATCAGGAAGAGAGCCAGCAGCGGCCATCGGCGTCTCCGGAGGCGCCGGCTGCTGTCGATCAGGATGCCGAGACCGACTCCCGCCGCGGCGTACAGGGGGAAGGCCGCCAGCTCGCGGAGCAGTACCCGCATCAGGATCGGATCGTCGACCGCGGGGAAGGCGGCGGGCCGGACGCTCTCCAGGGCCGCCGCCAGCGGGAAGGCGGCGGCGACCGTCACGCCGGCCAGCACGACACCGAGCGCCACCGCCATCGCCAGAGCGACCGCGTGCCGGTGCCGGCGGCTCAGCGCGATCCCGGCGATCAGGGCCAGCAGCTGACCGCAGAGCACGCCGGAGGTGTACCGGAAGATGCGCCGGGTCTGCACCCACTCCAGCTGCTGGCCGTCTCCCTGCGGGTCGAAATTGACCCAGTACTCGTAGTAGCCGGTGTTGAACGGCATCGCCGCCCAGGCCAGGACCGCCGCCACCGGCACGCACCAGACCGCGGGGTGACTCACCACGCGGCGCAGCGTGGCCGCATCGATCGCTGTCGGCATTCCTGGAGACTGACAACTTGAGTCAACCCGAGGAGTAGGCGTTGGTGGCCGGTGGCCGCTCTGGTGCCGTTGAGCGCCGGGCTTTCGCTGATCCCTATGATGGCCGGCTGGCGCTGGGGCGGCACCGGGATACCGAAGACCGGCTCACCTGACGATGCCGGCCCGGCGCGCGGGCCGGCATCGCCTGGTGGCTAGCGGCCGCTCAGCGCCGTACCCGTCTCCAGGACCGACTTGAGGTCGCTGAGCACCCAGGCCCAGCCGCCGCCGCCCGCCTCGTCGAGCGGGGAACCCGCGACCATCGTCGCGGTGGCCGGGGCACCGGCCATCTCGTGGGTGACCGTCAGGCGGCAGACGCCGGGCTGGGACTTCAGCTCCTCGATGAGGTACGTCAGCGTCGTATACGGCTCCGCGGCGGTCGTCGGGTCCATCAGCATCCGCCAGGTCTGCACCAGCAGCCGGGGCGGGTCGCTCTCCACGACCTCGCCGTCGACGATGCGGTCCGGGATCGGGAAGCCGTTCTCCTTGCCGAACGCGCGCATCTCGTCGGTGGCGTCCGAGTGGTATTCGCCGCCGGGCTTGAGGTCGAAGTGGGCCGGGGCGGCATAGCCGTACTTCACGGTCCACTCCGGGTCGGTGATCGCGGTCCAGATCTTCTCCGGCGTGGCCTTGATCCACACGCGGTAGACCTGGGTCGGCGGAGCGGTCGTCTCGGTGGTCATGTCTCGTCCTCCAGCGCGTTCTTGAGATCGACGAGCGCCGTCACGTGACGCTCGGTGTACTTGTCGATCCAGCGGTCGTGGATCAGCCGGATCGGCACGGGATTGAGGAAGTGCAACTTCTCCCGGCCCGCGCGGCGGACCACGACCAGTCCCGCCTCCTCGAGCACCTTGAGGTGCTTGGCCACGCCGAAGCGGGTCATCTCCACCTCGGACTCGAGCTCGGTGAGCGTGCGGCCCTCGCGGGTGAAGAGCAGGTCGAGCAGGAAGCGACGGGTCGGGTCGGCGAGTGCCTTGAACACCCTGTCGTCGTCGTCCGTCATGACGCCAAGTTATGTGACCATTGGGTCACATGTCAAGGCGTGAAAAACTCCGCCCGGCGTCAGGCCGGACGGAGTCGATGGTGCTCAGCGGCGGCGGACCAGCCGGCGCAGCTGGATGATCCGGACCGACGCCACCGCCATCGCGACGAACGCGCCGCACACCCCGGCGATCAGCATCGCCAGGGCCAGCGGGATCTGGCCGTCGAACCAGAGGAAGCTCAGCCGCACGTTGCCGGTGTTCTGGGCGACGAAGATGATCAGCAGGATCAGGCCGACGGCGCCGGCCCAGACCCCGAACCAGACCGCACTGGTACGCGTCCGCGGCACCCGTGGCGACTCCCGGCGCGGCGGCGCCTCACCAGCGCCTTCGAGACCCGCCAGCGTCCCGGCCAGCTCCGGCGGGAGCGGCGGTGGCGCGTCCTCGGCGGGGGTGAGCGGACGGTTCTCGGATGGGAAGACCATAACTCTCAGTCTTGCCCATCGGCGCACTCCGTCAACCCTGTTCACCGGTCTTGCCAGATTTAAGCCGAAGCTAATAGACCTGTGTCGAAAAAGGACGTTACCGTCGGCGCCGGACCGCCCATCCCCACCCCACCCCCAACGATTCGGATCACCATGCGCAGACCCGTCCTCATCGTCGGCGGCATGGCCGTCGTCACCGTCGTCGCCGGAATCGCCGTCGCGGCCAGTGCCAGCGCCGGCACCACGACGTACGAGGCCGAAGCCTCCGTCAACACCTTCGCCGGCGGCGCCCACACCGTCGACTGCCGGCGCTGCTCCGGCGGCAGCCGGGTCACCGGCATCGGCGGCCAGGGCGTCCTCACGATCACCGCAGTGGTGGCCGAGAAGGACGGACCGGCCCGCCTGGCCGTCACGTACACCGCTGAGCGCAGCCGGACCGCGCAGATCAGCGTGAACGGCGCCGTCCCCACGGCCATCGTCTTCCCCGGCACCCGCGGCACGTCCCGGCCGGCCACCCTGCGGCTCACCGCGACGCTGCGCGCCGGCGACAACAACCTGGCCTTCGCCAACTCGGTCGGTGCGGCGCCGGACATCGACAAGGTGGTCATCACGACCGACGGCACCCCGCCGACCTCGGCCCCGACGGCCACGGCCTCCGCCGTGCCCGGTGCCACCGCCACGGTCACGCCCGGCGAGACCGCGCCGCCCACTCTGCCGACGTCGCCGCCGGCCTCCGGGACACCGGCTCCGAGCAGCCCGAGCCCCACCGGTACGGCACCCGGCGGCACCACCCCGGCCACTCCTTCCACGCCGCGGCCGACGGCGACTCCCACCACCCCGGCCAGCCCGTCGGCACCCGTGACGACCACCGCGGCGCCCAAGCCGACCACCGAACCGACCGGCAACGCGGCACTGGAGGCCGAGGTCGTCCGGATCGTCAACACCGAACGGGCGAAGGCCGGCTGCGCGGCACTGACCGCCGACGACCGGCTCACCGCGGCGGCCCGCGGGCACTCGGCGGACATGGCGGCCCGGGGCTACTTCAGCCACACCACGCCGGAGGGCGTCGAGTTCTCCACCCGCATCACCAGCGCCGGTTACCGCTGGTCCGGGGCGGGCGAGAACATCGCCAAGGGCCAGCGCACCCCGGCCGACGTGATGACCAGCTGGATGAACAGCGCCG
Organism: Actinoplanes sp. NPDC051405; assembly: GCF_055586185.1. Taxonomy (NCBI): domain Bacteria; kingdom Bacillati; phylum Actinomycetota; class Actinomycetes; order Micromonosporales; family Micromonosporaceae; genus Actinoplanes; species Actinoplanes sp. NPDC051405. The sequence goes on from NZ_JBVJIR010000029.1 coordinate 13,762, forward strand.
GGCACAAGGCGAACATCCTCAACTGCGGGTTCAAGAACATCGGCGTCGGCGTGGCGGCCGACGCCAAGGGCTCGCTGGTGTGGACCCAGGACTTCGCCAGCCCGCTGTAGGCAGTCAGCCGGCCCGGCGCCGTTCGGTCAGCCCACGTACCGGCGGGCGGACGAGCGGCGCTGGGCCGCGTCGAGCGGCGCGAGCCGGGCCTCGACGGCCGCCGGCCGCGGACGCCGCTGCGTGACCAGCCACGGCAGGCCGCGCGCGGCGTCCCAGGCGGCGAGCGCGGAGGTGCGGTCCCGGGGCACCGTCCGGGCCAGGAACATCGTCCGGCGCAGCGCCGCCGGCAACGGGCGCCGCAGCCAGGTGAACCACAGCGTGTTGCGGATCCCGACCCGGCGGCGCAGCCGGGCGTCCCGCAGCTTCGAGGCCCGGTGGTGCACGACCAGATCCTCGCGGTAACAGAGCTCCCAGCCGCCGCTGAGCAGGTCGGTGGCGAGCAGCTCCTCCTCACCGCCGAGCCACAACCGGCTGCTGAAACCGCCGTGGGCCAGGAACGCGTCCCGGCGGACCACGGACGCTCCCGCCAGGAAGCTGCCGATCGCGGGGCCGGGTAGCCAGTCCGGGCCCGGCACCGGGGACTCACGCAGTTCGGTGACGATCGGATCGTCGACGCCACTGGGCTCCACGACGATCCGGGCACAGAGCACAGCAATCTTCGGGTACGCGTCGAGCAGATCCGCGGCCCGGGACAGTGAGCCCGGCTCCCACCACGTGTCGTCGTCACAGAACGCCACGTACGGAGTGTCAAGCTCGCGTACGCCGATGTTGCGACCCACGGCGCCGAGGTTCTCACTCAGAGCAACCACGCGCACCGAGGGGAAGCGCGAGCGCACCGCCTCGGCCGTGCCGTCGGTCGAGCCGTTGTCGACCAGCACGACCGGTGGGCGTTCCGGCAGCTCCACCAGGCGGCTCAGGGCCGCCAGCGCCTCCTCGCGCCGCTGCCACGTGATGACCACGACGCCTGTCCGTTCATCGACCATGGTCGCGCGGGTACCCAGCCACAGGTCGTTAAGGCGTCATCCGCGCAACATCACACGCTGTAACCGGTCAGCGGAAGAGGTCGACCGTCCAGTTGAACGCCGTCATGACCCATTCGGTCTGGCGCAGGTGGGCGACGCCCACGCCGGCCAGGAAGATCCCCGCGACGATGTGCGAGCCCCGCGCGGTGCGGCGGACCCGGCCGAACTGCCGTTCCAGCACCAGCCGGCCGACCAGCCGGGACAGGGCGAACAGGCCCGCGGCGACCAGCAGCGACACGATGAAGACCACGACCGGCGCGGTCAGGTCACCGTCGGACGAGATCGCCCAGATGCCCCAGCAGACGAACGCGAACAGCAGGCCGGCGAAGCTCCACTCGCCGCCGCGGCGCAGCTGACCGAGGTGCCAGCCGAGCGGCCGGCGCTCCTGCGGTGCCTCGGCGCCCGGCCAGCCCGTGCCGGTCGGCTCGTGCTCGGCCGCGAACTGCTGGGTGCGCGGATGCGGATTCACCGCGGCCCGGCCGCTGGAGAACGGGGAGGGCGGCGGCGCGGGCGGTGCCGGCTGGGTCGGCTGGGCCGGCCGAGTCGTCTGGCTCGGCTGGACCGGCTGGGTCGGCGGCCCGGAGGCCGGACGCGACGGCACCGGGGCCGTCGGCGGGTTGGCCCAGGGATCCTGCGGTGGCATGTCGAGCGTCCGCTCGGACCACTGCGGTTGCTCAGGCATCGTTCCCCTCCCCGGTACGGCCGGTTGCCGCCCTGCTTCGAGAGTAACGAGCCAACAAATAGGTCGCCGTCGCGCGCGCCGTCCGTTACACAATCAGCATGGGCGACTCCGGGATCACCGTCAGGACGGGCGACGCCGACGACTGGCCGGCCGTCTCCGAACTGCTGAGCTTCGCGTTCCACGAGCACGTCACCCCGGAGGCCCGCGACGTCGAGGGATCGGTCGTCGAGCCCGAGCGGACGCTGGTCGCCCAGGACGGCGGCACCATCGTCGGGCACGCGGCCGCGTACACCCGGGAGTTGACCGTGCCCGGCACGATCCTGCCGGCCGCGCACGTCACGCTCGTCGCCGTCGCGCCCACCCACAAACGCCGCGGGCTGCTCACCCGGATGATGCACCGCCAGCTGCGGGAGATCGCGGCCGCGGGCCGCGAGCCGATCGCGGCCCTCTGGGCCAGCGAGACCAAGATCTATCCCCGCTTCGGCTACGGACCGGCGGCGCAGCGCCTGCAGATGGAGATCATGATGCGGGAGCTACGGCCGCCGGCCGGGCTCGCACCCGGCTCGGCCGACCGGCTGCGCCTGGTCGACCCGAAGGACGCGATCGCGGAGCTGGCCAAGGTCTACGAACGGGTACGCCCGGAGCGCACCGGCTGGTCCAGCCGCGACGACCGCTGGTGGCGTTTCGTGCTGGCCGACATCGAGTCCCAGCGCGAGGGCGCGACCAGTCTGCGCGGTGTGGTGCACGAGACCCCGCACGGCCCGACGGGATATGCGCTGTGGCGCACCAAGGGCCGCTGGGAACGGCATGGCGCGAACAGCGACGTCCAGGTGCGCGAGGTGGTGGCCGACGATCCGGCCGCGTACGCCGCCCTGTGGAACTTCCTGCTGACCATCGACCTCGCCCGCTCGGTGACGGTCAGCTTCGCGGCCGTGGACGAACCGCTGCAGTACCTGGTCGACGAGCCCCGCCGGCTCGGCACCACCCTGACCGACAGCCTCTGGATCCGCATCACCGACCTGCCGAAAGCCCTGGCCGCGCGGACGTACGCGGCCCCGGTCGACGTCGTGCTGGACGTCACGGACCCGCTGCTGGAGCAGAACACCGGGCGCTGGCGCCTCACCGCGGGCCCGGACGGTCGCGCCACCTGTACGGCGACCACCGACCCGGCCGATTTGGCCTGCACGGTGCTGGAGCTGGGCTCGGCCTATCTGGGGGCCACGTCACTCGCGGCCCTGGGTGCCGCGGGGACGGTTCGCGAGCTGACCCCGGGGAGCCTGCGGCGGGCCTCCATCGCGTTCGGCTGGCATCGGATGCCCAATCCCGTCGAGGTGTTCTGAATGGGGCGGGCGACGGTAGGTTCGGCGTCATGGGCGAAGAACCCGAACGTCGACGCCGTCGCTTGCGTCCCTCCTCGTCGGCCGCGACCCCGCCCGCCACGCCGGCCGGCCCGGCCTCCGGGGCGGCGCGGCCAGCCGTGACCGGCGGGCCGGGGACCACCGCCCAGCCGGGGGGCGCCCAGCCTGCCGCTGCCCGGCCCGCCGTCGTCCCGTCCGGAGTCGCGCGGCCGGTGGCTGACCGGGCTGTGGACGCCCAGCCGGTGGCTGAGACGTCTCCCGTCGCCGACCCTGAGCCGGCGCCGGTGGATGTCGCCGAGGTGGGGCCTCGGCCGGGGGCCCGGCCGAACCGGACCGGGTTGCCGCCTGGGCGTCCCGCGCGGCCTGTCGCCCGGCCTACGTCCGGTGCGGGGGCCGGCGGGGACGACCAGTCCGAGCGGGGGCTGCGTGGTCTGGTCGGCTCCGGGTCGTCACAGGTCAGCGTGGGCGCGGCGCTGCGGGCCCGGGACGCTGCCCGGCCCACGGCCGAGCAGCTCGCCGAGGCCGAGACGGAGCTGGTCATCGTGCGGCGCAACTGGATGCCACGCGAGGACCTGCCCCGCAACCGCTAGCCCGCCCGCGACCGTCAGCTTGCCGGGAGGGGCGGGAGTTCGCGGGTGCGCTCGTACTCGGCGAGCTGGGCGATACGGCGGGCGTGCCGCTCGTTGCCCGAGAACGGGGTGGTCAGGAACGCTTCGGCCATTGCCGTGGCTTCGTCGAGGGTGTGCTCGCGGCCGCCGATGCTCAGCACGTTCGAGTCGTTGTGCTGGCGGGCGAGCTGGGCGATCTCGACCTTCCAGGCCAGCGCCGAGCGGACGCCGGCGATCTTGTTGGCGGCGATCTGCTCGCCGTTGCCGGAACCGCCGATGACGATGCCCAGGCTGCCCTCGTCGGCGACCACCTTGGCCCCGGTGGCCAGGCAGAACGCCGGGTAGTCGTCCTCGGGGTCGTAGACGTGCGGTCCGACGTCGACGACGTCGTAGCCCTGCTTGCCGAGGTGATTGACCAGGTGCATCTTCAGCTCGTAGCCGGCGTGATCGGAACCCAGGTAGACGCGCATGACCGCAGTCTGTCAAACCGCGATCAGAACGTCAGCGCGGCCCGCAGGCTCACGGCGATCTGGTCCGCCGCGGCCCGCGCCGCGTCGAAGAGGGCGAGCTTGCGGACGAAGCCGTGGTTGACGCCCGCGTACCGGACGTGGACCACCGGTACCCCCGCGCTGAGCAGCGCATCCGCGTAGTCGGCGCCCTCGTCGCGCAGGACGTCGTACTCCGCGGTGAGCAGCAGGGTCGGCGGCATGCCGGCCAGATCGGCCACCGCCAGCGGCGCCACGTCCGGGCTGAAGCGCTGCGCCGGCTCCGGCACGAACGCCTCCCAGGCCAGCCGCATCGACGCCCGGTCGAGGCCGTGCCCGCCGACCTCGTCGTACGACTCCGAGGCCGTCATCGGGTCGATCGCCGGGTAGATCAGCACCTGGTAGTCGAGCGGGGTGGCGGCGTCGCGCTGACGGCGGGCGGCGACCGTGGCGAGCTGACCGCCGGAGCTGTCCCCGCCGATCGCCAGCCGGGACGGGTCGACACCGAGATCCGCTCCCTCCTTGCGGACCCAGCCCAGCACCGTCTCGACGTCTTCCAGCGCCGCCGGGAAGACGTGCTCCGGGGCCAGGCGGTAGCCCACCGACAGGACCGCGCAGCCCGAGCGGTCCGCGATGCGCCGGCAGAGCCGGTCCACCGTCTCGACACTGCCGTAACACCAGCCGCCGCCGTGCACGTAGACGAAGACGGGCGCGTTGGTGCGGGCCGCGTACAGCCGGCAGGGCACACCGTCGGCGTCCACGTCGACCACCACCGGCAGCGGGATGGCCGGTCCGCACTCGGCCTCGTTGGACTCCTCCATCGCCTGCCGGGCGAAGAGCAATTGCTCGTACGGGTCAGCGGCGAGCACCTCGGCACTGGGCCGGCGGCGGATCGCCAGGGAGGCCTCGACCTGGGGATGTAGGGCCATCTTCCTTCTCAGGGTGGTGGGCGGGGCGGTCGGATGGATCAGTCGAGCTGGGCCAGGACCAGGCCGCCGCGGGCCTTGGGGGTGAACCAGGTGCTCTTGCGGGGCAGCTTCTGCCGGGCCAGGTTGACCGCCACGAAGTCCTCGACGGTGACCGGGGCGACCAGCACGGCCAGCTCCGCCCGGCCCGCGTCGACCTCGCCGCGCAGCCACTCGGCCGGGTAGTCGCCGCCGATGTACGAGACCCGCTTGTCGCCCGGGTCGAGCCCGAGCACGTCACCGAGCAGGATGCGCTCCACCAGGGCGTGGTCGAGGTTCTCCACCGGGGAGGAGCCCGGCGCCGGGGGCAGGACGACCGAGTACGAGCGGCCGGCCGCGTACAGCTCGATCGTGCCCTTGGTGGGCACCGTCGCGGGGCGCGGCAGCTCCTCGACCCGGGCACCGGCCGCGGTCAGACGGGCGACGAAGTCGGCGTCCGGGAGCTCGGCGATCAGCCGGTTGTAGGGCTGGATCGCGACCGAGGCCGGGGTGGTGACGACCGCCAGGAAGCGGGGCAGCCCACCGGTCTGCGCGGCCAGGCTGCGGTGGTTGCCGTCCGCGACGACCAGCTCGCCGCCGCCGGCCAGCGCGGTCAGCTCGTCCTGCAGCGGACCGGCGGGAATCACCCAGATGGCGTGCGTGCGGCCGCTCTGGTCGGTGTCGGTCGCGGCCGGCGCACCGGCGGCGTCGCTCGCCGCGGCCAGAGCGGCGTGCAGCTCCTCGCCCTTGCCGGTCTGCAGCAGCAGCACTGGGGAGAGCAGGGTCTGCAGGGCGTCGGCCAGGGCGACGCGCTCGCGCACCTTGGCGATGAACACGTCCTCGTTGCGGATGACCAGGCCGGGCTCGTCGGCGCTGGTGGAGATCTGGTCGGTGTCGACCAGCGCCCACAGACCGTACGCCGTGGGCTCGCCGGCGGCAGTGATCCGGTAGAGGACCACCACCTGCTCAGCGGGCGTGTAACTGCCCTCGGCCTGGTCCCGTGCGAGCCGCTGGGCGGCGTCGCCGAGGCAGTCGAGGAACGACTTGCCCAGGGACTCGGGTGCCCGGTGGGGCATCTCGATGGCGAGCGCGCTGTGCGGGTTCGCGGCGATGATCTCGGTGATCTCGGCATCGTCGGCGAACTCGTCGTAGTTCTGCGCGCCGGTGCCGCCAGTGGTGATCCAGGCCCGGCTGATCGGGTGCACGACCGTCATGCCGCGAACCTACCGACCGGCTGTGACAGTCGCGCGCACACCCCGGTGTGTTCCCACGCTCACTTCGAGCGGCGGTCCTTGCCGTACGCGGGCACGGACGGCATGTTGCCGCGCAACTTGGCCTGCTTCGCCTTGCGGACCGCCGCGACGGGCGGGCCCGCCTCGGCCACCGGAAAGGCGGTGACAGTGACGGGCGGCGCCACCATCGCGGCGACATCCGCCGGCAGATTGGGGCAGAAGCTGTCCCACACGCCACGATGCACAGCGATCGTGGAAGTGGCAACGCTGTCGGACTCGGCCATCAGAGCCTCCGGTCAGATGTGGTTCTCATTACATCCAACGATCTGCCGGAGGCTCAGGTGGCGATTCAGTCGAAGATCGGTCCGATGTCGCGGCTGCGCTTGAGCTCGTAGAAGCCCGGCGTACCCGCGACGAGCAGGACGCCGTCCCAGAGCTTGCCTGCCACGTCGCCCTTCGGGGCCGGGGTGACCACCGGGCCGAAGAATGCGACCTTCTCCCCCTCGACCGGGCCCGGCGCGTGGATCACCGGCGTGCCGACGTCCGTGCCGACCGGCTTCATGCCGGCGTCGTGGCTGGCCTTCAGCGCGTCGTCCCAGGCGTCGCTGCCGGCCGCGTCGGCCAGCGCCGGGTCGAGGCCGACCTCGGTCAGCGCCTCGGTGTAGAGCTTCTCGTCCAGCTCGTACTTCTGCAGGTGGATGCGGGTGCCGAGGGCCGTGTAGAGGTCGCGCAGGACCTGCGGGCCGGCCGCCTCGGCGGCGGCGATGCAGACCCGGACCGGGCCCCATCCCTTGGCCATGAGGTCCTGGTACTGCTCGGGCAGGTCACGGCCCGCGTTGAGCACCGAGAGACTCATGACGTTGAACGTGATGTCGACCGGCCGGACCTTCTCCACCTCGAGCAGCCAGCGCGAGGTCATCCAGGCCCAGGGACAGATCGGGTCGAACCACATGTCGACCGCGGAGCGTTCAGTCATACCTCTGATCCTGCCCCTTTCCGCCCGCACCCGGCGGTGACATGCGCCACCGGTCAAGCGCATAGGGTGACGTGGAAAGCTCTAGGTCGGGCGACGAAGCCTGGACCAGCATGGAGGAGAGTGAACGTGGCCGGAGTTCGTAACCTGACCCAGGTCGAGGCCGCCGAGCGGGCCCGCCTGCTCGAGGTGACCGGGTACGACATCGCCTTGGATCTGACCGACGGCCAGGGCGGGCCCGGGGCCGGCACGTTCCGGTCGACCACCGAGGTCACGTTCCGCTGCGCCGAGCCCGGCGCCGAGACGTTCATCGAGGTGGGGGCGGCCAGTGTCCGGTCCGCGGTGCTCAACGGCACCCCGGTGGACCTGTCCGGCTGGTCGGCCGAGCGGGGCCTGGCCCTGACCGGCCTGGCGGCGGACAACACCCTGGTCGTCGACGCCGACTTCGCGTACTCGGCGAGCGGGCAGGGCCTGCAGCGCAGCGAGGACCCGGTCGACCAGGAGATCTACCTGTACAGCCAGTTCGAGACGGCGGACGCCCAGCGCGTCTACGCCGCCTTCGACCAGCCCGATCTCAAGAGCATCTTCACCTGGCACGCCACCGTCCCGGGACACTGGAAAGTCGTGTCCAACATGCCGGTGGAGTCCACGTCCGAGGCGGCCGGCGGCGCCAAGACGGTGCATTTCAGCACGTCGCCGCGGATGAGCACGTACATCACCGCGCTCTGCGCCGGGCCGTACCACGAGGTGCGCGACAGTCACGACGGCATCGAGCTGGGCGTCTTCTGCCGGGCCTCGATGGCGCGGTACCTCGACCCGGACGACCTGTTCCTGATCACCAAGCAGGGCTTCGACTTCTTCCACGAGCAGTTCGGCGTGCGGTACCCGCTGCCCAAGTACGACCAGCTCTGGGTGCCCGACTTCAACGCCGGCGCGATGGAGAACTTCGGCTGCGTCACGCATGCCGAGGCGCACTACATCTTCCGCTCGCAGGTCACCGACTACGAGTACGAGCAGCGCGCCAACACGATCCTGCACGAGCTGGCCCACATGTGGTTCGGCGACCTGGTGACCATGCGCTGGTGGAACGACCTGTGGCTGAACGAGTCGTTCGCCGAGTGGGCCAGCCACTGGTGCAACACCTCGGCGACCCGCTTCACCGACGCGTGGTCGACGTTCCTGTCCGTCCGCAAGGCCTGGGGCTACCGCCAGGACCAGCTCTCCTCGACCCACCCGGTCTACTGCGAGATGCCGGACCTGGAGGCCGTCGAGGTCAACTTCGACGGCATCACGTACGCCAAGGGCGCGAGCGTCATCAAGCAGCTCGTCGCGTACGTCGGGCTGGACTCTTTCCTGGCCGGGCTGCGGGCGTACTTCCAGCGGCACGCCTGGGGCAACGCCACCTTCGACGACCTGCTCACCGAGCTCGAGACGGCGTCCGGCCGGGAGCTGCGCAAGTTCGCCGCCCAGTGGCTGGAGACGGCCCAGGTCAACACGCTGCGCCCGGTGCTCACCATCGGCGGCGACGGCGCGTACTCCAAGGTCGTGGTCAAGCAGGAGGCGCCCGCCGCCTACCCCACGCTGCGCACCCACCGCATCGGCGTCGGCCTCTACGACGTGCAGGGCGACCGGCTGGTGCGCCGCGACCTGCTCGAGATCGACGTGAGCGGCGAGGAGACCGAGATCCCCGCGCTGGCCGGCGTGCCCGCGGCGGACGTGCTGCTGCTCAACGACGACGACCTGACGTACGCGAAGCTGCGCCTGGACGAGCGCTCGATGGCCGCGGTCGTGCAGCACATCGACGGTTTCGAGTCGTCCCTGCCGCGGGCGCTGTGCTGGGCCGCGGCCTGGGACATGCTGCGCGACGCCGAGCTGGCCGCGCGCGACTACCTGGCCCTGGTCAGCACCGGCCTGCCCAAGGAACGCGACATCAACCTGACCACCGCGACCCTGCGGCAGGCGGCCACGACGCTGACCATGTACGCGGACCCGGCGTGGGCACCGACCGGCTGGGCGCTGCTCGCCGACACCGCCCGGGCGGCGCTGGCGGCGGCCGAGCCGGGCAGCGGCTTCCAGCTCGCCTGGGCGCGCGCCTTCATCAACGCCGGCCGCGGCGAGGACGACCTCGTGGTGCTCCGCGGCTGGCTGTCCGGTGCCGGGGTGCCCGAGGGGTTGACCATCGACACCGAGCTGCGCTGGTCGCTGCTGGAGGCGCTGGCGGCCCGGGGCGCGGCGACCGAGGAGGAGATCGCCGAGGAGCTGGCCACGGACCGGACGGCCAGCGGTGAGCGGGAGGCGGCGCTGGCCCGGGCCCTGCTGCCGACGCCCGAGAACAAGGCGCGGGTGTGGGCGCAGCTGACCGGCGACGAGAAGCTGCCGAACTGGCTCAGCCGTTCGCTGCTGCAGGGTTTCCAGACCTCGTCGCAGGTGGAGCTGACCGCGCCGTACGCGCCGAAGTTCTTCGAGGTGGTCGACGACGTGTGGGCGCGCTCCGACAGTGAGCCCGCGCAGGAGTTCGCGATGCTGGCCTACCCGGCGTACCAGGTCAGTGAGGAGACGGTCGCGCTGACTGACGCCTGGCTGGCCGGCGACGGGCACTCCCCCTCGCTGCGCCGGCTGGTGGCCGAGGGCCGTGACGGTGTGCTGCGGGCGCTGAAGGCCCGGGCGAAGGACGCCGCCGCCGGTTGACGAGTTTGTGCGGGTCGTGCGGGACTGAATCCGCACGACCCGCGAAACTTACGGCGCCCGAAACCCGGCGGAAACAACTCAGCGTGAGTACGCTGGCACTCCACGGCGTTGGAGGTGGCCCGGTGGCGATCGGTACGAACTCACTGCCGAGGTGGACCGCCCCGGACGGCCGCTGGACAGAACCGGACCTGCACCTGTTCCCGCAGGACGGCCACCGCTACGAGATCGTCGACGGCAGCCTGCACGTGACCCCGCCGCTGGACGGCCCGCACGAGGCCGTCGTCCGGGCCGTGCTGACCACGTTGCGCGGCGCCGCCCCGAGCGGCTGGTGGATCTGCGCCCGGCTCGGCATCGAGGCCGGCGCCAGCAACCTGATCCCGGACGTGACCGTGCTGAAGCCGCAGTCGTCCGGTGCGATCTGGGCCGACCCGGCCGACGTCGCGTGCGTGATCGAGGTCGAGACCGACACCAGCCGCCGCTACGACCGGCTGCTCAAGCCCACCCTGTACGCCGACGCGGGCATCGCCACCTACTGGCGGATCGAGCCGGACCCGGCGCCGGTGCTGCACACCTACGCCCTGGGACCCGAGGGCTACCTGCCCCGGCAGACGATTCGGGGCGACGACCTGGTGCAGGTCGACGCCCCGTTCCCGGTCCGGGTCGCCCCGTCCGCTTGGCTCTAGTGCCGGCCGGCGTGTGACGCCAGCTGGTCCAGCCCGGCGAGCACGCCCCCGGCGAGGTCACCGCCGGCGAACGACGCCGCCATCGACAGCGCCGCCAGCTTGGCGTCGCGGTCGGAGATGCGCTTGCGGGCGTCGCTGCCGGTGACGATCTCCAGGACCCGCTGGTTCGGCGAGATGGCGACCAGGACGGCCTTCGCCGCGCCGTCGAGCTGGCGGTGCAGCTGCTCGGCATACTCCCGGGTCGGCTCCTCGAGGTCGCCGATGTAGACGCTGAAGGTCAGGCCGGTCTGCTGGTCGGCGACGCGCAGCGCCTCGTCGAGGCGCAGCAGCTGCCGGGTGGTGAACGGCCCGTCCAGCGCGTCGACGCCCGCGTCGGACGTCGACAGCTCGGGCTCCTCGCTCAGGGTCGGGCCGCCGGGCTCGTCCAGCGCGGTCAGCGGCTGCTCGGCGGGGCCGCTGACGATGGCCTGGTGCTCACCAACGGTCACTTGCGCCTCCTGTGGTGCCGGGCCGGACCTGCATGCCCTTGGCGTCCTCGAGGACACCGGGGGGCAGCTCCCGAGCGGACGAGGTCTTGCCGCCGAACGCCGGGCTCACCTGCGCCGGCGACGCGAGGAACCAGATCGGCTTGAAGTCGTACGGCCGGCCGGGACGGTAGCGACGCGCGGGCCGGCTCCGGCTGGAACCGGCGGCGACGAGCGCCGCGACAACGACGATGACACCCAACGGGATGATCGCGTAGATGAGAAGCGTGCTGAATATCGACAACCTCAACGCCCCCAGGCGTCATAAGGAACCGGGCCAATTCACTGTGTTCCCAGTGATCCGAACGTCAATCACGGTAGCGGAGTGCGGGTCGTCGCGGAGCGTCGGGTGTCAACACTCATAAGCGGGATCTCCGCAGCCACGCGAAAACGGCCCGGAGGTGCGAAAATCTCCCCCATGAGCCGTCCGTGAAGTTCGTGCCCCGGACGGCAGGAGGGGGAGGTCATGCGCACACCCGTCCCGGCCGCGCTGGCGGCGCTGGCCCTGGCCCTGCCGCTGGTGCTGATCGACGACATCCCCGCTCACGCGGCCGGTGTCTTCGTGGAGACCAACCCGAGCACGGTCCGCGCCGGCGACGAGGTCGGCATCCGGGCGAGCTGTGACGACAACCTCAAAGCGGCGACGGTCACCACGGATCCGACCGGCGCGGTCATCGTCTCCCCCCGGTACGGCTTCCTGACAGCGACCGCCCGGGTGCCGGCCACGACCGACGCCGGCGACTATGACGTCACCCTCGAATGCCCCGACGGCAAGACCGCCAAGAGCACGATGCACGTGGTGCTCCGGGTCGAGCCGGCGCGCGGACCGGCGACCGGCGGTGGCGGCACCGCGGGTGGCGGGTCGGCGCCGTTGCTGATCGGCGGCGGGCTGGCGGCGCTGGCGGCGGGTGTCGCGCTGAGCGTGGTGGCCGCGCGCCGCCGCCGGTTCGGCTGAGGGGCGGCGGATGACCCGCCGGGCGATCTCCGGGTCGACGCCTCCTCCTGGGCCGCGGATGCCCGAGTCGGTGCTGCGCCGCCGCCCGGCCGAGATCGTGGCCCGACCCCAGCCCCGGCCCCGACCGCAGCCCCGGTCCGCCCCGGCACGGGTACCGGCCCGCAGGCCTTCGCCCCACCCCGTGGCCGCCGCCCGTGCGATGCCGGCCGCCGCACGCCGGCCGATGCCGCTCGGCTTGATGGCCGCGATCTTGGTGTTCGTCGGCCTCTTCACGGTCGGCGCCGGCCTCGGCGCGGCGACCGGCTTCGACCTGAGCGAGCTGTTCCGCGGCCCGGACAAGCCCCCACCCCGGGCGTTCCCGGTCCTGGACCCGAGCCCGCCGAAGCGCCTCACGATCCCCTCGATCAAGGTCGAGGCGCCGATCCTGCACGTCGGGCGGGCGAAGGACGGCTCGGTGGACGTACCGCCGCTGCAGCGGCACAACGAGGCGGGCTGGTTCGACCAGGGGCCGACCCCGGGGCAGTTCGGCCCGGCGCTGATCGTCGGCCACGCGGACACCCGGTCGGGCCCGTCCGTCTTCTTCAACCTGGGCAAGCTCAAGGCGGGCCAGAAGATCGAGGTGCTCCGCGAGGACGACTCCGTGGCGATCTTCCAGATCAACTCGGTCGAGCACTTCAGCAAGGAGAAGCTGCCGGTCAAGCGGGTCTACGGCGACTACAGCCGGCCGTCGCTGCGCCTGCTGACCTGTGGCGGCAAGTGGCTGGGCGGCAAGCAGGGCTACAGCGACAACGTCGTGGTCTTCGCCAGCCTGGTCAGCGCCGAGGACACATAGCCGGCGAGGACCCGTGGCCGGCTACGCGGCTTCGGCCCCGAGCGGCTTGGGCAGGTCGAGCCAGTCCGCCCAGCGGGGGTCGGGGGTGCGATGGCCCAGCACGCGCCAGGCCACGCCGCGCGGGGCAGCCGGGGCGGCGTGCAGGCGCCAGCCCAGCTCCGCCGGGGTCTTGTCGCCCTTGCTGTGATTGCACTTGGCACAGGCGGCGACCACGTTCTCCCAGGCGTGCAGCCCACCGCGGCTGCGCGGGAACACGTGGTCGATGGTCTCGGCCGAACCGCGGCAGTAGGCGCAGCGGCCGCCGTCCCGGGCGAATATCGCCCGCCGGGAAAGTCCGACGTGGGTGCGGTACGGAACCTTCACGTACCTGGTCAACCGGACCACCGACGGCACCGGGAGAGTGTGGTGTGCACTGTGCAGGATGCCGTCGCCGTCGGAGACGCACTCGGCCTTCGACGTCAACACCAGGATGGTCGCCCGACGCACCGATACGACGCACAGCGGCTCGTAGGTAGCGTTCAACACCAACGCGGAGGAGCCCACTGTGGGTCGTATGTCAGGCATCGCGATCACCCTTCGGTGTAGGTGCTAGCAACCGCTCCCGTGTGCTGATCGTCATGACGCGAGCGCCGGATCTACCGGTGCTCGTGGCCCAATAGTCCCTGATGAATGACGAATTGGCGAGCACAATCTGTGGCCGGACCGTAAACGTCTGAGGTCTCCACGGGAGATGTCCGGTTCCACCGCGGGGTGCCTGGCCCGGTAGGTTAGGGCCCCGTGATTCCGCTGGCCCCCATCCCCGCCCCTTCCGGCTCCGCCGAACCGATCTTCAACGGGACGCCGGACGTCTCGGAGAGCTGCAAGTCCGACGCGCTGTGCTCCTGGGTGTTCGAGCAGACCGACACCCAGTGGCTGGCCAACAGCAGCTACGTGTTCATCGTGAAGCCGCTGCGGATCATCGCGATCATCCTCGTCGCGATGCTCATCCGGTGGTTGCTGCACCGCGGCATCCGCCGGCTGACCGCCACCACGTCGCGGGCCGCCATGCCGGCGCTGCTCAAGCCGCTGCGGGAGCGCGCCGACAAGCAGCAGGAAGCCGCGGAGAACACGTTCATCCCCGAGCGCCGCCGGCAGCGGGCCGAGGCGATCGGCTCGGTGCTGCGCAGCTTCGTCACCGCCGTGGTCTTCACCATGGCCGTGCTGCTGGTCATGGGCGAGCTCGGCTTCAACCTGGGCCCGCTGCTGGCCAGCGCCGGCATCGTCGGGGTGGCCCTGGGCTTCGGCGCGCAGAGCCTGGTCAAGGATCTGATCGCGGGCCTGTTCATGCTGCTGGAGGACCAGTACGGCGTCGGCGACTCGGTGGACCTGGGCGACGCGGTCGGGGTCGTGGAGACCGTCGGGCTGCGGGTGACCACCGTGCGGGACATGCGCGGGGTGCTCTGGTACATCCGCAACGGCGAGATCATCCGGGTCGGCAACAAGAGCCAGGGGTGGGCGATGGTGGTCATCGACATCCCCATCGGCTTCGTGAACTCCGAGGAGGCCACCTCGGTGCTGCGCCGGGCCGCGCTGGCCCTCGCCGAGGAGCCGGAGCACGCGACCGAGTTCCTGGAGCCGCCGGACGTGATCGGGGTCGAGCAGCTGACCGTCGACGGCGCGGTGATCCGCACGATCGCCAAGACCACGGCGGACGGTCAGCCGATCGTGCAGCGCGAGTTGCGGCGCCGGCTCACCGAGGCGCTGGAGACCTCCGGCATCTCCGAGCGGATCGCGGTGTCGCGGATGCTGCCCCGTTCGGCGGTTCCCCCGACGTTTTCCAGCGGGCCGGGTGACTCTTCCGGTACACCGGGTGGTGCGACCTGACCTGGGCTTACGGCATGATGGGGGAGGTCCGGCCTCGACCGAACGGCCGACGTTCGCCCCGTATGCCCTAGCCAGGACTCGGACGATCGGGCAGAATCGTGCAAAGAGCATCTGCACTTGCAGCGGCACGTTCGCGCGGGATCTGAGCACCCCGATTTTCCCCCGGACGTGTCCGACCGGCGGTGATCCCGCCGGTCGTCGCGATCGATGGAGGGTCCAGGTGTCGGACGACCGACGCGCTGCGCAGCCGGCCCACCGGGCCGGGGACGCTGCGGAGCCGGATGGTCCCGTCACCTTCCGCGACCTCTTCGCGGTCCGCGAATACCGAGCGGTCTATTTCTCGCTCGTCGTCAACTGGCTCGGTGACTATCTGGCCCGGGCCGCCATCACCGTGCTGGTCTACCAGCAGTCCGATTCGGTGCTGCTGTCCGCGGCGTCCTTCGCGATCAGCTATCTGCCGTGGATCGTGGGCGGGCCGGTGCTGGCGGCGCTCGCGGAGCGCTATCCGTACCGCCGGGTCATGATCGTCGCCGATCTGACCCGGGCCGTGCCGATCGCGCTCATCGCCCTGCCCGGCATGCCGGTCTATGCCATCCTCATCCTGCTCTTCGTGGCCATGCTGGGGGCGCCACCCACGCAGGCGGCCCGCTCGGCGCTGCTGCCGCTGATCCTGGACCGCCGCCGGCTCGTCAGCGGGCTCGCGGTCAACGCCTCCACCTCGCAGGCCGCGCAGGTGTTCGGCTATCTGGTCGGCGCCTTCATCGCGACCAGCATCAACGCCCGGCTCGGCATCGCGCTGGACGCGGTGTCCTTCATCATCTCGGCCGCGATCATCGCGCTGTGGGTGCATCCGCGGCCGGCCGCCGCCGGGCCGGACCACCGCCGGCACCTGCTGCGGGAGACCGGCGAGGGCTTCCGGCTGGTCTTCGGTACGCCGTTGCTGCGCTCGATCGCCCTCATGGTGTTCGGGCTGACCACCCTCACGATCCTGCCCGAGGGCCTGGCCGCCGGCTGGGCCGCGGTGTTCGACCAGGATCCGGCCGCCCGGGGCTTCGACCAGGGAATGATCATGGCGGCCGGCCCGGTCGGTTTTGTGATCGGCGGGCTGGTGGTGGGCCGGCTGGTCAGTCAGCCCGACCGCATCCGCCTGGTCAAACCCCTCGCCGTGCTGACCCCGCTGGCCCTCGCGCTGACCGCGTTCGCACCCAACGCCACCACGGTGGCCGTGCTGGCGGCGATCTCCGGCGTCGCCCAGGGCGGTCTCATGCCCACCCTGAACGGCGAGTTCGTGCTCGCCCTCCCGCACGGCTACCGCGCCCGGGCGTACGCGGTCATGCAGGGCGGGGTGCAGTTCACCCAGTTCTTCGCGGTGGTGGCGACCGGCGCGCTGGCCCAGTTCTCCTCGATCCCGCTGGTCGTGGGCCTGTGGAGTCTCGGCGGCCTGGCCCTGATGGTGGTGCTCGTGGTCCGGCGGCCGACCTATACGGTCGCCGACGTCCCGGTCACCGCCGCACCGGCCAGAGCAACGCGCGTCACACCCGGCCCGGCCCGGCACCGGGCGGCTGGCAAACTGGATCGGTGAGCGCATCCAGCGAGGAACCGGAAGTCAGCTTCTTCGAGGCCGTCGGCGGCGAGCCGACCTTCCGCCGGCTCGTCGACGCCTTCTACGAGGGGGTTGCGCAGGATCCCCTGCTGCGACCGATGTATCCCGAGGAGGATCTGGGCCCGGCGGCGGAACGGCTGACGCTGTTCCTCATGCAGTACTGGGGCGGCCCGAACACGTACTCGGCGCAGCGTGGGCACCCGCGGCTGCGGATGCGGCACGCGCCGTTCACGGTCGGTCCGGCCGAGCGGGACGCCTGGTTGCTGCACATGCGGGCCGCGGTCGACTCGCTCGGTCTGCCGGAGCCGCACCACAGCGCCCTCTGGGACTATCTGGAGCGCGCCGCGTACTTCATGGTCAACAAGATGGACGCGCATCCCGGAGGTCAACCCGCTCGTTGATCGGGTGAACGACGCGATCGTCACTTCACCGACGTCGCGGTCCCGATCCCTGGAGCTGACCGATGCGCCGCCGTTTGTTCGCTGCCACCGCGCTGACCTGCGCCGCTCTGCTGGGCGCGACGCCCGCCGCGGCTGACATGGCCCAACCGGCGGTGGTCTCGGCCAATCCGGTCGACTTCACGCCGCACGTCCTGGACGGCACGGTGTGGGCGCTGGCGGTGGTCGGGGACACGGTCGTCGTCGGCGGCAGCTTCACCAAGGTCCAGGACAGCGCGCGCAAGACCACCTACGCCCGGAAGAACATTTTCGCGTACGGGCTGAAGGACGGTGCGGTGCGCTCGTTCGCCCCCGCCGTCGACGCCGCGGTCTACTCCTTGGCCGCGGGGGCGAGCAACACCGTCTACCTGGGCGGAGGATTCAAGACCGTGAACGGTGCCGCCCAGCGGGGTGTCGCCCGGGTCGCGGTCAGCACCGGCGCGCGGATCACCGCGTTCGGCGCGAAGATCAACTGGGGTGACGTCCGCGCCCTGAGCGCCCGGGGCAGCAAGCTCTACGCCGCCGGCACCTTCTCGGCGATCAACGGCGTCACCCGCGTCGGGCTGGCCCGGATGGATGCGGGCACCGGCGCGGTCGACACCGGCTTCGACGCCAAGCTGTCCGCCCCCGGCCTGAGCCGGACCCGGGTCGAGCACTTCGACATCTCCCCCGACGGCACCCGGCTCATCGCGGTCGGCGCGCTGCTCAAGTCCGGCACGGCCGCCCGCAACCAGATCGCCATGTTCGACGTCGCCGGCCCCGCGGCCGTGCTGACCAGCTGGTACACCGACGCGTACGCGCCGCCGTGCCTGCAGGGCTTCGACACGTACCTGCGGCAGGTGAAGTTCTCCCCCGACGGCAAGTACCTGGTCGTCGCGGCGACCGGCCGGGCATCCTCGCCGACGAAGCTGTGCGACTCGGCGGCCCGCTTCGAGGCCACCGGCGGCGGCCGGCACAACCCGACCTGGGTGCAGCGCACCGGCGGTGACTCGCTCTACGCGGTCGCCGTGACCGGCAGCGCCGTGTACGTCGGCGGCCACCAGCGTTACCTGGACAACCCTTACGGCAGCGACGCGAAGGGCCCCGGCCCGGGCGCCGTTCCGCGGGTCGGCATCGGCGCGCTCAACCCGTCCACCGGCAAGGCGCTGGGCTGGAACCCGAGCCGGGACCGCGGGGTCGGCGTGCGGGCGTTCCAGGTCGTGCCGGAGGGGCTGATCGTCGGCTCGGACACCGACAAGCTGGGCCGCGAGTTCCACGGCCGGATCGGCATGTTCCCGCCCGGCTGAGACCGGACACGGAAAAGGGCCCCGTGATCCGGGGCCCTTTTTCATTCCTCCGTCAGAGCAGTGCGCCCTCGTCGTGCAGCCAGTCGACGAACGAGGTCGCGACGGCCGCGCCGCAGTCGAGCATCTCCACCAGCAGCGGGTCGTGGGCACCCGAGGCGAGCGGAACCTGCAGCTCGGCGTAGATAGGCAGCTGTCCGCGTTCGGTGGGATCGCCGACGTAGGCCTTGCAGAAGCGGCGGGTGTGGTTCCATTCGTTGACCACGCGGTATGCGCGGTCGGCCCAGTCCGGCGGGACGGTCGCGTGCGGACGGGCCCGCATGACCAGGATCTCGTCGTCGGGGCCTTCGAGCGTGAACAGCACCGCGTGCCGTTCCCACATGGCCAGCAGGCTGCCACCGCCATCGGCCAGGAACCGGATATCGAGCAGATCGAGGGCCTTGCCGATCCGGGCCAGATCGACCGGAGCGACATGCTCCGGCTCGTCGATCGAGGAAAGATCAGCGGAGGACATCGAAGAGTGTCCCGGCTCACGCTGCGTCGGCACTCCGACGCGGACGCTGCTCTGCAACGCCACCTCGCCGCCGGTCTCGGGCTCATCGCCTCCGGCCGACCCGGGACGCCATGACCACCACGGCATCGTTGTGCACCTCACTCCCCAGCAGGCCCGCCGCCGGACGTAGCGGTGGACCTCGGGGCGACGGTACCCGTACAGGTCGCGGAGGTCATCCCCTCAAAGGGAGGGCGCGACCGGACGACCGATGCAGCATCACCCTTTCGGGTGACCCCCTATAGGCATGACGGTCAATACTTGGACCGGCTGTAGCCACGCGACTCCATATGGTGCAGAAAGTCCCACCCAGCGTCCCGCCACGCACACTCGCGCGGCCGAGGTCTGCTTGTCGGCCGGACCGAGAAAGCCCATCCGCGACACCGCCTGGACGAGGCGCTGCGAGACCTCCACCGGCTCCCCGCCGGGGCGCGTGACGACGAGCGCAACGTGATCGAGCAAGGCGTCGCGCACGGCGCGCTGCCCGACCGCGCGCCCCGCCAGACCACCCGCGGTCACCTCGCGCAACGTGCCGGCCGCCGCCTCGGCCAGCCGGCTCAGCTCGGCCGCCGCCACCGCTTCGACCGCTGTCGATCGGGCCGGCGGCAACGGCCAGCGCCAGTCGGCGTCCCGCCGCGCCGGCAGCTCCGGGTTCTGCGTGGCCAGCGCCGCGAGCAGCTCGGCCGCCGGCACGGTGGCATCACCCGGGCCCGGCCCGGCCACCAGGCGGGTGACCAGCACACCCCAGGGCAGCACCGCCCACAGTGCGGTGTGCTCACCCGCCGAGCGCAGCCGGACCAGCACGTTGCGGTCCAGCCGGGTCAGCCGGGCCAGGAAAGCCCCCGCATCCGCGACGCCGGCGATGCCGTGGGCTGCCATCCTCAATTCTCCAGGTACGGCTGGAGAAAATCCCGCTCGGCGTCGGTCAGCCGGCGCGGGAACTGCTCGGCCAGGTTGAACGGCACGCAGACCGACTTCGCCCGGCTGGCCAGCACGTCCTCGTCGAACAACTCGTAGCTCACGGTGAAGCTGGCCGCCCGCAGCTCGGAGATCCACAGCTCGATCCGGACCGCCTCGCCGTAGTCGACCGGCCGCAGATAGTCGACCTCGTGCCGGGAGATGACGATCCCGTCCTCGAACGACGTCAGCCCCTGGGCCCGGGCGCCGATGAAGAACATGGCAACGCGCGCCTCCTCGTACAGGGTGAGGAAGCGCGCGTTGTTGACGTGGCCGTACGCGTCCATGTCGGACCAGCGCACAGCCGCGTCATAGGTAAACCTAGTCACGCGTCAGCTTGCGGTAGGTCACCCGGTGCGGGCGGGCAGCGTCGGCGCCGAGACGGTCGATCTTGTTCTTCTCGTACGCGTCGTAGTTGCCCTCGAACCAGAACCACTTGTCCGGGTCCTCATCGGTGCCCTCCCACGCCAGCATGTGGGTGGTGATCCGGTCCAGGAACATCCGGTCGTGGGAGATGACCACGGCGCAGCCCGGGAACTCCAGCAGCGCGTTCTCCAGGCTGGACAGCGTCTCCACGTCCAGGTCGTTCGTCGGCTCGTCGAGCAGCAGCACGTTGCCGCCGATCTTCAGGGTCATCGCCAGGTTGAGCCGGTTGCGCTCACCACCGGAGAGCACCTTGACCGGCTTCTGCTGGTCCGGCCCCTTGAAGCCGAACGCGGCGACGTAGGCGCGGGACGGCATCTCGACCTTGCCGACCATCATGTGGTCCAGCCCGTCGGACACGACCTCCCACACCGTCTTGGACCCGTCGAGGCCGGAACGACTCTGGTCCACGTACGACAGCTTGACGGTCTCGCCGACCCGGACCTGGCCCTCGTCCGGCTGCTCGAGCCCGACGATGGTCTTGAACAGCGTGGTCTTGCCGACGCCGTTCGGGCCGATGATGCCGACGATGCCGTTACGCGGCAGCGAGAACGACAGGTGATCGATGAGCACCCGGTCGTCGAAGCCCTTGACCAGGTCCTTGGTCTCGATGACCGTGTTGCCCAGGCGCGGGCCCGGCGGGATCTGGATCTCCTCGAAGTCCAGCTTGCGCGTCTTCTCGGCCTCGGTGGCCATCTCCTCGTAGCGGTCCAGGCGGGCCTTGGACTTGGTCTGCCGGGCCTTGGCGTTGGAGCGCACCCACTCGAGCTCGTTCTCGAGGCGCTTCTGCAGCTTCTGGTCCTTGCGGCCCTGCAGCTTGAGGCGGGCGGCCTTCTTGTCGAGGTACGTCGAGTAGTTGCCCTCGTACGGGAACGCGCGGCCGCGGTCCAGCTCGAGGATCCACGTCGCGACGTTGTCCAGGAAGTACCGGTCGTGTGTGATGGCGATGACTGTGCCGGCGTACTTGGCCAGGTGCTGCTCCAGCCACTGCACGCTCTCGGCGTCCAGGTGGTTGGTGGGCTCGTCGAGCAGCAGCAGGTCGGGCGCTTCGAGCAGCAGCTTGCACAGCGCGACGCGGCGGCGCTCACCACCGGAGAGCTGGGTGACGTCGGCGTCCGGCGGCGGGCACCGCAGGGCATCCATGGCCAGCTCGAGCTGGGAGTCGACGTCCCACGCGTTGGAGTGGTCGAGCTCCTCCTGGAGCTTGCCCATCTCCTCCATCAGCTCGTCGGTGTAGTCGGTGGCCATCTGCTCGGCGATCTTGTTGAACCGCTCGAGCTTGGCTTTGGTCTCCGCGACCGCCTCCTCGATGTTGCCGAGGACGGTCTTGGCGTCGTTGAGCGGGGGCTCCTGGGCGAGCATGCCGACGGAGTAGCCCGGCATGAGCCGCGCCTCGCCGTTGCTCACGGTGTCGACACCGGCCATGATCTTCAACAGGCTGGACTTACCGGCGCCGTTGGGGCCGACCACACCGATCTTGACGCCGGGCAGGAAGTTGAGCGTCACATCGTCGAGCACGACCTTGTCGCCGTGCGCCTTGCGCGCCTTTTCCAGGACGTAGATGAACTGGGCCACGGTGCGGCCTACCTCCGAGATCGTGATTTCCGGTTGCCGGAACGAAAGACCAATCTTTCCAGGTCCCTACCGGCCACCTACAGCAACCCCGACCGGGCCGCCCGGATTCCCCGCTCACTTCACTCGGGCACGACGTCGTAGGGCTGCATTTTGCCCTTCCTGACCACCTCCAGCCGGTTCTCGGTGACGAAGAACGTGTTGCCGTCGTGGGCTTTGGCGAAGTAGCCGCCATCACGCTCCTCGACGCCGTCCAGGAACAGCGCGGTCTCGCCCTCGATCCACTTCTGCTCCTCCCCACCCCGGTTGGCCTGGTAATACAGGCTGCCGCCGTCGTCGGCGCAGATCCACACCGAGGTGCCCGTCTGCTCCACCCGCACCCGCAGCACCTGACGCAGCTCGACGGCGCGGCCGAGGACCCGGCGGGCGGTGTCGTGCATCTCCTGGGGACAACGTTCAGGTGAGACTGTGGGCTCAGTGGGTACATAACCCGTCTGGTCCACCGCCTGCCGCTGCGTCTCGTGGCGGGATCCGAGAACCAGGCCCGCCGACATCCCGATGATGCTCAGCAGCACGGTGGCAATGACCACAGGGAAGAACAGCGGCCGGCGCGGCGGGGGAAGATCAACGGACTGGCTCACCGGCCCAGAATGGCACCTTCCCGCCAGAGGCGGTGCCGCGCGGCCGGACCATAGCGGGGCCAGCCCCGAGCAGCTACGCACAGTAGGCTCAGGGTTGGGAACCCAGCACGACCCGGAGGTGCACTCAGCGTGGCCGAACGAAGTTCCTTTGTTGTCGTCGCCAACCGCCTGCCCGTCGACGAAGTCATGGTCGACGGCGAGCGGCAATGGCGCCCGAGCCCCGGCGGACTCGTCACCGCCCTGCATCCGGTGCTCACCCAGCAACAGGGCACCTGGATCGGCTGGGCCGGCGGGGACGGGGAGGCGCCCGAGCCGTTCGAGCTCGAAGGCATCAAGATCCATCCGGTGCCGCTGAGCGCCGAGGAGCTCGAGCGCTACTACGAGGGCCAGTCGAACGCCACCATCTGGCCGCTCTACCACGACGCCGTCGAGACGCCGGTCTACAAACGGCGCTGGCGCGAGGCGTACAGGCTGGTCAACCAGCGTTTCGCGCAGGCCGCGGCGGACGTCGCCGAGCAGGGCGCGACCGTCTGGGTGCAGGACTACCAGCTCCAGCTGGTGCCCGCGATGCTCCGCGAGATGCGTCCCGACCTGCGGATCGGCTTCTTCCTGCACATCCCGTTCCCGCCCATCGAGTTGTTCATGCAGATGCCGTTCCGGGCCGAGATCCTGCGCGGGCTGCTCGGCGCCGACCTGGTCGGCTTCCAGCAGCGGCTGGCCGCGCAGAACTTCGTCCGGCTGGCCCGGCACCTGCTGGGGCTGCGCTACGAGGGCCAGTCGATCCAGGTCGACGGCCGCAAGGTCAAGGCCGGGGCGTTCCCGATCAGCATCGACACCGCGGACATGGAGAAGATGGCGGCCGACCCGGCCGTACAGGCCCGGGCCAAGCAGATCCGCGCCGAGCTGGGCGACCCGGAGACGGTGATCCTCGGCGTCGACCGGCTCGACTACACCAAGGGCATCGAGCTGCGGCTCAAGGCGTTCCGGGAGCTGCTGGCCGACGGCAAGCTCAAGGTGCCGGAGGCGGTCATGGTGCAGGTCGCGACGCCGAGCCGGGAACGCGTCGAGCACTACCAGACGCTGCGGGTCAAGGTGGAGCGCGAGGTCGGCCGGATCAACGGCGAGTTCGGCCGGGTCGGCATGCCGGCGGTGCACTACCTGCACCAGTCGTACAGCAAGCAGGAGCTGGCCGCGCTCTATGTCGCGGCCGACGTCATGATGGTGACGCCGCTGCGCGACGGCATGAACCTGGTCGCCAAGGAGTACGTCGCCTGCCGGGCCAACGGCGGCGGCGCGCTGGTGCTCAGCGAGTTCGCCGGGGCGGCGACCGAGCTGCGCCAGGCGTTCCTGTGCAACCCGCACGACCCGGACGGGGTCAAGGACGCCCTGCTGCGCGCGGTCGGCGCGGAGCCGGCCGAGCTCAAGCGCCGGATGCGGGTCATGCAGCGGCACCTGCGGACCCACGACGTCGCCGAGTGGGCCCGCACGTTCCTCAACGAGCTCGGCGTGCCGGACACCGACGCCAAGCCGGCCGCCGAGCAGGAGCAGCTAAAGGAATAGGCAGAAGGGATGGCCGTCCGGGTCGAGATAGACCCGGACGTCGTCCTGCGGCTGGAAGTCCGCCCTGGTCGCCCCGGCCTTCTCGGCGTGGGCGCAGGCGGCTTCCAGGTCCTCCACCTCGATGTCGAGGTGCACGCTCATCTGCTGATCGTCGGGGCCGGCCGGCCAGACCGGGCGCACGTACGCCGACTCGGTCTGAAAGGACAGCCCCGGCCCGCCGTTGGGCGCGCCCAGTTTGACCCAGCCGGGCTCGTCCTGGACGACGCTCCAGCCGAGCAGCCGCTGATAGAACGCGGCGAGTTCCTGTGCGTCCGGGGCATCGAGCACGATCCCGGACAATGTCATGTGCGGTCGCTCACTCATGTCTGACCGTTACCCATCGCTCACGCGGCTATCCCCGTTCCAGGACCGCGACCACGTCGCCGACCACCACGACGGCGGGCGGCTTGATTCCCGCCTCGGCAGCGGCCGCGGCCACCTCGCCGAGGGTGCTGCGCAGCACGCGCTGGGCGTCTGTCGAGCCCTCCTGCACGACAGCGGCCGGCGTTTGCGGATCCCGGCCCTCGGCGACGAGCCGGGCGGCGATCCTCGGCAGGTTCTTCAGGCCCATCAGGACCACGAGCGTGCCGCGCAGCTGGGCCAGGGCGGCCCAGTCCACGAGCGACTCGGGGCTGTCCGGCGGCACGTGCCCGGAGACCACGGTGAACTCGTGGGCCACGCCGCGGTGCGTGACCGGGATGCCGGCCAGCGCCGGAGCGGCGATCGAGCTGGTCACCCCGGGGACGACCAGCACCGGTACGCCCGCCTCGGCGCACGCCACGACCTCCTCGCCGCCGCGGCCGAAGACGAACGGGTCACCGCCCTTGAGCCGTACCACGAAAGCCCCGGCCTTCGCCCGCTCGACGATGACCCGGTTGATCTCCTCCTGGGCCACCGAGGCGCCGTACGGGATCTTGGCCGCGTCGACCAGCTCCACGTCGGGCCGCAGCTCGTCCAGCAGCATGCCGGGCACGAGCCGGTCGGCCACCACCACGTCGGCGCGGGCCAGCAGGCGGCGCCCCTTGACGGTGATCAGCTCGGGGTCGCCGGGCCCGCTGCCGACGAGCGCCACCTGGCCGCGCAACGGCTCCTGCCGCCGCTGCGGGGTTTCCTCCAGGGCGGCAGCGATCAGGTCCCGGACGGCCCGGGCGCGCTTACGGTCGCCGCTGTCGGTGACCGCCACGGTGACCTCGTCGTGCCGGGTGACTGCCGGGGTCCAGGCGGTCGCGGCGTCGCGGTCGTCCGCGCGTACGCAGAACACGCCCCGTTCCTCGGCGGCCACGCTCACCTCGGCGGCGGCCGCCGGATCGTCGATGGCCACCTGCACCAGCCAGGCGCCGTCCACGTCCGAGGCGACGAACCGCCGCTCCTGCCAGGTCAGCCGGCCCGCCGCCACGTACGCGTGCAGCGCCGGCGTCAGCGCGGGTGACACCAGGTCGACCCGGGCGCCGGCGGCGAGCAGAGCCGGCATCCGCCGGGTCGCCACCGCGCCGCCCCCGACGACCAGCACCCGACGGCCGTCGAGCTTGAGCGCCATGGGATACAGGTTCACTTCTCCGACACTCCCGCCGAGTCGAAGGTGGCCACGTCGTGCAGGACCCGGACCGCGCCGGCGACGATCGGCAGGGCCAGCGCGGCGCCGGTGCCCTCGCCGAGTCGCATACCCAGATCGAGCAGCGGGGTGAGGCCCAGCTCGGCCAGCGCGACCGCGGCACCGGGCTCGACCGAGCGGTGTCCCGCCACCATCGCGGCGACGGCGTCCGGGGCGAACGCGGCGGCGACCAGGGCAGCCGAGCAGGCGATGACTCCGTCGACGATCACGGGCACCCGGCGCTCGGCCGCTCCGAGGATGAAGCCGGCCAGCGCGGCGTGCTCCAGACCGCCGAGGGCGGCCAGGGTGGCCAGCGGCTGTTGCGGGTCGGGTGCGTGGGTGGCCAGCGCACCGGCGATCACGGCGATCTTGCGGGCGTGGGTCTCGTCGTCGATGCCGGTGCCCCGGCCCGTCACCGCCGCCGCGTCGGCACCGGTGAAGGCGGCCACCAGGGCCGCCGCGGGGGTCGTGTTGGCGATCCCCATGTCGCCGGTGAGCAGGCACTTCGCGCCGCCGTCGACCAGCGCGCCGGCCACCGAGATGCCGACCTCCAGCGCCGCCCGGGCCTCGTCAACGGTCATCGCCGGCTCCACGGCGAGGTCGCGGGTGCCCCGGCGGATGTTCGCGTCGAGCAGGGTGTCCCCGCCGTGCAGCGGGATCTTGACGCCGACGTCCACGACCATCAGCGAGGCGCCCACCTGGCGGGCGAACGCGTTGATCACCGCACCGCCGGCCACGAAGTTCGCCACCATCTGGGCGGTGACCTCCTGCGGCCACGGCGAGACGCCCTGGGCGTGCACGCCGTGGTCCCCGGCGAAGACGGCGATCGCGGCGGGCTCCGGCAGCGGCGGCGGGCAGGCGCCGGCCAGTCCGGCCAGGCGGACGGACAACTCCTCGAGGGCGCCCAGCGAGCCGGCCGGCTTGGTCAGGCGGGCCTGCAGGTCACGGGCGGCGGCCATGGCCGGCTCATCGGCGGGGCCGATCGCGGCGAGGGTCGTCTCCAGGGTCACTGTCGCTCCTTCAGCACATCTGTCAGGGTCGCAACAAACGCGTCCGTGGTGGCAGTGTCGCGCACCGCGATCCGGAGCCAATCGGCGCCCAGCCCCGGGAAGGTGTCGCCGCGGCGTACCGCGTACCCCCGTTTGCGCAGCTCAAGACGCACCTGGTCGGCGCCCGGGAAGCGGACCGCGACGAAGGCACTGGCCGGCCGCCCGGCGACAGTGACGTCCGGCACGCCTGCCAGTTGTTCCACCAGGTGGTCACGCTCGGCGGCCAGCTCGGCGGCGATCCGCCGCTCCGCGGCCACCGCGACCGGACTCGCGCAGGCAGTGGCCGCGGCCAGCGCCGGGGTGGAGACCGCCCAGAGCGGCTGCGCGGTGGCCAGCCGGGCCAGCAGCCCGGCCGGGCCGAGCGCATAGCCGATCCGCAGACCGGCCAGTCCCCAGGTCTTGGTCAGGCTGCGCAGCACGAGCAGGCCCGGCAGGTCGCGGCGGCCGGCCAGCGACTCGGGCTCACCGCCCGCCCCGGGCCGGTACGTGGTGTCCGCGAAAGCCTCGTCCACGACCAGCACCCGTCCGGGCCGGGCCAGCGCGGCCACGTCGGCGGCCGGGTGCAGCACGGAGGTCGGGTTGGTGGGGTTGCCGACGAAGACCAGGTCCGCGTCGGCGGGCACCAGCGCCGGGTCGAGCCGGAAGCCGTCCGCCTCGCGCAGCAGCACCCGCTCGACCCGGTGCCCGGCCTGGCGCAGCGCGGCCTCCGGCTCGGTGAACTGCGGGTGCACCACGACCGGCCGGCGCGCGTCGCGCAGCGCCTGGGCGATCAGCACGAAGGCCTGCGCCGCACCGGCGGTGAGCAGCACCTCGGCCGGGTCGCGGCCGTGCCGGGCGGCGACGGCGGCGGTCGCCGCGGTGTCATCGGGGTACGCCGCCAGCTCGGTCAGCGCCGCCTGGATCGGCCCGGCGAGCCATTCCGGCATCGGCTGGCGCCGCACGTTGACCGCCAGGTCCACCAGCCCGGGAGCCACTTCGGCGTCACCGTGGTGGTGCAGATCCGCCGCTGCTGCCCCGGCGGGCGCGGGAAGGTCCACGGAAGAGGTCACACGCTTCAGCATGCCGGATGTGATCCGGCCGATTACTTCAGCCGTTCCGTGAGGACATGAGCGGTTTTGTCATACCTTCGAAGGGTGACGAAGACCGGACTCGCCAAAGCTGGACGGATCGCGCCGCTCATCCGCGCGGGACTCATCGCCGGGATCGTGGTCGCGGGTCTGATCTTCCCGCTGGTGGCGCTGGCCGGCGTCGGCGCCAAGAACGGCGCCGGCGCGCTGGAGAGCATGCCGGAGGGGCTCACCGAGGTGCCGTCGGCGCAGACCACCTACGTGTACGCCAACGACGGCAAGACGCTGCTCACGACCTTCTACGAGGAGCATCGCAAGCCGACGAAGATCGCCGACATGTCGCCGTTCATCATCCAGGCGATCGTGGCGTCCGAGGACACCCGCTTCTACGAGCACAACGGCGTGGACGCCAAGGGCGTGGCCCGGGCCTTCGTGGCGAACCAGCAGGCCGGCGGCGTCTCCCAGGGCGCGTCCACGCTGACCATGCAGTACGTGCGGATGGCGCTGCGCGACGGCGCGAAGACTCCGAAGCAGGCCCTCGAGGCGACCGAGCAGACCACCGCCCGCAAGCTGCGGGAGATGCGGCTGGCCATCGAGCTGGAGAAGCGGCTGTCGAAGCAGGACATCCTCGAGCGGTACCTGAACTCGGCGTACTTCGGGCATCGGGCGTACGGGATCTTCGCGGCGGCCGAGGTCTTCTTCTCCAAGAAGCCCGAGGACCTGTCGCTGACCGAGGCGGCCCTGCTCGCCGGGCTGGTCAAGGCGCCCTCGGCGTACGACCCGGCGACCAACGACCAGTCCGCGGCGACCAACCGGCGCAACTACGTGATCGACCAGATGCTCAAGATGAACGCGATCACCGCGGCCGAGGCGACGGCGGCGAAGAAGTCCAAGATCAAGCTGAAGCTGACCACGCCGCCGAACGACTGCGTCTCCGTGCCGAAGAAGCACAACGACTGGGGCTTCTTCTGCGACTACCTGCGCAACTGGTGGATGGAACAGCCGGCCTTCGGCAAGACGTCGCAGGAACGCATGGCCAACCTGCGCCGCGGTGGCTACAAGGTGGTCACCACCATCGACCCGAAGATCCAGAAGTCGGCGCTGAAGCACGTGCTCGACAAAGAGAAGAAGAAGAGCGTCTACGCACACGGCGAGGTCGTCATCGAGCCCGGCAGCGGCCGGATCAAGGCGATGGCGGTGAACCGCAAGTACTCGCTCGACCAGGAGAACAACGGTGAGCACAGCGACCGCCGCAAGCGCGACGACTTCAAGGGCAATTACCCGAACACCGTGAACCCGCTGCTCGGCGGCGGTGACATGGCGGGCTACCAGGCCGGCTCGACCTTCAAGATCTTCACGATGCTGGCGGCGCTGGAAGAAGGAATGCCGCTGGACACGGCCTTCAACTCCCCGCAGCGGTTCGTCACGAAGTACATCACCGCCCCCGGGCCGGCGACCTGCGGCGTGCACTGGTGCCCGAAGAACTCCACCGCCTCGATGACCGGCCGGCAGACCATGTGGAGCGGCTTCGGCAAGTCGGTCAACACGTACTTCGTGCAGCTGGAACAGAAGGTCGGGGCGGAGAAGGCGGTCCGGATGGCCGAGCGGCTGGGCCTGAAGTGGCGCACGGAGATCGACCGCACGCTGGCCGGACCGGACCACGCCGACGGGTGGGGCGCGTTCACCCTGGGCGTCAGCGACGCGACCCCGATCGAGATGGCCAACGTCTTCGCCACCCTGGGCGCCGAGGGCAGGTACTGCGAACCCATCCCGGTCCGCATGATCAATACGCGGGACGGGGCGTCGCTGACGTACAAAGGCAAGAAGGTCGCCGGCCCGCGCTGCCGCCAGGCCCTGCGACCGGAGGTCGCCCAGGCAGCGACCGACGCGGCCCGCTGCGTCACCGGCTACGGAGCGGCGAAGGGCAGCTGCGGCGGCTGGGAGACCTCACCCATGGTGTACGCGACCCTGAAACGGCCGGTGGCGGGCAAGAGCGGCACGACAGACAGCAACCGGAGCGCCTGGTTCTGCGGCTTCACCCCGCAACTGGCGGCGGCGGCCTTCGTGGCGGACCCGGACAATCCGGAGAACACGGTGGGGTCGAGCCGCGGGACGATCTCGAAGTTCACCGTGGCGGAGACGCTGAAGGACGCGCTGAAGGGGCAGCCGAAGGTGAAGTTCACGCCGCCGCCGGACGCGCTGATCCACGGCTCCTCGGACCGCTCCGGCTCCTCGGACCGCTCCGGCTGGTGACTGGTCCGCGGATTTCAGTGTGCGGACGTGGCCGGGCGCCAGCGGGGGTTGCGGCCGGCGAGTGAGACGGCCTGATCGAGCAGCTCGGCCTCGCTCTCGATCTGCACGACCGGGCCGAACATTCCCGGGGTGCCCTCCGGCGGTCCCTGGGAGAGGAACTCGATCAGCGCCTCGAGCAGCCGCGGATCGGCGGCATACTCCTGGCCGGTCGCCCGGGCCAGATCCCAGCCGTGCATGGTGAGCTCGTTGACCGCGACCAGTCCCATCTCGGTGGCGGGCATGGTCACGCCGCCGGCCCGAGCCGTGCCCTCCCACGCCGAGGGCGAACGCCAGGCGATGGCCAGATCCTCCAGGACGACCGGCAGACGGCTGCGCCACTGGGCCGACAGGTGGGCCGCGGAGGGCTCAGGCGGAGCACCGTCCGGCGCGTCGAACTTCTTCTGCGCTGCCTGGGTGAACGCCCGGGACAGGCCGGCGAGGTGATCGAGCAGGTCGCCGACCGTCCAGTCGGGGCACGGAGTGGGGGCCCGCAGGTGGTCGTCGGTGATACCCAGCAGCAGGGACCGCACCTGGCGGACCGGCGGGGCGAAATCCAGCGGGACACGATCGGCCACGGCGGTGCTCCCTTCTCGTGGAACCCCTTCACCGTAAGGCCGGGGTGCGACATCGACCGAAATCAGATCCACCGGCGTCGGCGCCAGTCCCCGGCGGGGTGAGAACGCCCGCGATCCGGGCCGGCCTGGGCCCGGCCCGGGTCGGACGGCTCAGCAGGCGTCGGTCAGGTCGGGGGTGGGGTCAGGCCAGACAGGGAGAGGGTCTGCTCGCCCGGATCCGCGTCCGGCTGCGGCGAGACGACCGGCGCCGGCTGGGCCGGGGTCAGCATCGCCGCAACCACCCGCCGGGCGATCTCCGGGGCCCCGGCCCAGTGCAGACCCAGCTGCGACGCGTGAACCTGACGCCAGACGAAGCCTTCCGGGTTGCCGCCCGCCCAGGTCCAGGCCGGCACCTGGCCCGCCCGGGGCGTGACGATCGCCCGGTGCTGCTTGTAGCCGGTGATCCGCGCACCGGCCGGGGCCAGCGGCGACGTCGCCGGGGCGGTCGCCTCGCGGTAGCCGGCGATCGTCTGGCCGGCGGTCAGCGCCGACGCGTCCAGGATCCCGCACATCGGGCGGCCGTCGAAGTCGCGGGTCAGCCAGGGCAGACCGACACCCTCGGCGATGATCGGGCGGTTGTCGTGCGCCAGCTGGGCCACGGCCGCGCACAGTCGGCGGTTCGCGGACAGCTCTTCCGCGTACCCCTCCGGCAGGGCCGCCCCGATCATGAGCCCGCGCGTGCCCGCCGGGAGGGTCTCGTCGCGCAGCGGGTCGATGATCGCGACCTCGGCGCCGGCCGCGGTGAGCAGCTCGACCGTCTCCACGTACGTGTAAGGGGCGCCCGGTCCGCCGGCCAGCGCGATCACCGGGCGGTTCTCCGGCGGCACCGGCGGCTCGCCGGTCGCCTCGGCCAGCGCGTCCACCGGTGACCAGGCCTGCTCGGGCAGCGGCGGCGCCGCGTCGGCCAGCGCCATCACCCGATCGAGGTCGATCGCACCGGCGACGGCCTCGCCGAGCCGGCGGACGGCCCGGACCGCTTCGACCGTGCGGTGCGCCACCGGAACCGGCCCCTGGGCGCGGGCCGGCAGCACGGCAGGGAGGTCCCCGCGGCGCAGCGCGCCCAGCACCGGCATGCCGATGTCGTCCAGCGCGGTGCGGAGCATCTCCTCGTGGCGGGGCGAGGCGACGCGGTTCAGGATGACGCCGCCGAGGTGCACCATCTCGTCGAACATCCGGAAGCCGTGAACCAGCGCGGCCAGCGAGTGGCCCATGGCGGCCACGTCGACCACGAGCACCACCGGCGCGCGCAGCGCGGCGGCGACTGCGGCCGTACCGTCGATCTCGGGTTGTCCGGTCAGGCTGTCGAACAGGCCCATCGCGCCTTCGATGACCGCGATCTGTGACCCGGCCGCGCCGTGCGCGAACAGCGGCGCGATGCGCTGCGCGCCGACCAGGCGCGGGTCGAGATTGCGGCCGGGACGCCCAGCGGCCAGGCCGAGGTAGGCGGCGTCGGTGTGGTCGGGGCCGACCTTGAAACCGGTGGCCGGCACTCCGCGTGCCGTGCAGGCGGCGAGCAACCCGACCGCGATCGCGGTCTTCCCGTGCCCGGACGAGGGTGCGCTCACCACCAGGCGCGAGTGGGCGGACATCACGGCTCCCTCGGGGATACGGAAAACGGCGGCGACATGATATTGACCGCCGGACATCGCACCCTACCTGCCAGCGGAAAGCGGCCGTCGCGAGCCGGGTAGCCTCAGAACGTGTACCGGTTCCTGCTGACGCCCCGCTGGCTGGCCGCCGCGGCGCTCACCGTGGCCGCTTCGGTGATCATGGTGTTCCTCGGCAACTGGCAGCTGCACCGCTACCAGGAACGCAGCGCGATCAACGCGCGGATCGACGCCGCTGATTCCAGCCCCGCGGTGCCGCTGACGTCCGTGCTGGCCAAGCCGGTCGGGCCGGGCAAGCCGGGTGCGTCCCCCGGCGAGGACGCGGCCTGGACGAAGGTCACGGTCACCGGACGGTACGACCCGGCGCACGAGATCCAGGCCCGCGGGCGCACGGTCGGCGGCTCGGTCGGCTTCGAGATCGTGACCCCGCTGCTGCTGGCCGACGGCACGGCGGTGCTGATCGACCGCGGCTGGGTCCCGTCCAAGGACGGCGACGCGATCTCCGCGCCGGTGGCGGCCCCGGCCCCCACAGGCGAGGTCACGGTGGTGGGCCAGGTTCACCTGTCCGAGAGCCGGCCGGCCCCGCTGGCGCGGCGCGACGGCCGGATCGACACCCGGCGGATCGCGGTGCCCAAGCTGGCGGCCGAGCTGCCGTTCCCCTTGTACGGGGCGTACGTGCTGGTCAGCGACCCGGAGCCGGGCTTCGCGCGGATCCCGATCGATCACGAGGACTCGTGGCAGAACGGCGGCTACGCGGTCCAGTGGTGGCTGTTCGCGGTGATGGCGCTGCTCGCGTACGGGTGGCAGGCCCGCAAGGAAGCCGACGGCGACGCACCGAAGAAGCGGGTGGACCGGGTGGCGGCGGCAGACCAGCGCATGGCGGCCGTTCCCACCGCGCGGCAGCCCGACTAACCTCGGCGGAGTGACCTTTCCGGACTCCACGCCGAGTGACCCCTGGAGCGTGCCCACCCCCGCACAGCCGGTTCCGCCGCCGGACCCGCTGGTGCCGGGGCCGGTGATCGCCCAGATCGGCGACATGGCGGTCACGTCGACGGTGGTCCACACGCCGGCCGGGGACATCCCGCTGGCGGGCTCGACGTGGACGGTGAACGACTACTGGCACAGCGAGCAGAAGATCCCGCCATGGGCCATCGCGGCGGCGATCGTGGGGTTCTGCGTGCTGACGATCTTCAGCTTGCTGTTCCTGCTGGTGAAGGTGACTGTCCCGCGGGGAACGGTGCAGGTGACGGTGACCAACGCGACACGGCAGTATGTCGCTCGGATCCCGGTGACCGATCAATCGCAGGTGACCTATGTGCATCAGCAGGTCAACTACGTGCGGTCTCTCGCTGCTCTCTGATCTGGGTCTCCCCGTTCCTACGAGAGGGTGACGGCATGGCGGGCGACGATCGTGTTTGCGGTGGCGATCGAGCGTGATGACCGGGACCGGTTGCGGCGCCTCGCTGCTGGCGGCAGTGCTGAAGCGGTGTCAGCGCTGGTCGAGATCGCCGGGGAGCGTGGTGATGTGGCGGAGCTGCGGAGGCCGGCCGAGGGCGGCAGCGAACACGCCGCCGAAGTCCTCACCGACCTGACCGACAACTGACCCCTCGTCTCAGCTTTCCGGTGTGATGGGGAAGCCGAGGGCCTTGACCATGTCGATGGTGTCGGCTTCCTCGGCACGCTTGTCGTCGCGGTAGCGCAGGACGCGGGCGAACCGCAGCGCCACCCCGCCCGGATAGCGGGGTGAGGTCTGCACGCCGTCGAAGGCGATCTCCACGACCTGCTCGGGCCGCACGGTGACGACCCAGCCGGAGTCGTCGATCGCGAGCTCCTTGAACCGCTCGGTCTGCCAGCGCAGCAGCTCGTCGGTGAGTCCCTTGAACGTCTTGCCCAGCATGACGAACCCGCCGGTCCGCGGATCCCGGGCGCCCAGGTGCAGGTTGGACAGCCACCCCTGCCGCCGGCCGTGCCCCCACTCGACAGCGAGAACCACCAGGTCAAGCGTGTGCCGCGGCTTGACCTTGACCCAGGCGGCGCCCCGGCGGCCCACGTCGTACGGGGCCTGCGAAGCCTTGACCACGACGCCCTCCTGCCCGGCGGCAAGGGCGGCCGCGAACGCCTCGGCGGCCTGCTCCTCGGTCTCGACGGTCCGTCGCCCCACGATCAGCTCGGCGGGCAGCGCGTCGGCCAGCGCGGCCCAGCGCACCCGCCCCGGCTCGTCCAGCAGGTCGGTGCCGTCCAGGTGGAGAAGATCGAAGAAGTACGGAACCAGCCCGGGCCCGTCGACCGGCCCTTCTTTCCCGCCGCGCCGGGCACCCCGGGTGGCGGCCCGGCTCGACGTCTCCTGGAACGGCCGCGGCCGCCCCTGGGCATCAAGGGCCATGGCCTCACCGTCGAGCACGAACTCCCGAGCCGGCACGGCCCGCGCAGCCGCGACGACCTCCGGCAACCGCGCGGTGATGTCGTCGAGGCTGCGGGTGAAG
Organism: Actinoplanes sp. NPDC051405; assembly: GCF_055586185.1. NCBI lineage: Bacteria > Bacillati > Actinomycetota > Actinomycetes > Micromonosporales > Micromonosporaceae > Actinoplanes > Actinoplanes sp. NPDC051405. The sequence continues at coordinate 48,430 of NZ_JBVJIR010000029.1, forward strand.
ACAGCGACCTCGTCGCCGGAACGGTGCACCTGAATGCGGATGCCGTCGAGCTTCACGTCGACAGTGGCCGGGGACCCGGTGGCCAGCAGCGCCGCGGCGACGTCGGGGGCGCTGCTGGCGAGCATGGGGGTCAGCGGAGTGCCGACCCGCAGCCTGATCTCGCTGAGCGCGGGCGCCCCGCCGGTGAGCGCGGCGACAGCCACCTGCTTGAGGTCACCGGAGAGCAACAGAGCCCGCCGGACAGCCGTGACAGGCACCTCGGCGGCGCGGGCGATGGCGTCGGCGAGGAGCCCGGCCTGGGCACCCTGGCGCAACTCGCCGCTGAAGAGGCCGACGAGCAGTCGCTGCTCATCGGCGGTGGCCCGGCCGAAGAGCCCGGCCAGCAACTCTCGCCGACGAGCCTGCGACCCGGCGCCGGCGACAACGGAGATGGCGGCGATCCGCTCGTCGACCTCGGCCACGGTGAGCACGGGCTCGGCGGCCGGGGCGGGCAGGTCACGCAGGCCGGCGTAACCGACGCCGGTCTGGCGTTGCCGCAGCTCACCGGCCAGGTAGGCGGAGCCGGCGGCCAGCTCGCCGGGATCGAGACGCCGGAGGGCATCGGCGAGCAGGTCGATCTTGGCCTTGCGGCCGGAGGTGGCGGAAACGGCGGCCGACGTGGCTGCCAGGTTGAGGAACTGCACGAAACCATCCTGGCAGCCAGGTACGACATTCGCGGGCCGGTCGCGATCCGCTCCCCCGTGAAGCGTTCGCAACCGGCCCGGTCCGGGGGACGCGCTGATCCGCACCTCGTCCGCGCCGAGCTCCGGGCGCCTCGGCCGGCCCCACATCGGCTCACCCAGGCGCCGCGAGGGGCCTGCCGCCCGGCGCACCGCGTGGCGACGGGGTGCGCCGGGCGACGGGCCCGGGGACATGGAGCAAAGTCAGGCGGCCACCGGCTCCGTGATGCGGTAGCCGCGGGCGCGGATGGCCTCGGCGACGCGGCTGAGCTGCGCGTCGAGCTGGCACAGGGCGTCGGACAGCTCAGCGAGCTGAGCGGTGAGGGCGGTGTCGTCCCACCCGGAGACGTCGACGTCTCCCAGAGCACTGCCGGCGGCGCGGAGCGCCACGATCGCCTCGTTCGAACTCATGTTCGAATCCTAACAGGAATGATCTCGCCCGCGCAGCAGACTCACCCGATCAAGCGAAGTCGATTGCCGCGGGGGTGAACTTGCCCGGAACAGTGCCGCTAGATGAGGCCCAGGCGGGTCAAGGCCCGCGCAAAGCCGTCCTCTTCGACGGTCTCGGTCACCGTTGTCGCCGCGGCCAGCACTTCCTTCGGGGCGTCCGCCATCGCCACCGATCTGCCCACCGCGGTGAACATCGGGATGTCGATCGGCATGTCGCCGAAGGCCACCGCCTGGTCGGCCGGCACGTCGACTTCGCGCAGGGCCCGCGCCACTCCGCTGGCCTTGTTGATGCCGGCCGGCGCGATCTCGACGATTTCGGGGCCCGCGAGACTCAGGCTCAAAGGGATGCCGCGCTGGGTCAGCAGGTCGATGAGGTCGGCCGGGCCGAGCGTCGGGTGGCACAGCGTCATCGCGCATGCCGCAACGCCGGCGAACGCGTCGACGGAAACCACAGCCGACGGGCCATTGTGCTGGGACGTGCGGATCGCGACGTAGGGCTCGTTCATGCGCCACGATTCGCCGTCGTAGATCGCGACTCCCGCCTCCGGCAGCTCGGCGCGTACGAGCGACAGCAGCGCCTGCACGGCGTCGGACTGGAGGGTGTCGCGCCACAGGACTGAGGCGGGCTCGAACGCGTACCCGAGGGAGCCGCCGCAGCAGACCGCCAGCGTGAGGTGTGGGGTCAGCTCTGTGAGGGCGCGGACTCCAGCCGGAGAGCGGGCCGTCGCGGCGATCACCGGTATGCCCTGTGCGCGCAGTGCGTGGCAGGCCGAGACGGTCGCCGCGCTGATCGTCCCGTCGGCGCGGACGATCGTGCCGTCCAGGTCGGTGACGACTGCCGCGCTGGTCACCGGGGCATGGCCTGTGTGAACACCGCGGCGGCCTGCTCGGGTGACGCCGCCGCGGCCACGAAACCGTCCGGCCGTACGAGATAAAGCCGCCCCGGAAGCAGCGGCGTCTGCGGCGCGGCGTCGAACAGGTGCACCGGCAGTCCCAGCTCCGGCACGTCGGACTTGTCGATGCCGCCGTACCCGTGGATCTGCCACTGCAGTGACCGAAGCACCTCGTAGTTGCTGCCCGCCCACGCGAGCCGGCGGCCCACCACCGGGTCGCGCCCCTCGTCCGGGGTCATGCGGTAGCGGATCCGGATCTGGGCGACGTAGCCGAAGAAGCGCGAGCCACCACCCGTCCGCGGCAGCAGCCGAACGCCGACCGGCGCCAGCAGAGGCACGATCAACCGGCGCAGCGCCCGCAGCTGGATGCGTTGCGAGGTGATGAAGCCGAACATCCGGTCGGTCGTCGCCACCAGGGTCCGGGCGACCGGACGCCGCTCGGCCTCGTAGCGGTCCAGCCACGCGTCGCCGGCGTGGCCGTGCACCACGTCCGCGAGCTTGAAGGCCAGGTTGTGCGCGTCCTGCAGGCCGGTGTTCATTCCCTGGCCGCCGACCGGCGAGTGCACGTGCGCGGCGTCGCCCGCCAGGAAGAAGCGGCCGTCGCGGAACGTCGCCGCCACCCGATGGTGCACCTTGTATGTCGCGAACCAGCGGGACTGCGCGTAGGTCACCGCGAACGAGCGCCGGATGCGGGCCTGAGCGTCCTGCTCGGTGATCTCCCCGTCGCCGTCGTCGTCGCGGGCCAGACCGATCAGCCGCCAGTTGCCGCGGCCGCGCATCGGGAAGCCGAGCAGGAACTCGTCGCCGGCGGGCCGGACGTTGATCGCGTCGGCCACCAGCCCACCGACCGCCGTCGCGTCGATCACGTAGAACAGGTGTGGGCTGGTCACGCCGTCGAATGCGATGCCCCGCGACTTGCGGACCACCGAATTCGCCCCGTCCGTGCCGACGCAGAACCGGGCCGTGATCGTCTCGTCGCCGACCACGGCCTCGACGTGCTCGGCGGTGGCGGTCAGCGAGGTGACCTGCCGGCCCCAGCGGACGTCGCCGCCGAGGGCCCGCAGGTTCTCGTACAGGATTTCCTCGTTGCGGCTCTGCTCCAAGATCTCGATCCACGGGTACGGCGTCACGTCGCCACCGAGCGGCCCGATCGGGATCCGGCCGAAAACGCGATCCCCGAAGCCCGGAGCCAGCGCGACCGCCCGGTGTGCCGCCGCGAGCACCTTGTCCGCGATGCCGAGCTGGTCGTACACCTCGATGCTGCGGGCCTGCACCACGAGCGCGCGTGACTCCCGGGTGGGGCCGTCCTTGCCGTCGACCACGACGACCCGGACGCCGAGCTTCACCAGCCAGTTCGCCAGCATCAGCCCGGTGGGGCCGGCGCCGACGACCAGCACGTCGCAGCTCAGCTCGGCGGCCATGTCATCTGCCCAGCGCGGCCACGTTGCGCAGCAGCAGGGCCTCGGCGAGGCACACCCGGGCGAACTCGCCGAGGTGCAGGCTCTCGTTCGGCCCGTGGGCGCCGGCGTACGGGTCCTCGACACCGGTCACGAGGATCGCCGCCTCCGGGAAGAGCTCCTGGAAGGTGGCGATGAACGGGATCGAGCCACCCACGCCCATGTCGACCGGCGCGACCCCGTCCCAGGCCTGCTGGAACGCGGCCCGGGCGGCGTCGAACGCGGGGCCGGTGGCGTCGATGACGCAGGGCTCGCCGCCGCTCTCCAGCGTGACCTCGACGTGGGCCCCCCACGGCACGAACTTCTCGACGTGGGCGCGGATCGCCGCGTACGCCGAATTCCAGTCGTCGCCGGGTGCGAGCCGCACGCTCAGCTTGGCCTTGGCCCGGGGCACCAGGGCGTTGGGCGCCTCGCTGGTCTTCGGCGCGTCGATGCCCAGCACGGAGATCGACGGCTTGGTCCAGATCCGGTCGGTGAGCCGCCCCTCGCCGATCAGCTTGACGCCGTCAAGCACGCCGGCCTCGTGGCGGAACCGGTCCTCCGGGTAGTCGACGGTCGCGGCCTCCCGGCGGGCCAGGCCGTCGACGAGAACCTCGCCGTTCTCGTCGTGCAGGGTGGCGATGAGCCGGGCCAGGACCGTGAGCGCGTCCGGCACCGCGCCACCGAACATGCCGCTGTGCACGGCGTTGTTCAGGGTGCTGACCTCGACGAAGCAGTTGACCAGGCCGCGCAGCGAGGTGGTCAGGGCCGGCACGCCGATGTCCCAGTTGCCGGAGTCGGCGATGACGATGACGTCGGAGCGCAGCGTCTCCTTGTGGGTCTCGAGCAGCTCGTCGAGCGAATCGGAGCCGAACTCCTCCTCGCCCTCCACGAACAGCACGACCCCGACCGGCAGCTCGTCGCCGAACGCCCGCAGCGCGGCGACGTGCGCCATCACGCCGGCCTTGTCGTCAGCGGCGCCGCGACCGTAGAGCCGGCCGTCGCGCTCGACCGGCTCGAACGGGTCGCTGGTCCACAGCGCGGGGTCACCGGCCGGCTGCACGTCGTGGTGCGCGTAGAGCAGAACGGTCGGTGCCCCCTCGGGCGCGACCTTGCGGCCGATGACGGCGGGCTGCCCCGTGCCGCGGACGATCTGCACCTCGAGGCCGCAGCCGCGCAGCAGCTCGGCGACGGCCTCGGCGGACCGCTCGACGTGCGAGTGGTCGAAACCGTCGAACGCGATCCCGGGGATGCGGACCAGCCGCTCGAGGTCGGCGCGGACACCGGGCAGCTCGCGCGCGATCGCGGCGCGCAGGTCGTCTTCGGTCAGGCTCATGCCATCGCCTCCGCCGGCGCTCCGGCGAGACGATCCGTCGGGCGCGGAGTTGATGATCGGGTAGCAAGCTCGCTCATGAACCGATCCTAAGCCGGGCGGCTCGGGTCGTGCGGGCCTGCTTCATCGGCCTGTGGACAACTCAGCCGGCCGGCGGCGCCGGCGGCTCGTCGTCGGGGCGGCGGCCCTTGCCGGCCCAGCCCCGGGCACCGCGCGCGGCGGATCCGGCCAGGTCGGCGGCGCCGTCGCCGAGCTTGCGGAGCAGGCCGACGAGCGGGTCCTGCGAGGTGTTGAAGGACTCACGGTACGAGTCGGCGGCGGCCTTGACGTCGTCGGTGACCGAGGCGTTGCCGTCGGAGTCGCGACGCGGGTAGTCCCCGCCGAGGATCCGGCCGTACTCGCCGGAGTCGACCCACTTGCGCAGCTCGGCGGCGCGCGCGACGGGCACCGGGTGGGTGCTCCAGGCGGTCATGCCCAGCTTGTGGATGCTGTCGCGCAGGTCTCCCCCGCCCTCGTACTCGGCGGCCTGCTCGAGGAACGCGGCCGTGTCGATCTGGGAGAGGTCGCCACCACCGGCGAGCTTCATGAGCAGCCGCAGCGACGCGGCCGGGTCCTGACCGGCGAGCAGGCCCGCACGGTCGGCGGAGAGCTCGGCCTTGCGCCACCACTCGTACATCGCCGCGATGATGGCGCGCAGGGCGATCGCGCCGACCGGCAGCCAGCTCAGGCTCGCGGCCCACCGGGTGAGGATCATCATGATGGTCTTGTAGACGGCGTGCCCGCTGCGCACGTGCCCGATCTCGTGGCCCAGCAGCGCGCGCAGCTCCTCGTCGTCGAGCTTCTCGACCGCGGCGGTGGTGATGACGATGAACGGCTTGTCCATGCCGATCGCCTGGCCGTTGATCACCGGCGACTGGCTCACGTAGAGCTCGGGCAGCTCGGCCACGTCGAGCGTGGCGGCGGCCTCGGCGAAGCGCTGGTAGACGCGCGGATACTGGCGGTGGTCGACCCGGATCGAGCCGGCGAGGAACGACAGCCGGAAGCCGCGCTCGTTCCACATGCCGAAGAACGCCTTCACCACGTCGTCGAAGCCCCGTAGCTCGCGCAGCGCGGTGAGCGCGCCACGGTCGGCGGGGTGCTCCCAGGCGCGCGAGCTGATGCCGGTCAGCGTGATCCGGCGCCGCGCCGGCCGGTTCTCTTCCTCGGTCGTCATCGTCCGTCCACCGTTCCCGCCGCCACCGCGGCTGATCGTGGTTCAGTCCGGCGGCGCCGGCCAGAGCCGTTCGTACCGATCGTCGAGACCCTCCGCGGCTCCGTCGACCAGGAGATCCACGTGCGCCGCGGTGGCATCCGCGGCGAAGTGCCGGTCCTCGTTCACACACCAGCGCTCAAGGTACGCCCGGAAGGCAACATCGTCGGCACCGTCGCGTGCCAAAGCCCGCCGCCACCGCAAATCAGCCGGCGCGGTGACGAAGACGGAAAGGGAAAGCTCCGGACGGATCACCCGCCGGGCGGCGGTCACACCCTCCAGCAGTACGGCGTCAGCAGGCTCAACGGTGACCGGATTCCCCCCGAACGCCCCGCGGTGCCAGAGGTATCGCCGGTAAGTGGCCGGACGGCCGTGGCGCAACGGGTCGAGCACCTGTTCCTCAAGCCGCGCCCAGAAGCTGAACTGGTCGTCCCAGCCGTCGAGCAGGTCGTCGGTGTGCACGACAGGGATGTCAGCGGCCTTGCCGAGCCGAGCCGCGAACCAGCTCTTGCCCGCCCCGCTGGGCCCGTCGACAGCTATCAGCCGTACCGGTCCCAGCCGGGGCGGTTTTTGAAAGATCCGCTCCGCGAGCGCAGCGAACGTCTCAGCCGCCATCGGGCGCACCCGGCGGGATGAAGGGAAGGCCACTCGGAGGCCCGGACTCGATGAGCCGCCACAGGGCGTCGGTGTCGAGGTGCTCCTCGACGAGGTCGCCGAGGACGTCGAGCGCACGTTCGCGTACCTCCGCGAAGCGGGTGTCCGGTGCGACCACGAAGCCGTGCCGGCCCGCCTGCCGTGCCGCCTCGGTCAGGAACCGGCGGCGGAACTCGTCGGACTCGAAAGCGCCATGCCAGTGCGTCCCGCAGACCGCGCCGACCACTGCACCTTCGGGCGTGCCGTCCGCGTACGTCAGCAGCGGCACCGGATCGCCGGCGGACACGTACCCGTGATGGATCTCGTAGCCGCTCACCGGAACCTGCCCCCAGGCCGCGCCGCGCGACCGGGCCAGGGTCTTGCGCTCACCGAAGGTGATGCCCACCGGCAGCAGGCCGAGGCCCGGCACAGTGCCCCGGCGGCTCTCGACGTCGTCGTGGATCGTGTCGGCGAGCATCTGGAAGCCGCCGCAGATCCCGACCAGCGGCTTGCCGGCGGCGGCGTGCGCGCGGATCGCGTCGGCCAGGCCGGTCTCGCGCAGCCAGGCCAGGTCGCTGACGGTGGCCTTGGAGCCGGGCAGCACGACGAGGTCGGCGTCGGCGATCTCGGCCGGCTCGATGGTGAGGCGTACCTGAACGCCGGGCTCGGTGGCGAGGGCCTCGGCATCCGTGGCGTTGGAGATCCGCGGCAGCCGGACCACGGCAACCCGCAGCCACTCGGTGCCGCGCGGCGCAGCGGGCCGGCCGAGCATCCGCCCGTACGCCAGGGAGTCCTCGGCGTCGAGCCACACGTCCAGGTTGAACGGCAGCACGCCGTGCACCGGCCGCCCGGTGGCAGCCGTGATCATGTCGAGCCCGGGCCGCAGCAGCCCGAGATCGCCACGGAACTTGTTGATGACGAAGCCGCTGACCAGCGCCTGATCCTCGGGACTGAGCAGCGCGACCGTGCCGAACAGTGCCGCGAAGACCCCACCTCGGTCGATGTCCCCCACCACGATCGTCGGCAGCCCGGCGTGCCGCGCCAGGCCCATGTTGACGAAGTCCCCGTCCCGCAGGTTGATCTCCGCCGGGCTGCCGGCGCCCTCACAGATCACCGCGTCGTACTCGGCGCGCAACTCGGCCAGGGTCGCGTGCGCAGTCTCGGCCAGCCGCGGGCGCAGCGACCGGTAGTTGCCCGCGGTCACGGTGTCGACGGCCAGCCCGAGCAGCACGACCTGGCTGGAGAAATCGCTGCCGGGCTTGAGCAGCACCGGATTGAAGCGGATGTCCGGGGCGATCCCGCACGCCGCGGCCTGCATGGCCTGAGCCCGGCCGATCTCGCCGCCACGCCCGTCGGCACCGACCACGACAACCGAGTTGTTGGACATGTTCTGCGCCTTGAAGGGCGCGACTTTGACGCCCCGGCGGTGCAGCCACCGGCAGATCCCGGCGGTGAGCACACTCTTGCCGGCGTCGGACGTGGTGCCGGCGACCAGCAGTCCCCCGCTCATCGCTCACCTGCCCGGCGAACCACAGTGGCCCGGAGCAGCGCGACGCCGGCGGCGAGCACGACGGCGCCCGAGCCGACCGCCCCGGAGAGCCGTGCGGCGCGACGCAGATGACCGGCGGACGGGCGCGGTCCGTCACCCAGCAGCGGCCTGGTTTCGATACGCCCGAAGTACACGTTCCGCCCGCCCAGCCGTACCCCCAGAGCCCCGGCCATGGCCGACTCGCACTGGCCGGCATTGGGACTGGGGTGATCGTTGCGATCCCGGCGCCACACCCGCAGCGCCTCGGCGGGGCGCCCCTTGACCAGCGGCGCCGCGGCGATCGTCAGCAGCCCGGTGAGCCGCGACGGAAGCAGGTTGAGCGCGTCGTCGAGCCGCGCGGACGGCGTCCCGAAGCGGGCGTAACGCGGCGACCGGTGCCCGACCATGGCGTCGAGGGTGTTGGCGGCCCGGTAGCCGAGCAAGCCGGGCAGCCCGAACAACCCGCCCCAGAACAGCGGCGCCACGACGGCGTCGGAGGTGTTCTCGGCGACCGACTCCACGGTGGCGCGGGCCAGCTCAGGCTCGTCGAGGGTCGACGGGTCGCGGCCGCAGAGGTGGTTGAGGCGGCCACGAGCTGCGGCAAGGTCGGCGTTTTCCAGGTGGGTCGCCATGACGGCTGACTCGCGGCGCAGCGTGCGGCCACCGAGCACGGTCCAGGTCGCGCCGGCGACCAGCGCGACCCGGGCGATCGGCTGGCGGCGGGTGAGGAGGGAGGCGGCAAGACCTGCGGCCACGGGTACGCCGACCGCCGCCGTGGTGAATGCGGCGCCGGCCCAGCGGTTCGGTGCGTGGAGACGACGCTCCAACGCGCCGGCCGCCTGCCCGAACCCTGCTACGGGATGGAAGCGCCTCGGGTCGCCGACGACAGCGTCCAGCGCGAAACCGGCCAGCAGGCCGAGCGCATCGGCCGTGGTGGCGCCCGGTCGCGCTGTCAGTATCCGGCCTGTTCGTTCCACTCCGACCACCCTAGTGAGCGTTTTTTGCTGGTCCCGGCCCGCCCACCCGTCGAGCGGCCGAGCCGGGCCGTGCCGTGCCGTGCTTTGCCGGGCCGCCAGGCAAGGTTGCGCCGGGCCGGGCCGGGCCTCGCCGGGCCGGGCCTCGCCGGGCCGGGCCTCGCCGGGCCGGGCCTCGCCGGGCCGGGCCTCGCCGGGCCGGGCCTCGCTGGGCCGCGGCGCGGCGTGGGCGTGGTCGCTGGTGGATGCCGCCCGTCCTGCTCGGGCGCAGGTCCGCTTTGCCGAGCGGTTGCGCCTTTCTCTCAGGGAGGGAGCGCCCCGGAGCAGGACGGGCGGCGGGGGTAGCGGGTGGGTGTCGACCACCGAACACCCACCCACCCCGCCGGTCGTTCGCGACGCCTCACCCCAGGGCGCCGGAGTCGACCGGCTCCGGACGGCGGACAGGGGAATGGTCCGCCGCCACGTTCAGGGCCCGGCCGTCGCCCGCTTTCGGGGACGGCGACCGGACCGCCGGCAGTCACTGGGACCGCGCGGCAGGGGGTTCGGCGGATGGGTGCCGACCACCGGACACCCATCCGCCGGGCCGATGGGGCCCGCTTGCACCCCCGGCGGGACCCCATCGGCCGGCCGGCCCTCGGCCACCCGCACCGAAGCCCGGTGCGCACCGCCCGAACTGCCCTTGCGGTGGCGGCCGCGGAGGTCGGCGCCGGAACACAAGGCTGTCGGCCGGGTGGGCGGAAGGGAGGGGCCGGTCCGGTGCCGCCGTCGCGAACCCACGGGGAAGTCGGCTCGCAACGACGGCAGATCAGAAGGCGATCAAGCCAGGGCGGTCACACCCGGCGGTCACGCCAAGGCGGTCACACCCGGCGGTCACACCCGGGCGTCACCCGGCGGTCACGCCAAGGCGGTCACACCCGGGCGGTCACACCCGGGCGGTCACCCGGCGGTCACGCCAAGGCGGTCACACCCGGGCGGTCACACCCGGGCGGTCACACCCGGGCGGTCACCCGGCGGTCGCGCCAGGTGGGGCACCTGGCGGTCACGCCGAGGTGAAGCGCCCGGCGGTCACGCGGGGACGGGCTGGCGCCTGGCGCTCCGGCCTCGGCCCGTGCGACGGGCCGAGCCCTCGCCCTCGGCGTCGGGCTGGTCAGCCCCCACACCGGCCGATCCACGTTCTGCCGAACGGCTGGACCGCGAGCTGGACCGGGAGCCCGGGCCAGGACCCGGAACGGGAGCAGGTGCCGGCTCGGAGTCCGGGCCACCCTCCGAGCCCGGCTCGGGCGCGGGCTCCGAGTCGTCGGGATCCGGCGCCGGGATGGCGGCCGGCACGACCATCTCCGTGTCGAACGGCTCGATGCTGCCGCCGCGCAGGGCCGCCAGCGGGTCGAAGCCGCCCGGCGTGCTGCCCGGGACGTCCTCGAACGTCGGCTCGTCGCCGTCCAGCACGCCGTCGCCGTACACAGTGGGCGCCTCGTCCTCCCCGACCGGGACCGCCGCCTCACCGCGGACCTGGCCGTCGCTCTCCGCCGTCTCCGTCGCGCTCGTCGCCGACGTCGGCTTGTTGCGGAAGAAGCGGCCCCGGCCGCGGGACAGGTCGTGACCGACCGACACGGCCTCCATCTCGTACGTCGTGCGCAGGTTGCCTTCCGAGTCGGTCCAGTCGCGGGTGTAGAGGCGTCCCGCCACCACGACCGGGTCGCCGACCGTGACGGAGGCCGCCACTCCCTCGGCGAGCCGGCGCCAGCAGTTGACGCGTACCCGGAACTGGTTGCCGTCGACCCAGCGGCCGGTCTCCCGGTCCATCCGGCGGGCGGTCGACGCCACCCGGAAGTTGGCGACCAGGGTGTTCGTGCTGGCGGTGCGGCGCCATTCCGGCGCGGTCAGGACGTTCCCGACCACCACGATGTTGGTGTCGAACACTGCGTCTCCTTATCGAGGGGAAGTGCGGCGGGCGATCTGGGAAGCAGCGTGCGCCGAACGCCCCGATGTCCGCTTCAGGATCCGCGCCAGCCTGTGGACGACGGAGGAATGTGGAAAACCACGGAAAATCCCGCTGATCTGGTATGGCGCGAAGGTCCCTACGCGTGGGTAACCTGGCGGCGTGGAGACCGACGTCCTGGGCCTGCCGTACGAGCGACTCACCATCGACCTGGGCACCGACGACGAGGGCGCCGTCGTCGCGACCCTGGTCCGCCGGCGCGGGGACACCCCGTCACGGCGCGCGGTGCTGTACGTGCACGGCTTCGTCGACTACTTCTTCCAGACCCATCTGGCGGACTTCTTCGTCGAACGCGGCTGGGACTTCTACGCGCTGGACCTGCGCAAGTACGGCCGCAGCCTGCTGCCGCACCAGACGCCGAACTTCGCGCGCAGCCTCACCGAGTACTACCCCGAGCTGGACGAGGCGGCCCGGATCATCCGCGAGGACGACGGCCACGACCAGCTGCTCGTCGCCGGCCACTCCACCGGCGGCCTGATCACGTCGCTGTGGTCGCACTCCCGCCACGACCAGGGCATCGTCGACGGCCTGTTCCTGAACAGCCCGTTCTTCGACTTCAACGTGCCCTGGCTGCTGCGCCGGCCATTCGCACACATGATCGGCCGTACGAGCAGCCGCAACCCGTACCGGGTACTGCCGATGAGCACAGCCGGCCTGTACGGGCAGAGCCTGCACAGCGAGCACCGTGGCGAGTGGACCTACGATCTCGCCTGGAAACCGGTGAACGGCTTCCCCGTCCGTACCGGATGGCTCGAAGCGATCCGCCGCGGCCAGGCCCGCCTGCGCGCCGGGCTGGCCATCGACGCCCCGATCATGGTCGCCTGCTCGACCCGGACCTTCCGCGGCAGGAGCTGGAGCGAAGACGTACGGCTGAGCGACTCGGTCCTGGACGTGGAGCACATCGTGCGCTGGGCGCCGCGGCTCGGGCCGCGGGTGACGATCGCGCGGTTCGACGGCGGCATGCACGACCTGACGCTGTCCGGCAAGGACGTACGCACGGAGCTCTTCCAGGAACTGGGTAGATGGGTCGACGCGTTCGTCCCGCCGAAGGGCACGCCGGAGATCTCCGTACCCCCGGCCCCGGAGGACAAAGCGGACGCCACGACGGCTTGACATCCCGCTCGACCGAGCGGCGGCGAAACTCTAGTATGTGCTGGCCAGCACACTCCGTGGGCCGGCCAGGCGCTCGTAGCTCAGCGGATAGAGCAACGGACTTCTAATCCGTCGGTCGCAGGTTCGAATCCTGCCGGGCGCGCCAGCTCACAGCGTTGATCACCCATCATGGGTCCCCCTTGCCGGGCTTCCGTGCCCGATGCCTGGTCGGTCCCGAGCTTGTCGAGGTGCTTGGCGACCTGGGCGTCCCGCTTGTCGATCGGCCGGGCGTGGCGCCGAGTCGTGACGCTCGCGTTGGCGTGCCTGAGCCGGCGGGCGGCGGTCATCACGCCGAGCGAGTCGGCCACCCAGCCGGCGTGCGTCGCCCGCAGGTCGCGCCGCGTGACGTCCTTCAGACCCACGGAGGCGACAGCCCGGCGGAACCCGCTGTAGCTCTGCTGGCGCGCCGCGGTGTGCTGCTTCCTACCCGGAAGACGAACACCTCCGGGAGCGTCCGGCACCGTCACGAGGTAGCGGCACACGGCCTCGACGACGAACGCAGGGACCAGCAGCTCCCGCCGCTGGTGGTCCTTCGGCGGCCGAACGTCGGATCTGCCGGGTTACTGCATGCTCGAAGGTGCGTGCCGACTACGGGAGCCGCCGGCGCCAGCCCATCGGCGAGGCCAGAGCGATGATCAGCATTCCCACGGGGCCCCATAGGCTCGGGACGAACCATGGCCGATGATCAAGGCCCTTGCGGCGGACGAGCCGCTGGTTGAGTGGGTAAAAGGCTGCGACCGTCGCCAGCCAAACCAGCCAGCCCACGTTGTCTCTCATTGCACCGCATCCTCGCCCTAGACCAGAGCAGGACTCTAGCTCTGCACAACCAGGGGAGCGGTCCGCTCTCCGGGTCGAGGTCGCGGGGCATCGGTGGTGAAGACGTTCCATACGTCTTCAAGGCGGGCCGCAAACCGGCGGGCCGCTGACAAACCATCGAAGTTCTACCGCCAGCCGATCGGCCTGTACCGGCATACTGATCAAGACAGCGGGGTCGTCCGCACGGTAGTGGGCGGGACCCGAGGTGCGTTACGGGGTCGCCAGCCGCGCTGTCCCTTCCGGTCGGAAGGAAGATCCGGTCGCGCCTCCGGCGGGCAGGACCTCCGACCCTGCACCGGGAAGATGCCTCCGGCGGCCGGGCTACCCGCCCTGGACCCGGCGGCTCTGGGATGCCGAAGCCCGGCGGGTCTCCATCGCCCACCGGGAAGCAGCCGGACCGCGCCTGCCTGCGTCGCCTGCGCGACGGGATGCCCGCTCAACCATTGGCTTCGTCACTCACAGCCCATAAAGTGATCACTCTCAATGGATCTGCGGGGAGGTTCGGGATGAGGCTCAAGAGAGTGACGACTTACGCGGTGGCCGTCGTCACCGCTGTGTTCGGATTCAGTGTGGTGAACGCCGGCCCGGCCGCGGCGGACCCCGGCGTCTGGCGTTCTTACAAAACCAGCCCGACCTCGGCTGTCTACGCCGACTGGAACTGCGCCACAACCACGCCGATCGAGACCGGCGTGGAGGCGCAGGCCTGTCTGATCCGGTCGCTGTACACCGGGATCGACGTCCAGGGCGCGGTGATCGTGCACAACCGGCGAGGGACCCTCTATCCCGCCGAAGCGGCGTTCACCTCGGGCCAGTTCGGCGCAATCCAGTACGTGTGCTCGAGGTCAGGGGTGGCACCCGATTCGTGGTCGGTTTGCTACGGGCAAACCTGGATCGAGACCGGAACGGCGCGTGTGTACGACGCGGGGCTCAACGGCACGCGTCTGTTCACCCTGGGGGCGGCCGGCTGACGCCCACGGGCTGAACAGGGGCAGCCCGTCCGGCGGGCGGGTTGTCCCCAGCGCCGTTGTCGTCAACCGCGGACGCGCCATCCAAACTGTGACCATGAAGTATCTCGGCCGGGTTCCCGCCCCTCCGCTCGACAGCTTCATCGACGACATCTACTGCCTGGCCGGCACCCCACGCCACCCCCGCATGAACGTCCCGCCCATGCCCTCAGCCCACCTCTTCCTCAACCTCGGCGGCCCCGTCCGCCTCTCGGACTCCGACCCGTCCGTGCCGCCGACAATGCTCACCGACGGCTGGTTCATCGGCGTCTGGACAGCGGTCCGATGCCGGCCGTTTGATTTTTACAAGCCCGACCCGCCCCCGGCGCGACACCATCGGGAGGCGAAACTCCCGAGGAGGACCCATGGGCACAGTGACCATGCACAACGCGGTGGTGTTCGGATCGGGCAAACGCTTCTTCGGCGGCATCAACGCCCAGCACCTGCTGGAGGACCCCCACGTGGTCATCAGGGCGAGCGGGTCCTGCACCTGAGGTTCAAGGTCGGACCGGGGTCGCGGGCGGAACCCGATCTCGCCTAAGGTCCCTCGCCATGACGTCGAAGTTCCCGATCATGGTCCTCGCCGGCGTGATGGCCGCCCTGCTCAGCCCCGCGCCCGCCCAGGCGCAGGCCCCCGCGGACCTGCGGGTCGAGGTCTCCGACACCGTCGTGGCACCGGGCGGCGCGACCAGGATCTGGCTTCGGACCTACTCCGCACCGGCTCAGAGCGTGCAGGCGTACAACGTCAGCTACCGCATCTCGCAGAGCCTGGTCGACGCCGGCGTCACCGTGGACATCGACTACGACACGCCCAACTGCACCCTCTTGGCCGACACCCTGAGCTGCAGCTTCGAGGACGAGTTCTTCGACTTCACCCCGGCCGGCGAGCGCAGCCACTGGGCCGTGCTCAAGGCCGCCGCGTCGGTGCCGGTCGGGACCGAGGGCACCGTCACCGCCACCTTCCGGGGTTACCACGACGAGGTTGTCACGGGCGTCGCCGACGTCACCGTGGCCGAGGGTGTCAGCCTCGTCGCCGTACCGGGCCCGACGCTGTCGGCGCAGCCGGGTGGGTCGTTCGAGGTGCCGGTGAGCGTGCGCAATGCCGGTGCGAACGTCGCCGACGGCATCGGGATGAGCGTCGACCGCTCCGCGTGGGCCATGCAGGCCGGGACGCGCTACCGCAACTGCCGGTACGACGCGGACCGGCTGGTGTCGTGCAGCTTCGACCAGCAGCTGCAGCCGGGGACCGCCTATCGGCTGGTCCTGCCGTACCGGTTGCGCAGCAGCACGATCGCGCCGGGAAAGCTGGCCGCCGACTTCACCTGGCGCACGGCCGCGCAGCATGACGGCTATCTGGCTGAGGAGAAGGCGCTGGGCAAGCCCGCCGGCACCGCCGGGGACGGGCCGGTGCTGCGGCTCGAGCCGGTCGTCTCCGCGGCGGCGAAGCGGCAGGCCGATGTGGATTACCGGGACAGCACCTCACGGGTACGTATCGCGGTGACCGGCCGCAACGGCGTCGACCTGGTGGCCCTGGGCGCCGAGGTCGACGGGGACGCCGGTGACGTGGTCACGGCGGCGGTCGGGGTACGCAACGACGGACCGGCCGTCCTCGACCTGGACCAGTCGACCACCGTCGCGCGGATGCTCGTGTCGGTGCCCGAGGGAACCGAGGTCGTGACCGTGCCGGACCGCTGCCGCCAGGTCGTCGACGGCGTTCCCGCCTGGAGCGAGCCGGCCAAGCCCGGTGCCGCCCAGTACGGGTGCCGGACGAGCAATCACCTGGAGGTCGGGGCGAGCGAGAAGTTCCGCTTCGGTCTGCGCATCAACCGGGTGATCGCGGGCGCGAACGGGCCGGTGCAGGTCACCGCCGCCTGTGGGACGTGCGAGCTGGACAAGTCGAACGACAAGGCACTCATCGTCGTCAACGGCGCCGGTGGGGGCGGCGGCGGAGGGCTGCCGGTGACCGGCACACCGGTCGCCGCGGTCGTGGGCGCGGCACTGCTGCTACTCCTGGCAGGTACCGGCGGCGTGCTGCTCACCCGCCGGCACCGAACCCGATTCCAGGCCTGAGCGGCCCACCGGCACCAAAGCCGGACCCGATCCAGGCCTGAGCGGCCCGCTACTCGCCCAGCTTCAGGTCGACGATGACGCCCTGGTCCGCGCAGGCCGACTGGAGCCCGGTCACGTGTTCGGTGAGCGGGCCCATGAAGGCCAGAGCTTCCAGGCCCGGTTCGTCGCCCAGCTTCGACAGCTGCCAGACCAGGTCGATCAGCTTCGTACCGTGATCGCGGATGTCCTCGTAGCGCGAGTCCTCGAAGACCCCGCGCAGTTCGCGGTACTCGGCCTCGGTCATCGTCTTGTCGCCGTCGTCCCCGTCGACCGCCTTGTCGCCGTCCCGCAGGGCCTCGCAGGCCGCCACCCCGGAATCCGTCCGGATGACCCGGTCGTAGAGGAACCAGCCGCCCGTGCCGGCCACGACCAGGAGGGCGACGGCCAGCGCCAGCCACGGCAGCAGGCTGCGACGAGGCGGCTGCGGCTGCGGCTGCGGCCCATAGCCGGTGAAAGCAGCCGGCGGGCCCGCCGGCACAACAGGGACCTGCGGGTCGTACGGCGACTGAGGCGGGTACGCCATGAGAACTCCTGAGCGACGGGCTGGTGAGCGGAAAGCGACCGCCCGAACACTGTGGATGCCCACGCCCGCCGGGAACAGCGTCCGCGCCCGGATCTCGGATGATCGGCCCCCAGGTCGACCCGACCGGCTGCAATCTCTCTCCGAACACGAAAGAGTCAGCCGATGAAGGTCGTGGAGATCCGCCGGTACCCGATCAAGTCCCTGCTGGGTGAACGGCCCGTGGCCGTCGAGCTCGAGCAGCGCGGGCTGGCCGGTGACCGGCTCTGGGCGGTCCGCGACACCGACGGCAAGCTGGGCAGCGGCAAGAACACCCGGCGTTTCCGGCGGATGCCCGGCCTGTTCCGGTTGCGCGGGCACTTCGCTGATCCCGTACCGGTGGTGGAGTTGCCCGACGGGCGCCGGTTCGCCGCTGACGACCAGGCCGGGCACCGGGCGGTCAGCGAGGTGCTGGGCCGGCCGGTCACGATCACCCGCGAGGCGGAGGTCGTCCACCACGACGAGGGGCCGGTGAGCGTGATCAGCATCGCTGCCCTGCGCCGGCTGCGGGAGCTGACCGGAGAAGAGGTCGACCCGCTGCGGTTCCGGGCCAACTTGCTGATCGACGTGCCCGGCACCGGCTTCCCGGAGGAGGAGTGGCTGGGGCGGGACCTGCGGATCGGCGACCAGGTCGTGCTGCGGCCGCGGCGGCGCCTCACCCGCTGCGTGATGATCGACCTGGCGCAGGAGGAGGTGCCGGAGCACGGCCGACTGCTGCGAACCGTCGCGGAGCACCACGACATGACCTTCGGCGTCTGGGCGACCGTCGAGCGCACCGGCCGGATCGAGCTGGGTGACACGGTTGCCGACCCTATGTAGAGTGCCTACATGCCTCCGCGGATGACCATGCCGGTGCTCAAGGTGGTGGTGGCGCTGCTCGCCGATCCCGCCGCCGAGCGTTACGGCCTGCAGCTCATGCAGGCCACCGGCCTGCCCAGCGGCACCCTCTACCCGGTCCTGGTCCGCCTCGAGCGGGCCGGCTGGGTCGAGTCGCACTGGGAGCAGACCGATCCGGCCGCCGAGGGGCGGCCCACCCGGCGCTACTACCGGCTCACCGCGGACGGCGCCGCCGAGGCCCGGCGTGAAGTCGCCGCCATGCAGCAGCAGATGGCCCAGGTGGCCGTCCCGGGCATCAAGGCGCAGCCGGCATGAGCGCGGCCGACCGCCTGGCGCGACGCCTGGTCGACTCCGCAGCCCGGCGCTGGCCGGCGGACCTGCGCGACGACCTGGCCCGGGACTGGCACGCCGAGCTGGACGCGTCTCGATCTTCGTGGCGCGCCTTGACTTTTGCGAGCAGCCTGGCCGTCTCCCCTGCCGTCGAGGAGGCCGACGAGGAGCCGGTGACCTGGGCGCAGCGCGGGGCCGGCTGGGCCCGCACGCTGTCGGTGCCGGCCGCACTGACCTTGCTGGCGGCGGCGCTGGTCAACGCCGCCCATCTGGCGCAGGGGCGTTTCGGCGCGGTGGCCGGGGCTGTGGCGCTGACCGCCGCCGCGGCTGTGATGGTGGCGGTCAGCGGCCGCACGACCATGGGCCGGGTGGTGCTGCTGGGTGCGGCCGGTTACGCGTTCCTCCTGGCCGGCAACCAGGTGGCGGTCATGCCGTTCATGGGCTGGATCGACATCGGCCCGGCGGTGCTGGCGTGGACGATCCTGACCGCTGCCACCGTACGGGTGAGCACCAGCTTGCGAGCCACAGGCCGCACCACACTCGCCGGAGTGACGGCAGTCGCCGGTGCCCTGCTGGCGCTCGACGTCGCCGCAGCCGCCGGTTCCCTGCACGCCGCCGCGGTCCTCGGGGTGAACGCCGCCTCGGCGCCGTCCTGGTTCCCGCTCGCCCTGCTGCCCGGCGGGATCGCCGACTTCGGGGCCTACTTCGCGGACGGCACGGCCGCGTTCGGCCACCTCCAGCAGGCCGGACCGGCGTTCCATGCCTCCGACGTCCTGCTCGGCAACGCCTCGGCCATGATCGGCCCGCTCACCCTGTGCTCGGTCGCGGTCGTCGCCGGCCTGCTGCGCCGCGGTTCGCCCCGGATTCCGGACGCGGTGGGGTCCCCGGACGCCGCCGGCAAGGTGGCGCTCGGCGTGGTGGCCGGGCTGGGCGGGCTGGCGATCGGCGAGGTGCTGCGCCGGTCGGGCGGCGCGGCCGAGCTGACCCTGCACCGGCTGGTCGACAACTCGGCGGTCTTCGGCTTCGGCTTCCTCGCCCACCCGGCGGGCCGGCTGGCCGTCGCGCTGCTGATCGGGCTGCTGGTGGCCCACCTCGGCGCCCCGGCACGCCGGGCGTCATGAGCGCGCGGGCCGCGGTCCTCGCCACCCTGGCGGCCGAGCCCGGCCGGAGCCGGCACGGTCTCGACCTGGTGCGGGAGGCGGGCGTTGCGAGCGGGTCGCTCTACCCCTTACTGGTACGCCTCCAGCGCGCCGGCCTGATCGAGGCGCACCGGCCGGCCGGCCGCCGCGCGTACCGTCTCACCGGCCCGCTCCCACCGGCCACCGCCGAACGACGCAGCGCGCGCCCCGCCCTGCTCTGGCTGCCCGCCGCGCTGGCGGCGCTGATCACCGCCTGGGCCGTGCTCGCCCGCCCGGCCGACGTTCGCCTCTCCGACCTGGGCGTCTACACCGGCGCGGTGCGGGGCCTGACCCACGGCGCGAGCCTGTACGACTTCATCAGCGCCGGCAACGCCCCCTTCACCTATCCCCCGTTCGCCGGCCTGGTCTTCCTGCCCCTCGCCGGCGTCCCCACCGTGGCGTTGCAGCTGGCCTGGACCCTCGCCACCATCGTCACCGTCGCCGGCCTGGCGTTGCTGCTGGGCCGGCGGGCCCCCGCGTACGCCCTGGTCCTGGTGTTGTCGGCGCCGGTCTCCTCCGACCTGAAGTACGGCCAGGTCAGCCTCTTCCTAGCCGCCCTGATCGCGGTCGACCTGCTGGCCCTGCGGCAGAGCCGGTGGCAGGGCCTGCTCATCGGGCTGGCCGCCGCGATCAAGCTCACTCCGCTGATCTTCATCCCGCTGCTCTGGTTCGCCGGTCGCCGCCGCGCGGCCGTGCTGGCGTCGGCGACCTTCGCGGCGTGCGGCGCGCTGGCTGCTGTCGCGCTGCCCGGCGACTCGTGGCGGTTCTGGACGACCGAGATCTCGCACGTGAGCCGGCTGGGCTACATCACCTCGGTCGGCAACCAGTCGCTCAACGGCGCTCTGCTGCGCGTCGAGCTGTCGGCTCCGGTGCGCTCGGCCGTCGTGCTGGTGGCTGGTGGCGTGATCGCCGCGCTGGCGTTGCACCGGGCCACCCGCCGGGCCCGTGACGGTGACTGGTTCTCCGCGCTGGTGCTGACCGGGGCCGCGAGCGTCGTGCTCTCCCCGGTCTCCTGGACCCATCACCAGATCTGGCTGGTCCTGGCCGCGCTGCTGCCCGTACGCGGCCCGGCTTGGGCCCGGCGCGCCTGGCCGGCCCTGGTGCTCGTGGTGATGCTGCTGCCGGTCCCGGCGCTGGGCCCGCCACTGTGGAGCAACTCGCGGCTGGTGCTGGCGATCACGATCGCGGCGCTGCTGCCGCTGTCCCGGCCGGCGTGGCCCAGTCGACGGTGTATCCGTGCAGCCATCCGAACATCTTCCCCTGGTCGTAGTAGAACGTGCGCAGGGCCAGCGGGAACAGCAGGTCCCGCAGGATCCGGCCGCGGTGCCGCACCGGCACGGGCGGCATGTCCGGCAATCCGCCGACGATGATCGGCGAACCCATGCCCTGACCGGCCGGCCGGTCACTGCGTGCAATGGAGATCCGGCTCGAACGCGTCCGGCCGGCCGCGGGCCAGTCGAGCGGCCTGCCGGTCGACCAGCCCGTGGGCCCGCCGCCGGGCGGCCGACCGGCGAGCTGCTGCCTGCTCGGCCCGCCGGCGCAGAGCCAGCTCCGACCGCTCGCGCAACCGGGCCCGCCATCGCAGGGCCTCGTCCTCGGTCATCCGCGCCGCGCTGGCAGCGGCGGCGGTCGGTGCGCTCATGTCCTGTCCCCTCGCCGGCCTGACGGCCATCATTCCGGGGCGGTGTGACATTTCGCCGGGGGTGCGGGGGCAGTTGTGCGATCAAGTACGCCGGTGCCCCTTCCCCGACTGCCACCATCCGCCGGGAAGGAGGTCGATCAGATGATCCAGAGGTACGGGATACGGATCGGCTGGGCGGAGCTGCCCGAGCGGATCAGGGAGAAGGTCGAGGCCGTCATCGGCGGGCCGGTGGTGCACGCGGCCTCACAGTCCGGCGGGTTCTCACCCGGGACGGCGGACCGGGTGCTCACCGCGGACGGCCGGCGGGCGTTCGTCAAGGCCGTCAGCACCGCGCTGAGCACCCGCTCGATCGAGCTGGCCCGCG
Organism: Actinoplanes sp. NPDC051405; assembly: GCF_055586185.1. NCBI lineage: Bacteria > Bacillati > Actinomycetota > Actinomycetes > Micromonosporales > Micromonosporaceae > Actinoplanes > Actinoplanes sp. NPDC051405. The sequence goes on from NZ_JBVJIR010000029.1 coordinate 69,635, forward strand.
CCGAGGCACACGTGACCGCCCGGATGCCCGTGGAGGCGCCCGTGCCCCGGCTGCTCGCGGCTCTCGACGACGGTGAGTGGGTGGTGCTGATCCACGAGGACGTCGAGGGCCGGCATCCGCGTACCCCGTGGGTCGAGGCCGAGATGCACGCGGCCGTGCGGGCGCTGCGGGAGCTGGCCGACGCTCTCACGCCGTCGCCGGTGACCGGCGTGCCGACCGCCGCGGAGCACCTGGCCCAGTGCTTCGGGGGCTGGGCCCGGATCGCCGCTGATCCGCTGCCCGATCTGGACCCCTGGGTGGCCGCGCACCTCGACGACCTGCGGGCCGCCGCGGACCGCGGCCTGACCGCGGTCGCGACCGGTGCCACCCTCGCGCACTGCGACGTGCGGGCCGACAATCTTCTGGTACGCCCGGACGGCTCGATCGTCGTCGTGGACTGGCCGTACGGGTGCGTCGGACCGGCCTGGCTGGACACCGTCCTGCTGGCGATGAACGTGCTGGTGCACGGCGGCCCGGGCGACCGGCTGCTGACCGGCATCGACCTCCGGACGGCGACCGACGTCATCGCGGGTTTCACCGGCGACTTCCTGGACCGCTCACGGCACCCCTCGCCGGGTATCCCGCACGTCCGGGAGTTCCAGCGAGCCCACGCCGATGCCATGCTGCCCTGGCTGCGGGAGCGCGTTCCCGGCTGACCCGCCCGGTGCGCTCGCGCGGGTGACCGCCAGATGGGAGCTGCGGCACACCTTCGCGGGGCGGGCAATCCGGGGCATTAGGCTGGTACGCCTGACCTGGGCTTCGGCGTGGCGGCCCGGACGGTCCCCCTTCCACGTGCACCAGAATCCGACATGGAACGGAAAGTGATGATCGACCAACCCAAGGTGCGAGTCCTGCTGCTCGAGAGCATCCACCCGGACGCGGTGTCCCGGCTCGAGGCAGAGGGTTACCAGGTCGAGTCCGTCGCCGGCGCCCTCGACGAGGTCGAGCTGGTCGAGCGCATCCAGGGTGTGCAGCTGCTCGGCATCCGGTCCAAGACCCGGGTGACCGCGAAGGTCCTGGAGGCGGCGGACAGCCTCGTCGCGATCGGCGCGTTCTGCATCGGCACCGACCAGATCGACCTGGCCGGCGCCTCCCAGGCCGGCATCGCCGTCTTCAACGCGCCGTTCTCCAACACCCGCTCGGTGGTCGAGCTGGCCCTCGCCGAGATCATCGCGATGACCCGCCGGCTCACCGAGAAGAACAACCTCATGCACGAGGGCATCTGGGACAAGGCGGCCCACGGCAGCCACGAGGTCCGCGGCCGCCGGCTCGGCATCATCGGGTACGGCAACATCGGCACCCAGCTCTCCGTGCTCGCGGAAAACCTGGGCATGCACGTGTCCTTCTACGACACCGCCGACAAGCTGGCCCTGGGCAACGCCCAGCGCTGCGCCAGCCTGGACGAGCTGCTGGAGAGCTCGGACGTGGTGACGCTGCACGTCGACGGGCGGCCGGGCAACGCGGGCTTCTTCGGCGCCGAGCAGTTCGGCCGGATGCGCCCCGGGTCGATCTTCCTCAACCTGTCGCGCGGCATCGTGGTCGACCACGTGGCCCTGCGTGACGCGCTGACCAGCGGGCACCTCGCCGGCGCGGCCGTGGACGTCTTCCCGAAGGAGCCGAAGGGCCGCGGTGACGAGTTCGTCTCGGAGCTGCGCGGCCTGCCGAACGTCATCCTCACCCCGCACATCGGCGGGTCCACCGAGGAGGCCCAGTCGGACATCGGCGACTTCGTGGCCAACAAGCTCGTGCACTTCGTGCAGGAGGGCAACACCACGCTGAGCGTCAACCTGCCCAGCGTCGCCCTGCCGGCCAGCACCGACATGAGCCGCGTCATCCACGTGCACCTGAACATGCCGGGCGTGCTGGCTCAGGTCAACAGCATCCTGGCCGAGCACCACGTGAACGTCGAGGGCCAGCTGCTGAGCACCCGCGGCGAGTACGGCTACCTGATCACCGACATCAGCGGCAGCTACAGCGCCGACGTCCTGGACCGGCTGCGCGGCATGAGCCAGACGGTGCGGCTCCGGGTCCTCTGATCCGCCCGGCCCGGGCGCGCTACTTCGCCGTCTCGACGGAGAGCAGCGTGACCCGGGCTTCCGCGGTCACGTCGTAGCGGTCGTTGGTGGTCCAGCCCTTGGGCGTCAGCGTCGATCCCGGCTTGACGTCGCGCAGGGTGCGCTTGCCCGCCGCCACCGTCTTGGCCCCGCCCTGCATCTGCACCCGCACCGGGAAGCCCGCCGGGCTGTTCAGCGACAGCTCGTCGACCGCGCCGGTGACCTTCAGCGCGACCGTGCCGGCCGGCTTGGGCAGGGCGATCTCGGTGACCCGCGAGCCGGCGACCAAATCGATGCCGCCGACCTCACCGCCGGTGAAGTCGATGCGCTGCTCGTCGGTGGCGCCGGCGAAGCGCAGGTTCCACACCACCTTCGTGGTGAGCACCACCTCGACGGCCCCGGTGGTGCCGTCGCCGTCGGGGACCATGCTGAGCTGCACGCGGTCCTGGGCCAGCACGGGCTTCGGGACGAGGCCGGCGTCCTCGGCGGTGGAGATCCGGTAGAGGTCGTCGCCGAGGTCCTCGCTGCGCACGGTGATCTTGGTGACGGCGGTGGACAGCTCGAACGACGCGGCCGTGCGGCCGTCGATCGGCGCGGTCGCGGTCCGGTCGCCGGAGTTGCCGGCGCCCAGCTCCAGCACCGAGGTGAGGCTCTTGTCGGAGCCGGAGAAGTAGCTGACGCCCGCGACGGTGCCGCCGAGCAACACGGCGAGGCCCAGCACAACACCGGCGACCAGCACGCCACGGCCGCGGGGCGCCGGCTCGGCGAGCAGCTGCGGCTCGGCGGCCTGGTGCGGGTGGCGGGCGGCGCGGTGCGGGCGGATCTCCCGGCCGGGTCCGCCGATGAAGTCGCCGATGCCCTCGTCGTGCTCGACCGGCGGGGCCGGGCGCGCTGACTGGCTCGGGACCGGCGCCTGCTCGCCGGTCCAGGTCGACCGGGTCTGGACCGGCGCCTGCTCCCCGGTCCGGGCCGACCGGGTCTGGACCGGCGCCTGCTCCCCCGTCATCGAGCGGACCGGGTACGGCGGGGGGCCCGCCGGCGGCGGCAGGAACGGCGCGCCGGAGACGGGTGCGGGACGGCCCTGATGGTTGCCGATGGTGGCGTGGCCGCCGGTGTGGTTGCCGCTGATCGGACCGGCGGTGAAACCGAAGGAGGCGCGGCCGGGGCCGGCGGGCGGGGCCGGGCCGTACTCGGGCTCCGGCGGGTCCGCGGCGGGAATGTCCGCGGCCGAGGAAGCGGTACGGGGTGACCCGAAGGCACTCCAGCTCGGGGAGTCGGCCATGTCTTCCTCATCAGCATCGTTACGGAACGAGTTCACAGCGGGTGGTCGCCGGTAGGGTGCCGGTTCGGATTCGGTCCGGCGGTAGAGCGATTCGTTGTCACGGTTGGCCCAGTCGGCACCCGACGTCGACGCGAGTTCCGCCAGCGCGACGGACACATCGGACGAATCGGCGATTGAACGTTCCACGCGATGTCCTCCAACTCGCGCCGGCGCCGACAATCTTCGACAGGCGCTCCGGCGAGAAGTACGGATCCCGCGGCTTAACGGATGAGTACGAGCGAGAATTACTCTCCGTTAGAACGGTCGGGGCTGAGCAGCCCACGCCGGGTGGCCACCGCGACGGCCTCGAGCTGGCTGTGCGCACCGAGCTTGCCCAGCACAGCTTTCACATAGCCCCGGCACGTGTGCACGCTGATGCCGAGCCGCCGGGCGATGGCCCGCGGGTCCAGCCCGGAGCCCATCAGCACCAGCACCTCGTGCTCGCGGGCGGTCAGCCCACCGGCGCGCGGACCGACCACCGGGGTGGTGCTGCGCAGCAGCCGCGCCAGGATGTCGGTCGACACCGTCATGCCACCGCCGTGCGCGGTGTGGACGGCGTTGAGCACGTCGCCGAGGGGCCCGTTCTTCGACAGGAAACCCGAGGCCCCGGCCGCCGTGGCTCGGCCCACCAGGGCGGACTCGTTGTTCGCCGTCAGCACGACAAAACGCGTGTCGGGCTGGCGGTGCCGCAGCAGCTCGGCGATCGCGATGCCGTCGGCGTCCGGAAGGTCCGGATCCATCAGCACCACGTTCGGCCGCAACTCCTGCACGAGCCGGATTGCCTGCTCGCCGGTCCGCGCATGCCCCACGTAGCGCAGGTCCGGTTGCCCGGCCAACGCCACACCGAGCAACTCGGCGAACGTCTGATGCCCGTCCACCACGAGCACCGTGATCGCCTCGCCCATTCATGCCTCCTGATCCGCCAGCGCTGGAAGTCTATGTGTCCCGCGCCGGAAGCCAAGGCGTACCAACAGTCGGACAGCACCTGCGAGCCACGTCGATCGCTCGGTACGCGCGCCGACGGGATGAGTCCGAGCGGCCGCCATAACTCGTATCTTCGGTGGAGCCCACCCCTCGCTTTCGGGGTGCCAAACGACGCGGCGGACGCTTGTCGCGTGACCGTCGCCCGTACAGGGTCTTACGCCATGTACGACATCCAGCTCTTCGGCCGACTCGAGGTCCGCACCCGGGGCGTACGCCTGACCGGTCGCGACTTCGGCGGCGTCAAGCCCCGCCACATCCTCGCACTGCTCGCCCTGCGTGGCGACCTGCACAAGGCGGAGTTGGCCGAACTGCTCTGGGGCGGCCGGCCGCCGGCCAACCATCAGGCCACGGTGGAGAGTTATGTGTCCCTTTTGCGCCATCGACTCGACCCGGACGGGCAGACGCGTGACTCCGTGATCACCACGCGCAACGGCGGCTACGCCCTCGTGGCCGATCAGGTCCGGGTCGACGTGGCCCGCTTCGACGAACTGGTCGCCGCCGCCTCGGGCCGTACGGCCGGCCGGGCCCTGCGCCCGCTGACCGCCGCCGCCCACGTGGCCGCCCGCCCGCTGCTGGAGGACGTCGAGCAGCACGACTGGGCCGACCAGGCCCGCGAGCGGTACCGCGCCCGGCTGGTGGCAACCCTGCTGGACGCCGGTGGTCACGCCCTCACCGCCGGTGACCCACGGGAGGCGCTGGCTCTGGCCGACCGGGCGGTGGGACTGGATCCGGTCGCCGAGCGGGGCTGGGCGATCGCGATGGCCGCGCATCGGCTGATCGGGGACCGGGTGGCGGCGCTGCGGGCGTACGACCGGTGCCGGCGTGAGCTGGCCGAGGGGCTGGGCGTGGAGCCGTCGAACCAAACGCGGGCGCTGTTCCTGGAGCTGCTGCGCGAGGACGGCACGGGGACCCCGCTGGAGCTGGCGGTCACTGCGGTCCTGACCGCCGCCGGCGAGCAGCACGGGCCCGAGTCGGTGAGCGGGCTGCTGCGCCGGGCCGCCGAACTGGCCGCGTAGCCCCGCGCTGTGACGCAACTCAAATAGCGCGCGGACCGAGCGGCAACGGCGAAGAATCCCGGGCGTGGAAACCACGCTGCTGCCCGTACCGCTGGCTCCGGAGATCTCGCTGCACCTGGCCGACGGCCGGGTGGGGTTGTTCGACGGCACCGGCGGCGCGTTCAGCAGCGACGTGCCGCCGCCGTTCTGGTTGTTCGTCTGGGCCGGCGGCCAGGCGCTCGCCCGGCATGTCCTGGACCATCCCGAGATCGTGCGGGGCCGCTCGGTGCTCGACGTGGCGTCCGGCTCGGGCGTGGCGGCGATCGCCGCGGCGAAAGCCGGCGCGTCCCGGGTGACGGCGATGGACGTCGATCCGCTGGCGGTGGCCGCCGCGGCCCGGAACGCGGCCGCGAACGGCGTCGCCGTCGAGACCCGCGCGCTCGACATAGCCGACTCCGACGTGCCCGCGGACGTGATCCTGGCCGGCGACGTCTTCTACACCCGCACTGTCGCCGACCGGATGGCCACCCGGTTGCGTGGCGCCGGCCGCGAGGGCACCCGGGTTCTGGTTGGCGACCCCGGCCGGGGGTACTTCCCGGAGCGGCTCTTCACCCGCGTGGCCGAGTACGTCGTGCCCGTCCCGGCCGCCCTGGAGGAGACGGAGTCACTGCTCACGGGCGTGTGGGAGATGCGCACCACAATCGCCGCCTGATGAGTGCACGGAAATGCTTTCACCAACCAACAAGTTGTACGCTGCACGCATCTTGATGGGAGGTGCAGTGGTGACCGAAGGTGAAGCCGAGGAAGCCAGCGGACGGCTGGCTGAGCAACTTGTGCGATTCGCCCGGCTCGGTGCGCGCGCCAAGGGCATGCTCCACGTGGGGGACTTCGGTGCCGAGTTCTCCGCGCTCATGCTGTTGTTCCCGCTCCGGCACCTGGGCCCGATGCGCGTCACCGACCTCGCCGAGGTCAAGGGCGCGGACCCGTCCACGATCAGCCGGCAGGCGGCCCAGCTGGTCAAGGCCGGCCTCGCCCGCCGGGAGGCCGACCCGGCCGACGGCCGCGCCTCCCGCCTCGCCATCACGCAGGAGGGCCTGGCGGCCTGCCTGCAGCTGCACCAGGCACGCAACGACCTGATCAGCAAGGCCCTCAGCGGCTGGCCGGTCGAGCGGGTGCGTGCGTTCGCCGAACTGTTCGAAGAATTCAACAGCTCCGTCGAGGCGCTCGTGCGCTGCGACCCAGCCGTACCAGCACGGGAGAACGCGTGAGTAACTCCAGCACCACCGCACCCGCGGTGACGGGACCCGCGGCGGGCGCTCCGGGCGCCGGGCAACCGTCGGCGGAATTCACCCACCGGCAGATTCTGACCATCCTCGCCGGCCTGATGATGGGCATGTTCCTGGCCGCCCTGGACCAGACGATCATGGCCACCGCGACCCGTACGATCGCCGACGACCTGCACGGCTTCGACCTGCAGGCGTGGGCCACCACGGCCTTCCTGATCACCTCGACGATCTCGACGCCGCTGTACGGCAAGCTCTCCGACATCTACGGCCGCCGCGGCTTCTTCCTGTTCGCGATCGCCGTCTTCGTGATCGGCTCGGTGCTCTGCGGCATGTCGCAGAGCATGTACGAGCTGGCCGCGTTCCGGGCGATCCAGGGCATCGGCGCCGGTGGCCTGATGTCGATGGCCCTGGCGATCATCGGCGACATCGTGCCGCCCCGCGAGCGCGCCAAGTACCAGGGCTTCTTCCTCGCCGTGTTCGGCACCGCCAGCGTCATCGGCCCGCTGCTCGGCGGCTTCTTCGCCGGCCAGGACACCATCCTGGGGATCACCGGCTGGCGCTGGATCTTCTACCTGAACGTGCCGATCGGCATCGCCGCGATGCTCGTCGTGGCGCGCGTGCTGCACCTGCCGCACACCCGGACCGATCACCGGATCGACTGGCCGGGCGCGGTCGCGCTGATCGTCGGCCTGGTGCCGCTGCTGACCGTGGCCGAGCAGGGCCGCACCTGGGGCTGGGACTCGCCGCGGGCGCTGGGCTGCTACGCGGTCGGGCTCATCGGCATCGTCGGCTTCATCCTGGCCGAGCGCGCCTACAAGGACGAGGCGCTGCTGCCGCTGCGGCTGTTCCGCAACCGGACGGTGGCGGTCGGCTCGATCTCCAGCACGATCATCGGTATGGCCATGTTCGGCGGCCTGCTGACCGTGCCGCTGTACCTGCAGATCGTCAAGGGCTCCTCGGCGACCGAGGCCGGCCTGCAGATGATCCCGTTCGTGATCGGCATCATGGCCGGCTCGATCGCCGCCGGTCAGCTGATCGCCCGCACCGGCCGCTACCGGATCTTCCCGATCATCGGCAGCACGCTGATGCTCGTCGCGCTCGGGCTGTTCTCGCTCATCGGTGCCGACACCCCGCTCTGGAAGACCATGCTGATCATGGTGGTCATGGGCCTCGGCCTGGGCGGCAACATGCAGCCGATGATCACCGCCGTGCAGAACGCGGTCTCCCCGCGCGAGATCGGCGTGGCCACCAGCTCGGTAACCTTCTTCCGCTCGATGGGCGGCACGCTGGGCACGGCGATCTTCCTGTCCGTGCTGTTCAACGTCGTCGGCGGCAAGATCAGCTCGGCGTACCAGTCGGCCCAGGGCACACCGGAGTTCCAGCAGGCGGTCGCGGCCGACCCGAGTCAGTTGCAGACGTTGCAGCAGGCCCAGAGCGGCGACGCGCTGAACGACACCTCGTTCCTCGGCCGGCTCTCCGACGTGGTCTCGCACCCGTTCAAGGTCGGCTTCTCCGACGGCATCCACGTCGTGTTCCTGCTGGCGGCGGCCGTGATGATCCTCGGACTGATCGTGGTCCTGTTCCTGCCGGAGATCCCGCTGTCCCAGCGCTCGGCGCAGCAGCAGCGCGCCGACGACGCACTGGCCGCGCAGCACAGCAACGGCGTGCCCGGCGAGGTCGGGGCGGGTCCCGAGGTGGAGACCAAGAGCTCCCGCTGACCACGGACGACACCGAAGGGTACGAGCGCAGCCCGCGCTCGTACCCTTCTTCGTATGGCAGTTGTGAAGATCAACGCGATCGAGGTCCCCGAGGGCGCCGGCCCCGAGCTGGAGCAGCGCTTCGCCGCCCGGCAGGGCGCGGTGGAGAACGCCAAGGGCTTCCTGGGCTTCGAGTTGCTGCGCCCGGTCGGCGGCGAGACCCGCTACTTCGTCTACACCCGCTGGGAGACCGAGGAGGACTTCCAGGCGTGGTCGGCGGGCTCGGGCCGGGCGGCCCACGCCGGTGAGCGCAGCCGCCCGGTGGCGTCGGGCGCGAGCCTGCTGGAGTTCGAGGTCGTCCAGCGCGTCGAGAAGTAGGCGCGCTCAGGCCTCGGCGTTGCGGGCGGCCGCCGCGATCAGGCGTTCCGCCACGGCCCGGCGGTCCAGGCCGAGGCGCTGAGCGGTCTCCCGCAGCACGGTGTAGGCCTCCTGCACGCCACAACCCCGCTGAGCGATGATCACCCCGGCGGCCCGGTCGACCGTCGCGCCCTCGCGCAGCCCCTCGCGCCGGCCCAGCTCACCGAGCAGCAGCTCGGCCTGGTTGACGATGGCCATCGCGGTGAGCAGAAGTTCAGGGTCGAGCCCACCCGGTGTGGCGACGAACAGGCTCAGCGCCCCCACCGAGGAGCGCTGCACGTCCAGCGGGATCGCCACGACGCTGTGCACCCCTTCCGAGCGGGCGCACTCGGACAGCCGCGGCCAGCGCGGGTCGGACTGCAGGTCGGGAGCGGTCACCAGGGCTCGGGTTCGGGCCGCTTCCAGACCGGGACCGTCACCGCCGGCGTACTCGAGGTCGTCCAGCGCCTTGGCCGCTGTCCCGGAGGCGGCGACGACCGGCGGGCCACCCTCCCCGATCAGGGCCACCGAGCAGCGCAGGGTGCCGGGAACGGCCGCGGCGGCGAAGGCGGCGAGGCGGTCGAGCGCCTGGGGCACGTCGTCGGCCCCGAGCAGCCGGGCGGTGAGCTCGTGCAACAGCCCGGCCAGCTCCACCGGGTGCGGCCCGGACGGCAGCTCGGCAGCGCCGGACGCCGGCCGGCCGGCCGGCGGGAGCAGGTCGAGCCGGACTTCCGGGACGGCGATGGCGGTCGCCGGGGACTGCTCTGCCCCGGCACCGGTCATGAGGGGACCCGCGGCAGCGGAGGTCAGCGCGGCGGGTGTGGCGTCCGGTGCCGCCAGGATGGTCTTCACGGTCGCCGGCGGCCGTCGGCGACCGGCGCCGCGGACCGGATCGGGGCTCGCGGCCATGCCGGAACCAGGCACTCGACGCGAGACGTTGCGCCCGGAGCTTCGTTGCGGGGCTGCCATCCGGCCGATGGTGCCATGCGGATCGGTGAACACGAAAGTCATGTCCACTACCGGGTGCCATCCCCCGGCGTGATCGTCTGGTCCGACGATCGGTGCTCCAGGAACGAGCTCGGCGCCGCCTCCAGGTCGGCCTCGCGCTCGTCCGACTCGGCGAGAATGGCCTCGGCCTGCGCCCGGGGGTCGGTGCTGCCACCCGCGCTGCGTTCCTCGGGCAGCAGGTCGGCGGCTCGCTGCTCTGTCCGGTCGTCTGTCATGGCGGCGGGATACCCCCGCCGCGGCGAACCGAACCTGCATCATGATCGATGCCCCGGCACTCCGGCCGCACGCAAAAGCGGGGGGGGCGGGGGGGGGGGGGGGGGGGGGGGGGGGAGGGGGGGGGGGGGGGGGGAGGGGGGGGGGAGGGGGGAGGGGGGGGGGGCAGAA